>JBGAGH010000006.1:0-355759 GCA_044226825.1 Cyclobacteriaceae bacterium
CTCCCAAAGAAACTCATCGCCGACATTGTCAAGTTTCGGCTCGCGGAAAACAAGGCAAAACTCGCCGCCAAGACCGCCAAGGGGAAGAAATAGGCTATTCCCATCTACTCCCCCAATCTTCGAAAAGGAAGATTCTAAATATACATTGGTTCGCGTGAGCCGCATTTCATGGTGGCGAGCGAGTTTTGCTCATCCAACACTACCGCGATGAAAAGACTTGCAGTTGCCATGTTTGTTGTTTTAGCGTTTGCTTGCTCCTGCAACCGTTCTGAGCCAGAACCGACGCTGACCACCGCCGAAACCTTGACCCTTCACCCCAATGGTTGGGTACTCAAGTCCATCCTCTCATGGCGCGAAAATCGTTGGGTCGACGCTATAGCCGAACTGGGTGGGCCGGGTTGCGCGTTAGATGATGCGTATGTGTTCTATGCCGACGGGAGATACGAGGTCTTGGCATTGAACAGTTGCAACAATGAACCAAACGAAACTGGCCAGTGGTACCTGGGCACCGACGGATTGCTGGTTAACTTTGTGCCCGACCCCCCACTTCCATCAAGCGCCTCGTTCTCCTGGGCTTTGAAGTCGGTTTCCAGCAAGGAACTTTCCCTTCGCTCAAGTCAACACATTGGTTCCGACCACTCAATCTACATACCTAGGTGACATGTGTAGGAAAAGAAGTTGGAGATTCAGAATTTAGGATCTTCAACTTCAATCCCCAACCATGGAATACCGTCAACTCGGAAACTCTGGCCTTCGTGTACCGGTCTTAAGCTTTGGAACTGGCACCTTCGGCGGCGGCACAGAGTTTTTCAAGGCGTGGGGCAGCACCGATGTGAAGGAGGCCACCCGCCTCGTACACCTGTGCCTCGACGCGGGCGTCAACCTCTTCGATACCGCGAACGTCTACTCCAAAGGTCTCTCCGAAGAAATCTTCGGTAAGGCGATCGCCGGCATCCGAAACCGGGTGCTCATCTCCACCAAGACTACCTTCCCGATGTCGGACGAGGTGAACGACTACGGCTCTTCGCGTTTCAATATCATCAAGTCGTGCGAAGGAAGCCTGCGTCGGATGGGCGTCGACCATATCGACATCTACCACATGCACGGCTTCGATGCCAACACGCCCATCGACGAAACACTCAGTGCTCTCAATACGCTCGTGCAATCCGGAAAAGTTCGCTACCTCGCATGCTCGAATTTCTCGGGGTGGCACCTGATGAAATCTCTCTCGATCTCGGAACGCTACGGCTGGTCGAAGTACGTCGCCCACCAAGCCTACTATTCTCTCATCAACCGTGACTTCGAGTGGGAACTCATGCCACTCGGCATCGACCAAAAAGTGGGCACCATCGTGTGGAGTCCACTCGCAAGCGGGCTCCTCACCGGCAAGTACCGCCGCAACCAACCCATACCCAACGCGCGCGTAGCCCAAGGTGGTAGCCCCGTTCCCGCCGGCGCCGTCGACAACGAACGTCTCTACCGGATCGTGGACGTGCTGGACCAACTCGCGCAAGAAATGGGCAAGTCGATCGCTCAAGTAGCCCTCAACTGGTTGCTTCAAAGGCCCACCGTCGACTCCATCATCTTCGGCGCCCGCGACGAGGCGCAACTGAAACAAAATCTAGGCGCCACGGGCTGGAGTCTCACCCTCGACCAAGTCCGTCGCCTCGACGATGCCAGCGCACAGTTACCCGTGTATCCTTATTGGCACCAGAGAGAGTTTCCCATGTTGAAGGCAGATCCGAACTTGTATCAAAACGTTAGGCGCTAGATCATTAAAATCGTTATGTCGTTAGGCGTTATCTCGTTAGACGTTAGGCGTGACGACCAGTGATCTCAGTGTCTACCAACGATCGCTCAAAAATCAGACTCGCCGTCATCATATTGCTCGCGTTCGTGTCGTGCCAAGACCACGACGAACCTCCGCTTTCCGCCCGCGAGGTGCTCACCCTACACGAGCAAGGCTGGATCGTATCTTTTAAGATGACGAACACGGTACCACCCGTCGATCTGTGGAACCAACCGAACGTGGTGATGGCGTGCTTCCGCGACGATGCCTATGTGTTCAACATGGATGGAACGTACCAGGTGGAAAGCACGGTGAAATGCGATCCCAAGGAAAGCGAAATCCTCGAAGAAGGCACGTGGTCCATGGCTGCCGACGACAAACAGGTCAACTTCACACCCAAAATCTACCGCGAGTATGTGGGCGTGATCTCCACTGTCGAAAGGGAGAGGCTGACCATCAGCTTTAGCCGCGAACCAGGCATCGGGTACACGGTAATGATCCCGCGCTAGTCCCGACAATCGTCACCTTCTACGGGACACAAATTCACGCGCACGGCGCCCCATTTCGAAAGCGTTAAACACGGGTTTCCACTCGCGTAAATTACGCGCGACCCTCTCCGGAAACCCTCTATTTTGCCGGATTAAGACTTCAATCCCATGAAATCAAGATTGTTACACTCTCTTGCAATAGGCTTTGCCCTATTCGCAACTACGGCGGCCTACGCCCAGCGGGAGACATCGAAAGCCAAGGTGATCGACCCCGCAAACATGGACCTCACCGTTAAACCCGGCGACGACTTCATGCAATATGCCGGCGGCACCTGGCTCCAAAAAAATCCCGTACCGCCGAAAGAAACGCGGTGGGGTAGCTTCACCATCTTGCGCGACTTCAACGTGAAGGCCGTGCGTGAAATCTTGGTAGCCGCCGCAGCCGACAAGACGGCCGCAGATGGCTCCGTGAAACGCCGTGTTGGCGATTTCTATGCTTCCGGCATGGATAGCCTGGCGGTGGAAAAAGCCGGGTTCTCACCGATCGCGGGCGACTATCAACGCGCGGCCCGCGTGAACACGGTCGACCAACTGATCGACGAAATCGTCTATCAACGAACGAACGCGATCGCCACACCTTTGTTCGGCTTCTTTATCGGGCAGGATCGCAAGCATCCCACCGTGATGGCCGTTCTACTGTCGCAGGGTGGAACGTCGATGCCCGACCGTGACTACTACCTGAAGTCGGACCCGCGCACGAAAAAAATTCAAGCCGCTTTCGACGCCTACGTGACAAAGTTGTTCGTGTTGGCCGGCGAATCGGAAGCCAGCGCGCAACAACGGGCGAAAGCCGTGTTCGAACTGGAGAAAAAACTCGCCGCCGCCCAAATGAGTCGCGTCGAAATGCGCGACCCGTACAAGACTTACAATAAGTTCGCCCTCGACGATTTGAACAAGAAGACGCCGAGTTTCCATTGGACTACCACGCTCACCAAGTTAGGCGTTGCCACACCTCAAGACAGCGTGCTGGTCAACTCGCCCAAGTTCTTCGCCACAGCCGACAGCTTGCTCACCCGCGTGCCGATGACCGACTGGCAAACGTATCTCCAATGGAACGTGCTCCGTTCCGCAGCACCTCTCCTGAACAACGCGTTCGTGAGCGCCAACTTCGCTTACGCCCAAGCGTTGTCGGGACAAAAGGTTATGACACCTCGGTGGCAACGTATGTCGCAATTGACAGACAACACCATCGGCGACTTGTTAGGTCAACTCTACGTAGAAAAACATTTTACGCCAGCTGCGAAAGCGCGCATGGACGAAATGATCAAGAACCTGATCAAGGCATACGAAATCCGCATCAAGAACTTGGAATGGATGAGCGAGGCCACGAAGGTCAAAGCGCTCGATAAACTCGCCGGCTTTACCCCGAAGATCGGCTATCCGCCCAAGTGGCGCACTTACGACGGCCTCACCATCTCCCGCAACGCCTTCTTCGAAAACGTCCGCAACGCAAACAAGTGGAGCTATGGTGAAATGGTGGCACAACTCGGGAAGCCCGTCGACAAGACACGCTTTGGCATGACACCTCCTACCGTAAATGCCTACTATAGCCCCGTCAACAACGAGATCGTGTTCCCGGCCGGCATTCTACAGTTCCCCTTCTTCCATCCCGACGCCGACGACGCGTTCAACTACGGTGCGATCGGTGCCGTGATCGGTCACGAGATCTCGCACGGCTTCGACGACTCGGGAAGTCAGTACGATAAAGACGGTACGCTCCGCAACTGGTGGACAGAAGACGACCTCGCCCGCTTCAAAGAGCGCGCTAAGAAACTGCAAGAACAGTACGATGCCTACACCGTACTCGACACCGTCCACGTCAACGGCAAACTAACATTGGGTGAAAACATCGGCGACCTCGGCGGACTTAACGCCGCATACGAAGCATTCAAGATGACCGCCCAGTGGAAGTCTAAGAAGAAGATCGATGGCTTCACACCCGATCAAAGGTTCTTCCTCTCGTGGGCACAAATCTGGCGTAGCAATACACTCGCCGATACGAAAGCTCAACTAATCGTGACGGACCCGCACTCACCTTCGGAATTCCGAACCATCGGAGCCCCCGTCAACATGGATGCTTGGTACGACGCGTTTAACATCAAACCCGGCGACAAACTGTATAAGAAGCCGGAAGAGAGGATTAGGATTTGGTGATTGGATGATAGTTGGTGGTTGATGGTTGATAGTGGATGGTGGTTGTGAAAAGTTTCGTGTACCTGATGGTGTTAGGACTTGAGTTGAAATGGAAAGTGTCAGCGCGGGCTGTGACTAGCTTGCACCTAACTTCTTCGTGAGGCACTACCAACCATCAACCACCAACCATCAACCATCAACCACCTCCTACCCTTCCATTCCAAACGTCTCGATCACCAAGTAATCGCGTTTGCTGATGGATTGGCGGGCGATGAGTTCAGCTAGGAATCCCGTGAGGAACAATTGAACGCCGATGACCACGAAAATGAGTGCTAGGTAGAACGCAGGTTGGTCGGTGACGTCGCGCTTGAGCGCCACCTTGGTGAACCAAGTTGCGTCGATTTTCTCCCAGAGAATCTTAAGCGTGAGAACAAATCCCAGGATAAACGAGAGAGCGCCCCAAGTTCCGAAGAAGTGCATCGGACGACGCGCAAAGCGGCCTACGAAGGTAATAGTGAGCAAGTCGAGGAATCCACGCATGAGACGCTCGAGTCCAAACTTGCTGTGACCATACTTCCTTTCTCGGTGTTCGACTACTTTCTCCCCGATTTTTTTGAAGCCTGCCCACTTCGCAATCAAGGGAATGTACCGGTGCATTTCGCCGTATAGCGTGACGTTCTTCACGACTACTTTCTTGTAGGCTTTAAGTCCACAGTTGAAGTCGTGGAGCTTGATGCCAGAAATCACCCTGGTGACGAAGTTGAAGAACTTTGAAGGCAGTGTTTTCGCGATGGGGTCGTGACGTTTCTTTTTCCAACCGGAAACTAGTTGAAAACCATCGACGGTAATCATCCGATACAGTTCGGGGATTTCCTCGGGGCTGTCTTGCAGATCGGAGTCCATGGTGATGACCACGTCGCCTTGTGCGGCGCGAAAGCCGGTTTGAAGGGCAGCAGCTTTGCCGAAGTTGCGGTTAAAGCGAATGCCCTTCACGGCTGGGTTGGCGTGACCTGCTTCTACGATGCGTTCCCACGTGTGGTCGTCGCTCCCGTCGTCGATGAAGATGACCTCGTACGAAAACGCGTGGGCTTGCATCACCCGCGCGATCCACTGAACGAGTTCCGGAATGGATTCCTCTTCGTCTTTAGCAGGGATAACAACCGAAATATTCAAGTGACGATAGAATTACATGTCGAGCGGCCGTTCCTTACGGGTGATGAACCCTGTAATGGTGGCGCCGATGGCGTAGAAGATTGAAACGATACCGATTCCGAACAGTTGCCCCATGGGACCGTACCGCTTAGCGATGTCCTCGGGTTTGAAGTCGGTGCGCATTTTTTCCAACGCATCTTCAGGCGCCCCAAATCGTTCCGCCCAATACAATTGTGAATCCAGCTGTATCTGCACCATCGTGTCGACGAAATCGGATTGAATCAAACCAAAGAGCATGACAAACAACGCATTGATCACGCCGTTGGTGAACAATAGCACAAACGCGTGGGAAAAGGCAGCCCCAAAGCCCATGAAACCGCCAATCTCATTGCGCCATTGGTTGCCCGTGTAGATCATGAACGCGAAGTTCAACAACATGACCACGCCTAGGTAATAGAATCCCGCGAGCGCATCGGTAGCAGTGTAATACAGGGTCAAAAATATGACGATGTGAATCGCGCCTAGCATGGCGCCGTTCTTCATAGCATCCTTATACCATACAGGTTGTTCTGAGGGGGTAGGGGAATCAATCGTTGTTTCCATCTCGATTAGTTTTGGGGTTGCCGTCTTAAAATTACTGATATTATTAAGCTAATGAAAAAGCCCAAACCGAAGCATTGAACGAAGTACAGTAAGGCTATGTCGAAAGCTTTTGTGCCCGGCATGCGGACAATGCTCTCTTCATAAGTCTTCTGCCCTATTTGTTCGATCGCTTCCTTGGGCATCTGCTTCAGCTGGTTAGTAGCCAAAGTGATGTATTCCATTACAAACCCCGGTACAATTATTCCAAAAAGCCACAGTAGCAACGACGCCAGCACGGCATACACCGCCAAGAACAAACCCGACGCCGCGATGGCTTGCGGCATCATCAAGATTCCATTGAAATAGCCTTCTCGCAGGTTGCGAAGCAGGAAAACCATGAAGACCGCAAACAGTGCGATGCGAAAATCCAGCACCAAGAACACCAGCATCGGGTGGATTCCAATATAATAGAGAGCCGCCGCAAGCCCTGCCCCCACCAAACTGGCATAGATTCCGTACAAAACCGGAAGTCGATACTGAGGAGCCCAATTTTTCATGACTTATAAATCGAACCAGTGGCGGTTGTTGTTCACGACGCCGGTAGCCTTACCGATCAGCGTGTGTCCCAACCAAGGGGAGTTTTTCGCCTTCGAGAAATTGTCGTCAGGCTGGAAGGTCCATTCGCGTTTTGCGTCGAACAAGGTCAGGTTGGCTTTGGCCTCCACCTCTATCGTCGGAAGCTCAAGCCCGAGGAGTTGTCGGGGGTGATCGGTAATCTTAAGAATCAATTCTTCCAGTTCGACGTCCTCACTTAACGTCGCCAGTTGAGAGGCGAAAGTTTGCAGGTTGATCATACCAAACTCGGCCTGATCAAACTCCAAGAATTTACTCTCGTCGTCGTGGGGTAAGTGCCCCGAACAAAGAATGTCTATCGTGCCGTCTTTTAGACCCTTCAGCAGCGCGTCGGTGTCGGGCTTCTCCCGCAGCGGTGGATTCACTTTGTAGTTGGTATCGAAATCCACCAAAACGCTGTCATCGAGGATCGGTTGATACCCGGTCACGTCGCACGTCACTTGTAGCCCTTTTTTCTTCGCGGCCCGAACAAGGTCAATGGCCTTCGCCGTCGATAACTTAGCGAAGTGAAGCTTGCCGCCGGCGTAGCTGAGCAAGTCAAGGTTGCGACCCACCGCAACTTCTTCGGCGATGCGGGGCATGCCCTTTAACCCAAGCGTGGTACTGTTAACTCCTTCGTGCATCTGGCCAAACTTGTTCAACCAAATGTCTTCGGGGTGGTCGATCAACACGCCACCAAACTTCTGGAGGTATTGAAGCGCTTTGAGAAACACATCGGTGTGCCACAATGCGTGCAGGCCGTCGGTAAATGCGATTGCACCAGCTTCGTGGAGATCGATCATCTCCGTCAGTTCCTCGCCTTTGCAATTCTTCGTGACGGCAGCCATGGGGTATACTTGTACCAGCCGCGACTCGTTTCCCGCAAGCACGTAACTCACCTCATTTTTTGACTGGATGGATGGGTGTGTGTTGGGCAGCACGGCAACGCCGGTAAAACCTCCCGCCTGGGCCGCCTTCGCGAGCGAGGCGAGTTCTTCCTTATGCTCCAAGCCGGGGTCTCCCACGAAACAACCGAGGTCGAACCATCCTGTCGACAGGAACATGCCGTCGGCGTCGATCACCTTGTCGGCACTGTAGTTCTTGTCGCCGATCTCAAGAATTCGGCCGTTCTGGATTAATACGTTCTTTTTCTTTTGATGAAAGGAGGAAGCTGGGCAAAGGATCTTGGCGGATTGGATCAGTAGCTTCAAGAGGCAGCAGTGGTTTAAGTCACTTTTCGCGGGTCAAAGTTACTTCAAAAACCGGATCAACAAAACTTCCGCCAATAGGAACACCAGTGCCAATACGAGCGCATATTTCCACAGGGGCGTGCCCATATACCGCTCGCGGATATCGGTGGCGAGGGCCGAAGCCGAGGTGGCGGCAAATACCGACACATGCTTGCTGCCAAACTTGGTTTCTAGCTCAGCGGGAGTGTCATGGGCCAATCGAGATTCGTCGCGGGTGAGGTTAAAGGCCACCTCGTCGAGCGTATCCTTTTTAAATAAGGCATAGTAAAAGCCTGCATCCATCGAAAACTTGGGTAACTCCATGATGACACGGTCGATGTCCTTACGCTGCGGCGGGATCAACTCTTGATTGCCGACCAAGCGGACGGGTTCTTCGCCAAACACGCTATCGGCGCGCACCGTCACTAGGTTTTCGGTGAGATAATAGTAAAGCTGCGATTCACTCTTGCGGCCCGATGCGGCAACTCGATACATGACGGGCACGAACAACGCGTGCTGATAGAAGTCGGTCGAAGCCCGGTCGAGTGGCGAGGCCATCACAAACAATTGGTTAAACTGCGACAGGAACGGTGCTCCACTCCTAAACTTGAGAATCGCCGAGCGGTCTTGTCCCCAATCTAAGTTCTTCTTCGCCCTGGGCATCGACAACTGTGTGCTGCGTTCTTCGAAGATGTTTTCGAACAAGGGATTGGAATAGTCAGGTTTGTCGAGTTCCTCTGGTGCCCCCACGTCAGTCCATTTCAAGTTCAACCCAAGTGTGGAGGCGTACGAAGCGATGTTGGGCTTCGTACCTGGAATGAAGAGGATAGCACCTTTCGATTGTCGGAATGCCGATAACGAAGCGGCGAGTCCGGTGTCGATGACATCAAGCCCGTTGACGACCACCAAGTCGGACTGGGAAATTCGGCTGTAGTCAACATTCGACGAGGGGAACGAGGCAAACTGGAACAGTTGGCGGTTTCCAAAAACACGTTCCACGAACGACGCGCCACTACCTTGTTTGATTTCCATCACGCGCAACGGACGCGAATAGTTCAGGGTGAAGTAAAAGTCATTGTCGAACGTACCGGGGAAGTCGTTGAAACTGATCGTCCCGCTATTCAGCCCCGCCAGACCGGTCGACACATCAAAGGAAATTTCTGCCCTTGAATCCGGCGCGATGGTCGCCGATGTGGAGGCTTCACGAACCCCGTTGATCGTCAGTTTCACATTCAAACCTTCGATGGCGCGGGCACCATTGTTCTGAAGGCGAACGCGGATCGTGTTCTTTTCACCCCGAACAACAAACGGGTTGTCGAGCCAAAGCGAGTCGACAAACACATTCGAGGTACCCGTTGGCTCTACTGGCACGAGGTGCCATTGCCGTAAGGTATCGAAGGCAAACTGGTCGTCGCCCCACGTTGATTTTTGAAAGTCGGAAATCCAGAACACCTCATCGGTAAAGTTCTGCATCCGACCCGCGATCTCTTTTGCTTGTCGCGTGATTGGTGAAAGTCGAATTTGAGCCAATAAGTCGAGCACTTCCGATTTCGTCTTGTAGGTATTCGAGTAGGGAGCGAAGTCGTTCGTGATCAACTGGTATCGCGTATCGGCGGGGAACACTTCCACGATCTCCTGAACGAAGGTGCTAGCCGCGTCGTAGGCACGCAGCTTGTCTTCGACGGGGAGCATCATGCTATAGGAGTTGTCGAGGTAAATAATCTTGTTTTTACCTGAACTGAGTTGTTCTTCGGCCGGAATGAAAGGCTGGGCAAAAGCCATCACTAAGAATAAGAGCAACAGGAGTCTCGATGCGAGCACGAGGTATTGCTTTAACTTTCTTTTTTGGGTGGTCTCTTGTTTCACCTGCCGCAGGAGCCGGGTATTGGAAAAGTAGACACGTGTCGTCTTCCTGAAATTGAACAGGTGGATGATGATCGGGATGGAAAGGGCGGTCAGCGCCCAAAGAAACGCGGGATAAACAAAGCTCATCTTCAATCCATTTTTCCTGCCCTACCGACCATGTCTTTCGTGGTAAACGGGAAAGTTAGATTAAAATGTTCGATGTTATCAAATGTTTCTTTTCCGGAATTCAAGCGAACAACGGAGAAATCACTATCTACGATGGCGCAGCCCACACTCGGTTTGGCGACAAGTTGGACTGGCCATCGAGATAGCTTGTTGGCCAGGTGGCATCACGGCCCGTGTATACGTCCGTCTGCTCCTGCCAAACACATCACCCGGCAGAATACCTTACCCCTGATGGCGGGATCAAGGATCACGTTACGGTTGGCCTTTCTTGTTACCACCGACCATGACTAGGTCATTCACATTGACCTCGGTGATAAATCGTTTTTCGCCACCGGCCGTTTCATACGCTCGATGCACGAGCTTCCCTTCGAGTACCACTTCCTGGCCTTTCTCGAGGTACTTCTCTGCGACGCCTGCTAGCTTTCCCCAGATCACGATGTTGTGCCACTGGGTGTCGTGCACCTTCTCGCCCTTCTGGTTCTTGTAGGCATCGGTCGTCGCGATTGTAAAGGCCGCCTTCTTGTTTCCTCCGAACGTCTTTACCTCCGGATCTTTTCCTAGGCGGCCGATGAGTGTGACGCTGTTTCTCAGACTTTTCATAATTGTAAACGCGTAATTTTGTTGAACATGGTTTGCCCCCACGTTTGGTTTTTGGTGTCATCGTCATGCGATGGAACAAAGATGTGGTCACCAAGAGACCGAAGTCGTGTGTGATCCGGATATAAGCGTTTGTAGACGTATGGATTTTTGCCCCGAATACAAAAGGCACGCATAAGATTATCGGAGCTTTTACTAAATTCCTTGATGAAGTTTATTCTCATACTTCTAGCCTTTCTACCTGTCGTTGTCTTTGGACAAGGAACGATCAACGGGCGCGTCATCGATTCGAAGACATTTAAGGCTCTTCCCTACGCAACCGTCTACCTCAACCAAACGACCATTGGCACGTCCACAAATGACAAGGGCGAGTTCAAGCTTCATCCAGTTAAGCCCGGCGTGTATGACTTGGTGGTTTCCTACATCGGCTACCAGGCCTTTCAAACGAAAGTCAATGTGAACGACAGCATTCCCCTTACCCTGTCGATCAAACTGCAACCATCCGTCACGGACCTGAAGGAAGTGCTCGTGAAAGGCAAGAAGGACAGCCGGTGGCTTGCCCTATACGAAAAATTTAAAACCCAGTTTTTTGGTATCAGTCCCTACACGCGCCAGTGTACGATTTCCAATCCGTGGGTCCTAGAGCTCACTCAAGACGCGAGCGGGGCCCTTAAGGCAACGGCCTCACTCCCGCTCCAAATTGAAAACCCGGGTCTCGGTTATTCCATCACCTGTCAATTGAAAGACTTCGTCTCAGATGCCGGAACATATTTGATCAACGGAACTTTTCAATTTACCGAAGCCCAAACCCTCGACTCCGCACTCAACGTCATGTGGCATAAGCGCCGACAAGAGGTATACCAAGGCTCTCTTCGACACCTGATGACAGCGATCGTGGAAGGTCGCGCCGAAGAGGAAGGATTTCAGCTCTACCTCGACAAGTCGTCGGGCAACGACGTAGTTCGCAAAAGCAACTTTTTGGAAAACTTGAACGTGGTGTTGGTGGGCATCATCTCCAAAGGTATTGCCATACCCACGGAAGTCCCGAATCAAAGTAGGTTGACAATGCCGACTCGCGTCGAAGTGCACTTTGTCAATAAAGTTATTCCACCCAAGGTCTATCGAAACGTGTCGCATCCCGTCAGTTGGATTGAGACTTCGCGACCTTTCGAGGCGACGAGCGAGGGGATCATCATCCAACCCAACCGGGTGACCGTCGCGGGTGCAATGAGTGATCCGCGCATTGCTGAGCTGCTCCCACTCGATTTTGTCCCTGATGCCCCAGTGCCTTCCACCACCGTCAAAAGAAAAGTATTCAGCAAGCTCGCGGCTCTCGTCGAGAAGACTTACACCATCACCGACAAGCCGTACTACTATCCTTCGGAAGCAATCTTCTTTAAGACGTTCGTCAATTACATGGTACCAGTGTATCGCGACTCCCTTAGCCGTGTGCTCCACGCTGAACTCGTCGATGTGAACGGACGCGTGGTGCAGGACAAAATCTACCCGATCGACCGAGGTTCGTCCGTGGGCGACTTTTCCATTCCGCGCACGATGGAACCGGGTGACTACGTGCTCCGCACCTACACACGATGGATGCTCAACTACCATCCAGACTTAGTCTTTGAAAAACCGATCAAGATCATGGCGCGGGACCAACGCGCACGATCCGCCGCCGTTCCCGTTGCTGCCCACAACGCGTCGGTACAGTCGGATAAAGAAGAGTACCCGGCCAGGGAAAAAATCGACTTGTCGCTGGAAGCTAAAGACATATACGGCAATCCGGTCTCGACCAATTGGTGCATCACCGTTACAGATTTGGAAGAAGCCGCCATTCCAAAAAATGAAAAGACCATTCTAAATAGTTTTGCCATCCCTTCCGAGCTGCTCCCCGATACCTCGATGAAGGTTGCGCCCCACACCATCCAAATGGGAATAGACTTTAAGGGAAAGGTGACGATCGGAAAGAAGAAGAATCCCGCACAGAGTGTTCTCACCGTTTACCAAACCAATCACAGCGACGTGTTTGGAATTCCCACCAACGAAACCGGTGAGTTTTATGCTCAACTTCAGGTGATGGATTCAACCGAGTTGCTCATCGATGTGAAGACCATCCAGCGCAAGTTGGGACAACTTGAGGTGCTCCCCACCGACGACCCGCAACCCCCGGTAAGGCCTGTGGACCCGATACAAGTTGACGTGTACCAAACCGAGGATGCGACAAAGTACCACGTGGTGGATTTGATCACTTCTGCCCGTATGTTGGACGGCGTGAGTGTTGAAGCCACGCGCATCGAACGAGTGCCTGCGGCGCGGAAGTCGGTGTTGTCGGACAGCCACATTGATGGCGACGCCTTGCGTGCGACGAACGCCGTCGATCTACTTTCCGCTTTGCGCGGACGGATACCGGGACTTCAGATTCTTTACTTCAAGGATCCTGAAAGTCAGAACCCGTTGAGGTACTTGACCTTCTCGGGTGGGTTTGCTTCGATCACTGGCAACATCATCCAAGAATGCCTGGTTGAAATCGATGGCGTTCCCCTGACCGCGCAGAGTGACGAGACGGTAGCCGAAAAGCTTGCGACGATGAGCGTCAACGACGTAGAAAGCATCGACGCCTCACGTTTTGCCGCCGCCTCCGTTTTCGGTGCCCGCGCCGGCAACGGGGTGATCTCGATCAAAACCAGGATGGGCTCGAACAAGGCTGTACAAGTGAGCGACCTGAACCGGGCAAAGCTTCGTTCCGTTCGATTGCGCGGTTATTCCGAAGCAGCCGAATTTGAATCACCTGATTACTCCGACGCCTCGACATCCGACGACCGCGCTGACTATCGATCTACCATTTATTGGAATCCCCGAGTGTTCAGCGAAGGACAAGACCCCGCGCTCGTCACATTCTACGCCGCCGACCTCCCAACACAATACCGGATCGTGGCCGAAGGCGTAACCGCTGATGGCGACGCCGTGCGAGCTGAAAAAGTTATCACCATCGTTCCGAAAAAGAACTAGCCCACGCTGCGGCCCTACAATCTTGTGTAGAATGTTATGGGGATTTGATTTACCTTCGACTCCCACGTTTTATTGAAGCATGAAAGCTTACGCTTCCCTTATTGCAATTGCCGCCCTCAGCTTCTTTGCAGGTTGCAAGAAAGATGTCGCCACCGTGAAAGCGTTTGAGAAAGGCTCTTTCGGTTATGACTCGGCGTTCCTGGCCAAATATGATTCAACTTTCGTGGAGCTGAAAGACGAAACAGGTACAGCACGGCTACTCGTGTCGCCATTCTGGCAAGGACGTGTGATGACTTCAACTTCGACCGGCGCCGGCGGAAACAGTTACGGATGGATCAACTACGACCTGCTGAGCTCTGGAACGAAACGCAAGCAGTTCAACCCCGTTGGTGGCGAAGAGCGATTTTGGTTGGGACCCGAGGGCGGTCAATTTTCCTTATACTTTGCTCCGGGCGACACGTTCAAAATAAGCCGATGGCAGGTACCTCCCGGCATCGACACGCTGCCGTACAAAATTCAAAGTCGCACGTCGACACACGTCATGGTCGGCACCGACGCGAATTTCAAGAACTACAGCGGCACGGATTTCACACTCGGCATCGAGCGACGCATTCGCTTGCTGCGCGTAGCGGAAATGGAGTCGCTCCTCGGCACCAAGATCCCGCAAGGCATACAAGCGGTGAGCTACGAAACGCTGAACCGCGTCGAAAACAAAGGTGGTGCCGATTGGAAAAAAGAAACGGGCTTGATCTCCGTTTGGCTGTTGGGAATGATGACACCGTCGGACAGCACCACCGTGATCATTCCTTTCCACCCAGGCGACAGCGCCCGTTCCAAGATCAACAGCAACTACTTCGGCGAGATTCCTTCGGAGCGATTGCGCGTCCGCGACAGCGTACTGTTATTTACCTGCGACGGTAAGTTTAGGAGCAAGATTGGATTACCGCCATCCATTGCCAAACCCATGGCAGCCAGCTACGACGCCAGCCGACGAATTCTAAGTTTTATCCTCTTTCCCGTGCAAGACAACGGGCTATACGTGAATTCCAAGTGGGAGATCCAAAAGAAACCTTTTAGTGGCGATGTTGTAAATTCGTATAACGATGGGCCTCTCGCAAACGGCGAACAACTCGGCCCATTCTATGAACTCGAGTCGTCGTCGTCCGCAAAGGAGTTGGTACGTGGAGGAGCTATGACGTACGTGCAAGTAACGATTCACCTCGAAGGCGACTTCGTGGGATTGAACGAGATCGCACGGAAGACTTTAGGTGTCGACCTAGCAGAACTCAATCCATAATATGCAGTTATACAAAACGAAAGAAGGAAACATTCTACGCCACCAAGGCCAATCGTTCGCCGTGGCTGGCAACTGGGACGAACTCATCAATCAAAACAACCTCCACCAACACTTGGCCAATCTCAAAGGTCAAAAGATAGATGAGCAAGAAGCCGACAAGCGAATCGCTTCGGGTGTGTTACCTCCCATCGGCACCCAAGAGGTGTGGGCCGCCGGCGTTACCTACCTGCGCAGCCGCGACGCGCGCATGGAAGAATCCAAAGATTCGGGTGGCGACTTCTTCTATCGAAAAGTATACGATGCCGAGCGTCCTGAACTGTTCTTCAAGTCAGTGGCCCATCGCGTCGTGGGACCTGGACATGCCGTCCGCATCCGAAAAGACTCCAAGTGGGATGTGCCGGAACCGGAGTTGACACTCTTCATCAATTCGGCAGGATCGATACAAGGTTATACCGTGGGCAACGATATGAGCTCGCGCAGCATAGAAGGTGAGAACCCACTCTACTTGCCGCAAGCCAAGATGTACGAGGGAAGCTGCGCCATCGGCCCCTGTCTATTCGTCCCCGCTTCGCCGATCTCGCCGGAAACCAACATACACATCACCATCGAACGCGGTGGGAGCTTCGCCTTCGACGCCACCATCCAACTGAACCGGATGAAGCGGCAGCTGCCGGAACTTGCTTCTTGGTTGTTCCGAGAAATGAAATTCCCGCAAGGGTGCTTCCTCATGACCGGTACGGGACTCGTGCCCGGCAACGACTTCACACTGCGCGCGGGAGACGTGGTTGCCATCTCAATCGACGGGATCGGTACACTCCGGAATGCGGTAGCTCAATAGTTCAAAGTTTTAGATTCAGTATGCAGAAGGAATTCGATGCGATAGTGATCGGCTCCGGAATTTCCGGAGGCTGGGCGGCGAAAGAGCTCTGCGAGCACGGACTAAAAACGTTGGTCCTAGAACGAGGGCGAAATGTGGTCCACAACCAAGACTATCCTACCGCTACCATGAATCCGTGGGACTTCCCTTACCGGGGATCGATGCCCGCGCGCTATCTAGAAGAGAATCCGCTGATCAGCAAGGCAGCCGGATTTGGCGAAGACACGAAGCACTTCTTCATCCAAGATAAAGATCATCCTTACGTCCAAGAAAAGCCGTTCGACTGGATTCGTGGTTACCAAGTCGGCGGGAAGTCACTCACTTGGGGTCGAGCGACTCAACGGTGGAGCGAGAGCGAATTTATTTCTCCCGCTAAATATGGATACGGCATCGAGTGGCCGATCGGATATGCCGACATCGCACCTTGGTATTCCCATGTGGAGAAATTCATCGGCGTTTGCGGCCACAAAGACGGTATCGACGCAATGCCCGACGGTGAGTTCTTACCTCCGTTCGATTTGAACTGTGTCGAAAAAGACATCCAACAAAAGATTAAGGCCAACTTCAAAGATCGACACCTCGTGCAGGCGCGTTGGGCTCACCTCACCCAACCCCAAGAAATTCATTTACAGCAAGGTCGAGGTCAATGCCAAGCGCGCAACTTGTGCATGCGTGGTTGCCCTTTCGGGGGATACTTTAGCTCCGTGTCGTCGACGCTGCCGTGGGCGGCAAAAACCGGTAACCTCACCATACGACCGCACTCTGTCGTGCACTCTATTGTATACGACGAAAGTAAAGGGCGCGCGTCCGGGGTTCGAATCATCGACACAGAAACGAAGGAAGAACACGAATTC
Organism: Cyclobacteriaceae bacterium; assembly: GCA_044226825.1. Classification (GTDB taxonomy): domain Bacteria; phylum Bacteroidota; class Bacteroidia; order Cytophagales; family Cyclobacteriaceae; genus ELB16-189. The sequence continues at coordinate 16,711 of JBGAGH010000006.1, forward strand.
CACGCAAGCGTCATTTTCGTAAATGGCTCCGCGTTGAATAGCCTACTCGTATTGTTGAACTCAACTTCCGCACGCTTTCCACAAGGGTTGGGCAATGACAATGGATTGCTCGGTAAATACGTTTGCTTCCACAACTACCGCGCGAGCATCGGAGCCGACATACCTGGCTTCGAAGACAAGTACTACTCGGGTCGAAATCCCACCGAGCCCATCATCGCCAACTACCGAAATCTTTATAAGCATGACATGGACTACGTCGGTGGGTTCACCACGTTCATGGGCGCCTACCGCACCCGTGGCGACGAAATGAAAATAGAGACAGCGCTCGGTGCGGAGATCAAGCGACTGAAGGCTACGCCCGGGCCATGGCGCACCTATATGTATATGCAGGGCGAAACAATCCCTAAAGAAACAAACCACGTGCGCCTCAGTCGCGACCAAAAGGATCAGTGGGGCATACCGTTGCTCGTAACTTCCGTGGACTACGACGACAACGACGAGAAGATGATCAAAGACTTCTTGGCGGCCAGTACCGACATGTTAGAAAAAGCCGGCGCGCAAAACATCGAAGGGTACGATTCGCAGCAGGCGCCGGGACTCGACATTCATGAAATGGGCGGATGTAGGATGGGAAAAGACCCAAAGACCTCTCTGCTCAACAAGTGGAACCAACTCCACGCCTGTAAGAATGTGTTTGTGACCGACGGTGCCAGCATGACGAGTACCGGCAACCAAAGTCCTTCGATCCTGTACATGGCGCTCACCGCCCGAGCAGCGAACTATGCCGTCGATCAGTTGAAGAAAAAAGAACTGTAAGTCACGGACGTTTGCTCGCGAGGAACGAGTCTACAGCAGACCGATAGACACGACCGATCGGAATGGAGGTCTTCCCGATCTCAATCTTATTGCGGTACACCAACCGCAACTGATCGCACGCCACGATAAATGATTTATGGACACGAATAAAGGCGTGTGCGGGTAAATAGTCGCCGAAAGACTTGATTGAGCCCTTTACGACGTAGCGGGTGTCGGCCGTATATAAAATAGTGTAATCCTTCAAACCTTGCGCGTAAAGAATGCGCCTGTAGTCGACGAGTATTTTCTTCGTACCGCTCTTGATCAGCACGTCATGACCCTGCGATGCTTTCATCGCGTCGGAATCGATCTCGGTATCAGGACGTTCAAGTTGTAAGAAGTCCAACGCTCGCCCCACCGCTAGTTCGAAACGCTCGAATGTAACAGGCTTCAGGAGGTAGTCAATCACACCGAGTTCATAACCCTCAAACGCATAATCCCGAAAGGCTGTCGTGAAAATGGTGACCGGACGCGAACCAAGCGACTTCAAAAAATCAATCCCGTTGACTTCGGGCATCTGAATGTCGAGAAACAAAATGTCCACCGAATGATCTCGCAAGAATTCCGAGGCGTCGCGTGCGTTATAGAATTGGGCCGCGATCGTGAACTTTCCCAGTTGCTCGATGTGACTCTTCAGCACATCATGCGAAGGCGGTTCATCATCTACGATAAGGCAGGTAAGGTTCATGATAAATCAATGCTCAGTTGGACATCGTACACACCGTCGTCGGAATGAACTTCGATGCCGTGTTTTCCCGGGTAAAACAACTCGAGCCGTCGGTTCAGGTTCTTCCACCCGATCCCAACCCGCTCGGGCGTCGACTCCAGTGCACGAAAATTGTTACGTACCCTTACTTCGACGCGTTGTTCACCCACGTGAATCTGGGCGTGCATAAAGGCTCCTTCAATAATCGTATTCACACCGTGCTTGAATGCGTTCTCAATCAAGGGAAGAATGAGTAGCGGCACAATCTTTTGCTCGCGTATGGAGCCCGTTAGCTCAAAAAGAATGTCTGCGTTGTTACCCTGCCTTATTCTTTCGATATCCACGTAGTTCTGAATATTCTCGACATCATCTTTCAGGTACACTTTCGCATCGGTCGAGTCGTGGAGCATGAAATCCATCATGCGCGAAAGTTTGATGATTACTTCACCCGTTTGAGCCGAACCTTGCAGGGAGAGTCCGTAAAGATTGTTCAAGGTATTAAACAAGAAATGGGGATTGATCTGGGCCCGCAAGTACTTAATCTCGGACGTGAGCTTTTCGTGTTGCAATTCTTCCAGTCGTTTCTTTTGCAATTGCTTTTCGCGAAGGGAGTACAGCAAGAACGCCGTGAGCACATAACTGGAAATATTGAAGAAATAGAATGCTGCCTCGACGAGTTGCGTATTCATATCTTGTTCGGGGAATCCCATTCGGGCGCCCATCACATTGCCCATCACGATGTTCGACGCCACACCGATCGCCACCAACAAAAAGCAAAGCAAAAAATACACGACCCACTTTCGCTGGCGGAAAAATCGCGGGATCAACACCCAGAAGTTGAGATAGATGATCCCGAGCAAAATCCCGTTCCGCACAAAGAAGTTCAAAACGAAGAAGCCAAACCCAGCGCGCAAATTAAACGATGCGCCAAACAGGTTCGGGATCAGCAATAAGATCCAAACCAAGACGTGGTAGGAAAGATCGGTGTCAAAAAATCTACGGTCTCGTCCCAAGTCTCATTGGTTTGGTTAAAGGTTACATTTTCTTGACAGTCGCGAGGGGTCCTTGCCACAACACTTGCTCGATCACCCACCTATCGTCGTGACGCGCCAGTAAAAGGTAGTCAATTCCCCACCAAGCTGTCAACTTCAACACTGCCACCTGCTCTTCCTGATCGAGTAACGTAATGGTCTTAGGAGCATCAGCCTTGGCGAATCGCTTCTTCTCCATCACACCCTTGGCATAGTCGACTGCCTGGCGGAAGGTCATCTGCTCACCATCGTACTTCCCGCTCTTCGCGTTGCGCCAGTAACCATACTTGTAGAGGTTTGGAGCAATCGCCCGTTTCAGTTTCACCGTGTCCCCCTCGTAGAAGCCTTCGACATAATCGAGTGCTGCTTGACTCGGCGTGTGTTGTGCTTGCACAAATGAACTGGCGAAGGTGAATGCGACGGCGAAGAATAGAATGGATTTCATAGTGAAGGTTTTTTGAATGCCGTTGCCAGAAGCAAATTCGGTACCCAACCCACTCACCATCTCCTTCCCATCAAAATCAGGAAGGTTGGTTTTACCATTGATCATTTTCGTACAGAAAGGACCAGATCCGATCATCACCCTAGTAACGTTACTGAGCGCGCAACGTGTGCGTTGGATTAACACGGGCCGCTCGAATGGCATGATAGCATACCGTTCCGACCGCAATGGTCAACGAGATCGATCCCGCGAGCAAAAAGGGTTGGTAAGAAATATCCACTCGGTAGGCAAAGTTGCCCAGCCAACTTTTCATGGCGAAGTAGGAAATCGGTATGCCAACCAAGATCGCCAACAATACCAGTGATGCTAAGTCATAAATCAATGTCCAAACAATGTTGGCGGTCGAAGCGCCTACCACCTTACGAATACCAATTTCCCGTGTCCTTCTCTCCGCCATAAAAGCCGAGAGCCCGAAGAGTCCAAGGCATGAGATCACGATGGCCATTGTTGTTAATGCCAAGAACAACTTCCCGGTGGTTGCTTCGGCACGATACAGTGCATTGTAATGATCATCGAGGAACATGTATTCGAACGGCTGTCCGGGTACCATTTCCTTCCATAGAGATTCGGCCGCTGAAATAACTTCGCTGGGGTGAATGGCACCTTGATCTCGCACGGTCGGGTCCGTCGCAAGTCGAATCGATAATCGGTTCACCCAGTCCGCTGTCGGAAGCATGAGGGTGGGACGTATTTCCTTGTGAAGAGACTCGACGTGAAAGTCCTTCACTACGCCTACGATCCGGAGAACTTGATTTCCGCCGTCGGTCAACTCTTTTCCTACCGGGTCGTCGGGCCAACCAAACATGCGCACAGCCGTCTCATTCACGATTACGTTGCGGCTGGTGTCGGTATAATCCGTGTACATGAAGTTCCGTCCGTCAGCTATCGTCAATCCCCATGTTCGCACGATGCCCGTGTCGATGCCAATGATCGTCATGTTCAACTCTTGTTGATCGCCGAGTCCCTTCGGGCGGAACGTGGCAGCCCCTTCCATCCTTCCGGGGATGTCTGCTGAATAACCCAAGCCCACGACGCCGCTCTTTGCCGCCAAGGCGTTCTTGAACACATCTCGGTTGGGCAAGAGACGCGCGTTGTTGATGACAAGGATTTGGTCCTTCGTCATCCCAAGGTCTTTCGATTGCATGAATCGAAGCTGAGAGAACACCAACCAAGATCCGGCTATCAAGAAGAATGAAATGACAAACTGAAACACGACAAGTCGATCTCGAAACTTCGTGTTGGCAAATCCGACTTTACCATGGCCGAGTACCGAGGCTGGCTTGAACGACGACAACACAATCGCCGGGTAAAATCCCGCCAAGACCCCAACGCCGAAGCTTGCGAGGGCAAGGGCTGGCAACACGCCGGGATGTGTGAGGTACGGAACACTGAGATGTTTCCCCATCAAGTCATTGACCATCGGAAGAGCCACCTCGACCAACACCAACGCGATCACAATACCGAATGTCGAGAGAACCAACGACTCGAACATAAACTGGGTAACGAGCTGCACACGCATAGAACCCAAGACTTTTCGAACACCCACTTCGCGCGCTCGAACCGAGTATCGAGCGGTGGCCAAGTTGACGAAATTGATCACGGCCATTGCCAAAATAAGCAACCCTGTTCCCACGAATATGGCCACGTACACGAAATCCCCGTTCGCCTCGGCTTCCCATTTCAAATTCGAGTGAAGGTGGATATCGGTCAACGGCTGCAGAAAAAATCTATAGTCGTTTCCTTCGCGCCGCCATTTCTCATAACCGTTAAAGCCTTGACTGATATACTTTCGCGACATGGCAGGCAGCTTCGATTCCAGCGCCTTCCAATCGGAACCTGGTTGCAATTTCACGTAGGTGTAGTAACCGAAGTTGTTGTCCCAAACGTGAAAGTCGGTCATGCGGTCCCAGCCGAAACCAACAATGAAGTCATAATGCAGGTGGGCCGCTTCGGGCACGTCCTCCATCACGGCCGTGACATTGAACAGACCCGCGTGTTCGAAGGCAATACTTTTGCCGATCGGATCTTGACCCGGGAAAAATTTTTCAGCCATCTTTTTCGAGAGCACGATATCGTTCGGTGCTGAAAGTGCCGATGCGGGTTGCCCGCTCAGGAAACTGTGACCAAACACTTGAAAGAAACTGGTGTCCGCAGCAATGCCGATTTCCTGCGAGGCCACTCCCCCCTCAATGCTCGCTTGGAACATCTCGCGGCGTACATGGGTGGCCTTCTCAATTTCTGGAAACTCCGACATGAGTCCTTCGCGCACGGCAGGCGGAATGCTTGCCCACATCACATTGCGCTCGGGATAGACACGGTCCAAGCAAACGCGGTAGATTCGGTCGGCATCCGGTACGTGGCGATCGTAGGAATACTCATCGACTACGAATAAAAATATCAGCATGCAACAAGCCATCGCCAGTGCAAACCCAGCGACGTTGATGGCGACCATTCCACGGCTGCGAACGATGCCGCGATAAACAGACTTAAACTGGACAAAAGGCATATGCGAAAGAAACGCAATCAAGTCAACAAGGGCTACCACGTTGGTCTACCCGATCCGTCGTTGGTCTACATACTGGTTCGGAGACACCAAATTGCCGATCACGGTAGAAAACCTGACATCTCTTTGGTCTGGTTTTCCTGATCACCGCGTTGAACCTCCGCAGCGCTCTTTTAACTTGTTTGAAAAAAGCGCCAGTTATGGAGACTACAGCCAACACGAAAACCTGCGCGGAATGTGGGGCGCGCATCTTAGGTCGGATTGATAAGAAGTTTTGCAACGACCGATGCCGCACGGCGTGGCACAATAAGAGCCTGGGCTACGGCAACCGAATGATGCGCACTGTAAACAACAAGCTTAGAAGAAATAGGAGCATCTTGGCTTCCCTTCGAAACGAAGGCAGCGACAAAATTGAACAGGGCGACCTCCGTGCCCTCGGGTTCGAATTCGACTACCACACCGACGTGCGCCACCATCGCGGTCAACAAATCCGCTATTGCTACGACCATGGATTCCAAGTCTGCAATGATGGGATGGTGAGGATTTATGAAAAATCTTCGATTCAAGATTTAAGATTTAAGATTTAAGATTTAACAATTGGAGATCAGCCAGCAATCACGCGCTAAGCCTACGAAAAAGATTTTAGCACTCCTTATCTCGCTAAAAATTCTAACTTGTAAAAAAGTGCTACCAATGAAATCCCTCCTTACCTGCTTCCTAGCGGCGATCGTCGCTGCTGCGAGCGCCCAAACATTCACCGCGGGCAAACCCGAAGATGCGGGCATGTCGACCGCGCGTCTGTCGAAAATCGACAAGATGATTGAAGAACACATGGCCAACAAGTGGATCCCCGGCTCGGTTGTCTTCATCGCCCGCAACGGCAAGATCGTGTATCACAAAGCCTTTGGGTTTTCCGACGTCGAAAACAAAGTAGCACTCAAAAAAGACAACATCTTCCGGATCGCATCTCAAAGCAAAGCCATCACCTGCTTGGCGGTGATGATGCTCTACGAAGACGGCAAGTTTGGTCTCGATGACCCGATTTCGAGATACATCCCCGAATTCAAGAATCCGAAGGTTTTGGTTAGCCTCAACTGGCGCGACACCACCTATACGACCACCCCCGCAAAAAGCGAGATCACGATCCGTCAACTCATGACCCACACGTCGGGCCTCGACTACGCTGGAATCGGCAGCCAGGAGTTTAAAGCCATTTATGCGAAGGCAGGAATCGTCAGCGGTATTGGCAACCACACCGGAAAAATTGGTGACAAGATGAAAGTCTTGGGTGGGCTCCCCTTAAAACACAACCCAGGCGAAGCCTACACTTATGGCCTCAACAACGACGTGTTGGGATACCTCGTGGAAGTGCTATCTGGCATGACCTTCGACCAGTACTTGCGCACCAAGATATTTCAACCGCTGGGGATGAATGACACCTACTTCTACGTTCCGAAAGAAAAGCATAACCGCGTGGTCAATGTCTACGAGATGAAAGATGGCGTTATCTCGAAAGCTACGGGCACGGTATACGACAACGTTAATCCCATGTACCCGACGTTGGAAGGAACCTACTATTCGGGAGGAGCTGGATTGAGTTCCACCGTCGAAGACTACGCCAAGTTTCTCCAGTTGTTTTTGAACAAGGGCGAATACAACGGCGTGCGCCTGTTAAGTCGCAAGACAGTCGAACTGATGCTCACACCCCAACTCCAGCCGCCACTCACCAATCAAGTAGGCCTTGGATTCGGCCTTGAGACCGAAAAAAATGACTTCCAAGGAATTTACAGCCTCGGATCGTTCTCTTGGGGCGGCGCGTTCAACACCCAATACTGGGCCGACCCGAAAGAAAAACTGGTGGGTCTCATCTTCATGAACACATACGGCGGCCCGAATCGTGGCACAGGCGATAAGTATAAAGTACTGACGTATCAGGGAATCGTGGATTGATTCGGCATTCGTTAGGCGTTGATTCGTTACTCGTTAGGCATAGCCTATCGGTTTTGGATGTGGCTGTAATCCGCGATTCAAAACACTGAACAGTCAACATAAGTCAGAGCGTGGACTACTATCTTATTACATCAGTTGCGTTCTTGGTCCTTTTCTGGGCTAAGAATCGCGACAAAACGCAAGTGATTCCAATCAGTCTCTCTTGGGTAGCGATGTATGCCTCGCTGCTGGGGGCGTACATGTTGGAGGGCAGTGCAACTCTTAGGGTAGTCTACGTGCTTGCTTCCATAACTTTTATCGTATCATATACAATACGGTTACGGGGGAAATCCACCCAGCAGATTCCAAAGTGGCTCAAGTTTGTCTCCGCTTTTCTCCTCGCGCTCCTCCCGGCACTAAGCTTTTTCTACGTCGATTCAATTGAACCAATTTTTGAGCCAGCCTCAACCCTAATCCCCTTAGTATCATTTGCGGTTTACTTCTATGATCGCTTCGTCTTCAATACTCACGATATGAAAAACAAACTTGTAGTTTTCCTTTTGGTTCAGACTCTTCTTATTCTCGCGATGTTACTGTATTCTCTTGTTCAAAGGGCCCAGGCAATCGAGTATCAGGAAATGGCGGCGGACTATGAAAACGCAGCTCAACAAGAGAGAATCAAACTCGTTGAGTGTCTGGCCAATCAGGAAAATCAGTTAAAGAATGGCGGTCGGTAAATGGCGTCCTTTTGGGAGAATAAGGTTAACGCGTAACGCTTACCTTTACGGTCCAAATGAAATCACTTTTTAACCACCGTTTCGGGCCCGTTGCCCTATTGGTCGCAATTCTACTGGTTGTTTCGACCGTTACCAGGACAGTCTTGTTGTTACAATCCACCTCGCAATTGAGTGGGACTTGGTCTTCTGTGCCGGGAATCTACCTCGTCGGGTGGTTCTACGACTTGGTGAATGCCTCGTACGTGATCATCGTCTTGGTGCTTTATGTGTGGCTCGTGCCCGACAAGATCTTCACAAAGAATTGGCATCGTTTCATCCTCTATGGGATCTTCGTGTTCTTTTCTTATTCACTCGTGTTCAACGGTGTGAGTGAGTGGCTATTCTGGGACGAGTTCAACTCACGCTATAACTTTATTGCGGTCGACTACCTGATTTACACCACCGAAGTGCTCGGCAACATCCAACAATCCTACCCCGTGGGTTGGATCATCGCTGGGGTGGCAATAGTGGCTTTCGGTGCCGTATACATTTTGCGTGGTGTGATCAAAATGTCGACGACATCATCCATGCGCTTTCGGCAACGAACCCGGTACGCGTTGGTATTGTTCTCCCTACCTGTGATCTCATTCTTCGCCGTGAAGAATAGTTACCGACAGTTCAGCACCAATCCCTATGTCAACGAACTTGCGGGCAACGGTCTTTACGAACTCTTCGCGGCGTACCGCAATAATGAACTCGACTACGATCGATTCTACCAAGTAATTGACCAAAAGCGCGCCTTCGAAATTGTGCGTGAGCGCTTGAAGACCCCGGAAGCGGAATACCTCAGTGCCGATCCCACCAGCATTGAACGTAAGATCACCCACGAAGGTCCCGAGAAACGCCTGAACGTCGTGATGGTGAGCGTTGAAAGCTTTAGCGCCGACTTCATGGGTGTCTTTGGAAACACCGGCGGATACACGCCCAACCTGGACTCACTCGCGCAACACAGTCTCCTGTTCACCAACCTGTACGCTACCGGCACACGCACCGTACGTGGACTCGAAGCCCTCTCGCTGTGCGTTCCCCCTACTCCAGGGCAATCCATCGTGCGACGGCCCAACAATGACAATCTTTTCACAATCGGATCCGTGTTTGCCAGCAAGGGTTACGAAAGCCGCTACATTTATGGAGGATACGGTTACTTCGATAATATGAATGGCTACTTCTCGGCAAACGGTTATACGGTTACCGACCGCGATGGCTTAAGCGACGAAGAAATCGACTATGAAAATATCTGGGGTGTGGCCGATGAAAATTTGTTCACCCTAGCACAACGCGAAATCGACAAAACGATCGCAGCCGGGAAACCCGTGTTTGCGCAGGTAATGACTACCTCCAATCATCGTCCTTTCACCTATCCGGATGGTCGCATCGACATTCCATCGCACACGGGTCGCGAAGGTGCCGTTAAATATACCGACTATGCCATTGGTCGTTTCATCCGCGAATGTTCCAAGAAACCTTGGTTCAATGATACGGTTTTCATTATCGTGGCCGACCATTGCGCAAGTAGCGCCGGAACGACCAATCTGCCAGTAGCGAAGTATCATATCCCGATGCTGATTTATTCGCCGGCGCATGTTGCCCCGGGCCGCATGGAACGACTCATGAGTCAGATTGATCTTGGCCCCACGCTGTTCGGGATGCTGAACTTCTCTTACAACAGCAAGTTCTACGGAGTCGACATCAACCAATTGGAACCTGGTCGCGAGCGGGTGTTTATCAGCACCTATCAACTGCTGGGCTTCATCCGAAACGATCAACTCGTGATTCTGGCACCACAACAAAAAACCGATGAACTGTCCGTAAATTGGTCAGACCTATCGGCCGCCCCGGGACAAGTCAACCAAGATCTTCTCGACGAAGCGATCGCCTGGTACCAGGTGGCTAGCTATTCGTTCAAGAATGGACTCATGAAGCAGTCGAAGTAAAACTAGGGTGATAAGATCAGGCGGTGCTTGCGGATCGTCAGCATCAAACGCACGGCTTCAAGTCCAAAGGCAGTAGCGGTAAGCATACCGTGAGCCATCGTTCCCACTTGCGTGGGAATAAGACGAAAGACAAATCCAAAAGTAAGGCAGGTGACGACCGCCAGTCGTAACGGAAACTGAAGGTAGTATACGACATACCCGAGTGGCCGACCCACGACGGTCAAGGGACCCGACGCCAGCAATGAAATAGTAAGAATAACCGTCATCGCCGGAAGCACCCGCGGTATCCATGTGGAGACCTCCGATTGTGTGAAGATCTGATCCAAGAGCGGAAAAGATCTATAAAATGCATAAAGATCGAGTAAGCCGAAGCCGACGAAGAGCCAACCGTGCCTGCCCGTTACCACGTTACACTTTCTCTTTCTTTCCAGAAGCGATCGAGCGGTAGATCGCATCCATCACCTTCATATCGCGGAGACCCTCTTCGCCAGTGGCGCTGATCTCTTTGTTCTCCAGAATTGCTTGGCCCATCGCATCGAACTGAAGTGCCTGGTGGTTTGTATGGGGCAGATTCATCGGGCCTTTGTTGGTCTTACCTTGAATTGGTCCGTAGCCGTACGCCGGTCTCAATTCAAGCCATCCGTTTTCTGCGGACACGTACAACCGTTCCGTCGAGCTCGCGTATGTCGTCACCGAGGTGGACACCGCGCCACTTGGAAACTCCATTTGCCAGAAAATAGTCTCGTCTACCTCTTTGAACTTGACGGGATCGGTTTTGAACTCTTGTGCCGTCACAAAAGTGGGCTCTTCGCCCGTGGCATAACGCGCGCCCTGAATGGCGTAGACGCCCACATCGTACATGGCACCGCCGCCCGCCAAAGCTTTCTTTAAACGCCATTGGTTGGGATCGCCGATCTTGAATCCATCGGCCGTCTCCACCACCTTTATTTTACCCATCTCCTTGGTAGCAGCCAAGCGGCGCACCTCCATGTTATGTGGCTCAAAATGCAGTCGGTACCCCACGTATAACTTCACGTTAGCCTTTTTACACGCCGCGATCATTTCCTCACACTCCTTCACGTTGATGGCCATGGGCTTCTCGGTGATACAATGCTTCCCAGCCTTGGCGCCACGAATAACAAACTCCTTGTGCATGGAATTGGGGAGCACCACGTAGATGACATCTATGTCCTTGTTATCGGCAATGCGATCGAAGTTTTCGTAGTTATAAATGTTCTTATCTGGAATGTTGTACTTCGCCTTCCATTTGGCTGCCTTCTCAGGTGTCCCCGTAACGATTCCTGCCAATTCGCAGTACTTCGATTCCACCAAGCCTGGCGCAAGTTTATACTCAGCATAGTACCCCAACCTTGGTACGGCGCTGCGGCTAACGATGAAAAACTTGGAATGGAAGACAAAAGAGCAGCTCCTGCAGCTGTCTTGGCCAGAAACTGGCGACGTGAATATTGGCTCATGTTGGAATAGGCTTACGTAAGGAAATTTACGCATCGCCAGCCCACCGGCCAACCCCTCGGTATAAATATTACACCTAAATGTCGGACCGTTTCAGCTTCCAGTAGGCCAGGTAGTTGATCACGACCACCCAGATCGTCGAAATGACGACTGTCAAAACCATGGGATGATCGAGGACTTCTAAGAAAACATACCGTTTGAAGGGGATTGTAATCAAGTTTTCCAGCGATTCAAGGGGGAAAAACTGGTGAAGGAATTCCGCGTTCTTGAATATTTGGTGCATGATGAACAACTCAAGTCCTCGAGCCAACATCAACACGATAATCGTCAATCCACTACGGTTGATCAATATGCTCAACAGCAAAGCGAAAGAGAGGTATTCAAACACCTGAAGGAAATATGCCGGGAAAAACTCGATGTCGTTGATGAACTCCGAAAAATTCAACTGCGGCGAGTAAATCAATCCCGTGATCAACGCAATTAGGAACATCACCACCGTACTAGCGCCCGCCAGCAATGCATTCGTGATAATCTTCGACACAATAAATTCTTTCCGGCTAAATCCATCGATGATGTTCTGACGCACCGTGCGATAGGCAAACTCGTTTGTCACCGAAATAATCACCATGACCCCGAGAATGAATTTGAAGAAGCCCGCAACCCACAACAGGTTCTGCCATACGTCTGGAAAGTGATACAAAGGCACCCGCCGGATGTTCAGACTTAAGTCAAACTCAGCACCCCGATCGGCGAAAAATTTCAGCACCTCCATACCGCTCGCCGTCACCAACGTCAGCGTCACGAAATACATCCCGCACACCACCCAGAAGGTCCTGTAGTGGGTCAGTTTCTTTAAGTCTACTTGGAGAAGGTGGAGGAGGGAAGACATTAAGAATTTAGGATTTAGGATTTAAGATTTAAGATTTACGGCTGGGGGTTGGGGTGGTGTTGGATTCGGCTAGGATTTCCAGGAATTGTTTTTCCAGGCTCTTCTTTTGGGTGAGCAGGTGTGACGCGACGATTCCTTTGTCGAAAAGAAACTTGTTTAAGTCACCGCTCGAGAATCCATCTCGAAGTTTTACTTCAAAGGGGCCATTGGTGCGATTCACCGACATGCTGCCTGGGAACTGAAGCAGGATGTGGTTGAGATCGTCGTGAAAGGCGATCACCTCTACCGTCTCTTCGCCCCTTCCCACATCGCCAACAGGCCCTGTATGAACCAACGTGCCCTTTCGCAAAATGGCAAAGTGGGTACAGACCCGTTGCACTTCATCCAAGAGGTGGCTCGCGAGAATAATCGTCTTGTTTTCTGCCGCAATCCGTTTGATGATTTCTCGTATCTCGGCGATACCCATCGGGTCGAGTCCATTGGTGGGCTCATCCAAAATCAACACCTTCGGGTCGTTCAACAGCGCGGACCCGATGGCGAGACGTTGCTTCATACCCAGCGAATAGGTTCTAAACTTATCGTTGCGCCGTTCGGTCAAACCTACGATATCGAGTACACGATCGATGTGGCTCTTATCCGCGCCTTTAATCATCGCGTTCACCTCCAAGTTTACTTGTCCCGATAGATACGGATAGAATATCGGGTGTTCCAAAACCGCCCCGATGTTCTTTCGAACGATATTCGAGGGGGCCTGCCCAAACCAAGTGAAGTCTCCCGCCGTTGGGTTCACGACACCCATCAACATGCCCAAAGTGGTTGTTTTACCCGATCCATTTGGACCGAGCATACCGAACACCTGGCCTGCTTGTACGTCGAGCGATAGGTTTCGGACCGCCTGAATGGGGCCGAATGACTTTGAAAGTCCCTTGATTGATAATACTGTTTCCAAAACTCAGGGTTAGTCGATGTGGACGTCGCGCAACTTACGGGCGACGTCGGAATTTTCGTCAATCATCCTAAACAGGGAGCTGGCCTTTTCGAGGGCTATCTTCCCTAAGATGTCGAGCACAAAAAGGCTCGACGAATCGCTTGCCATAATCACGGTGCCTTTCACACTTCCCCCCGACTCGCGAATGAAAATATCAAAGTTCCTCCCTTCATAACGACCAGTCATAACTCCCTCATACGATTCATTCTGATAGTCAGCCTTCAGTTTCTTGTAGTCGGCTTGAGTAAATGAGTCACCCTTTCGGTCGATCATCAAGAAGCGGATCTTCTCAATGTCTTTGATCATTTCATCGAAGTCTTTGTCCTCTTTTTGGTTTAACATCCGAAGCGTGTTCTTATAAAAATAGAGGGACTTGCCTTCGTATTTCTCGTCGAGTTTCTCTGTTGTTTTGGTCTGCGCGACGGCTGAACTGAGTGCACCGAACACGATGGCCGACAAAATCCAGGTTCTCATGGGATGATTTAATTAAACTTGACGTCTCTGAAAACTGAGGGGTCGATGTATCCCTTCATTTCGATTGCCACCAGTTGTTCCTTTTCTTCGATCAATACGAAATACCGGTTCCTCCGGTTGCCTTCGTCGCGCTGATAGACAGAAACTTGGTCGCCTTGCTCTCGATAATGGGCCAAAAGCTCGAATGCATCATTTGTCAGTATGCGGCGGAAACCATTGACAGAGACATCATTTCGATCGAACTCGACGGTTGGTATCGTAATCAATCGAATATATTGGATGTCTGCCATGGCCTGGCGCAACTTCGAATCATCTTCGAGGGCTATGTTGGCTACTAGCCGCCCCATCCAACCGCGAACGTTGATGCTTTCTACCTCGGGCACACCCTCGAAGCGATCTTCTAGGATGGCAAAAGCCCTGCTTTGCGCGAGAGCAACTTGTGCGCAAAACAGGGCTACAATAATGAGCTTGAATTTCATAGGAGAACGTTAGTTCTTCTTCTCGTCCAACTTGTGGAGGTGATCCAACCCGTCGATATCCATCTTGTGGCCGATCTTACCAATTTGCTTCAGGTCGATTTCACCGAACAGTGACAGCACCATGAAGTCGTCGAGCCCACCCATCACCATCAAAAGCTCGGCTATCTTGCCTGGACTTGTTTCTTTGATAAAGAACTTCATGTCTTTATCCTCATCACGCACCGACATCAATTCTTCGTAGTCTTTAGGGACCAACGCGAGTGCCTCCTTGTACAACACACGTCCATCGCGAGCGTGTTCTTTTGCCAAGATTCGAAGGCCCTTCAGCTTGCTGATCGCGTTGATGATCTCTTGATCATCCTTGTTTTCAGTTTCCATGTTCGTGAGGAGGCTGAACATCTTGCTGCTGATCGTCACCTGGCTAAATGTTTCGTCGTTCTGATACTTCGAGAAGAACTTCGAGATCGCATCACCCTGAGCGAAAGCTGCTGCCGACATCAGCATCATCATCGCACCAACCATTAACTTTTTCATACTACACTTTCTATTTTAAGGTTTTAAAATTCTTGCTTGCTATTTGATACTAAAGACGCATGGACTAAATATTTGTATCAGCGTCATCAGCATTTTTTTCTTTGACTTTGTCTTTTCCTGAAATTTTTTCTTCCGCCTCGTTAAAGAGATTGATTTTACCGGCGCCATCGCGTGCCTTACCAAAACTCTTGGAGATCAGCATCAACGCTTTCTTAGTTTCTTCGAGCGCCACCTTAGGATCTGTAATGTTTCCCTCGTTCTTTTTGTCAACTTCATTTTTCACGAAGTAGCCCGCGGCGGCTACTACCAACACCCCGGCAGCGATCCTGGCGATCTGGACCCACCGTACCATGCTCACGACTTTCGCTTGGCGATCGCCTTTCTTTACTGTCTTTTCGATATTGAGGTCAAAATCCGCGTCGAGCGAACGGCGGCGTTCCTGTTCAAAGAACCGGAACAACTCTGCCGCTTCCTTCAAAGGTTCTGCCACATCGGGTCCGTTGAAGTAATTGCGGAGCAATTGTTCCTCTTCGAGACTCGTCTCGCAGTTCCAATACTTTTCGAGCAGTCGACCTATTTCCTTAGAGTCCATAGGCATTAATCTTTATAAATTTTTCCCGTACCGCATTCCTTGCCCTGAACAGGTTCACCTTCACCTGGTTCATGTCCAACTCAAGGATCTCACAAATTTCGTTGTAGCTATAGCCCTCTATGTCACGGAGGTGCATCACCTGCCGTTGTTTTTCGGGCAACGAGGCAATCAACTGACCTATTCGTTGCATGTTCTCGCTGTTTTCGGTTGCTTCATACGGGGTAAAGGCTTCCTGTTGAATATCGAAGTGTCCCTCTATCGAGTCGGTGGCTTTGCGTTGTCTAGACCGGATCTTATCCAGCGACAAGTTGCGGGTTATCCGCATACACCAAGCCTCCATGTTGTCGATCGTGGCCATTTGATCGCGCCCGTTCCACACTCGGATCAACACTTCTTGCACGACGTCCTTGGCCTCCTCCGAACTTCCTAGCAGCCTAAAAGCGAAGCGAAAAAGCTTGTTCTTAACTGGCAGAACTCGGTCTTCGAACATTTCGAAATTCATCGTTAACAGAGGCTAGACGCCAGTTCAGGTGGTTTGTTACGGCGGGTTTCGTGAATTTCAGAAAAACCCCAAAATGGGCGGAATTGGCAGGTTCTACTTGAAAAACCCGAACCCGTAGGAGGCATACAGGGCCTTCGGCTCATATATATTCCCGGCTTTCATCACCAGTTCCACCCGGCGGATGTCGCTGATATTTTTCAACGGGTCGCCATCGACGAGAATAAGATTGGCGCGCTTTCCAACTTCGACCGTGCCGTATTTGGTCTCGAGCCCCGCAACTTTTGCCGACGTGAGGGTCGCCAGTTTCAACACTTCAGCCGCAGGGATACCGGCTTGCACATACAACTCCAGCTCCCGGTGAAGTGCAAAACCAGGGAAATCGTCCGTACCCGGCACGATCGTGACTCCGGCTTGGTGGAGAAGTTTAGTCATCTTCAACATGTTGTCGAACGACTTCTGATACACCGCCTCGTGTCCTTGCATGGTGGGCAGCCCCCCGGTGTAGAGCGACCGCTTGAAATCCGCCGGGAAATAATTGATAACTCCGCCATAGCCGTTGGCCAACTTCCCCGCCTGGTTGACGAACATGCCTTCGAAAACCGTGAGCGTGGGATCCACGACCGTATTCTTTTCACGAAGGAACTTTATAAAGTTTGTGACCGACTCACCTTCTAACGGGATGTTACCTGCACGCTCTCCGACTTTGATAAAACGTCCCATCGAGCGCGTATCCAAGGAGTCGCCGAGGAAATTTAACATGATCATGTTCATGTGGATCACTTGATCATAGCCATCGCGCACGGCGCGCTCCGCTGTCATGAACGAAGGGATATGTCCCACTACTTTCACCGACTTCGAATGGGCGCGGTCCGCCAGCGGCTTCACCCAATCGACCGGGATGGAACTGTACAATTTTACCTGCTGGTACCCACGTTCAGCGTAGTAGTCCACGGCGGCGAGTCCTTCCTCTAAGTTGCTGACAATCTTTCCGGTGGGACCCGCGAAAGGCCCGGCGAAGTCTATGAATCCAGACATCACCGAGATCTCCGGGCCGAGCAATTCATTCGCGTCGACCTTCTTCTTTGTTTCAGGTAAGTCGAGCGAATTGCCCATGTCTTTAATGTTGGTGACACCGCCGGCGAGGTGATACAATCCCTGTGTGATGTCGTAGTGAGCGTGGTTGTCCCACAAGCCGGGCATGAGCGTTTTGTTGGCACCATCGATCACAATCGCAGTTGGCGGAACCTTTACACTCTTAGCACTCCCCACCATCTTGATCTCACCCTGCTCGACAATGACCGTTCTGCCTTTCACCAACTTACCGGTGTTCACATCTAACACGTTCACATTCTTGATGGCGATCGGTTCAGTTGTCGTCTCAGTAAGTTTTTTCGACTGTTGATTGAAGTAGTCCTCCTCCAACTCGTCCTGAACTTGCTTCAGTTCGTCAACTAAGTCACCGTGACCCTCAAGAATGGTACTGGACCAGCCCGAAATGGCGCCGAAGAATTCTTTGCTAGGGGTGAACCACACGTAATACGGCGGACCTCCCGATCCGGAGAACGTATAGAGTTCCAATTCGATCTTCAATCCATCGAGTTTCGTCGAATGGTTCTTGATGTGCGTCGCTTTCATCTTCCCCGACGGCAACACATCTAACTGGTGGCCAGGTGATGGGTAGAGTGACTTAAGCATCAATTCGAGCTCGGCGGGCACTGAGTTCAGCGGTGAGTAAATCACCTTTCCAGCAACGGTGCGCGTCTCGTCTTCGATGTGATTCTTCCAACGGGCAGCACCGTCAGTGATCGAGAACACTTCGCGAACGGGTGCCTTGAAATAGTCGTGACCGGTGGCAGTGCGCTCGATGACAGAACCGTCGCTCGAAATCTTGATGTCGACCACAATTCGTGGGCCTCGGCCCCGATCGTTGTATTCATACAAGTAGGCAATTTGTCCAGGGGCATTTGACCACTTCAGGTGGCGCCCGGTCACTTTGCCCGAAGAAAGAACTTCATACCGAGTTGTATCGGCTCCAAAGGCCGCCAAGCTGCAAGCCAGCCATGCACAACAAATCAAGAATCGCATATATGTGACCTACCTACTAGGTGCTATTCCGTTTTCATTACCGTAAACTCGACACGTCGGTTGTTGGCCTGCCCCTCCTTAGTCGCGTTGGTATCGATGGGTTTACTTTCACCATAACCATGCGCCGTCAAACGCGTAATGTCGATTCCTTGCGTTACCAAGTAATCCACGACCGCTTGCGATCGTCCTTGCGATAGGTTTGCGTTGTACTGGTCTGAGCCGTTGCTGTCGGTGTGACCTCCAATCTCGATGGCGATCTTAGGGTTCGCGGTTAAGAAGTCCACAACTTTATTTAACTCTACGAAAGACTCAGACTTCAGCGTGGTCTTATCATAATCGAAGTAGATGTTCTTAAGCTTTACAGTGAGCCCCACTTCAATGGGCTGCAAGTATAAGTCCTTTGAAAACTGAGTAATGTTTTCATCTGCACCTATTTCAAGACTATCCGAAGCGTTTAAGTAACCTTCGGCGGTGGCCGTCATCACATACCAACCTTTTTTACCGACTTGGTGGGTGAATGAACCTTTGTCCGCATCCACGCGAATAACATTCTGGCGATCGGGTTTAACAACCATGTCGATGCGCGCCGTGATCGGTTGGTTGGTTTTCTTATTGTAGACAGTTCCCGACAGGATCAAAGGTTTGGCAACCGGCGTCAAGTAAACATCTACCGATACTGTCGTGTCTGCATTGATCAGCGGAAGCGAAAAAGATTCGTTGTAGGGTAAATAGCCGGAAGCCGAGGCATTGATTACATACTTGTTTGTCTCTGGCAAGCGTGCTTCGAACTTACCAGCACTATTCGATTTCAAACTCATGGGGGTAATGCCCTCCACCGAAATCTTCACATCCGACGCATTGATCGGTGTCTTGGTCTTTTCATTGTAGACAATTCCATTCAAGTTGATCTTGACAATCTTCGGCACCAACACGAACAAGTCGAGATTTCCACCGTCTACGCGTGAATTTGCGCGACAAGTATAAACGTTACCCTGCGCATCGATGGTATAGTAAGCATCGCCCGCGGCAGTATTCACCGGCTTATTTAGGTTTACTGGTTTCGACCAGTTGTTCCAAGTATCGTCGAGTCGTTCAGACCTGTAGATGTCGGCGCCCCCCTGCTTGTTCGGGTCGCTGCGATCGCTGGCGAAGTACAGTGTTTTATCGTTGGGATTGAGAAAAGGCCCAAACTCGTCGGAGCCGTCCGTAATCTTAAGTTTGACGGGCTTAGAGTAGCTGCCGTCGCCCTGCAGGTGGCTCACGTATAAATCGCTTCGAGGACTTTGAGGAGCTTCGGAAAAGTACAAGATCATGTGCTTCCTGTCGGACGACATCGTCGCTCCAAAGAACTTGCCCTTCATCATTTCCTTAAAGCCGGCGACCTTGAGTTCGGTCAAACTGCCGCTTGTAGACACGATTGAAAAACCAATCTCGTCTTTCCCACGACCGCCGCGGATGAACAGCGATCCATCGGGGAGCACGCCGAAGACCTGGTTGGCCTTGCTGTGGTTCATGGGTGCACCCAATTTCTTGCCGTCCGTCCATCCCTTTTCATCCTTGTGGGTCACCCAAATTTCTTGGGTGTTGTCGGGGGTTACGGTGAAGTAGTATAAGTCTTTCCCATCGGGTGAAATGACCGGCGCAGCTTCGTGACTTGCCGTGTTCACATTCTTTCCGAGTTTGACAAGCTCGTACCGCTGGGATACCTGGGAAAAAAGATTCGATTGAAAAGCCAAAACACAGACAACTAGACAGAATCTGCTCTTCATCAGGGCTGGGGTATGTTAAGAAGTAAAGATAGGAAAATGGAGTGTTAATTCGTCATTGGCCGCGCGTTAACCATGGGTCGTTTCCCAATGAGTCGGCAGCACTTTTTCTGAGGGGGATAGACGGACCTCTCCCATGAGGCTGGTGATTGTTCCTGCGTCGGGTAGAATGGACGATTCGTGGTAGTCGGCTTAGCCGAAGAACCCGCGCCCTGACATGAGAATGCCGGCGATGATCAGCACTAAAGCAATCGCGTTGAAGATGAACAGGCGCTTGTGTTTCGCCGTGCCGTCGGTCATTTTCTTAGAAGTCGAACGCGCCAGTGTGATGAGCACGATCGCGATCAGCATGATTGTAAAGTGCTCGACCGTCCAATAGCGCGTTGTTTTGTCCGACATCGTTCCGGCGCCAAACTGGACGAAAGGGCTCACGAAATACAAGATGAGGCCTAAGAGTAGCTGAACGTGTGTGGAGATGAAAGCAAAGAGGCTGAGCTTGTTGTCACTAGGACCGAAGGCCGATTTTCCCTGCCACCCCATGAAAGCCTTCACGATCAACGCGATCAACAGGATCAGGACCACGTAGCGATTCAATGAATGGAGGATAAGGAATGTTGAGTACATAAGTTTCTAGTCTTCGTTTGGACCGAAAATTACACAATTCCAGATGAAACTGAACGGCGGTCGGTCGACCGAACTGCGTTTTCGACCGATTGCCCCCGCTTATGGCGGTCGCTCCCAAAAAGTTTCTTTCAGATTTTGTCTTGATTAATTTCCAACTTCGAAAAAGTCGCCCCCCTATGAAAAACGTGATCCTCGCGCTTGGATGTTTTGTCGCTATTGCGGTCGTTACCTTCGGTCAATCCGGGTACCAGCGTCCACCGGAAGAAATTGCCAAACTGGTGGAGGCGCCCACGACGCCGGCGGTGCTCGTGTCGCCGGATCACAATTGGATGGTGATGTTGGAACAATCCGACTACCCTTCGATTGAAGAACTGTCGCGCCCCGAATTGCGCATCGCCGGTGTGCGCATCAATCCCGACAACTTCGGTCCGAGTCGCCAGGCCTACACCACCGGCATTCGATTCAAAAACTTGAAAGACCAAAAGGAATATGCGGTCGCGAACCTACCCTCGGAGTTGCAACTCAACAATCTAGCTTTCTCTCCGGACGCACGTAAGGCTGCTTTCCTTCAGACCTATCCCGATCGCATCGAACTATGGATCATTGACATCGGGACTTTCTCTGCGCGCAAACTGTCACAAAAGAAAGTAAACGCTACACTGACAAACCCCGTGTCTTGGCTCGCCAACTCCCAAGAGGTATTGTTCCTCGCCGTGGCAACGGAGGGGAAGTCGTTGCCGATCAAATCTAGAGTCCCCGACGGTCCCGTCATCGAAGAAAACCTGGGTAAGAAAGCACCCTCGCGCACATATCAAGACTTGCTTAAAAATCAATACGACGAAACACTCTTCGATTATTATTGCACGTCGCAATTGACGTCGGTATCGCTCGACGGCAGTGAAAAAACATTGGGTGCGCCCGCTGTATATTCCTTTCACTCTACCTCACCGGATGGTGTGCTCGTCCTCACACGTGTGGTGAAACGACCGTATTCCTATCTAGTACCAGTCAATTTGTTCCCCCAAAGCGTGCAGGTCGTCGACCTAAATGGGAACCTGGTTAAAAAACTTGCCGACATTCCGTTGGGTGATAACATACCTGTTGGTTTCAGTTCCACCATTCAAGGACAGCGTCAACATGGGTGGCGCGCAGACGCTGGCGCAACTGTGTATTGGGTCGAAGCACAAGACGGCGGAGATCCCCGCATGAAGGCAGAGGTTCGCGACATCGTGTACGAGTGGAAAGCACCATTTCAAGGTGCGCCCAGCGTGCTGACAAAACTCCCGTTGCGGTTTGCGGGAATACAATGGGGAAACGGTCAGCATGCCGTGATGAATGAAAGATGGTGGGCCGATCGGCGCGCGCGGGTTACCGCGTTCAACCCGGGCGACCCGTCGCAAACAAAAGTCCTATTCGATGGGTCCTACGAAGATGCTTACAAAGATCCCGGCGATTTCCTGATGACCCAGAACGCGGCAGGTAAATCGGTCTTACTGCTTTCGGCCGACAACCACGCATACCTAACTGGCAACGGTTCATCACCCAACGGCGACCATCCATTCCTCGACAAGATTGACTTGACGTCAGGAAAGGTGACGCGTCTCTGGAAATCTGAAGATCCATACTTCGAACGCGCTATCACGGTACTCGATACCAAGAAGGGATCATTCCTGACGTCGCGTGAGTCGCCAGATGAGAACCCCAATTATTACTTACGCCTCGCTGGCACGAAGTCTTTGACCAAGGTGACCAACTTCCCGCATCCGTATCCTCAATTGAAGGGCGTTAAAAAAGAAATCCTGAAGTACAAACGTGCCGATGGCGTCGACCTTACTGCAAATCTATACTTACCTGCTGGCTACAAGAAAGAAGACGGACCGCTGCCTGCGTTCTTGTGGGCTTACCCTGTAGAGTTTAAGTCGAAGGAGAGCGCAGGTCAAGTGAAAGGTTCGCCGTATACATTTACCCGCATTGGATCGGGTAGTCCACTGTTCTGGATCGTGCGTGGCTACGCCATTCTCGACAACACGTCCATCCCCATCGTGGGCGAAGGCGACAAGCAGCCAAACGATACTTATGTGGAGCAACTGGTGTCAAGCGCTAAAGCGGCTATCGACCATGCGGCGTCGCTGGGCTACGTCGATCCCAACCGGGTTGGCGTAGGCGGACACAGCTACGGCGCATTCATGACCGCCAACCTCCTTGCCCATTCCAACCTTTTCAAGGCGGGCATCGCGCGAAGTGGAGCGTACAACCGTACCCTTACTCCTTTTGGGTTCCAACAAGAGGAACGCACTTACTGGGAAGCTCCCGAGGTGTACTACAACATGTCACCATTTTCTTACGCCGATAAGATCAAGACGCCCATTCTCCTGATTCACGGCGAGGCGGACAACAATTCAGGCACGTTCCCGATTCAAACAGAGCGTTTTTACAATGCGATCAAAGGGCACGGTGGAACCGCCCGCTACGTCCTCCTACCCTACGAAAGCCATGGCTACCGCGCGAAAGAGTCGATCATGCACATGCTGTGGGAGATGGACAACATGCTCGAAACGTTCGTGAAAGGGAATGGGGAGATGAAGGGGAAGGTGGAAAAGAGATAAGGAACTAGAATTGAGAATTGAGAATTAAGAGTTAAGAATTATGAATTAAGAATTAGGATTTAAGGTTTAGGGGTCGGGCCGGGTGCTAAATCTTAAATCCTAAATTTTTAAATATCTTTCGGGGTATGAAGCCCCTTTTTCTCGCGTTGGCGCTGCTTTTTGGCGCGGGCGCATTCGCTGGCTCCGAGAACCTCTTCCGACCCACGCAATCGCACCCTGACACTGTAAAAGCAGGGGTGTACATCATCAGTGTGCACGACATCAATTTCCGAGATAAGGAGTACACGCTGCGGTTCTGGCTTTGGTTCCTTTACGACAATCCCGAGTTTGACTTCAGTCGCCAACTGGACATTCCCAACGCCAAGGACATCGAAATTCAAGAATCTATTCTAGACAGCCTTGACGGAAAAGCGTGGGTGATCATGAAGATGAAGTGTACGATGAAACAGAACTGGAACGTACACGATTTCCCCTTCGATCAACAAAGCTTGCGCATGCACATCGAGAACACCTTGTTCGACAAGCGTCGACTCATTTTTGAGCCCGACACACTCGGAAGCAGCCTCGATCCTGAAGAAGCGATCGATGGATGGAATGTGACTCGATTCAAAGTCGAAGAAAGTGTAAACGACTACCTCACCGGCTTCGGGGACCCGACCAGCAAAGGGCAGAACTTCAGTTCGTTCGATGTGAACATTGGGCTCCAGCGAAGTGCGATCGGCATGTTCTTCAAGATCTTCTTGGGCATGTATATCGCATTCATGATTGCGACCATCAGTTTCACACCGCACCCCTCCGAAATGGAACCCCGATTCGGTTTGCCTGTGGGTGGTTTGTTTGCGGCTGTCGGTAATAAATACATCATCGATTCGCTGTTACCCGAGTCTTCGGCATTCACACTCGTGGATTCGCTGCACGCGCTCACGTTTATTGGAATCTTTGGCATCCTCCTCGTGTCGGCGATCGCTCTTCGTCAGTACGACCTTGGCAAGAAGGAGTTGTCGGAACGCACCAACCGTCGTGGCGCTGTCATCATCGTTACGTTATACGTAATCGGTAACGCGATCTTCCTGACACTCGCGCTTCAGTAATTTGGGTCTTCTAATAATTTAAGGAGCACAGCGCGTCGCCCGGCCTAAACCTTATTCTTCGTATCGATGACGATGGTAACAGGTCCGTCGTTGAGAAGTTCCACTTTCATATCTGCACCAAACTCGCCGGTTTGGACGGGCTTACCCAATTCAGCGGCGACGGCGGCCACGAACTTTTCATAAATCGGAATGGCGATAGGTGGTTTCGAAGCTTTGATATACGAAGGGCGGTTTCCTTTTTTCGTGCTTGCATGTAAGGTGAACTGGCTCACCACAATGATGTCGCCACCGTCGTCCTTCACGCTCACGTTCATCACACCTTCTGCGTCGTTAAAAATCCGTAGGTTGACAATCTTGGAAGCCAGCCAAGAGAGGTCTTCGTCGTTGTCGGCGTCCTCAATACCCACCAGCACCAACAATCCTTTGTCGATCTTGGACTTCATCTTCCCATCGATCGTGACCGATGCAGCCTGCGTTCTTTGAATGACGGCAATCATCTCTTGTGCGGATGTTCGTGGCAACGGATCAAAACACGCGTTGTATCTCCTTCTTCAACTCACTCAAGGCGTGAGCAGTGGGGTCGACGTTTTTACTCAACGTGACTTCAAAGATTCGCTTTGCCAGTTCAATGGATGGGGCGTCGCTGGGAACCGACTGAGCGGCTTCGTTGATACCCATGATCAAGTCCTCCTTTGCATTCTTGACTTGTGACCACACTTCTTCACTGATGTACACCTGTTGTGATACGTTGTGGTTGTACTCGTTTCGAATTTCCTCCAATAGAAGTTTCTGAAATTCACGTGAGGTAAGTCCAGGCTGGTTCACCCTGACCAAAAGGTTTTGGGGCGACGTCCGCTCTAGCAGCAGGGTAACCCTTTCGTAGGCTTGAATGCGTATAGGTAGAATCGTTTCGATGCTTCGGGCGCGAATCTCCAGCTTCTTTAGCTCGATTTCCTTGATGATAAATGAGCGGACCATGAGATACACCGCGTACAACACAATCGAAGCGGGAACCAATATTTTCACGAAGTCTAGCAATGCTTCCATACGAGTTTATTTCATCGAAAATTAACTATTTTTCAATGAAATTTGTTGCTCCCGTAGAAGAGCAAGTGCCCGCAACAATGTTCGATCAATTACAGCCTGTACAACTGTCGGCCCGTGCGGCAGAAGAAGTCAAGAAGATCATGTCGACGAAAAACATTCCTGCCGAATATGGTCTTCGGATCGGCGTGCGCGGAGGTCATGGTTGCGGCGGAGCCCAACTCATTATCGGGTTCGACAAAGAACGCGAATCAGACATCGCTTACCACATCGAAGGGATTCGCGTGTTGGTCGACAAAAAACACACGATGTATGTCATCGGCAAAGAAGTCGATTGGGTAGAGCGCGAGACGGAGCGAGGATTTACATTTGTCTAGACTCAGTCGCGCACCCGACTTACCGACACTGTTGCCTTTCGACACACGCCTCCTATCGGGGGATTGAACTTCGAAATGTTTACGGCTACGGCCATCGCCGACGGAAATGATTCAAGCGTTCGAACGGCGATAGCATGTGCCACCGTTTCCAAAAGCTTTGATGGCTTTTCCATCTCGGTTTTGATCAGGGAGTAGAGGTCTTCATAGTTGATCGTTCCAGACAGATCGTCTTGAAAGGCTGAAGCAGCAAACCTAGTGTCGACTTCAATGTCGACCTCGAACTTGTTGCCCGAAGAGCGCTCGTGTGGATACACGCCATGGTAAGCGTGGAATTCCAAACCTTGAAGGATAACCTTACCCGTCATCGGACACTACTGAATGTCGTCGAAGAAGCTTTTGGCGACGCGCGGTTGTGCGTACACTGCCTTTGCTTCAACCAGGATTTTCTCCGTGGCCAGGTGATCGTGCACCAGCTTTTCTTGTTCTGATTTCTCTGGCGTCGTGGCTTTCTCGGGTTGGGGAGCTGGCTTACGCGACGAAGTTTCTGTTTCGTTGGGGAAGATCGCTTTTTTCGCTTCGCGACGGGCGGCGTTCAAGAATGTGTCCGGGCTGAATTCACGACCGCTTGCTTTGGCGCGTTCGACGCGATCGATGGTTTCACCGGCGAAACGTTTCAAATCAGCGAGCAAGTTGTCGCGATGTAGTTCTAATGTCTTGTATTGATCGGCGAGGCCTTTAAGGCGCTCCTCCATTTCGTCGAGTAATTGACGCGTGGTGAGTTCGGCTTCTTCTATCAGGTTGCGAGCCTTGGTCTTCGCTTCGTTCACGAGGGCATCGGCATTCATTTGTGATTCGCGGAGCAGCAACTCGGCCGATTTATTCGCTTGGTCGATCACGCTGGCACCGGTGTCTTCAGCTGTCTTCAGCGTACGATAAAGCGTGTTTTCAACTTCGCGAAGTTTCACGACCTCGCGTTCGGCGGTTTCAAGCTTCGACTTGAACTCTCGAACTTCGTCGACGGTGCGTTCCCATTCCTGGGAAAGGCTCAGCAAAAATGCGTTGACTTCATCCTTGTCGTAACCGCGAAGGGTACGCTCGAAGGTCTTCTGGCGGATTTCCAGCGGAGTGATTTTCATGACGTGGGTATTCTAGTTTAAAAAATGAATTTCCAGACAGAGATCGTGCGGTCGTCGCTTGCGCTCACCACTTGCCCATCGAACCCTGTCCACAGCAGCTTGTTAACCGAGGTGCCATGGCCAGCGTGGCGGGCCTTATCTATGACTTTCAAAAGCTTGAGTCGATCGGCATCCCACAGCTTGATCGACTTATCAAGGCTACAAGTTACAAAATGTTTACCATCTGGGCTAAAATCGAGGGAGTTGATGGCATACATGTGTGCGACCACCTCTTCGCCCAGCGTGTATCCTGCCGCGGCATCCCAGGCCTTCAGCCGGGCGTCGCGGGCGCCACTGAGCAAAAAATGGCCGCCTGGGCTATAACGAAGGGCAAATACCGAATTGGTATGCGCCTGCCATTCCTTTTTCAGGGAGAAATCTGACAGGTCAAAGATCCGGATGAAATGGTCGCTGTAGCCCACGGCGAATTCCCCTCCGGCCGGATGGATCGCAATGGTCCGAGCACTGGCGCTGGTCGGTTGTTGCTTGGCCCGGATGGTGAGTGTGTTGATGTCAACAACCGTCAGTGTTCCATCTCCAGTCGCAACCAAGAGGTTATCGCCTACGGCTTGGATGTCGAAAATGGCCGCGGTCGTCATCTTGAGCGAGGCCACCTCCTTTTTCGCACGCCAATCCAAGAGGTGAATGCCGTCATAGTTATGCCCGGCGACCACCACCTCGCGATCGGCGACATACTTGAGTGCATACACGGAGTTGGGCAACCGGGCGATCAGGTCGCCCTCTTGCGGAGCTGCCAGGTCCCAAAGAACGACCATTCCATCGCCGGCACCGGAGAAAACATGCTGGGGGGAATGTCCCGACACAACGGTATACACACCATCGCGATGGCCGGTCAATGAATGTATCTTTTGAACTTGGATCGGATTCATATTCACTCAACCCGGTAGACGGTGGATTAGTTGATCCGTGAAATAATTCTCAAAATTGTAACCAATAACCCGATTTACCAATGCCCTTGGTGCAAACCGAACAAGTAGGAGTCGACGGCGTGTGGGGCCTTTGGCGGATAACCGAGGGTGAAGAAGACCTGCGCATGATGGCGGGCGAGTCTTGTCCCGCAGATGTGGTCGTGCCCCAAAAACGGATGGAGTTTCTTGCGGGAAGGTCACTGGTGAGAACTTTGGTTGAGGCTTTCGGTCTCCGTTACCGTGGTATCACAAAAAACCCTTTTGGCAAACCCTTGTTGATGGGGCTTCCGGTGGAGGTGTCACTTTCGCATTCCACGCCTTATGTGGCGGCGCAGCTTCATCGTGCGAAGGCTGTGGGTATTGATGTGGAGCAGCCGAAGGAAAAGCTTCTGCGCGTGGCACCGAGAGTGCTGAGTTTGGAAGAGCAGCTTGATGCGGGGGACAACGTCTTGAAACACTGTGTGTATTGGTGTGCGAAAGAAGCGTTGTATAAAATTCACGGCGAGCGTGGGCTGCATTTTTCCACCCAACTTCTTGTTGACCCGTTTACCCTTCACGAACGCGGCACACTTCGTGGAACGATCAAAACTAACTTGATGTCAACCTCTATTGATCTTGGCTACTCCGCCCAACCCACCTTCGCACTCGCCTTCACCCTCTAACATCTCGTCCCATCGTCGCCTCTTCTCCATCGTCCCTCACACCCCCAACTCTCCTCCGTCCGAAATCTCGATTAGGAGCAATTTAACTTCTTCGGCTTTTGCGTGTTCGCCCATTTTTTCGAAGCTCATGATAAGGTTTCGCATGGCACGGCGGATGATGTCGACGCTGTTGCAGGGTTCGAAGAACGATGGCTGCGGCACCAGGTGCAACTCGTGGATATAGTTCTCGATGTCTTGTTTCGAAAAAATCAATCCCTTGTTGAACGCGTTGATGTAGAATGTATGGTTTTGATCTTTGTACGTGAGGATAAAAAGATTCGGCAGGTTGACACCGTACACGGGAAGCTTGAGTTTCTGGGCTACCAACATGTAGATGACACACAGGGTAATCGGATTTCCTTTGTGGGTTTCGAGTACGACATTGATCATCGAGTTGCCGGGTGAATGAAAGTTCTTGGTGTTCGCCCCAAACTTCAATTTATTGAACAAAACTCCGTTGATCACCTTCACCTGATCGAATGGATATTGGTCCGGCTTGAACTCGAGCCAAGTTTCGTAGTAGATCTGTTCGAGGTCTTGTCGCAACTTGGTCAATTCAATTTCGGGGTATTGGTACGTCGCAACGATCCACATGCCCTCTAGCAAGTCTTGCTCCGGCGACTGATACCAAGCCCGTACTCGCTCTTTCAATAAGTCGTATTGGAGCGTGTGAACGAGTTCTTCGATGCGTTTCTGTACTGTGGGGTTGAAGGTAGTCTCCCACTCTTTTTCGAGATGTGGGATGATCGTTGTTCCCAGCGACAAGATTTTCTCTTCTACATGCGACACCACTTGCTTGTCGTCGTCGTCGAGGAGTGATACTAAGGCCTTTAATTCTCGTTCTTCCACGGTTTCAAGATAGTAAAATGATCAGACGATCACACCTACGTTTGGATGACGCCTACGTTGAATTTTTCTAACGGTGCATGATCGGCAGCTTCAATGCCCATCGAGATAACTTTTCGTGTCTCAAGGGGATCGATCACACCATCGACCCAGAGGCGCGAGGCGGCGTAATAGGGACTTAGCTGCTCGTTGTAACGATCGGTTATCTCTTTCAGTAAGTCTGCTTCCTCTTCCTTCGAAATAGTCTTACCCTGAGCTTTTAACGATGCTACGCGTATTTGCAACAACGTCTTCGCCGCGGAAGCCCCACTCATCACGGCAATTTGGGCGGTGGGCCACGCGTAAATGAGACGAGGGTCATACGCTTTGCCGCACATGGCGTAGTTGCCAGCACCATACGAGTTGCCCACGATGATCGTGAACTTCGGAACCGTGGAGTTTGCCATCGCATTCACCATTTTGGCTCCGTCTTTAATGATGCCCCCGTGCTCCGATTTGCTCCCCACCATAAAGCCACTGACGTCCTGCAAGAAAACTAGGGGCACACGTCTTTGGTTACAGTTCATGATGAATCGTGCCGCCTTATCAGCGGAATCGGAGTAGATCACCCCGCCCATTTGCATTTCGCCCTTCTTCGTCTTCACCATCTTGCGTTGGTTCGCGACAATACCGACAGCCCAACCGTCTATCCGCGCATACCCACAAATGATCGTTTTGCCGTAGAGTGCTTTATACTCTTCGAACTCGGAGTTATCGACCAAACGTTTGATCAAATCCAGCGTGTCGTATGGTTTTACCCGATCGGCGGGAAGCAAGCCGTAGATTTCCTCTTCCTTTTCTTTTGGTGAGACGCTCTTTACGCGGTCGAAGCCTGTCGATGGGTGTTTCCCCATTTTGTCGAACAGCGACCGAATGTAGTCGAGGCATGCTTGGTCGTTGGGAAACTTGTTGTCGGTTACGCCCGATATCTCGCAGTGTGTGGTGGCGCCACCGAGGGTTTCGTTATCCACATCTTCCCCGATGGCTGCTTTTACCAGGTAGGAGCCAGCCAGGAAGATCGATCCGGTTTTGTCCACGATCATGGCTTCATCTGACATGATTGGCAGGTAGGCACCACCCGCGACGCAACTTCCCATGATGGCCGCGACTTGCACGATCCCAAGCGCCGACATCCTCGCGTTGTTGCGAAACTGTCGACCGAAGTGTTCCTTATCGGGAAAGATTTCGTCTTGCATCGGAAGGAAGACACCGGCGCTATCAACTAAGTAAATGATCGGGAGGCGGTTTTCCAGAGCGACTTCCTGGGCTCGCAAGTTTTTCTTGGCCGTGATCGGGAACCATGCCCCAGCTTTTACGGTGGCGTCGTTTGCCACGACCATGCATTGGCGCCCAGATACGTAGCCGATGCCTGCCACCACGCCACCGCTAGGGCATCCACCTTGCTCGGCGTACATTCCGTCGCCTGCAAAGAGACCTATTTCTAAGAATGGCGATCCTTTGTCGGTCAGGTATTCAATCCTTTCACGTGCAGTTAGTTTTCCTTTCTGATGTTGCTCTTCGATCTTTTTTTCACCACCGCCCAACATCGTCTTCTTCGCTTTCATGCGAAGGGAAGAAACTGCTTGCTTGTTCCTGTCCTCGTTCTTGTTGAATTCTAAATCCAAAGTATGTGGGTTTTTAACTCCTCGTCTTCGTGCGCGCAGCGATGGCAGCCGTCGTTGTTATGCACGCGACCAACTTGAGCCACATCTAGTTCGAAGTAGTTGCGACGAACTACTTTTTGGAGGCTGCCTCTTTACGGGCCTTGTCTACTTTCTTCTTGCTCTTTCCGAGGGGGGCCAGGAAGAGCTTAGGGTTGTCGTTGAAGTTCTTGGCGAGGGTATCCATGCTCATCAAGAGCTTGTTCAGGTTGACATACAAGGAGTCCTCGGTTAGCAACTTACTTGCCGTGTTGTCGCCCTTGTTAAGCTTCGCCAGCGTTTCATTCAACTTGTTCATGGTCTGCTGGGTCTTAATCAACGTCTTGTTCAACTCCACGCGCTTGAGCGAATCGGTGAACGTCTGCAAGTTTTTGATCGTCGGCCGCAACTCCGACATGGTCTGGTTTAAGTGTTCGGTCGTGCTGTGGATCGAACTGGTTAACTCCGCGAGGCGGTCCGTGGTGGATGTAAGCGCGCTATTGATTTTATCCGGCGTGCTCTGAAACTTGGCGATGATTGGATCGAGTGATTGGGTATTCTTAGCGAGGTTGTCGAGTACTGCGTTGAGTTTGCGGATGGTTGTTTGCAAGTTGTCTGCGACGGGCTCGGCAGTTGAAGAGATCGTCTGCAAGATATTCTTTGCCACTTCGGCGTGGATCGTATCCCTGTTCTGCTTCGGTGTGCCCACCGGTCCGATACTCAACAAGATCGACTTCGTGCCCAGGAAATCACTATCGAGGATCGCACGTGTGGAGTCTCCCAGAAGAATATCGGAGTCGATATCGAGTTCCACGAGTACCTTGTTCTCCTGTTCCTGTAAGATTCGGATGCTGCTCACGCGGCCGACGGCGAACCCGTTTACGAGTACTGGGTTGGCCACCTGCAGTTGATCGACGTTGTCGTAGATGGCATAATACTTATGGGTGCGTTCGAAGAAGTCGCGCCCTTTGAGGTAGTCGACACCAAAGTAGAGGAGGACCAAAGCCAACGCCGTAAAGAGACCTACTTTCAGTTCCTTGTTCACAATCTTAGTTTATTGTTTCTACTTGTGCCTTATACTCCTTCAATGCTCGGAAAATAGCCGAGGCGATGTTCTCTTGTACTTTCGGGTCGTTCAGTTCCTTTTCTTCCTTGGTATTCGAGAGGTATCCGATCTCGCAATATACGGCGGGCATCGTGGTTTGCCATAACACCTGAAAACCGGCCTGTTTCACACCCTTACTTTTGCGCCCAGCTTTGGTCTTCATTTGCGATTCAATCTTGGCGGCAAGCAAAAGGCTGCTCTCCAAGTTGGCCGACTGGTTCAAGGAGAGAAAGATGTACGATTCCGGTGAGTTCGGATCGAAATCGCCATACTTCTCCTGGTAATTGTCTTCCAAGAAGATAACGGAGTTCTCTCTTTTTGCCACTTCGAAGTTCGCCTCGCTTTTGTGTAGTCCCAGCACGTACGTCTCTGTCCCCATGATCGACTGTTTCCGGTCGTTGGGGGTCGATTCGGGCAGGGAATTGACGTGTATCACGATAAATACGTCGGCATGGTTGTCGTTGGCGAACTTGGCCCGTTTGTCGAGTTCCACGAAAACGTCCTTCTTCCGGGTGTACAACACCTTGACGTCCTTCAAGTTCTGTTCGATGATGTCGCCCAACTTGACCGCCACTTTTAGGGCAATATCTTTTTCCTTGGTATACGACCCTCGGGTGCCGGGATCCTTGCCACCGTGCCCCGCGTCGATGACGACGACATCGAGCTTATTGGCGTTCGCTTGGGCTTGCGCTTGGGTCATCCCCAAGAGGGACGAAAAAACTAGCAAGGTTATTGCTTTTCCGAGCCCCGTTTTAGAGCTGTCCCATTTCCGTATATAAGCCACGACCCTCGCGATGTGTGAAGTATTTGCAATACCTTTGCGCAAAATTGTGAATTTTTCACTAAATGATAAACAGCTGGGTATCAATTCGGAAGTCGTGAAGTTTCGTGTTCTTCTCATTTTTACGGTTGTTTTTTCATTTGTTTCTCTTCCCGGCGCCCACGCCCAGGTGGAACGACCCGTTAAGGCACCTGCCGGTCAGCTTCCCGCCCGCCGTGACACGGTGCCCCCGGCTCGGATCGACTCCCTTCAGGTCAAAAATGATACCTTAAAAACGCAGCCCGACTCCTTGAAACGCCCCCCCAAGCGCGACATCGAGACCACCATCACCTATTCAGCCCGGGATTCGATCAACTCGGACATGAAACAGAAGATCATCAAGCTCTACGGCGACGCGAAAATCAAGTAT
Organism: Cyclobacteriaceae bacterium; assembly: GCA_044226825.1. GTDB lineage: Bacteria > Bacteroidota > Bacteroidia > Cytophagales > Cyclobacteriaceae > ELB16-189. Next base: position 50,096 of record JBGAGH010000006.1, read on the forward strand.
GGGACCATCGAGCTCGAGGCGGAAGAGATCATCATCGACTATGTCACCTCCACCATCACCGCCAACGGCAAACTTGACTCGCTAGGTCGACGTGTCGGATTTCCAATCTTCAAAGACGGTGGTAGCGTATACGAAACGAAGGACATGGTTTACAACTTCAAATCGAAACGCGCACAGATCACCGAAGTGGTGACCACACAAGGTGATGGTTTTATCCATGGCGACCTTGTGTATAAGAACAACAGGAACGAACTCTTCAGCATTGGGAATGCCTATACCACTTGCAACCTAGCCCACCCCCATTTTCGAATCATCTCGTGGAAGTCGAAAGCTATACCCGGCGACAAAATCGTGTCGGGACCCTTCTACATGGAATTCATGGACGTCCCTACGCCGCTCGGTTTCGCGTTCGGCATATTTCCACAACAACGCAAGAGCCGCAGTGGCATCCTGATGCCAACCTACGGCGAGGAAAAAGTCCGTGGCTTCTTCCTTAAGAATGGCGGCTATTGGTTCGACATCAGCGACAAGATGAAGCTCGGGATTCAAGGCGACATTTACTCGAAAGGATCTAGCGCTATGTCCATCACCTCTAACTATCGAGTGCGCTACCGGTATTCAGGAACTTTCGGCTTTAACTTTACCAACAACCGCCTGTCGCAAAACATCGAAGACAACCAACGGACGAAAGACTTCCGCCTCACTTGGAGTCACTCTCCCCAAACAAAAGGCACGGGTCGTTTCTCGGCGTCGGTAAATGCCGCCACCTCTTCCTACACCACCAACAACGTGCTATCGCTGAACCAAGCGGCTACAAGTTCGCGCTTAGACCAGACATCGCGTAAGTTGAGTTCAAATGTCTCATATTCAAAAACCTTTGCCGGTACGCCTTTCAACGTGGGTATCAACCTGCGTCATAGCCAAGATTTGTTCACGAAGCAGGTGGACCTACCCGCACCGGACATCAGTTTCAACATGAACAACGTATATCCGTTCAAGAAATCGAGCAGTCGCGTCTTGCAAAACTTGGCATTCAAACTCACGTCTACGGCTACCAACCGCATCACGAACAACCTCGGCAAGATCAAAAATGTAAAAGAGACCACGCCGACCGACAGCATTGCTCCTTTCAACTTTCAAACACTTCCCACCTTGTTTCGGAACGCGGACAAAGGCGTACGTCATAGTTTCCCGTTGGGAACGTCGATCAAAGTATTCAAATACTTCACGTTGAGTCCAGCGATTAGCTACGACGAAACCTGGTACTTCGAGAAGCTTGTTTGGGGTTATAACTCCGACTCAACCGACGTGGTGGTGCAGGGAACTCAAAAAGGATTCAACCGGATCGTGAATTACTCCGGATCTATCGGTTTCACGACGCGTATCTACGGAATGTGGGTGAACAAAAACCCAGCAGCAAGGGTGAAAGCCATTCGCCATGTGATTAACCCAAGCGTGAGTTATGCCTTCCAGCCCGATTTCTCCAAATCGAGTTATGGCTACTATCAGCACTTCCAAGTGGGAAAAACAGAGGTGATCAAATCAAGCCATGAAGGTTTTATTTATGGTTCGTCGAAAGCTGGTCGCACGGGATCCATCGGCTTTAGCTTGGGAAACACTGTCGAAATGAAAGTGCATGGCACCAAAGACAGCGTCGATCGAAAGATTAGCTTGCTCAACTCGCTTTCAATCTCCTCGGGATACAACCTGTTGGCGGATTCGTTCAAGTTGTCGTCGTTTGCGCTCTCGGCGAACACGAACGTGTTGGACGGAAAGCTCAATATCAACGTAGGGGGCACGATCGATCCCTACCAATATATTTTGAACTCCATCAATGAGAAGGGTGTGATTTCTCAAACCAAGATCAGTCGATACGTGTGGCAGGATAACCATCCTTTCCGGATTGGGCAGTTGAGCAACATCAACTTCAACTTCTCAACGAACTTGAACCCGAAAGGTCGCGACAAGGACAAGAATACCCGCGACAAGATTGCGAAGGCGGACATCTCACAGACCGACAAGGATTACTTGCTGAGGAACCCCGAGGTGTATGTTGATTTCGACATTCCGTGGAACTTGCGCGTAAACTACACGGTGGCTTATTCAAAACTTGGTTACGAGAAATCGGTGGTCACCCAAGCCATACGCTTCAATGGAGACCTTTCTGTGACGGAAAAATGGAAGATCGACTTCAACTCGGGTTTTGACTTCCAGAGCAAGAAGTTCACGCAAAGCCAATTTGGTATTCGTCGCGACCTACACTGCTGGCAAGTGAGTCTCAGCTGGGTACCCTTCGGTCGGTACCAGAACTACAACTTCACCATCGGTATCAAATCGGGCATGCTTCGCGACTTGAAACTCGATCGTCAGAGGACATTCTTGGATCAGCTGTAAGCTACTCGAACTTTTCTGGCCTCATTTGCGGGAAGAATAGCACATCTTGGATAGAGTGCGAATTCGTCATGAGCATGACGATTCGATCAATCCCGAACCCGATGCCTGCCGTGGGAGGCATGCCGTATTCGAGGGCGCGCAGGAAGTCGTAGTCGATGAACATGGCTTCATCGTCGCCCCGTTCCATCAATTTCACCTGATCTTCGAATCGTTCGCGTTGGTCTACCGGGTCGTTCAATTCCGTGTAGGCGTTGGCTATTTCTTTCCCGTTGGCGATCAATTCAAAGCGTTCCACCACACCGGGTTTCGAACGGTGCTTCTTGGTGAGCGGACTCATCTCCACGGGGTAATCGGTGATGAACGTCGGTTGTATGTAGTGCATCTCGCACTTCTCACCAAAAATGTTATCGATCAACTTTCCTTTTCCCACTTTAGGGTCGGCGTCTATGTTCAATTTCTTACACACATCCCGCAACGCCGCCTCGTCCATTTGACTGATGTCGATACCGGTGTGTTCCTTGATCGCATCATAAATGCTCACCCGCTTGAAGGGGGCCTTAAAACTTAGCGTGTGGTCGCCGACCTTCACATCTGTTGCACCGTTGACATCGAGTGCCGCCTTTTCGAGCAGCTGTTCGGTTGTCTCCATCATCCAGAAGTAGTCTTTGTATGCGACGTAAAACTCTAGAATGGTGAACTCAGGGTTGTGTGTACGGTCCATCCCTTCGTTGCGGAAGTCGCGGCTGAATTCATAGACCCAATCAAATCCTCCGACGATGAGACGCTTCAGATACAGCTCGTTGGCGATGCGCAAGTAGAACGGTACATCGAGGGCGTTATGATGCGTGATAAAGGGTCGCGCGGCTGCACCCCCAGGAATAGACTGCAACACGGGTGTCTCAACTTCCAAAGCGCCCCGATCGTTCAAAAACTGGCGGATGGAATTGATCATCTTCGTACGCTTGATGAACGTTTCCTTTACTTCAGGATTAATCACTAGGTCTGCATACCGTTGACGATAGCGGAACTCGGGATCCGTTACGGCATCGAATACATGACCTTGTTCGTCGCGCTTCGTCACAGGCAGTGGCTTCAAAGACTTGCTGAGCAAGGTGAACTCTTGCACATGGATCGTGGTCTCGCCGGTTCGAGTGACGAAGGCAAATCCTTTCACCCCGATAATATCTCCCAGGTCGAGCAGGTGCTTGATTACTTTGTCGAACAGATTCTTGTCTTCGCCGGGGCAAATGTCATCGCGACGTAGGTACAGCTGAATCACGCCCTTTGAATCTTGGAGTTTGATGAAGAGGACCTTGCCCTTGTCATTTAAACTCATCACACGTCCTGCGACAGCTACGTTCAGGAACTGGTCCTTCTTCTCTTCCGAAAAACCATTGAGGATGTCGGTCGAGTGGTGTGTCAGGGGAAAAAGCGGTGCGGGATAGGGATCAACCCCCAGTGCCCGAAGTTCGCCGAGCTTATGCCTCCGTTGAAGTTCTTGTTCGCTAAACGCCATGATGATAAAAAGTGAAATTGGAGGGCAAAAATAAGAAATCCGCCTGTCTTTGGTACGGCGCTGGGCCGCGACCTCGCGACGCAGGTGATCGTGTTTAACCGACCATCAACTTTTCTCTAGGGTGATTTAAGTCGACGGGCTGCTTGAACTCACGCGTTTGAGTTCGGCATTACCCATTCTTCCTTCTTTGCAATTCCTTTCGGATGAGCTTGAGTTCACGACTGCTCTGGCCGGCGACGGACGTATTCTCTTGGGCTCGGCGAATGAGGTACGGCATGACGGCAGAAACGGGACCGTAAGGCACATACTTAGCAACATTGTAACCCGCCTTCGACAAGTTGAACGAGATATGGTCGCTCATGCCGAGCAATTGGGCAAACCACACGCGTGGGTCATTGGGTTTCATGCCGTGCTTTTCCATCAACACGGTGAGAAACTTGTTGCTATAATCGTTGTGCGACCCGCACATGAGCGTAATACGTTGCTTGTTGTCCAGGCAAAACTTCAAGGCGTTGTCGAACGCGCGATCGGTATCTGGCTTGGTTGGATGAATCGGGTTGGCGTAGCCAAATTGAAGTGCGCGGGCGGCTTCTTTCTCCATGTACGCACCGCGCACGAGTTTAACGCCCAAATAGTGATTGTTTTGAGCTGCCCGATGGTAAGCTTCCCGCAGTTTCGTGGGCATGTCCTGGCGGTACATCTGAAACGTATTGAAGACGATCGTCTTCTCCCGGTTGTACTTCACCATCATCTCGTAAGCAAGTTCATCGATGGGATCCTGAATCCATGTTTCCTCCGCATCGATCAAAACCGGAACACCAAACTCATGGGCCCGTCGACAGATTCGTTCTACACGAGACTTAACCTTCGAAAACGACTGTTCTTCTTCTGCGGTGAGCGTTTGCTTGGCATGCAGTTTTTCTAATAGACCCGAGTCGGCCATACCTGTAACCTTGAATACGCAAAAAGGAACAGCTGCATTGCCCTTTGCTTTGTCGAAGGTGGTGAGTATCTGCCGTGTGGTCTCCTCGAAGCCCGCCTCAGTTTTTTCTCCTTCTACCGAATAGTCGAGAATGGTGCCGACGTGGAACTTGGCCAACGCCTGGATAGTCCTCTCGCTTTCTTCGATGGTTTCGCCGCCGCAGAAGTGTTCAAAAATCGTATTGCGGATGAGACTCTTGACAGGGAGGTGGAGTTTCAGCGACCATGACGCCAAAGAGGTGGCAATGGCCGATACCGTCGGGTTGTTGACGAGGGTGAAAATCAAGTTGGCTTTGCGGAGCTGCCGGTCTGACTTGTAGGAAAAGGCAGTGCCTGTGTCTTCGAAGTGTACCCTGGGCTCAATTTCCATTCGTCTCCCGCTTTTAGTGTGATAAAACCGCTAAGAAACCGCGGTTGTTTTTGAATAAGGGCACAAATATAAATACAGCCTCGGCTGCGGCAAGAAACGTCGGTTAAACTAGCAAACCCTATTTTTGCAGTGCACAAATACCGCCCCATGGTTCAAGTTCACACCGATTTAGCGATTCTCGTCAAGCCCTTTTTTGAGAAGCAATCGTATTCCAAAATAGTCGTGATTACCGATAGGAATACGCGAATTCATTGCTATGGGATGGTAGAACCTCACTTGCCGCCACACGATGTGTTCGAAGTGGAGCCGGGGGAAACGCAAAAGAATTTGGCGACCTGTGAATTGATCTGGCAATTCATGACAGATCAAAAGCTCGACCGTCACTCGCTCGTGATCATCTTAGGTGGCGGGGTGTTGGGGGACATGGGCGGGTTTTGCGCGGCGACCTACAAGCGGGGCATCGACTTCCTGCTCCTCCCCACGACGCTGTTGGCGCAAGTGGACGCGAGCGTGGGCGGCAAGCTCGCGATCGACTTTCGGGGTTTTAAGAACCACATCGGTGTGTTTCAACTACCGGCGGCCACGCTGGTGTGCCCCGCATTCCTTGGCTCGTTACCGTTTCGGGAGCTGCGGTCGGGTTACGCCGAGGTAATCAAACACTGCCTGATCAGCGACCGGGCGATGTGGGATAAGATTCGCCAAAAAGATGTGGCGGCACAGGACTGGAATGAGGTCATCCGCCATTCCATCGCCTTCAAGAGTCTCGTGGTGGCTGAAGATCCAAAAGAAAAAGGGCGAAGGAAGGTGCTGAACTTTGGCCACACCATTGGGCATGCACTCGAGACCTATCTCCTCGAAACCGAGGAGCGACTTTTTCATGGGGAGGCCATCGCTGCCGGGATGATCGCCGAAAGTCATATCGCCCGAGAAAAAGGATTGTTGACCGATGCCGACACCCAACAGATCGTTAGCTATCTCACGGGCATCTACGGCCGAATTGTGGTGCCGGATGATCCTCAAATCTTAGAGATCATGCGTCAGGATAAGAAAAATAAGGGCAATAAGATTCTTATGGCACTACCCCAGGGGATTGGTCATGCCATTTGGGACGTGGAGGTCAGTGAGGAACAGGTAAGTGAGGCGCTGTCATTCTTCGAGTCACACTAAAGGTAGTGTGCTTCAGAATCGTCGAAGGCTCTAACCTCCCGCTTCAGGGCGTCTCGAAGGTTTTGCGTTTTCTTAGATACGAACTCTTTGGTCTTCTTTTTCCTGTCGCCAGTCAGAAGCCACGCAGCCAACAACGCACCACCGGCGATGCCCAACCCAATCGCTACTTTCTTTGCATTCATAATCAACTAAACTACTAATTAAAAGAATTTGTTTCGGACCGCTCAAAAAAAACGTCAATAAAAACTACTTTTCGAACCCCGCCTGATGAACAACGATAACACTGCAGTGAAACACATACTCATCCATCAAAATCATTCATTAAAAGGTACCGCTCAACGACTACCATCATCGAAGAGTCTCAGCAACCGCGCGTTGATCTTGCAGGCATTGGCGGGTAACCAACCAGTTGTTAGCAACCTGTCGGACGCACGTGACACGGTCTTAATGACGAAGCTGGTCGGAAGCACCGATCCTGTGGCCGACGTGATGGATGCGGGTACCACGATGCGGTTCCTCACCGCGTTCTTTGCCATCCAGGGTCAACATAAAGTGATGACGGGCACGCCCCGAATGAAAGAACGACCGATCGGACTGCTTGTCGATGCCCTTCGAAGCTTGGGTGTTATGGTGGAATACCTTGAGAAAGATGGGTTTCCTCCCATGGCCATCAAGGGTTTTCCAAAGCAGGTCACCGACGAGGTACAAATCCCCGGTAATGTGAGCAGCCAGTATATCTCGGCTTTGATGATGGTCGGCCCGGTGCTGCCCTCGGGGCTCAGGATCAAACTGACGGGCAAGGTGGGAAGCAAGCCTTACATCGAAATGACCGCCACGCTCATGGCCCACTTCGGTGTAAAAACAACTTTTGTCGGCGACACGATCACCATTCCTCATGGCCAGTACCGCCCGAACCCCTACCGGGTGGAAGGTGATTGGTCGGCCGCGAGCTATTGGTTTGCCTATACATCATTGGCGCGCGAAGCTTCTATTTATCTCCCCGGCATGACAGAACAGTCACTACAGGGCGACCGCGCGATTGTCGACATTATGGCACGCCTCGGAACCAAGGCCACGTTCGATGCGGGCGGTGTGCACCTCGAGAAGGGACCGGTGGAAAAGGAAGTAGACTGGGACTTCACAGATTGCCCGGACCTCGCGCAAACCGTGTTGCCCGTGTGTGCCGCACGTGGTATTGTGGGCACTTTCGTGGGACTGGAGAGTCTTTATATCAAGGAAACCGATCGTGTGGCGGCGCTACGCGCAGAACTCGCCAAGATCAACGCGGCCATCGTGGAACCCAAGCGCGCCGTGTGGCGACTCGAACCTGGCAAGATCGATGGCATCCACCACGTAGACATCGAAACGTATCATGACCACCGCATGGCGATGGGGCTAGCGCCACTCGCGACACTTATGGACGTCACCATTCACGCGCCGGAAGTCGTCAACAAATCTTACCCTGGTTATTGGGACGACGTCCGCGCAGTCGGCTTTAAGATCGACTAGTACCCAAACAATGAATGTGGTTAGCCATTTTCAATAAGTTAAGGCTGACGTTTGGTCGAGTGCCTTCCTCAACTGGAGAGCCCTTTTTCTGGAAGGCTCTTTCTTACAAATCGAGTGTTCGGGTAACGCAGAGTCCTCACGACGAGAGACTCGGCTGCGAAGGCCTCTGATTCGATCGCTCGTTCACGCGCGTCTAACGCGTAACGCCTACGGGACTTATATTCGGCAACGTGATGGTAAAGGCTGTTCCCTCTCCGGCTTTCGACTTGACATAAATGCGGCCACGGAGCCGGTCGATGGTATCCTTCACGATGTAGAGTCCTAAGCCCGTGCCCTTCTTGTCGGGCGTAACGCGGTAAAACAGATCGAAGATTTTTGCTTGGTGTTCTGGATCGATTCCGATTCCATTGTCGTCGATGGTGAGGAACAGTTTATCCTTGAAAATGTGTGCGGACACCTGGATATAGCGTCTCATTTTTTTGGGGTCGCTATACTTGATCGCGTTCGACAGCAAGTTTGACACGATGGTTCTAAAGCGAAGGGAATCCGAATAGAAGGGAATATCCCCATCCACGAAGACGTCGAATCGAATGTCGGTGGCTTCGGGCATGTTGTGCAGATTTTCTATCTCTCTTTGAATGACGACTTGCACGTCGATCCTTTCATTTTGGATCGCTAATTTCTCATGCTGATAGAAGCGGTTCATTTCTTCGATCATGGCATCGAGCCGCGACAGACTTGATTTAATCAAGCCGAGGTATTTCAAGTATTCGTGGGGTTCGAGTTCGGCCAACTGGATGAGTCCGAGGGCTGAACGCAGGGGTGCGCGCAAGTCGTGCGTCGTCTTATAAAAGACGTGATCGAGTTGGTGGTTCTCGTTCTCCAGTTTGTCCTGCAGGAGTTTTCTTTCGGTCACATTATAAAGGAACACGACCATCCCTCGAATTTCATCGTGCGCCAATTGATTGGTGACGGTGACATCGAAGAAGACTTCTTCGCCTTCGCTTGTGTGTAGGGTGATTTCGCTCGATCGGTTTCCGTTGGCGGAGTCGAGACATGCCCGCCATTCTTCGCGTCGATTTTCGGGAACGAAATCGAAGCCATTTTTTCCAACGATGCTTTGCGGTTTGATTCCAAAGATGGATTCAACCGTAGAGGACGCGTATCGGATGTTGTAATGCTCATCGGTGACGAGCACGACGTTCCGAGGGTTCTCGAATAGTTTTTGTAACAGGTTATCTGTTTTTATCATCGTTTTCTGCTCAAAATCAGCACTACAGGTAGTGCTCCCGCCTCACGTTCACTTCTCGAATACAGATAAAAACAGTCGAATAGAAGGGTGGCTTTAACGCGCGTCGGAAAAATGATAACGTTGGAATTCTAGGCTGAGTTAAGACGTAGCTGGGATTTCGGTTGAACCGTTTCTCTTCGGCGCGTCTACAGCCCTGATCTGCGTTCTTTTTCAGGCTGGCGTTAAACAAAAGTAGGCTCCTCCCGGCGTGGGGAAAAGCCTACCTTTTTTGTCACCTTTCCGGTGTAAGATTTTACTTGATGTAGCGGAAATCCTGGCCGGGTTTCACTTGCAAGAGCACCTCGTAAATCAATTGGATCACGTTTTCCACGTCGTCTTTGTGGACGGTTTCCACCGTGGTGTGCATATATTTCAGCGGAAGCGAAATGAGGGCAGAAGCCACTCCTTCAGCAGAATACGCAAAAGAATCGGTGTCAGTTCCGGTTGATCGCGATACTGCCTGGCGTTGGAAGGGGATTTTCTTCTTTTCCGCCACTTGGATGATCATCTTCAACACGTTGTTTTGAACGGCGGGGCCATAACACAATGTAGGTCCCAGGCCGCACTTCAGATTACCACTTTCTTTCTTGTTGTACATCGGCGACTGCGTGTCGTGCGTCACGTCGGTACAAATCGCCAGGTCGGGTTTAATGCGACGCGAAATCATTTCTGCACCACGAAGGCCAATTTCTTCTTGCACGGCGTTCACCACATACAATCCGAAAGGCAACTTCTTCTTGTTCTCGTGGAGTCGACGCGCGACCTCTGCGATCATGAACCCACCCATACGGTTGTCGAGCGCACGACCGACGAGGTAGTTCTTATTAAGTTCAATCAAGTCTGCTTCGAAGGTCATCACGCAACCTACGTGTATGCCCATTTCCTCCACTTCTTTTTTCGATGCTGCGCCTACATCGACGAAAATGTTCTTGAGGGTAGGTGTTTCTTCCTTGCCTGCGTCACGAACGTGGATGGCGGGCCAGCCGAACACGCCCTTTACAATCCCTTTCTCAGTTTGGATGTTCACCCGCATAGAAGGGGCAATCTGGTGGTCGGAACCGCCATTGCGACGAACATAGATGTAGCCGTCTTCTGTGATATAGTTGACAAACCAAGAAATCTCGTCGGCATGTGCTTCGATTACGACTTTGTAAGACGCCTTCGGGTTGATGATCCCGACCGCGGTTCCATACACGTCGACCATCTGATCGTCGATGTAGGGCTTGATGTAGTCGAGCCAAATCTGTTGACCGGGCGTTTCGAATCCGGTCGGCGACGCGTTGTTGAGATACTCGTAGAGGAACTTCTTGCTCTGTTTATCCATGGTATTTCCTTGAATTAAATCCAGGCACTATGCCGGGACACCCTCAAATTTAGAAGAAAATTGGGGGTTTAAACCGAAGAAAACCAAATCCGACCCGTCCTTGTTTACCGTATATTCAATCAAAAATTTGAAGAGTTATGAGATTTGCGCTGTCGTTTATTTTCGCCTCCCTCCTTTTCGCGTGTTCTGGACAGGGTCAACCCAAAGACCAGACTTCTAAGGCCGTCAACGAACCAGATACCATTAAGAAAGTATCGATGACGGATGCCCAATGGAAGGCAAAATTGACACCCGAGCAGTACTATGTGTTGCGTGAAAAGGGCACCGACCGTCCCTTTACAGGGAAGTACTACCTCCACAATGAAAAAGGCGTGTATTCATGCGCCGGCTGCGGACAGCAACTCTTCTCTTCGGACATGAAGTTCGACTCCGACTGCGGATGGCCAAGCTTCGATAAAGAACTGGCCGGCGGTCGCATCAAGAAAATCAAGGACACCTCCTTCGGCATGGTCCGCACGGAAATCGTCTGCACGAAGTGTGGATCACATCTCGGCCACCTATTCGATGACGGCCCTACGCTGACCGGCATGCGGTACTGTGTGAACTCTACCTCTATTACCTTCAATAAAAAAAGCGAGGAGAAGCAGAAGTAGCGCTGTCAATTAATTGCGATCCTACAACGGAATATTTCCGTGTTTCTTTTTCGGGAGCACTGCGGCCTTGTTTTCCAACATCTGAAAAGCACGGATCAACTTTTCGCGTGTTTGATCGGGATAGATGACCTCGTCGATGTAACCACGGTGGGCAGCGCGATATGGATTCGCAAACTTACGGGTGTATTCATCCACTTTCTCGTTGAGCTTTGATACCGGATCCGGGGCTTCCGCAATTTCCTTTTTGAAGATAATCTCCGAAGCACCTTTGGCGCCCATCACCGCGATTTCGGCTGTCGGCCACGCAAAGTTCAGATCGGCGCCAATGTGCTTCGAGTTCATCACGTCATAAGCACCGCCATAGGCTTTGCGCGTGATGACTGTGACGCGCGGGACGGTAGCTTCAGAAAAAGCATACAACAACTTGGCACCATTGGTGATGATGGCGTTCCATTCTTGATCTGTGCCAGGCAAGAAGCCGGGTACATCTTCCAACACGAGCAGAGGGATGTTGAAGCTATCGCAGAAGCGCACGAAGCGGGCGCCTTTCACACTTGCATCGATGTCGAGAACACCGGCGAGCGAAGCAGGTTGATTTCCTACCACACCGATGCTGCGGCCTGCCAGTCGAGCAAAGCCGACTACGATATTCGTCGCAAACTCTTTATGTACTTCCAGGAAACTCGAATCATCCACGACACCGAGGATCACATCTCGCATGTCGTACGGTTGATTGGAATTGGCTGGAATGATATTGTTCAACGCAGGACGGCTTTCATCCTTCCCTTCATACTCTGTCCGCGGCGCCTCCTCTTCGCAGTTTTGAGGCATGTATGACAACAGTTTTTTTATGTGCTGAATACACTCGACTTCATTGGAGCAGGCAAAATGTGTCACCCCACTTTTCGTGCTGTGCGTGGCGGCTCCACCCAGTTCTTCGGCCGTCACGTTCTCATTGGTTACAGTCTTCACTACGTTGGGGCCGGTGACAAACATGAACGAGGTATTTTCAACCATCAGGATGAAATCGGTCATGGCAGGTGAATACACTGCTCCTCCGGCGCACGGTCCCATGATGGCGGAGATCTGTGGAATCACTCCCGACGCCATTACGTTGCGATAGAAAATATCTGCATAGCCCCCTAGCGACACGACACCCTCTTGTATGCGCGCGCCACCCGAATCATTCAGGCCGATGAGGGGTGCGCCATTCTTCATGGCGAGTTCCATGATCTTCACAATCTTCTCGGCGTGGGTTTCGGAGAGCGAGCCACCAAATACTGTGAAGTCTTGTGAGAAGACGTACACCAAACGACCGTCGACGGTGCCATAACCAGTCACCACGCCATCGCCGAGGTAATATTCCTTGTCGAGGCCGAAGTCTTTGCTGCGGTGCATGACGAACCGACCCAACTCTTCAAACGATCCTTCATCTACCAGCAACGCAATGCGCTCACGTGCGGTAAGCTTTCCGCGCTGGTGTTGTTGTTCGATCCTCTTTTCGCCGCCGCCGAGTTCCGACTCTTGATTCTTGCGCTCCAACTCGTCGAACTTTTCTTGAAGTACTTTTTCGGAAGCGGGAAGTTTTCGTTTCGCCATGATCGTTTGAGAAGTGGTTGACGCCAAATATAGGTTGGTTTTTTGGATTCGGGCAAAAGGATCCTCCAGCCGCGGGTGGCTTCTCGATCCGTACCGTTTTCCTCGAAATACCCTAAATTTCACGCATGAGCAAGCACCCAAACGTGGCGATTATTGACATGGGCACGAACACGTTTCACCTGTTGATTGCGGAGCTTTCGGCAGCAGGAAAGATCGTGCACCGCGACCGCGCGGCGGTGAAAGTTGGAAAGGGCGGCATCAACCAAAAAACCATCACACCCGAGGGATTTCAACGAGCCTTAGATGCGTTGAAAAAATTCAGGATGACCATGGACGAATTCCATGTTCAGCGAGCCGTGGCTATTGGCACGAGCGCCATCCGCAACGCCGCCAACGGCCGCGAGCTAGTCGAAGCTATCAAGCAACAAACGGGAATCGATGCCCGCATCATCGACGGAAACGAGGAAGCAGACTTGATTTTTCAAGGGGTGCGAGCCGCGATGGATCTAGGGACTGAACCCGCATTGGTGGTTGACATTGGCGGAGGAAGTGTAGAGTTCATCATCGGGCACCGCGATGGCATCTTGTGGAAGCGAAGCTTTGAAATTGGTGGTCAGAGGCTTCTAGAACAATTCCAAAAAAACGATCCCATCACGCCTGCCGAAGTGGAATCTCTAGAAACGTTCCTCGATCTCCAGCTTGAACCTCTAAAGGACCCTTTGCGCACCTACAACCCCGTCACCCTAGTCGGGGTTTCTGGCACCTTCGATACCTTGAGTGAGATGTTCTGCCTTCGCAACAACTTACCTTACTACGCAGAGGATTCGGAAACACCCTTCGATATCGGAGCTTTTCCCGAACTCTACCACGACATTCTCCGCCATGACCGGGCGGGTCGCATGTCATTACCCGGCATGATCGAGATGCGCGTCGACATGATCGTGGTTGCGTGCGTGCTCGCAAACTTCATCCTTCGACTTCATCCATTCAAGGGTTTAAAAGTGTCGACCTATTCTTTGAAGGAGGGCGTTTTGAGAGAACTTCTGGATGGCGAGAAGTAGTGAGGGAAACTCAAGTGGAGTGGGTTCGATATCGTTAGTCATCTACTCCGAACGTGAGCTTTGGTCATTGGAAATTGGGTAGTCGAGTTACACGAACGATCGATTCATAAAAAAAGTGTCTTCTTGCAAAAAACGCAGGGTCCCGGAGACCGGAGACCCTGCTGCGAATTCGAAGGTTTCCACTTATTCGTGGAAAGAAGGTGTTCTCGCCAAGCTGCTGACTCACAATCCCGAAACGATTCCACCTTTAGGATACTTCACTTCGAATTTGTAAGTGACCTTCTTGGTTTCGTTCGGTTGTAGATCCAATTTCCACGTCAGTTTGCCAGTATTGACGTCGCGTTGTGCGCCACCGACATCGACAAGGGTGATTTCAATTTGTGAGTTCTGCGAAACCGGTATTTGATCTTCCACCAGCAATTTCACTGCCTCGCTCTTCGTGTTGCGCACCGAAATTTCCCACGTGTAACTTTCACGTTGCGTGGTTCCAATCACTTTGCGCGAAGTCAAGTCTTTCACCTTTTCGCGTTTCACCACGATGCGCTTGTCACGACCGAGCGACACCGCCAAAGTATCTTTCAGGTTGTTCGGATCAATGGCTGTCTGTCCTACGAAAGTGCCTTCAAAGAAGATATTCGCATCGCCAGGTAACAGACTGAACTCTTCCCAACCGGTGCCGTACGCGATCAAAAATGCTTCTGTGTCTAACTTGGGTGCTACCGCATATTCGAACGAGGCTTTCATTTCGTAGTTGCGGATGTCTACGGCCGTAGGTTTAGTTCCAGAGTTTACCGTGTATGGAATGGCGATGTCAAACTCGGTATTCAAAGTCGTTTGGATGGTGGTGACAGAATCCGCCAGGGTATACGCCATTACTACCGGTTCGCTCAACGCTTCATCCTCTTCGGCCATCTTCGCTTCAGCCGGAGCTGCGCCGCGATGAACCGAACCAGCCGCGCTAAACTTTGGTCTAGGCTTGTAAAAGTCTAAGTACCAAGGATACAGTTCAGGTTTTAACCCGCCTTGGTTGGGGTTGGCGCTTGACAATTTCAGTTTCACATTCTTCCAATCCTCGCCCGTGGCCTGGTACACGTTGGCCTTGTAGGATAATTGAACGGGTGACTTTGTGTTCACGGCACGTAAGTCGTAGGTGGGTCTCCACCCTGCGTTACTCACGACGTAGTTGACCTCCAGTTCGGCAGCGGTGGCCGCTTCTGCGGATACATTGATGAGTATCTCATTTCGATTCAGTGAGTACTGGCCATCGAGCTCGTTGATTTGTTGCGTCAACTTGGCGACACGGATGCTGATCTTACGAACCTTTTCATCTTGCTTGGCCCTCGACATCACGATGTCGCCCAAGCGCGTCCGGTAGAAGTCGGCCATCGCCTTCAGTTCTGCCACGGTGATGTTTTGGTTATTTCCGCCGATTCTTTGGTTGGCGAGCAGCATCTGCTCCTCTTTGTTGAGGATATCCTTTTGACTTTGCTCGAGCACTAGTTGGTTATTGTAATAGGCGACCGAATCTTTCAACACCTTGAGGGCCTTGGGCGTATTTTGCTCCGACAGGAAGTTTTGGCGATGACTGACACCTAAGATTGTGAATGCACCCCGACCGGCAGCTTGAATGCTCTCGGTGTCGATCATGACGCTGAGTCCGCTGAGCACTAGCGTAGACTTGCCGGGTTCGATACGAGTCTTTACTTCTCGGGTCACTTGCGCATTAGCCAAGAACACGGTTACGGATGTGATCTTGGATTCAACAGGTTTTTCCACTTGGGCGAGTGCATTGATTGAAACCAGCAACGACGCCACCCACAACAACTTGAACTTTGACATATAGATTGGTCTTTTTCTTTTTCCAGTCGAAGATGCCGCTGTTCCGATCATTCCACAGAGGCACCGCAAAATTATGATATAATTAACAACGGCATCTTGCGCGCCACTGATGCCGAAATTGTGCCATTTTTAACGCTTTGAGGCCGATTTCATTATCCTAAATTTGCGGGCTATGGATTCAACCTTCAATTACCACGCGCTGCTGCAGTTCGCACAAGCTGTCTTCCAAAAAATGGGTAGTTCACCTGAACACGCACGGTTGGCGGCACAAGTGCTGCTTCGCGCCGACCTGCGCGGGATCGACTCCCATGGCGTCGCCCGCTTAAGTGGCTACGTTCGGTTGTGGGAAGTGAAGCGTGTGAATGCCAAACCGATGATTCGCGTCGTGCATGAGTCGCCCAGTACCGCCGTGGTAGATGGCGATGGTGGACTTGGGTTGGTGGTAGCACCCCGTGCGATGGAGATTGCCATCGACAAGGCAAATAAGTGCGGCACTGGCTGGGTGGCGGTGAAAAACTCCAACCATTTTGGCATCGCGGCACAACATGCCATGATGGCGTTGGACCACGATATGATAGGCATGGCGATGACCAACGCGAGTCCATTGGTGGCCCCCACATTTTCGGTGGAACGATTGCTAGGAACCAACCCGATTTGTGTGGCGATACCGGCTGGCGATCAACCTCCGTTTGTGGCCGACTTTGCGACGACAACGGCCGCCAACGGAAAGCTTGAGATTTTGCAACGGAAAAATGCTGAGGCACCCACCGGCTGGATTCAAAAGAAGGACGGAGAACCGTCGACGAATCCCCATGAGTTGAAAGATGGTGGCGCACTACTTCCGTTGGGGGGCGATCGTGACCACGGGAGTCACAAGGGTTTTTGCCTGGGCGCCTGGGTGGATATCTTCTCTGCCGTACTCAGTGGCGCGAATTATGGACCTTGGGTTCCTCCTTTCGTAAGTTTCCTGGCCCCACCCGCCGATCCTGTTGGAGATGGTATTGGCCACTTCTTTGGGGCGATGCGCGTGGATGCCTTCCGTCCCGCTGCGGATTTTAAACATCACATGGACAACTGGATTCAACGTTTTCGTTCCGCGAAGACGGTAGATGGGCAAACCGGCGTGGTGATTCCGGGCGACCCCGAGCGCGCGTACGAAGCCATCCGAATCAAAGAGGGAATACCCCTGAACGAAAAAGTCGTTCAAGATCTGAGAGAGCTGGCGAATAAGATGGGCTTGGTACTAGAATGATATCCCGCCGGCGGTAAAGTATACGCGCACGATCCAAGGTGTTGCGAACGGCGAGGTAGCCCTGTTGTACAACACATCGTACAACGCCACCACGTTGAGGGCGGCGCGGGATCCAACGGGCTGGGTGAAGCCCACACCGATGGGTAGACGTTTGTACATCATACGCGACGAGTTATCGAATGTGGGGACGCTGAGCATCTGGTATTCCGCGTAGCCGAACATCTTTCCAAACCGATACTGGGTGAACGGCGCCACGCCGTATTGGTCTAGGTTGGTGCCCTGTTGTGGGAACCGATAGGTTTGATAGGTAACCTGAACGCCGGCCGACCAAGGAAGTGTAATGCGGTACCCAACGAGGGGCGATACCGAGATGTAGGTATACTTAAAGCCGTAGTACGGGTGGGTGCCGGTGCCGAAGCTACCACCGCCACCGAAGTAGAGACGTTCTTTTAGCGGCAGGCCTGCGGCACTATTGCGCGATTGCCCATTTCCACCGAATCGTTGTTGACTCCAAGCTGTCGTGATGGACAGTGTCAACATCAATAGCAATCCGACAACTCGAGTCATAACCACTAGTCTTCTTCAACAATCACGAATACGTCTTCACTTTCTTTGCGCATGAGGTATTTTTCACGAGCAAATTTCTCTAAGAGCTCCCGGTTGGTCATCAGTTCGTTGCGGTCTTTTTCTACCTCAACGATCTTCTGGTTATAGTACTCTTTCTCTTCTTGCAAGTCACCCAACTTCGAGGCCATCTTGAAACGGGTAATGAGGTCGTTGGAGTCTAGGAATGTCATCCATACCAAGAACACCAATCCACATACCACGTAGAAATTACGGAACAGAGGGGGCAGTTTCTTCAGCATAAGTTTAAAAAATGGTACTGCTTACTGGGCGTCGGGCACGGGGCCGTAAAACGCTCATGCGAAGATAGGAATTTTCCGAATTTCCGATTATCGCCTACCGGGCCTTCTCCAAGACCAGGGTCACTTTATTGAAGTCTGCCGACGCATTTATCACTTTTCGGAAGTCTTCGTAGCGTTCTACCGGGCAATTAATTTCCTTATAAAATTCAGAAATCACGATTTCCAAGACGTCTCCCGCCAGGGTATAGTCGGATTTGAAGAGGAATGGATTGTCGCCGGTTTGGTTGTATTTGATGTCAAACTTCAGCTGGTCGGCATTCTTCACGGTATAACCCGCGGGGATGTGGATGCGGATCTTGCGATCGTAATTCCGGTTGTTGGTATTCTCGACGGCGAGGGTGCGCTTATCGTCGCTATACATTTCTACCTGTGGCCCAATCAGGAGCCCAACTTTGAAGAGGATTCTCGGCCCTGCTTTTTCCAGGAAGGCAGCCGTCTTGAATTCCGTAGTCGCGTCGAACCAGTCGAGGCCATCCCGGGTGGCCCGAGCTGCCGAGTGCTTCAACATCTGCTGATCGGATGCCGTTTCCTTGATCAATCCTTCGAGCATCTCCTTTCGTTGTTGATCGCTGGCGACGTCATAGAACGGGGCCAAGAAGTAAGCCGAATAGCCTGTAAAGCGACGCACTTGATTCACGATGTTGTGTTCGAGTGCATTGTCGAAATGCACCTCCATGTCGAGGTTGTCCTGATTTGCCAGGTAACTAGCAGCCGGAATCAACTTCACTTGTCCTACTGCCGAGTTGATTCCACCCGCCGTGATGGGTTTGACAAAGAGACCATACTGTGCCATGTACTCAGCTGGTAGCAGTGGGTAGCGAGTTGGAAAATAGGGGGCTAGAAACCCCTTTGTCTCGGGGAAGAACAGGAAATACTCATCCAAGAACGACCAGGTGTCGAAGTCGGGGTCAAAGTGAGCACGTTCGCGGCTGCAAGTCAAGACCGGCTGCACGCTGACACCGAGTTGCCCATAGGCGTTGACCAGTAGGCGCGTGATCCCCTCCTTCGATGCAACTTTGTATTTGATGATTGACTCGACGGAACCAAGGGCTTCGTCGCGTCGTTGCTCGTCGATTTTAATCGTCAGCTTCACCAGGTCTTCCAGCTTCTTGATCTTTTCCTGCGTTGGCAGGCCGGGTGAAATCTTCGCACTCTTGATAAACTTTTCCAACGCTTTGACATCGTCCTTCGACAGCGCTGTCAATATCTCGTTGAAGCGTCGCGCGGCATCATCCCATGTATTCAAGCGGCCGTTGGAGCGGGCACGGTTGTACGCGAGTTTAAACTCCACGCGCTTCCGGTTGGCCTTGGGATAGGCAAACTGCTCCTCCTTTAAGGGGGGCACGGCATCGACTTTCATTTCATATAGGTTTTGCGTGGTGTCCGACAACTTTACCATGTCGGGGAGTCCGTTATAGGATCGAAAATCGAATTGCAGGTGCTTCGGGCTGGACAACCGGAGCGACAAGTTCTTCGACGGAACGCCAAACTGAATGAATTCACCATTGAAAACATCCGCGACCATCTTTCTTACGTAGAAATACTCGATCTCACTCCCAATCTCAACTCCTTCCATCGCGAAAATGCGATAGGCATTACCAGTCTCTTCTTCTTTGATTTCCTTGAGATTGGATTGGTCGAACATCACCACTTTTCCTGACTTGTTGATGGACCTCGCCTTCAAGGATTTAAGTTCCATCGTGTTATTCATGGAAATGTAAATCCGGTTGTTTCGGCCGACCGCTTCATTGCTGTTCACATAGATGATTCTGTGATGCGTTGCGTACATCAAAAACTCATTGTTCTCGAATGTGTACTCGTAGCGAACGTGACTCAACAACACCAACTCAGGCATGGTTTCCTCTTCAGCCGAAAGGCTCATTCGGCTTCGGTTGGCTTCCCATGAATAGTCACCCGCGGTCGCAAACAGGGAAGTAGAGGCCACAGTCAAGATGGCCAAGATCAATAGCTTTCTCATCATTTCTTCTTCAATACAATTGATTCCTTATAAGCTTCGGTCAGTCGTTTGTTGGCGTCGTTCCATTGCGCAAACTGCGTAGGCCACATCAAAAGCGAGTTCATCTTTACGGTCTTAGTATAAACCACCTTTCCAGATTGTTCTGCATACTGGATATCGAAAGACAACACGTCTGTCTTCCAAGACATGTTGGGTGGCAGGTACTCGACTTTGAATCCGTCGCCGATCGAAAGCTCGAACCGATCATGCAGTTCGTACTTATAGTCTTCTTCCAAGGGGGCGACTCGATCGGCAGGCACTTGTTCGTTCGTGAGGTCAGCGTCCAAGTTCAAATTGATGTACAATTCGTCACCGATCGCTTGTACGTAATCTGGCAACTCAAAATTATACTTTACGACGGTGGGCACGTCGCGATTTGCTACATCCTGGATCTCGTAGTTGATCAACTTGTACTTGTTTGTCCCTTTGTTGGTGAGGCCCTCGACGCTTTTGCGGACATCGTCTTGGTTGACCCTGTCAAACTTGTATCCGGCAAACGTCTTGGCATATCCACTATAGGCCATGTTTCCTCTCCCAACTAAAGTCTTCCCGTGAATGGTTAGGTCTACTTGCTCGTTGACGGGACTCTCTTCTGCCGCCATTTCTGGAACCACCTTCACTTCGTACTTGTCGGGACCGAAGTTGATGAATGCCTCTTTGCCTTGGATCATTGAGGAGGGGAAACCCAGCGTAGTGTGGTTCCCAGTTCCATCTAGGAAGTAGTATTTACCGTCGTTCGAAATGTAGGTGGCAATCATATGGTTGTCAACCAGCGGCGTGGGCAACTCTGAATATCGATACGGAAGGTCGCGTGTTCCGATCCATGTGTGGTACGCCTTCACCCCAGTTAATTCAAGCAGGCTTACAATCAAGTTTGCCATGTCTTTGCAGTCGCCGTATCGCTTTTCGCAGACATAACTCCCGGGATGGGGAATGAATCCTCGCATGCCTTGTTCGAAGGCAATGTACTGGATGTTGGTTTGCACCCAGTAAAACACGTTGCGGACGATGTCGAGTTCGGACGTACTCTTTTCCTTCAGTTCTTTCGCTATAGCGATGAGTTCAGGCGAAGGATTGTGGTTAATATCCTTGACAAAGGAGTTATACCAACGGTGCAAGTCGTCGAGTGACGAGAGCACATTTTTCGTTCCACTTTTGGTCTCGTACGATTTGATGTGGCACTCGATGTACGGCGCGTAGTAAAAGGAGGAGGGTGCACCCCGCTCATTCTTTAGCGCAGGCAAATCCTTTGCGGTCCATTCATAGAAGACAAATCCGCCCTTCTCAGTTTTCTTGAACGACACCTTGTTTTCTGTATCGTTCAGCACTTTATACGCCAGGTTGATTCCTTTCGACGCCTTGATGGTGAAGGTGGAAACGGCGTGTGGCAAGCTGCCCTGCATCAGGTAGCCTGTGATAAACCTGACGTCGCGGTAGTTTTCGCGATACTGGAGTTGAGTCCTGTTTGCTGCCGCAATGGCTGGGAAATTGAAGCTAATGTAATAGGAGTCGTCGTAAAAGACGCCGCTACTTTGGCTGTCATTCTTCTTGAAACCCGAAACGTTCATTTCGCGGTAGCGATTCCTATCCCACACAAGCGTCTTGGCTTTCACATCGGTGATTTCACAAAAACCATGACCATAAATACGGCGATCGGGCGAACTCCCAGCAAAATCCTTCAACAACAAGATATCTTGACTCAGCTCGTTCCAAGCCTTGATGGAGTCTCCTTCCAAAACAAGGTTGAGTAGCTCCGATCGCTGCACATAAACAGCTGCTTCCGTTGGGAACTTCTCACGCATTTTATTCCACACATCGGATCCTTGCCCCCAAGCAACCGCCGGAATCAAAACAATGATGGCGATCACCGACCAACTTTTCCAGAAATTCTTCATCGCAGTAACTAATCTAAAAATCCATTGTAAAATATAACTTCGTTGGCCTTGCCGTCTTTTCCATAGTAGGTACAAGGTCCGTGCAGTACGCCAAGATGGAAAATGGCTTTTCGAATCGGAGTGCCATCGGCGTTAAACCACTCTTCTACACCCTCCTCCAAGTCGTCCACAAAATTCACTCTTCTACAGAGCTTTCCATTGGGATAGTATGCGGTATGGAGGCCGCTATAATCGTAGTTCTTAAATACGTATTCTTCGCACAACTTTCCATCTGGATAATAAATACGTGAAGTCCCATCCAAGAAACCATCTTTGAATGTTTGTTCGAGGCCCTTTGATCCGTTGTTGTAATAGGCGACCAATTGGAATTCTGGTGTTACGTTAGTCCACGGACCCATTTGGCCATTTTTACCTCGACTTCTGTAGCGGACCTGTTCGCCTGACTCCGCGAACCACTCAACCAGTAGTGTTCCGTCGGGCCCAAATGTCTTGGCAGGTCCATGTTGCGATCCTTTCAGGTAGCCCTGTTCATTGCGTTTGGTTCCAGCCGCGTAGTACGATACGTAGACGCTATCCAACTGGCCTTCAAAATAACTTCCAATGCCGTGTGGCTTTCCGTTCGGCGACGAAAACCGCCACACACCTTCGCGTTCGCTCAACACAGATTCGCCTTCGGAGATTGTAACGCCATTGGGCAGTCGCACTGCCGACCGGCCATGCACCCACCCCATTCTTCCTTGCGAAGTAGTAAAAATAGATCCATCAGGATAGAAATAGGACGTGGTGCCGTTCACGACTCCATTAACGGTTTGGTAGGTCGCATATAGTTTCCCATCTGGGAATCGAAGGGTGTCGTTGCTGGCCGCAACGGCTCCAGAAATTCGGTATCGAACGGGCACTCTGCTACCGTACGCTTCTTCGTAGATCGACCGGCCGTCGTCATAAATTTCAAAGGATGCCAGTTTTCCGGAAACGGCATAGTTACGGGCGGTGTCGCGGATCGAACCATTTAGGTAGTAGGAGCGCCATGAAATGGTCCCATCCGGATAAAAGCCCCGCCACTCCTGCTCCCTTTCTCCTTCGACATACCATCCCTCTGTTTTCACTCGACCGTTGACATAGAATTCTTGGTATAGTCCATCAAGCTCTCCATTTTTCCGGTTGGTGATTGCCGTCTTTCCACCAAACGCATTGTAGTTGGTCTCCGGTCCTTCCATTTTCTCATCCCTGAAAGTGTACTCGCTTCGCTTGATTCCCGATGGAAAGTAGCCGGTCCATGTCCCACTCCTAGAACCATCCTTGTACTCGCCCTCAGCGTACAAACTGCCAGTCGCTCGAAATTTCTTTGAAGAAAATGTGCCCGATTCGTTGCCGAACTTAGCAAGTTCCTTTCCGCTTTCGTCATAGTAGATGAGTTGCTTCACATCACCCTTGGCAAAAAGGATCTTGTTGGCAACCTTACCAAACACATATCGGACGGTTTCGCCGTCTTCATCGCCATCCTGGTTATAGGAGATTGTCTCCACCAACTGCCCACGGCTGTCATATTCCTTCCAAACCCCTATTTTCTTGCCTTCTAGGTATGTTCCCTGTTTCTCAATTCGTCCGTTCTGGTGCCAGCTTGTCCATTCACCGTCGAGCTCATCATTTTTGTAAGATCCTTTTTGCTTGACTTTTTTATTTATCCAAAAGACTTGGAATGGTCCCTCGAGTTTACCTGCTACAAAATTTTCGACCACAGATGGCGCACCTGTGAAAAAGTAAGTCGTCCAAGTTCCTGTTGCCAAGTCTTCTTGATACTGGTACGTCCTGAATACTCGACCGTCGGCAAAATAGGCCGTTCCCGCACCTTCGCGCTTCCCGTCCTTATAGGTAAGTCGTTCACTCAACGGGCCAGAGCGGAAGTAGAACTCGACGTTACCTTGAGCCTTTTTCTCAACAAGCGTGTATCGAAGTGTATTCTGCCCTTTTGAATTGAAAATCAAGATCAAGCCATTGTCTTCGTTCTCCTCCGACTTCAACGATGCATCGTCACGAAAATACTTCCACACGCCTTTCTTGACGCCATTTTCAAATTTTCCCCGTGCGGCTACCACGCCGTTTGAATGATAGAATATCCATTCACCTTGCCGCTTACCATCGACCATTTTACCAATCCCATCCAACGTGTGGTCCTTTTCATAACCAGCACTTGCGGTTGCACCTAAGCCGAGGGACTCCGGAACAGGTATTGTGGCGCGCAGTTCTTTCGACACGGTGTTAACAGAGTTGAACATCGCCTCCATCTCCTTCTTGTTCTTCTCCTTCCATTTGGTCACCGCGTCAATCTTCGCCGAACTCAGGATGTGATAAATGAATGCTTCGCTTTGTTTGGCCTCCAGCAGCTTCTTGAAGATCGGAAGGTATTGCTTCACCCAAGGGTCTTCATCGCCACTGATGGATTTTTGCTCAAGTTGTTGAAACAGCAGTTCCATTTGCTTCACCACGGGGGCATCGACGGGAATCTTACTTTTAAATTTCTTATTCATCGCAATTTCTGCGCGTATGGCAAAGTCGATTTCCTCGAATGCGTTCTCTTCTGTGGCCTTTTGCTTTCCATCTTCTTCTAGACTATTGGAAACAAAGTTGTCGAGGAGCTTTAACCGAGGGTTGTCGTCGGGTTCCAATGCCAGGTAAATACCGAGCGACAGCATCGCGTGAACCTTTTGTCCCTGGAAGATTGAAATACGTCCCAGGTTCAAATGGCTGGAGGATTGAAAGGGCGCTATCTCTAGAACCTTGAAGTAAGCGGCAATAGCGTTCTTATAATCGCCTTTGTTGTGGTACGTGGCCGCCAGCCGATAGCGAAGACCTCCATCGAAGGGATATTCATTCAAGGCTTGCTTGATCAATTCGATGGCCTCGTCGTACTTTTCCTTTTTCTCAAGAGCATTGGCCTTCGCCCACAGATAGTGGGCGCGGGCATTTGTCGGGATGGTGCTCATGTAGTTTGCCAGCGCTATGGCCTTGTCGTAATCACGGTTGTTGAGGTATGCGTCGACCAGGGCCCGCTGCTTGGGAAAGTAATTCGTGTCGGCGTTGGGTACCGTCAAAAGTTCCTTGATCGCAAGGTCGAACTTCCCTGAGTCGGAGAGGACTTTGGCGCGTTTCAAAACCTCACCTGAGTTCACCAATTGGTAAGATTGCCCAGAAGCATTGGTCCAACACAGCAAGATTAAATAAACGAGCAATACAAGGGGCCTGAGCGGGGTTTCTTTCATGAATGATTCGTACGTAGAATGAGAAATTTAGGAATTTGTGCGCACGTAGCCCGTGTTATCTACCCCCATTCAAACGTCTAAATGAATGATTTAATATCTTTTTGATCCGTTTGCCTCATATGGACAAAAAAAAGGCTGCACCTTCCGGCACAGCCCCATCTAATTTAGACGACAAAATTGGCCTTAGAACTTGCGGCCCGGGAAGTAGGCTACGTCGCCCAACTCCTCTTCGATGCGGATTAATTGGTTGTACTTCGCCATCCGATCGGAACGTGAAGCAGAACCGGTTTTGATCTGGCCTGTGTTCAACGCAACCGCCAGGTCGGCGATCGTGCTGTCTTCGGTCTCCCCACTTCGGTGCGACATAATGCTCTTGTACGCATTGCGTTTCGCCAAGTTCACAGCGTTGATGGTTTCGGTTAAAGAACCGATTTGGTTCACTTTCACCAAGATCGAATTCGCTACGCCCATATCGATGCCCTTCTGGAGGAATTCAACATTGGTCACGAACAAGTCGTCGCCTACCAACTGAACTTTATCGCCGATCTTGTCGGTAAGTTTCTTCCAGCCATCCCAATCCTCTTCGGCCATTCCATCTTCGATGCTGATGATCGGATATTTCTTCGCCCACTTTGCCCAGTACTCGACCATTTCGTCGGACTTCAATTTCTTGCCATCCGATTTCTTGAATGTATAGGTTTTTGTTTTGGCGTCGTAGAACTCTGAGCTAGCTGCATCCATGGCGATGAAGATGTCTTCGCCGGGCTTGAATCCAGCTTTTTCGATTGCCTTCAGCACTACTTCAATAGCTTCTTCATTCGACTTGATGTTGGGGGCAAAACCACCTTCGTCGCCCACGTTGGTGGACAAACCTTGGTCGTGCAGCACTTTCTTCAACGTATGGAATACTTCAGTACCCATGCGCAACGCTTCGGAAAAAGTGTCGGCTTTCACCGGCATCACCATGAACTCTTGGTAGTCGATCGAGTTGTCGGCATGGCTACCGCCATTCAAGATGTTCATCATGGGAACGGGAAGCGTGTTGGCATTGACGCCACCGATGTAACGATAAAGTGACTGACCTGATTCCATGGCGGCAGCCTTCGCAACTGCGAGCGATGTGCCCAGGATGGCATTGGCGCCCAACTTACCTTTGTTGCCAGTGCCGTCGAGCTCAACCATAACTTTGTCGACCACGTTCTGATCGAACACAGACAGGCCTACCACGGCGGAAGCGATCTTTGAGTTCACGTTGTCGACCGCTTTGAGAACACCTTTGCCTAGGTATTTCTTCTTGTCGTCATCACGCAATTCGACGGCTTCGTGGGTTCCGGTCGAAGCGCCAGACGGAACGGCAGCACGCCCAAACGCGCCGCTTTCAGTGACTACATCAACTTCAACTGTAGGGTTTCCACGGCTATCGAGAATTTGACGTGCGTGGATGGATTCGATTAGAGACATTTGAATTTTGAATTTAAGATCTATGATTTATGATTTGTCATTTCTGCCTCGATCCGTGTTACCGTCTTCACGTCGACAGCAGGATTTTTTGAATAGTCACTAGGACTTCGGGTAGTTCATTCTCTTCTTAGTCTAACGTTTTCGCCCTTTACCACCTTCCGCGTTTTCATTTTCACGCTGAGCGAGTGTTCTCAAAGTTGCGTAAAATATTGCCGCTAGTTCATTTGACTCTTTTCGAAGTCGTTCGAACTCATTTTCACATGAATTCTTAATTCCGGCATCCTGCAAAAGCGAAATCCAGAACTCACTTTCGTCAACTTCTTCGAGCACAACTTTAATCTTATAAGAAAAGTCCGCCCTCGATTTCGCCCTCAGTGCTGCACGATAATTTGACGCAACTGAGGATGAACACCTTAACAATTGACCAGCGATCACCCTTGTTGCCATATTGTTTGGCAAACACTCACAAGCCTTAAACACACCTACTGCTAGCGCTTTGGTTCGTGCAGCTAATTGTTCCTTGTTCATTTGGACGAGCAAAATATCTCGCCCTAAAACTCTTAATAAATAAAGACTCTTTCGACTTAACTCTCCCACCAGGTAAGGATTACCTTACCTCCACGATCGATAGCACCGTCAAACTTTAAACAACACACTCCTATCTTACCTCAACCGAAATCCTGAATGATAAATCCTATATCACAAATCATTAATTCGAGTTTCGTTTCACCATCTCCAAAAACTCATCGAACAAGTACCTCGAGTCGTGGGGTCCGGGGCTTGCTTCGGGGTGGTATTGGACGGAAAACGCTTTCTTCTTTTTCAGGCGGATGCCCATGATCGTGTTGTCGTTCAGGTGGCGGTGGGTTACCTCTACTTCAGGGTGTTGATCCAAGCCCTCTGCGCTGATCGCGAAACCATGGTTTTGAGAGGTCATCTCACCCAGCCCTGTCACCAGGTTTTTTACTGGATGGTTGAGTCCACGGTGGCCATGGTGCATCTTGAATGTCGTGAGACCTGCCGCAAGGCCTAGCAACTGGTTGCCCAGGCAAATGCCGAATAGTGGTTGTTGGTCGTGGTCTATGATTTCTTTTACCGTCTTTACGGCATAGGGCATCACGGACGGATCGCCAGGACCATTCGAGATGAAGTAACCGTGGGGTTTCCATTTCTCCATTTCGGCGAAGGTGGTCTTAGCCGGGAAGACTTGGATATAGCAATCGCGGTCGGCGAGGTTTTTCAAGATGTTCGTCTTGATACCCAAGTCGAGCGCCGCAATGCGATACTTGGCTGAAGGGTTTCCAAAGAAGTAAGCTTTGGTCGTGCTGACGACGGAAGACAACTCGAGGCCATCCATCGAGGGCACTTTCTTGAGCTCGTCTTTCATTTGGTCTGGTGTGAGCACCGAAGAGATAAGCGCATTCATCGCTCCCTTGCTTCGGATGTAGCGCACCAACATGCGCGTATCGACGTCGGAGATGCCTACGACGCCGTGTTTTTCTAGGTACTGCTGAAGGCTTTCGCGGGCGGTTAGGCGGCTGAACTCATTTGAGAATTCATTCACCACGATTCCAGCGATCTGGGGTTTCGCCGATTCTTGCTCGTCGTTTACCGTACCGTAATTTCCGATGTGGGCGGTGGTATTGACGATGATCTGTCCGTAGTAGGAAGGGTCGGTGTAAATCTCTTGATAGCCGGTCATCCCGGTGTTAAAGCAGATTTCCCCGCCTGTGGTGCCCCTTTTGCCGATGGGCTTGCCTTCTACGAGCAGGCCGTCTTCGAGGAGAAGGTAAGCAGTGTCTTTCAATGTGGTCTAGTGGTTGGTTTTGCAAAAATACTGTTCTTCAGAGTTACGGTGCATCCCGCGGATCAAATAATAGTCGCCCGACACCCACAAACGATTTCGGAGGCCAGAAAGGGCAACAAAAAAGGGATTGAACCGAGGTCCAA
Source organism: Cyclobacteriaceae bacterium (assembly GCA_044226825.1). GTDB lineage: Bacteria > Bacteroidota > Bacteroidia > Cytophagales > Cyclobacteriaceae > ELB16-189. The sequence continues at coordinate 78,561 of JBGAGH010000006.1, forward strand.
TCCCTTTCTGATATCTAGCGTTGATCGCCACTTAGCTTTTCGCCTTTGCAGGTTTAGCCTTTTTTTCAGACTTGGCTGCCTTGGCTTTAGGTTCAGCTACGGCAGTTTCAGCAGCAGCGGTTTCGTCGCCACCCTCTTTCTTCTTGCCACGGCCGCGGCGGGTCTTACCTTTCTTCTCTTCGCCGCCTTTGCGGTACAGGTCGTTGAAGTCGACGAGCTCCATGAGGCACATTTCTGCGTTGTCACCGAGGCGGACATCGCCCAACTTGATGATGCGGGTGTAGCCACCTTGACGGTCGCCTACGCGGCCTGCTACTTCACCGAACAATGTCGTTACCGACTCCTTGTTTTGGAGGTAAGACATGACTGTGCGGCGTGAGTGCATGGTGTTCGACTTCGCCTTTGTGATCAGCGGCTCCACATACTTGCGGAGTTCTTTCGCTTTGGCTACCGTGGTCGTGATCCGTTTCGCGAGGATCAACGAGGAGGCCATATTCGAAAGCAGCGCGTCGCGGTGCGATTTCGTGCGGCTGAGGTGATTGTCTTTTTTACCGTGTCTCATTAGTCTTCTTCCAGTTTATATTTGCTCAAATCCATCCCGAAGGTCAGATTCTTTTCAGCTACCAATTGCTCCAATTCGGCGAGTGACTTCTTACCGAAGTTGCGGAACTTCATCATATCGGAAATCTCCAGTTGCACGAGATCGCCCAGTGTCTTGACATCTGCCGCCTTGAGACAGTTGTAAGCGCGTACGGAGAGATCCAAATCGTGGAGCGGCGTCTTGAGGAGTTTGCGCATGTGCAACATCTCTTCGTCCACTTGTTCGATTTCGCTGTCCTTTCCGGTTTCAAGTTCGATCGACTTATCAGAGAAGAGGCGGAAGTGCTGAATCAGGATGAATGCAGCTCCTTCGAGGGCTTTCTCAGGATGGATCGAGCCGTCGGTTTCGATATCGATCAACAGTTTTTCGTAGTCGGTCTTTTGTTCGACGCGGGTGTTCTCCACGCTGAACTTCACGTTTTTGATCGGGGTGAAGATCGCGTCGATCGGAATGAACCCGAACACTTGCTCGTTGGGTTTGTTCTCTTCGGCGGGAAGGTATCCACGACCTTTGTCGATGGTCAACTCGATTTCGAAATGTGCTGCCTCGTCGAGGTTGCAGATGACGTGATCGGGGTTGAGGATCTCGAATGCAGAGGTAAACTTAGCGATGTCGCCAGCTTTGAACTGCTTTTGCTTCTTGATGCTGACGGTGATCTTGCTATCGAAGTTTTCTGCCGTCTTGCGGAAGCGAACCTGCTTTAGGTTCAAGATGATTTCTGCTACATCTTCTACTACACCTTCGATGGTTGAAAACTCGTGCAGGACACCGGGAATTTTGATCCCTGTGATTGCATAGCCTTCCAGCGAGGAGAGGAGGATGCGGCGCAATGCGTTACCAATCGTTACTCCATATCCTTTTTCCAGAGGTTTGAAGGTGAACAAGCCGTGAAAATCATCCGACTTTTCCATCACCACCTTCTCCGGCATTTGAAATGCTAATATTGACATAGGCAATTGATTTAACTGTTTAACACTATAACTCCCGGCCGCGTCACCGATTACTTCGAGTACAATTCGACGATCAACTGCTCGTTGATGTTCTCGGGGATATCGGCACGAAGAGGCAGGTTCACGAGTTTACCTTCCAGTTCTTGGAAGTCGAACTCGAGCCAGTTGTACTTCTTAGCACCTTGAACAGACAGGCTGTTGGTGATCGATTCCAGTGACTTCGATTTTTCGCGCACGGCAACCTTATCGCCGGGGCGGAGAGTAACGGACGGGATGTTCACCACGTCGCCGTTTACGGTGATGTGCTTGTGCACAACCAATTGACGCGCGGCGCGGCGTGTGGGTGCGATCCCAAGGCGGAACACGGTGTTGTCTAGGCGTGCTTCCAACATTTGGAGCAACACTTCGCCGGTAACGCCTTTCTTACGAGATGCCTTGTCGAAGATGTTGGCAAACTGTCTTTCTAGGATACCGTAGATGTACTTGGCCTTCTGCTTTTCGGCCAACTGAGTCGCATATTCCGACTGCTTACGTTTCTTACCCTTGCCATGCATGCCAGGGGCATAGTTCTTCTTTTGAAGAGCTTTGTTGTCCCCCAAAATGGGCTCGTTGAACTTTCTGGAGATTCGGGCTTTCGGGCCGGTATATCTTGCCATCGGGAATTAAAATTTTGACTTACTACTTGAGACGGTTTCCCATCCCTATGATTCAATTTCTAAAACTATACTCTACGTGCTTTAGGAGGGCGGCAACCGTTGTGCGGCAGCGGGGTCACGTCCTTGATGGTCGTGATCTCGATTCCAGCACCTTGGATGGTACGGATTGCTGATTCGCGGCCGGCGCCAGGGCCTTTCACGAATACTTCCACTTTGCGAAGGCCGAGTTCGAAAGCCTTAGAAGCACACTCTTGGGCTGCAGTTTGAGCTGCATAGGGAGTGTTTTTCTTCGAACCTTTGAAGCCCATCTTACCAGCCGACGACCAAGTAATCACTTGACCAGTCGAGTTGGTCATCGCGATGGTGATGTTGTTGAACGTAGCCTTGATGTGGGCTTGTCCAACCGCTTCCACGACCACGACGCGCTTCTTGCTCTTGTCCTTCTTCTTTTCTCCAGGTGCAGTGTTAGTTGCCATACGAAAAGTCCTTCGTTATTTGTTATTAACCCTTAGTTGCCTTCTTCTTGTTCGCCACGGTCTTACGCTTACCTTTCCGCGTGCGTGCGTTGTTCTTAGTCGTTTGACCACGAACTGGTAAACCTTTCCGGTGACGGAGTCCGCGGTATGAACCGATGTCCATCAAGCGTTTGATGCTCAATTGGATTTCGGAGCGAAGCAGACCTTCGATCTTAAATTGCTCGGAAATAATGGCGCGGATCGCGTTCGACTCGTCGTCGTTCCAATCTTTCACCTTCTTGTTCACATCCACGTTGGCTTGAGCCAAGATGCGCTGCGCAGAGCGGCGGCCAATGCCAAAAATGTACGTGAGGGCGATTTCGCCTCTTTTGTTATCCGGGATATCAACACCAGCAATACGTGCCATGTTATTCGTTGACTTGTTAGTTGTACTTAATTCGCGTTACCTAATTAACCTTGACGCTGCTTATAGCGAGGGTTCTTCTTGTTAATCACATACAGTTTGCCCTTGCGACGAATGATCTTGCAATCGGCGCTGCGCTTCTTGATGGATGCCCTTACTTTCATATTCCGAGTACTTTATTTCGTTTTACTTACCCAGGCTATTTATACCTGAAGATGATCCTTCCTTTTGTCAAGTCGTAAGGCGACATCTCCAATCTCACTTTATCACCAGGTAGAATCCGGATGTAGTGCATCCTCATCTTACCCGAAATGTGCGCCAACACGATGTGTCCGTTCTCCAGCTGCACCCTGAACATAGCGTTCGAGAGCGCTTCTGTAATCGTACCGTCTTGTTCTATCGACTTTTGTTTCGCCACTTATAACTATATGCTTCTTCTAAATATTCGTGCGTCGTCAGTACCTCGGTCCGATCTTCGTGAACCGCCACCATATGCTCGAAGTGAGCAGAAGGCTTGCGGTCGCGGGTGCGGATGGTCCAACCATCACTCTCTTGCACCACGGCCCGAGTTCCTAAGTTGATCATGGGTTCGATGGCAAAAACCATCCCCGCCACGATCTTCACGCCCTTACCTTTCATGCCGTAGTTCGGAACTTCCGGGTCCTCGTGCAGGCTTTTGCCTACCCCGTGACCCACCAACTCACGAACCACTCCGTATCCGAACTTCTCCACGTGACTCTGGATCGCGTAACCGACGTCTCCAATCCGATTCCCCACCTTCGCTTCCGCGATGCCGAGAAACAAAGAATCGTACGTCCGATTCAGCAAGTCCAGTACTTCTTGCTTCGCCCCTATCAATGGATAGGTGTAAGCAGAATCACTGTGGTAGCCCTTATACTTCACCCCGCAATCCACCGACACGATGTCGCCCTCTTTCAGTTCATATTCCCCAGGGAAACCATGAACCACCACCTCGTTGACCGAGATGCAAAGGGCCGAGGGAAATGTTCCTCCATAGTGTTTGAAGGAAGGGATACCCTCGTGATCGCGAATGAACTCCTCGGCGACTTCGTTCAGTTTTTTTGTCTTCACTCCCGGCTTAATCCACCGGGCCACTTCTCCGTGAGTCTTACCCAAAATCTGGGCACTCTCTCGCATTAACTGAATTTCATCTGCCGTCTTGAGGTGAACCATTCAACTCAGGCCGCATTACCAACTTGAGAACGTCCTTTTACTCGTCCCGACTTCATCATCCCTTCGTAGTGCCTCATCAGGAGGTAGCTTTCAATCTGTTGGAGTGTGTCGAGAACCACACCCACCAAGATCAAAAGTGAAGTACCACCGTAGAAGTACGCGAAGTTCTGGGAGATACCAGCCTTCACTGCAAAAGCAGGCAGGATGGCGATCGCCGCCAGGAAAATGGCGCCGGGTAGAGTAATCTTTGACAGAATACTGTCTATAAATTCTGCAGTTTGCTTACCGGGTTTGATGCCGGGAATAAAACCACCGTTTCTTTTCAAATTATCCGCGATATCGTTCGAAGGAACCGTGATCGCCGTATAGAAGAACGTGAAGATCAGGATCAACGAACCGAACAACAGGTTGTATTGCCACGAGGTAAAGTCGGCGAATGTAGTTCCCACCGAAGCGCCGATGTCCGTGTTCCTGAACATACCTGCGATGAGTGGAGGGAGGAACATCAACGCTTGTGCGAAGATGATCGGCATCACACCAGCGGAGTTCAACTTCAACGGGATAAAGTCGCGCTTGCCGCCGTACAACTTGTTTCCTACTACTTGTTTCGCGTACTGAACCGCGATGCGGCGCGTTGCTTGCGTGAGGGCAATGACGCCAACCACGATGAAGAACAACACGAGCAACTCGATGATGAACAACAGTGCGCCATCCATGCCTTTATTGTCAACAGCTTCTTGGTAGATCGCTGCGGGGAACCTCGACACGATACCAATCATGATCAACATAGAGATACCGTTACCGATACCCTTGTCGGTGATCCGCTCGCCGAGCCACATACAGAACATGGTTCCGGCCACGAGGATTACAACCGACGACAAGGTGAAGAACAACCCAGGTTGGATGATTGCATCTACGTTGATTGTCGTGTTCAAGTAAGCGTAGGACTGAGCGCCCGTGATGAAGATGGTCAGAACCCGGGTGAACTGGTTAAGCTTCTTGCGGCCGCTTTCACCCTCCTTTTGCATTTTGCTGAATCGCGGCCACGCTACAGTAAGGAGCTGGACAACGATGGAAGCCGAAATGTACGGCATGATTCCCAACGCGAAGATCGAAGCACGGTTGAACGAGCCGCCCAAGAAGGTATTGATGAAATCAAATATGCCTGCTTGGTTAGCGTTCGTCAATTTGGTCGGATCGACGCCCGGCAAAACGACATAAGAACCCAAACGGAAAATGATCAGGTACCCGATCGTATTTAGGATCCTGATTCGGAGGTCCTCGATCGAAAAGATGTTATATATCGTTCTGAAGAATCGCATTTGCCCAATTAGATTGTTGTGGCTGTACCGCCAGCGTCCTGAATCGCTTTAGTAGCTGTTTCCGAGAAGGCATGGGCCGAAACATTCACTTTCGACTTGAGCTCTCCACGGCCGAGTACTTTTACTTTGTCTTTCTTTCCAACGATCCCGTTGTCGATCAGCACTTGAACAGTGATGTCCGCGGCGCTGATTTTCTTCGACAATTCTTCGATCGTATCGAGGTTCACGCTCTTGAAGTAAACCTTGTTGTTGTTCTTGAAGCCGAACTTAGGAACGCGGCGTTGGAGGGGCATCTGACCACCTTCGAAACCGAATTTCTTATGGTAACCAGAACGCGACTGGGCACCTTTGTGACCACGGCCCGCGGTGCTACCGCCTGAACCTTGGCCCCTGCCGAGGCGTTTGTTGGTCTTCGTCGAACCTGATGCAGGTTTAAGTGTGTGCAGCTTCATGATCTTATAATTCCTTTACGGATACCAAATGACTTACTTTCTTAACCATACCCTGGATCTGAGAAGTATACTCAACATCCACCGACGAGTGCAGTTTACCGAGGCCAAGTGACTGGATGGTCCTGATTTGGGTCTCCGGCCTTTTGATCGTGCTGCGGGTTTGTGTGATCCTTACTTTCATGTCGTTATCTGTTTGGTCTTTCGTTGTTGCGACAGCGAATTACCCGTTATACACTTTGCTAAGTTCTACACCACGGTTGCGTGCGATTGTGTATGCATCGCGCATCGAGGTGAGGGCTTTGAAGGTCGCCTTCACCACGTTGTGTGGGTTAGACGAGCCTTTCGACTTTGCCAACACGTTGTGGACGCCGGCGCTTTCGAGCACGGCACGCATTGCACCACCGGCGATTACACCGGTACCGGGCGATGCAGGCTTGAGGAGCACCAAGCCACCGCCGAACTTACCGATCGATTCGTGGGGCACAGTGCCTTTGATGATCGGCACTTTCACCAAGTGCTTCTTGGCATCGTCGATACCTTTTGTGATCGCGTCGGTCACTTCATTGGCTTTACCCAATCCGTAACCTACTACACCGTTACCATCACCAACTACCACGATGGCTGCGAATGAGAAACGGCGACCACCTTTTACCACTTTGGCTACGCGCTGGATGGCGACCACTTTTTCTTTGAGGTCGATTTCGCTGGCTTTTACCGTGCTGACGTTGCTTTGTGTCATGCTCTTATTAGAATTTTAATCCACCTTCCCTAGCGCCATCCGCCAGAGCTTTAACATTACCGTGATAGAGATAGCCATTGCGGTCGAAAACAACGGCGCTGACGCCTGCTGCCAATGCTCGCTCTGCCATCTTCTTTCCAACTTCTTTCGAGGTTTCCACTTTCACCTTGCTCTTCTTATCCAATTCGGTAGAAGAAACGGATGCGATGGTGTGACTCTTAGAGTCGTCGATCAATTGGGCATAAATAACCCGGTTGCTCTTGAAAACCGAGAGACGGGGAACTGATGTGGTACCCTCGATTCTCTTGCGGATACCCATCTTAATCCTTTTCCTGCGTCCTTCTTTTGTCTTAATGTTCGCCATACGATCTTCAATTATTTAGCAGCAGCTTTACCAGCCTTCCTGCGCACAAATTCACCGACGTAACGGATACCTTTTCCTTTGTAAGGCTCAACCTTGCGGAGGGACTTGATTTTGGCTGCCATCTGGCCAACCAATTGCTTGTCGATTCCTTCGAGGATGATCATCGGGTTCTGACCTTTTTCTTGAACGGCTTGCAGCTTCAATTCGCTGGGAACCGCTACGAATACGCTGTGTGAATATCCGATGCTCAGTTCCAACACGTTGCCTTGAGCGCTCGCCTTGTAACCCACACCAATCAATTCCATTTCGCGGCGGTAGCCTTTGCTCACACCTTCTACCATGTTGGCGATGAGGGCACGGTACAAACCGTGCTGCGACTTGTGGCGCTTTTGCTCGGTGGGGCGATGTACTTCTACATTGCTGCCGTCGATTTTCACCTCAAACTCGGGCTCGAGCGTTTGCTTCAATTCACCCTTCGGACCTTTTACGGTCACTTGACGGTCGGCGGCGTTGAACGCTACGCTCACGCCTTTGGGTACCGATATTACTTTCTTTCCAATTCGTGACATGGCTCCGGTCGATTAATAAACGTAGCACAATACTTCTCCACCCACGTTCATCACACGGGCTTCTTTGTCGGTCACGACGCCCTTCGAAGTCGAAAGGATCGCGATACCCAGTCCGTTCAGAACTTTAGGAAGCTCGGTTGATGGTTTGTACTGACGCAGACCCGGCGAGCTGACGCGCTGCAGCTTGTTGATCGCCGACTCGCGGGTTTCGGGATTGTACTTTAGTGCAATCCGGATTTTACCCTGTTTGTTCTCGGTATCCTCGAACTTGTAGTTCAGGATATATCCTTTGTCGAACAATACCTTGGTGATCTCCTTCTTCAAATTTGAAGCAGGGACCTCTACGACGCGGTGGCGAGCCTTGATGGCGTTACGCAACCGGGTCAAATAATCTGCAATGGGATCTGTCGTCTTCATTTTTCTAACTCCTAGTAAAATGCAAGCCCGTTCTTTAGAAACGGGCTGCAAAGATACCTAACAATTTTTGTTATCCAAAACTGTTACCTGGTTTCCTCCCTTTGATCAGGGGACCTGGGTACGCAGCACCATATTTTTACGCCTGCCATCCGGGCAAACGCGTGTTTTTCGCCGTTTTTACCAGCTAGCCTTGATCAGACCGGGAATTTTACCCTCGTTGGCCAATTGGCGGAATTGGTTCCGGCAGATGCCGAATTTCCGCATATAGGCACGGGGGCGTCCCGTCAACTTGCAGCGACTGCGCAAGCGTACGGCAGAAGAACTGCGTGGAAGCTTGTCGAGCGCTTCCCAGTTGCCGGCTTCTTTCAAAGCCTTGCGCTTGGCAGCGAACCGCTTCACCAACTCTTCCTTCTTCTTAGTCCTGGCGACGATTGATAACTTAGCCATTCTTAATTGTTGTTATTCTTGTTCACAAACGGCATCCCGAAAGCCTTCAGGAGCTCGTAGCTTTCTTCATCCGACTTGGCGGTGGTCACGAACGTGATATCCATACCGTTGATCTTCTGCACCTTGTCGATGGAGATCTCGGGGAAGATGATCTGTTCTTTTACACCAAGTGTATAGTTTCCGCGGCCGTCGAATCCTTTGTCGCTCACACCTTTGAAGTCGCGCACACGGGGGAGTGCGACGTTCATCAAGCGGTCGAGGAATTCGTACATGCGATCGCCACGGAGCGTCACCTTAGCACCGATGGGCTGGTTGCCCCTCAGCTTGAAGTTCGAAATATCTTTCTTCGAACGGGTGGCCACAGCTTTTTGACCAGTGATCTGTGTCAACTCATCGACACCCACATCGACCAACTTCTTGTCGGCGACAGCGGCACCAATACCTTTATTGATGCAGATCTTTTCGATACGGGGTACCTGCATGACCGACTTATACTGAAATTTTGATTTCAGCGCGCTCACGATTTCCTTTTGGTACTTCTCCTTAAGTCTGGGCGTTGCCATTATTTTATGAATTGACCTGTTTTCTTCGAATACCTTTGAAGCTCACCTTGTTCGTTGCGCTTGCGACCTACGCGGGTCGGTTGGCCCGAAGAAGGGTCGACCAACACCAGGTTGCTGATGTGAATCGCGGCTTCTACTTTCTTAATACCACCTTCAGGCTTACCTGCCGACGGTTTTTGGTGTTTTGTCACCATGTTCACGCCTTCAACAATGGCGCGGTTCTTTTCAGGGAACACTTCCAACACGCGACCTTGACGGGGTTTCCCGGCGGTGCCTTTGTCGTCACCGGCAATCACCTGCACGATATCCCCTTTCCGGATCTTCAGCTTGGGCTGCTTCTTGTTGCTCATAATTACAATACTTCAGGGGCCAATGAAATGATCTTCATGAACTGTTTCTCGCGAAGTTCACGTGCCACGGGTCCGAAAATACGGGTACCGCGAGGTTCGTCTTGCGCGTTCAACAGCACCGCTGCGTTGTCTTCGAAGCGGATGTAAGAACCATCCTTGCGACGGATCTCTTTTTTCGTGCGAACGATAACGGCTTTTGACACGGTACCTTTCTTGACCTGGCTGGTCGGCAATGCCGACTTAACGGTCACCACGATCTTATCGCCTACACTGGCGTAGCGACGCTTGGTGCCACCCAGCACGTGCATACAAAGGACTTCCTTTGCTCCGCTATTGTCGGCCACCACGAGCCGTGATTCTGTGCTTATCATGATTACTTCGCTTTTTCAATGATTTCAACCAGCCTCCAACGCTTATTCTTGCTCATCGGACGAGTCTCCATGATGCGAACGGTATCGCCGATACCTGCCTCATTTTTCTCGTCGTGTGCCATGAACTTCGTTGTCTTGTTCATGAACTTACCATAGATGGCGTGTTTCACCTTGCGATCAACTGCAATGGTGATGGTCTTTTGCATCTTATTACTCACGACGCGTCCGATCCTTTCCTTCCTGAGGTTCCTTTCCATGGCTGATTACTTTTGACGTTCCTTGGCCGTTAATTCTGTTTTCAGACGCGCAACCAATTTGCGTGTCTCTTTAATCTTCATCGGGTTTTCGATCGCCGACACTTGGTGAGCGAACTTCATCTTACGAAGCGTTTCTTCTTCAGTGGCGAGTTTCTCGCGAAGCTCGTTCACATTCAAACCCCTGATTTCTGAGTATTTCATGACGCCTGTCTTATTTCTTATTCTACGTAGTCTTTACGAACCGTGAACTTCGTGCGGAGGGGCAACTTGCCATCGGCCAAGGCCAACGCTTCTTTCGCCGTCGCGATGTTCACACCACCCGCTTCGAACAGGATGGTACCGGGCTTCACCACTGCTACCCAATATTCGGGAGCACCTTTACCCTTACCCATACGAACTTCGGCAGGTTTGCGAGTCACAGGTTTGTCGGGGAAAATTCGGATCCACACCTGGCCTTCACGCTTCATGGCGCGGGTTACCGCCACACGAGCAGCTTCGAGCTGGCGCGCAGTGATCCATCCGGGTTCGATCGCCTTGAGGGCAAACGATCCGAAAGCGATCGTGTGACCACGAGTGGCCATCCCTTTGACCTTACCTTTCTGTGCCTTCCTGAATTTGGTACGCTTCGGTTGTAACATCTTCTTATCGTTTGTTGCTCCAGTGTTTCACCACCTTCGCGAGTTCTCTTATTTATTTCCTCGGGCCACGACCACGGCCGCCGCCACCACGTTGTTCGCCACGCTCCGAACGCTCGCCTCTTTCGCGGCGCTCGCCACGTTCACCACCACGACCCCTGCGGTCGCCACCACCTTGTGATCCACCAGTACCTTTCGAATCGGTGTTGTTGCTCACCATGCCTACGTTCGGGGAAAGATCACGCTTACCGTATACTTCGCCCTTCATGATCCAAACTTTGATACCGATCTTTCCATACACCGTTTGGGCTTCGGAAATCGCGTAATCAATATCTGCACGTAGTGTGTGGAGGGGAATACGACCCTCTTTGTACATCTCCGTACGGGCCATATCGGCACCAGCCAAACGACCCGACAATTTCACCTTGATACCCTCTGCACCTACACGCATGGCTGAAGCAATCGCTTGTTTCATCGCGCGGCGATACGAAATACGGGCTTCCAATTGTTGTGCGATAGACTCGCCGACCAGTTTCGCGTCGAGTTCAGGACGCTTGATCTCGAAGATGTTGATTTGAACATCTTTGCCGGTGATCTTCTTCAACTCTTCCTTAATCTTATCGACTTCGTTACGCGGATCTTGTGATCTTCCACCAATTTGTCGGCAAAGGAATTACCACCATACCAGTTGGAATCCCAACCACGGATGATACCTAAGCGAAGTCCGACAGGATTAATCTTTTGTCCCATAGTCTATTACTCTGCAGCCGACTTTTCGGCGTTTTTAGTTTCTTTCTTGTTCTCTTTTCCTTCCGGTGCGCGATCTACAACGATCGTAACATGGTTAGATCTCTTGCGGATGCGGTGTGCGCGGCCTTGGGGGGCCGGACGCAAGCGCTTCAGGATACTGCCGCCATCGACGAACACTTCCTTTACATAGAGACCTGCTTTTTCCAAGTCTACATCGGGGTTCTTAGCTTGCCAGTTGGCAATCGCCGATTGCAACAACTTCTCCACCTTGGCAGCGGGGTGCTTCGCTTCGAATTGGAGGATAGCCAAAGCTTTCAATGCATCAACACCGCGGATCAAGTCAACCACCAAACGCATCTTGCGGGGCGAGGTGGGAACATCCTTTAGGTAGGCGACGCCAGGGCCAATCTTCGCTGCTTCTCTCACAGCTTGGATCTTGGCTTCCTTCAACTTCGACCTTTTTACTTTCTTTTCTGCCGTTTCCATAATACCGGAATCTATTGGGTACTAATTATTTAGAGGCGGGCTCGTTCTTGTTGTTGCCCGAGTGGCCTTTGAATGTGCGTGTCGGCGCAAACTCGCCCAACTTGTGGCCAACCATGTTTTCGGTGACATACACCGGGATAAACTTGTTGCCATTGTGCACCGCGAAGGTGTAACCGATCAAATCGGGAGTAATCGTCGAACGGCGTGACCAAGTCTTGATCACCGACTTCTTACCAGATTGCTCCTGTACGGTAACTTTCTTTGCCAGACGAGCGTCCAGGTACGGACCTTTTTTAACTGACCTTCCCATTGTTATTTCTTCCTCCTAGCTATGATTAAACCATCAGAATATTTCTTCGGATGACGGGTCTTCTTGCCTTTCGCAAGCAAGCCCTTGCGTGACCTCGGGTGACCACCTGAAGCACGACCTTCACCACCACCCATCGGGTGATCGACAGGGTTCATCGCAACTGCGCGCGTGCGGGGGCGAACGCCTCTCCAGCGGCTACGGCCAGCCTTACCGACGCTCTCATTCATGTGGTCCGCATTTGATACTGCTCCCACCGTGGCGAGGCAGCGTACCAATACATTACGCATTTCACCAGAAGGCATCTTCAGCGTAGCGTACTCGCCTTCGCGAGCCACAAGCTGAACGAATGAACCGGCGCTGCGAGCGATGGCAGCACCTTTACCCGGCTTGATCTCCACGTTGTGTACGATAGTACCAACTGGAATCTTCGACAAGGGGAGTGCATTGCCAACTTCAGGAGCGATATCGGGACCAGAAAGAACTTTCTGACCTACCTTCAATCCTTGAGGAGCAAGGATGTATGTTTTAGCTCCGTCGGCATAGAACAACTTTGCTACGCGCGCTGTGCGGCTCGGATCGTACTCGATCGACTTTACTTCGGCAGGAACGCCGAACTTATCACGCTTGAAGTCGATCAAGCGAAGCTTTTGCTTGTGACCACCACCGATGTAGCGCATGGTCATGCGACCCTGACTGTTGCGACCACCTGTCTTTTTCAGGGTCACCACCAACGATTTCTCGGGACGTGATTCGGTAATGTCTTCGAAACCAGGAGCCAACCTGTGACGGGTGCCTGGTGTTACCGGTTTTAATTTCTTCAGCGCCATATCAGCTCAGAATAAGATCTTCAGTTATTAAACATTACCATAGAAATCGATCACATCGCCTGCCTTCAGGGTCACAATCGCTTTCTTATAATTCGGCTTTTGACCAGAAAGTACACCTGCCTTAGTGTAACGCACTTTTTGCTTCCCCATCACGCTGATGGTGTTCACACGCGTCACCTTCACATTGTACATCTTTTCAACTTCCGAACGGATTTGAGTTTTGTCGGCAGTGACGTCAACGATGAATCCATATTTACCCTTCTCGTTCAGAGCGGATACTTTCTCAGTCACCAACGGTCTTTTCAGGATACTCATCGGACTTAGTCTTTAAGGAGGTTATCGATCTTGCTAATTGAACCCTCGGCCAAGATCAATTGATCCGCGTTCACCACGTCGTACGTGTTGATTTGCGATGCTGCGATGATCTTCGTGTTGGGGATATTGCGGCCAGCGAGGGCCACGATGCGGTTAGGTTCCGCGAGTACTAGGAGGGTCTTCTTATCGGCCAGGGCCAGCGACTTGAGCAACGACAAATATTGCTTGGTCTTGGGTGCATCGAAGTTGAAGTCTTCCACCACGGCGATCGATTGGTCTTTCGCCTTATAGCTGAGGGCCGAACGACGTGCGAGATCCTTCACCTTTTTATTGAGTTTGAAGGAGTAGTCGCGGGGTGTCGGACCGAAAATACGTCCACCACCTTTGAACTGGGGGTTCTTGATGTTACCCGCACGAGCGCCGCCGGTACCTTTTTGTTTCTTGATCTTCTTAGAAGAACCAGAGATTTCGTTACGCTGCTTGCTCTTGTGCGTACCTTGGCGTTGGTTCGCTAGGATGCTTTTCACATCCAACCAGATCGCGTGGTCGTTCGGCTCAATGCCAAACACTTCCTGCGAGAGGCTCACGCTCCTGCCGGTTTTCTCGCCGCTTTGTTTTACAACTGCAAAGTCCATCACTTTACTTTTGAAGGATTATCGTAGAATTCTTGGCGCCGGGAACGGAGCCACTAATCAAAATCAAGTTTTGCTCGGGAAGGATCTTCACCACTTTCAAGTTGGTGACCTTCACCCGGTCGCCACCCATACGGCCTGCCAAACGCTTACCGCGGATGACACGCGCCGCAAACGAGGCGTTACCCATTGAACCAGGCGCACGCAGACGGTTGTGCTGACCGTGGGTTTGACCACCGACACCCTGGAAACCATGGCGCTTAACCACACCCTGGAAGCCTTTACCCTTCGAAGTCGCGACCGCGTCGAGGAAGTCACCTTCCGCAAACACATCAGTCAGGCGGATCTCTTTGCCGAGTTCCACAATCCCTTCGAACTCCTTACGGAAATCGCGGAATTCAACCACAGCCCTTTTCGGGGTCGTCGCTGCCTTCTTGAAATGGCCGAGCATCGGCTTCGTGGTGTTCTTTTCTTTCTTCTCGCCAAAAGCGAGCTGAACAGCCTTGTACCCGTCGGTCTCAACGTTCTTCACTTGAGTGACGACACACGGGCCAGCCTCTATTACGGTGACTGCTACGTTTTGCCCGTCTGCGGCAAATACGCTCGTCATCCCTACTTTACGTCCAATTAATCCAGGCATGGTTGAACCAATTTTGCTTGTTTTTAAGTCGTTTTGCGGGTTTTCTCACGCAAAAAGGACTGCAAAGATAGGAACTAAAGCTTAGTTACCAAGTGCAGGTTTCAAAAAATACCAGGATTTAACTGCCAATCGAGGTGAAACCGCCCAGCGCCTGATTTTCAGGCATTTGCAAAGCACACCGCGCGATTCCGCCGCGGATTCCATTTCTTTGTTCCCGCATGAAACGCAGACCCGCCGTCGCTACCTGGGCCGTCCTCGCCTTCCTCCTCGTCGCACTCTTCCTCGTCCGACTTTTCCTGGGGAGCGTGCCCGTCCACCCGGCCGACGTCGCCAACGCCCTGTTGGGAACCACCTCGCCCGGTGGCGAACTCGTCCTCCAGTTTAGACTCCCGGTCGCCATCACGTGCGTGCTCGCCGGCGCCGCCCTAGCCGTGTGCGGCCTCCTCATGCAAACCCTCTTTCGGAATGCCCTCGCCGGCCCCGACGTGCTGGGTCTCACCTCGGGATCGAGCCTAGCGGTGGCGATCCTGATCCTGACCGCCGGAAACTCCTCCCTCGGCCTCACCAACCCCTGGTCCGTCGCCATCGCCTCTAGCATCGGCGCCGCTGCCGTCTTCCTACTCATCCTCGGCATCTCGCAGGTCGTCAACGACAATACGTCGCTGCTCATCATCGGATTAATGGTCGCGGCCACCACGAGTTCGGTTGTGGGCGTCTTGCAGTATCTCAGCCAAGCCAACGACTTGCAGGCATTTGTCATTTGGGGACTCGGCACCGTTGGAAACACGGGCTGGAACGAAATCACCGTGTTGGCCATCGTCGTGGCGGTAGGCGCCGGCGTCGCGCTCTCACTCATGAAACCCCTGAACGCCCTCTTGCTGGGTGAAAACTACGCCACCACGCTGGGGATCAACGTGCGTCGCGCTCGTCTCCTGCTACTGGCCACGACCAGCATCCTGATTGGCGCCGTCACCGCTTTTTGTGGTCCAATTGCGTTTGTCGGATTGGCGGTACCACACTTGGTCCGTTTGCTCGTGCCCAGTTCCAGTCACCGCATTCTACTGCCTGCCGTCTTGCTGGGCGGGCCCATCGTTTTACTGTTCTGCGACATTGTGACGCAAATGCCCGGGAGCACGCGCGTGTTACCACTCAATGCCATCACCTCGCTCGTCGGGGCGCCCGTCGTCATCTGGTTAGTGATCCGCAATAGAAAAGTGAACCTTTAACCATGACCACCACCCGAGCACTTTACGATATCAACAACCTGGCGGTCGGCTACGGCACCACTCCTTTGTTTAAGGAACTGAACCTCTCGTTGCGGCGTGGTGAACTGGTATGCTTCATGGGGCCCAACGGTTGCGGTAAGTCAACGCTCATTCGCACCATGGCAGGGCTCCAGCATGCCTTAAGCGGCGCACTTCCTCCCAAAAGTGAACGGCAAGTGGCGGTGGTCCTCACCGACCGAGTTCACTCGAAACACATGACCGTTCGCGAACTCGTCACCTACGGAAGGTATCCGTACCTGGGATGGAACTTGGCTCTGTCCGACCGCGACCGCACGTTGATCGACCAAAGTATTGCCCTCGTCCGGATCGAGTCATTACTCGACCACACGCTGGATGAACTAAGCGACGGACAAGCCCAAATGGTGATGATAGCCCGCGCGCTGGCACAAGACACCCCGATCCTGTTGTTGGATGAACCAACGGCACACCTCGATCTGAACAATCGCATAGAAGTGATGAACCTCTTGAGGCGCCTTTCCCGCGAACAGGGCAAAGCGATCTTACTCGCCACCCACGAACTTGACCTCGCGCTCCAAACTGCCGATGTCGTGTGGCTAGCAAACGGCTCTTCTATCCAAGTGGGGATTCCGGAAGACTTGGTGCTCAACGGGGCATTCGACCAAGTCTTTCAGTTTAAAGGCTATGATTTAAAAACCGGCAAGGTTCAGCACGAGGTTTTCCAAAACCAGACCATCCGGTTGGTAGGATCCGACTTTGTATATCTATGGACAAAGAATGCCCTGGAACGCAACGGCTTTTCTGTTGGAGCCGAAGGCTCGATCGAGGTGCGGGTGGAAAATGGCAAGTGGTTGTTTGCAGAGAAGCAGTTTGATACGATAGAAAAGCTAGTTGACGACTTAAAATTTAGGATTTAGGATTTATGATTTAAGATTTGGGATTTGAACTGACGTGCGTCTGACGCAGCCTTCTCTTGGTTGATCTTGCTCGAACCGCTTGAGCCCGGTCGTTGCCAAAAAAATACCCCAACCTCCCCTACTCATATACCCCAAAAGTTGTTCGACCCCGGCCGGACGTCAAGGTAACTTTGAGAAAACCTCTATGTATTAGCTATAGAGAATTCGCTCACTGTCTCACGAAAAACTCCCATGAAAACGAAACTGATTATCGTCCTTTTCCTTGCTCCGCTGTTAGGTTACTCCCAACTTCAAAGATCAAACTCCATCGTCAGCGGCAATGTGCAATGGTCGTCGAATACGACTGTTCAACCGAATGGGCTTCATTCGAAGTTGACAAACCTAAACCTTCAATCGAACTACGGTTGGATGATCTCCGATCGCTGGATGGTAGGCGCGGGTATTTCTTTGATTAACAATAAACTCTTTGGCAACGGTATCTACTCGAAGTTCGTCTCGCAAGAGGCGATGATCATTGGGCGACGATACATTCCGGTATTTGAAAAATTCTATGTCCAAATAGACGGCGCTGTGGGTTATTATACGACCAAGAACACTGCCTACGACCCTCTATTTACATCCGACATCGGCACCAAAACAACAGGAATCTCCTTCATGGTCACGCCCGGGGTTGCTTACTTCGTCCATCCACGATTTGTGGTCAATGGCACGTTGGGCAACTTCCGCATCACGAAAGACACATCGCCGGGCCCAAGAATATGGAATGGTCAGGCTGGCTTTGGCATTAGCCGCATTAGTCTGGGAGCAGCTTTTGTATTCTAAAACTTTAAGAATTAAGAATTAAGAATTAAGAATTTGGAATTAAGGATTAAGGTATGAATCAAACTCGCACCTAAATTCTTAATTCCAAATTCTGAATTCTAAATTCTCTTAACTCCCAACCCTGGTTGGTCAGAGCACGTCATCACGCCATCTTTGAGGATAAAGCCGCCGACCACGATGTCCTTACCGAGGTCGAGGCTTCCGTCGAGGTCGATATACTTGGTATTGGCGCAAGCAAAGGAGGCGTGTAATGCCGCGGTGATACTGACGATGCTTTCGTCGTTGCAACCCCAAAACAGGTCGATGCCTTCTTGGTAACCGATGTCGGCGATCTTGAGGGCGTTCGCAATGCCACCGCACTTCATCAACTTGATATTGAAGATGCCGGCGGCTCGTGGCGGCTTCACGAGTTCGAGGGCGTCTTTGGGAGATAACAACGACTCGTCGGCTGCCACCACCTTCCGAACGTGGTCGGGGAGTTTCTTCAACTCTGCCACGGCTTTCGCGGGAAGGGGTTGTTCGATGAGTTCAATTTCTAGGTGCTTCGTCTTTTCGTAGAACTCGATTGTTTGTTCCGGTGTATACCCTTGGTTGGCATCGATTCGGATCACGAACTTCTTACCGAACTTTTCGCGGAGCTTCACCACGCGTTCGATGTCTTCCGCTAGGTCTTTACCTAGCTTTACTTTCAAGACTTTGAAGCCACGCTCGCCATACTCTTGGGCTTCTTTCAAGGTTTCCTCGACATTCTTGATGCCAATCGTGTTCGAAGTGGGAAGTGACTTCACCTTTTGTCCGAGATACTTCACCAAAGGCACGCCTAGGAACTTGGTGAAAGCATCGTGCAATGCGATGTCGATGGCTGCACACACGGCTGGGTTCTTCGGATAGTATTTCTGCAGGGTCTCAAAGATGAGTTGGTTGATCTCGGTGATGTCGCGACCCACGAGATATTGCAAGTTTTTCTCTTGCAACCCTTCCATGGTTGAATCGAGGTATTCGCCGGTTACGTATTCGCTCGGGCTACCGGCACCTAAACCTGTTACACCGTTGTCGAGTGTGATCTCCACGAATGCATTCAACACTTCATCAACCGTTTTGAAGGCTATGGTATACGGTTTTGTGTTGACCAGGTCGGCCTTCCAAGTTTTTACACTTTTGATTTTCATGGGATAAGGATTGATCCAGGCAAAGCGCTAGCGTCGCGGAATGACATTTCATCGCGACCACTTCACGCACCGCGAGGGGTTATTACTTCTTCTTTTTCTTCTTATTCGCTTCGATGAGCTTCTTGAACACCGGCACCAATGCCTCCACGCCATCTTCCAGGGGCAGGATGGCTGGAATGCCGAGTTGCTTCTTGTATCGGGCGGCGGTAGCGCGTGCAGCCTTCTGCGTCATCTTCGCAGTGTTAATCGTCACTGCCACTGTTTTTGCTCCGTACATTTTGATCAGCGCGATTTCATCTTTTGGCTGGGGGATGAGTGCGTGATACCCAAGGTCTTTGTAATGCGTTCGCGGTGGGTTGTGTTGCAATACGGCGACTTCTGCGGCAGCCGACACTAGCCATTCCGCACCGGCAGGTCCGCTCGGATTGCGAAGAGAAGACTGACCTTCGATGAAAATGATATCGGGTTTCTCGTTCTCATAGCAGCTCACGACAGCATGTTCCATTTCGCCGGAAATAAAGTCGTTGAGTGTTGAGTCGAAGATGAAGCCATATTTGGCTCCCTGCATCCAGCCGGTCTGCCCTGTGTAGATCATCTCTGCTTTAAATCCAGCAGCTCTCATTGCTTCTGTCAAGAACCGGGTGGTGGTTCTCTTACCCAGCGCACAGTCGGTGCCCAGAACGGCCACTTTCAGACATTTCACTTTAGCGATTTCGCCCGACCAGAAGTGAAGGTCCTTGAATTTCTTTGGTTTGCGTACGTCAATGATCTCAAGCCCCTTCTGCTTGGCGAGTTCGGCGAGTTCGGCATGCTCCGAAATGTAGTCATGGAGGCCATTGACGAGACTATATCCTAGCTCCAGCGCTTCTTTTAAGGTAGCGCGCAACGAGTCTGGAATAACGCCGCCCTTGGTCGCGACTCCGATCACCACGTATTTAGCCTCAACCGGCGACGACTTTTTGAAATCTGCCAGCGTAGCGTAAATGGGAATGTTTCTCTTCTTTCCATCGAGGACGACACCTGCATCCTTGCCCGGATATTTGTTGTCGATAACACCAACGATATTAAATCTGTCGGTGCCCCTGATCAGGCCATGGGCCGTCTTGCCGCTGTTGGAGTCGAGATACCCAGCGGTGATCACGATCGCGTTACTCTTTTGCATTACATTTTAAGGGTAAGTCTCTGGGTCATTCCAGAGGAGGCGAAAAATGCGAGAATTGGCGGGCTTTTCCAAGAAATCTCTTTCTGCCGGGGATGGTCACCGCATAAAATCAGATCGCGTACCTTTGTGGAATAACGATCAACCATGAAAACACTGATGTCTCTCCTGCTGGCGGTCGCCGCCACTTCTGCCTTTGGTCAATCGATTGTGGGCAAATGGCAACTTTCGGAAACGAAGACGTGTTTCCAAGCCGAGATGAAAGAAAGTGAGACCGAAAAGGAACTCACCGCCGCGATGGGAAGCACTTCCACCACCGGCGTAGCCCGTGTGATGGAATTGAGTGAGAAGGGGCAAGGAGAGAAAGGCGTTTTCTCGGTCGGCAAGAAAAAAGCCACGTCGAAAGAAGCATTTCGGTACCAAGTTTCCGGCAACGAACTGCAGATACTCGACAAGAAGTCCGGGCTCGTTACCCGCCGTTGGATCATCGATGAGTTGACCGACACCTCGCTTAAGATTCACGACGCCGCCCGCGACTGCGAAACGGAAGCCTACGTCAAAGTTCAATGAGCGAACCCGTCGCCATACCGGCCAAAAGAGATATTCGTAAGCTCAACCTCGATGAGCTGAAGACGTTTTTTGTCGAACACGGCGAAAAGCCGTTTCGGGCTCAGCAAGTATTTGAATGGCTTTGGCAGAAATCGGCGAAAGACTTCGACCAAATGACTAATGTGTCGCTGGCTATTCGTGAAAAGCTCAAGGAACATTTCACCATCAACCATGTGCGTGTAGACCACATGCAGCGTAGCTCCGACGGCACGATTAAAAATGCTGTGACACTATACGACGGCTTGGTGGTTGAGAGTGTCTTGATTCCAACCGAAAAGCGCATCACGGCATGTGTGTCGTCGCAGGTGGGATGCAGCCTTGCGTGCGCGTTCTGCGCAACTGCGCGGCTTAAGCGACAACGTAACCTGAGCCCCGACGAGATTTACGACCAAGTAGTGGCGATCCAAGAACAGTGCGAGACGTACTTTGGCCGGCCGCTCACCAACATCGTCTTCATGGGGATGGGTGAACCGCTCCTCAACTACGCAAACGTCGTGGCGGCGGTCGAAAAGATCACTTCACCGAAAGGGTTGAACATGGCATCCAAGAGAATCACCGTGTCGACGGTTGGCGTTGCCAAAATGATTCGAAAAATGGCTGATGATGAGGTAAAGTTCAATCTAGCCGTGTCGCTGCACTCAGCGATCAACAAAACGCGATCGTCGATCATGCCCATCAACGACACGAATTCGTTGGAGGAACTTGGCGACGCCCTTCGGTACTGGTATCAAAAACGGAAAAAGAAAGTTACATACGAGTACGTGGTGTGGGAAGGGGTAAACGACAAACCCGAAGACGCCCAGGCACTGCTCAAGTTTTGTAAGATTGTTCCTAGCAAAGTCAATCTTATCGAGTACAACCAAATCGACGACGGTCAGTTCCGACAAGCGAACGATGCCGTCCTCCAGATGTACCAACACCTCTTGGAAAGCAACGGCATCACCACCCGCATCCGCAAAAGCCGTGGCAAAGACATCGACGCCGCCTGCGGCCAACTCGCCAATAAAGGCATCACCTAACTCATCCCCTCATCCCCTCGTCCCCCATGCTCCGTCCCCTCCTCCTCCTCTTTTTCACCCTTTCCTTCGGAGGAGTCTTCGGCCAATTTACCAATCGCACCGACTACGATGTGAAGGCTGCGCCGAGTAATAAGTTTGAAAAACTGTGTGCCCGCACTCGGAACAATCTGGCGGCGCTCCCATTCGATGTTCGCTTTACGTCAACTACCAAGGGCGACAGCGTATTCTTGTTGTTCAACGAGGCTTCCGTGTTTTGGAATTTCTTTCAGTCTAAAAAAGACGGGTTTGCCATCGACCTAGTTAGTTCCGAACAGTTCACCACTTGCGATAAGATCAACCGACTTTCATCTTCGTACATTCATAAAGGCTACCTCCTTCCGCCGGTGTACCGGGACGACATTAAGAAAAATGCTCGCGTTCAATCTAAAAACTTCGTGAAGGTATTCGCGGGAATGGTGCCAAAGTCGCTGAATGCAAAACAAGTCGAAGCCAACTACATGTTGATCCAAGATCAATTGCAGTGTTCTTATACAACTATTGTAAATGTAGACGAACATGGGTGGGGATTGTTGCCAACCGGGTTGTATTACGATACACTTGCTCGCGAGAAGGCCAGCGAACGGTTCAAAGATCTATCGAAGACGCTTCGGTTTACCATCCCTTTCAATAAGAATACGTCGGTATACAAAAAAGAAGATATCCAACCGCTCTACGACTCGTTGCGTTTGACCGACTATGAAATAACCTCTATCCAGATTCGATCCTTCACATCGGTGGAAGGCACCCTGCAAAGAAATCTCGCGTTGCAACAAGAGCGGGCGCAGAGCATCGTCAGTGCCCTGCAGACTTTTCAACCCGAAATGATTCAATCCCAGATCAGCAGCAATGAGAACTGGGTTGAATTCATCGAGGCAATTGATGGTACACCTTTCGACTATCTCAAAGACCTATCAAAAGATGAAATAAAAGAAGCACTTCGAGACCCGAAAGTGGCGACGAGTTTGGAGCCCGTGTTGTCCCAACAACGAAAGGCATTGATCGAACTAAAATTGGAAAAACGTGTCACCTACATCAAGTCGACTGGGCCGGAACTAAAAAAATATTTCGACGACAATATTGCCGCGCGCAACATCGATGAGGCGATGTATCTCCAAGAAATCATCTTTCACAAGATTGCGCGTGAGGAACTACCTCCTTCGTTTCTTACAGAGCTCGAAGTTCCAAAGAATATTGACGGGGCCGCTGGCTTGTTGAATAACAACATCGCGTTTCGTTACGAATACGATCAGCACAATACGTTGGAAGCACTTCAGGCCTTCAACAAATTGGATGCGTTGCTTGGTGCCAATCCCAAGATACGTTACAACATCTGTGCGCTCGAACTAAAGGCTATGGTGGAAACTCGATCCTTGCGCGACCTTCCTGCCGTTCAAAAAAAGATCGAGGACCTACGGAAAATGGGTATTCCAAAGATGTTGCTGACGCGCCTGCTGGTAAACTTCAGCATTGTTCGGGCGGAGGCGGCTTATTGGGAACGCAAACCCGCCGAACGTGACGCCGCGCTGAAGTTCCTGCTCGATACCTATAGCCGGGTTCCCATGTCGGACCAAGATTTGGTGAGCCTGTGCAAATTTCTATCCCGACATAGCCGCTACGATTGGGCGGAGAAAGTGCTCGAACCTCGCATCAAAGCCCTCGACGCCTCGGAAGAGTTGCTGTTCTTCTATGCTTCCCTTACAATCGGTTTTCAGAAGATTACCTCCAACGAAGAGTACCGGCTGTTTTTGTTGAACCTCGTGAATAGTAACCAACCGCGGTTTTGTCAGTTGTTTGCCCCTATTTCGCAGGGAGGCGTTTCGTTTCAACTTTTGTCCGAGGCATTTTTGAAAAAAACCTATTGCGAAAGCTGCAATCCAAAGCCTTAAACCAACGTTCTATAAGTAAGAATCTGTGGGTAGTTTTGCGATTGTGGGGAAAGATTCCAGTTTTTCCAGACATTTTGCTTTTGAAGGTCACTCTATGAAGCGTGTTCTCTACTCCATTTGCATTGTCCTAAGTTTCGCGTCTGCTGCGCAAGCGCAAAGCATCTACCTGTCGGGTTCAACCCGCGACTCTACCACGTTCGATTTGCTTCCCTACGTTACTATCTACAACCACAGGAGTGAACCTGTGGCAGCCTCAAACGAAAATGGATACTTCAGCCTCCGGATCGAGCCGGGCGACACCATCGTGTTCACCAGGTTGGGATACAAACCGGTCAGGATTGCACCCGAAACAACTTCTTGGGACATGAATGTCATGCTTCCTGAAACGGTTCGCGTACTCGATCAAGTCGTGGTATACGATCGCTTCATCATACACGGGCATGAGCAAATTCAAAAAGCAATCAAGGAAAACAACGAAGTCGCTAATAGTCCCATCAAGAATCCGACGCAAGCCCCGGGTGCCACCAATCTAATCCAGACGTTTGGACCGGGTATGGTTTTTAACGGTGTCCTTTCCAAACTTCTCGGTACCGATCGAGAGCAACGAAAGTTAAGCACCAATAAGGCTGAATTGATTCGAACCCAAGTTTATTACGAAGTGATGCAGTCGAACCAAGTTCGCGAGTACGTGTCGAATCTCTTCAAGTTGGAAGAAGTCGATTACTTCAAAAAGTTGGAGCGGTTTAAGATCGACTACCCAACGGCGGTTTACTTGAAGTCACGAGAAGAAATCATTCGCCTCATGATCGAGTCATTCGCTCGGTCATAGGGAATTCCTGACAGAAATCAATTCCCAATTCTGGTCGCTGCTTCCTAACTTTCCACCATGGAACAGCATTTCAAGTCTTCAGACGTCGTCCGTGATTTTGTGATTGGCATGAGCGATGGACTCACGGTCCCATTCGCGTTGGCCGCCGGTCTTAGTGGCGCGGTGGACTCTACGTCCATCGTCATCACCGCAGGGCTGGCAGAAATTGCCGCTGGCTCCATCGCCATGGGATTGGGCGGGTTCCTCGCCGGTCAAACCGAGATTGAACATTATAATACAGAAGAAAAACGCGAGTACGACGAAATCGACCACCTCCACGAGGTCGAAATCAAGGAAACAAAAGAAATATTCGCCGAGTACGGTATCTCTGAACAGCATCAAGAGCTGATTGCCCGAGAAATGGCGAAGAACCCAAAGAAATGGGTGGACTTCATGATGCGTTTTGAACTCGGACTCGAACGTCCCGATAAAAACCGGGCACGCCAAAGCGCATTGGTCATTGGACTAAGCTATATCCTTGGTGGTCTCGTGCCCCTGAGCGCCTATTTCTTTACCGATACAGCGGCGCAAGGACTTATCTACTCATCCATTATCACCCTGCTCTGCCTCGTGGCGTTTGGGTTGGTGAAAAGTAAACTTACCGGCCAACCCTTGTTCAAGGGTACGCTCAGGGTTACCCTCGTGGGCGCCCTCGCCGCCGGCGCCGCGTTCCTCATCGCAAAAGCTATCGCCTAGCCGTTTTCGCCGGTCGTTTCACTGGTCATACTAAAAAAATGTATCTTTTTTATATGAATGAACGTTCATATACATACATTTGAGAATGCCCAAGTCAACCAATCAAAAAGAGAGGATCGTGGAAACGGCCATGAAACTGTTTGCCACACGGGGATATGCCTCCACACCCATCAGCCTAATCGCCAAAAAAGCGCGCGTCTCGCAAGGGCTCTTATACAATTTCTACGAAAGCAAAGAGGCGTTGTTGGTCGATATGATGACACGGGGGTTCGACGACATTCGAACGTCGATGAGCATGTATGCAAACACAGATCTCACACCTCGTCAAGCCATTGCTCAACACGTGCATTCCACCGTCGCGATTATTCGAGAGAAGCAAGAGTTTTGGCGGTTGCTGCATGCCCTGCGCCTTCAAGGCGAAGTCTCAAAGTCGATGCAGAAACCCTTCCGTGAAGTCGTCACGCAAGTCACCACCATATTCACCAAAGCCTTCAAGCAAATTGGCTACCGCAAGCCCGAACTTGAAGCGTTACTTTTTCTCGCGCAAATAGATGGGCTTGTCATCCTGTTCCTACAAGACAACTCGATCCCTCTTGAAAAGCTCGCGCAACAAATCATAGACCGCTATCAATCATGAACACGCAACCCGCCTGGCTGAACCGCGACTTGTTTCCTTTTGAATCGAAGTGGGTGAACATCGACGGCTCGAACCTCCACTACATCGACGAAGGGCCCATCGATGTACCAACGCTCGTTTTTGTACACGGTACACCCGAATGGTCTTTCGGCTACCGCGAATTGGTTTCCCTCCTGAAAAATGACTACCGGTGCGTCGCCGTCGATCACCTAGGCTTTGGTTTGTCGGATAAACCAAACACGGGCGACTACAGGGTGGCGGCACATGCCCAAAGACTAGAACAAATGATCACACGACTGGGACTAAAAGATGTGACGTTGGTCGCAAACGACTTCGGCGGTGGGTTCGCACTCGACTACGCGCTCAATCATCCATACAATGTTCGTTCTATTGTACTTTTCAACACTTGGATGCGTTCGTTGCGCGACGATCCACATTATTCGAAACCCGCTCGTGTTGCCACCACTTGGTTGGGCCGCTTCATGTACTTGACGTTGAATGCGCCGGTGAACATCATCATCCCTGCGGCTTTTGGTGATCGTCGCAAACTGACGAAAGAAGTTCACCGCCATTACCGTAAACCCGTTCCAAACAAACAATCACGCATGGCCTTATTCGAAATGGCCAAAGAACTCATGAACGCGTCGCCTTGGTGGCAAGAGCGTTGGGAGAAACTAGACGCCCTCGCGCCGAAGCCCGCTGTGATCTTCTGGGGTCTAAAGGACAAGTTTATTCCGCCAACCGAACTAGAAAAATGGAAGCAACGGTGGCCGTCGGCAAAAGTGATCACCTTCGACGACGCTGGGCATTTCGTACAGGAAGAAAAGGCTAAGGAAATGAGTGTAGAGATTCGCACCCTCGTGGCGTCGACACGCGCTTAAATTCGATCGAAATCCCGGATCGGGGCTCATGCGACAAAGTTGACTTGTGGTTCAGTCGTGCCGATTTAAGATTAACTTTGCCTTTTGATAATGAAGGCAAAGGCATGATTGACAACCTACGTGAGGCGCTCCAACAGTCGCCCGACAATATCCCCTTGAGGCTACTCCTCGCCGAGAACCTCCTTCACGCTCAACAATTCGTCGAGGCGGAGGCGGAGTTCCGGATCGTACTGGAAAAAGAGCCTTCCAACACGAAAGCGAAGAAGGGTCTTATCAAGAGTGCGTTCGAACAGGGAAAATATCCGATGACAATCGTCGTCTGCGAAGAGCTGTCGGATCGTGAACGCGACATTGAAATGATGGTGATTCACGCGAAGAGTCTCGTTCGCAACCAGGAACAAGCTAAGGCGGTAGAAATCTATAAAAACATCTTGGCACTCAACCCAGCCTTCAAGGATGACGAGCTCGACTCGTTGCGAAAAGGAAGCTTCACGGCCGCCGCCGAAGAACAACTCGCCGACATAGAAGCAGGGTTTCAAGAAGTGGAGCGTCCCAAAGTGAACTTCGACGACGTGGGTGGAATGCAGAAGGTGAAGGAGGAAATCAACATCAAGATTATTCAGCCACTTCAGTATCCAGACCTTTACAAAGCATATGGAAAAAAGATTGGAGGTGGCATATTATTGTATGGACCGCCTGGTTGCGGGAAGACGCACATCGCACGCGCTACCGCGGGACAGATCAAAGCGAGTTTCATTTCCATCGGGATCCACGATGTGCTAGACATGTGGATTGGAAGCAGTGAACGCAAACTTCACGAGATTTTCGAATTGGCACGAAGCCAGACACCCTGCGTGATCTTCTTCGACGAAATCGACGCGTTGGGTGCAAGCCGTGCCGACTTACGTTCGAGTGATTCCAAAAAATTGATTAACCAATTCTTGAGCGAGCTCGATGGCGTGCAGGCGTCGAACGACGGCGTCTTGGTGTTGGGTGCCACCAACGCACCTTGGCATCTAGACAATGCATTCCGGAGACCAGGACGTTTCGATCGCATCATCTTTGTGCAGCCACCCGATACCGAAAGTCGGGAAAGCATCTTGCGCATCATGCTGAAGAATAAACCGGTCAAGGACATCGACTACGCCTCCCTCGCAAAAGCTACCCAAGAGTTTTCCGGAGCCGATCTCCACGCGATGGTCGATACTGCCATCGAGTCGAAGCTGCGGGAGTCTTTCAAAGACGGCATCCCCCAGCCCTTGAACACGAAAGACTTGATGAACGCTGCACGCGAACTGAAACCATCCACCAAGGAATGGTTCAACGCGGCACGGAACTATGCCTTGTACGCAAACGAGTCGGGGCTCTACGATGACATTCTCGCGTATCTGAAAATCAAAAAGTAACCACCCAGATGTCGAACACCTTCATTCAACGGGCCACGTTGCTGATCCAGCACAAACGCTATCAAGACGCGGAACATGAATTGCGACAAGCGCTCGCAGCTGACCCAAACGAACCCTATGCGTTGGCACTCATGGGACTTTGTCGGATGGAAGCAGGCGCGGGCGAAGAAGCTTTGACTTTCCTGAAACAGTCGATTGGTCAACAACCCGACAACCCCTATTTTCTATTTCTCATTGGATTGGTGTACAATGGGATGGAGAAATATACGGAAGCAGAAAAGTTTATTGGCAGTGCGATCGCCTATGACCCAAATCAAGCGGAATATTTTGGGGCAATGGCCACGATCAAGTTGCAACAAAAAGCGTGGGAGGATGGACTGACCTTTGCCAACCGAGGTCTGCAAGTAGATCCGGAGAACCTGACGTGCTTAAACACCCGGGCTACCGCTTTGCTCAAACTCAATCGAAAGGAAGAGAGTTTCGACACGATTAAAGAGGCCCTTCAGAACGATCCGCATAATTCAAATACCCATGCCAACTACGGCTGGGGAATGCTGGAAAGGGGTGATCACAACAAAGCACTCGAATCATTTCGCGAGGCTCTCAAGCTCGATCCAGAAAATAGTTATGCAAAAGCTGGACTGGTAGAAGCCTTGAAGGCACGGTATTGGTTCTATCGGATGTGGTTGAAGTATGTGTTCTGGATTTCCAACCTCAGCGCGAAGTACCAGTGGTTTTTTATTATCGGAATTTATGTTGGCATCCGTATCCTGAATTACTTAGCCGACACCAATCCATCGATCGAGCCCTTCGCACGCCCGATCGTTTATCTGTATGCAGCGTTTGCTTTGTCCACTTGGGTTGTCGAGCCCTTGTCGAACTTGTTCTTACGACTAAACGTGTACGGCAGATTTGCGCTCACGCGCGACGATATCCGCGCCTCGAATTTTACAGGACTAGGTTTGCTCGTACTCCTTGGCGGCTTATTGGCGTGGCTTTTCACTGGTGCTGGCTACTTCGGCTTGGTTGCCATCCTAGGCTTTGGTATGATGGTAATGCTGGGAAGTATGTTTAAACCTCGCGATGCAGGGAAGCGCAAGATCGCGATAGCCGTAGCGACGGGTCTTTGCGTTTGCGGAGCGGCCAGCTTATCGATGATGCTACTTGGCCTCGACGGACTCGCGCTGTGGCAGATTTTCTTGTTCGGAGGAATTGCGTATCAATGGATCCTCAACGCCTTGATGGTGCGCTAAAGATCACTTTTTACTTGCGTTGAAGAGTTTTTCCTTCTCTTCCTTCGTGAGCGCATCGTACCCTTTGTCAGAAATCTTATCCAGGATGGCATCAATCTCTTCTTGGGTAGCCTTGTTAAACGTCTGCTTGGCGGTAGACGGGCGTGCCTTCTCGGTCTTTCGATAGGTCACCTTCACTTTTGGCGAAGGACGGAACAGGCCGGAAATCCAATTAAGTGTTACGGTAATCCAACGACCCCAGTCGATGCCGGCTTGAAGCTGCTTCACATAAATAAACCCAATTAGGCCTCCGCCCAAGTGGGCAATGTCGCCTCCCGCATTGCCTTGCACGGTGCCGATGAACGACAGCAACACATACGCAAGGGCAATCCACTTAATGCGGACCGGGCCAATAAAGAGCATGAAAAAGGTGTAGTCGGGCAAAAGTGTGGCCGCCGCCACGATCACGGCATTCACGGCGGCAGAAGCACCGTACAAGCCAGCGCTCCTACCAATGTAAAATGGAATTAGGTTATGCGTGAGCAAAAAAGCCAGCCCTCCCGCTATGATACCGAGCACGTAAACGGCGATGAACTTGTCGTTACCAAGGTATTCGATCAACAGACGCGCGAACCAATACAACGCGATCATGTTAAAGAGGAGGTGGAGCGGGTTGATGCTGTGAACGAAAGCGTAGGTGATCAACGTCCAAGCCTTGGTGGCAAACTCGCCGAAGGTTGCTGGGATGGCGACCCAATCGATCATCACATCGTATGGTGTGCCTGGACCGCCCCCGCCTGAGAAAACATATACAACGGCGGTGACCACGAACACGATCACGTTGATGATGATCAACTGAACGTGGCCGTTGTTGTATCGGTCGAAAGCTCCTTTTATTTCATCAAATATTCCCATCTCACGACGTAGGCGATCCTCTTGAAGAGCCTACTCTTAAAATTTGAAAACTTTCAGCAAGATAAAGCCAACCACCGCACCTCCCAAGTGAGCGAAGTGGGCAACTTGGCCACTCCGGTCGAGCAAGTAGGTCATGCCTCCCAAGATAAAGACCATGTACTTTGCCTTGACACTGACGGGCGGCAAGATCAATTGAAACTCTCGGTCGGGCATTAAGACGCCGAAAGCCGCTAGGCAGCCGTACAGAGCGCCCGACGCTCCTACCATATAACCACCCGCGCCGGGATCTAGGAATTGTTCTGCTATCAGGTATACCAATGCGGCACCAATGCCAGTGGCGATATAATACAAAAGAAAGCGTTGTTGTCCCCAGATCATTTCCAACACCGATCCCGCCATCGCGAGGGTGAACATGTTGAAGAATAGGTGCGTCAAGCTACCATGGGCGAACATGTAGGTGAATAGCTGGTAGGGTCTAAATAGGCTTGTGCTCGGCTTATAGAGCGCCAAGTACCCGGCCAAATTCATGTTTCTGAAAATGGCGTCGACTAGGTATACACCAACGCAAATGAAAATCAGGTTTCTGACGACAGGAGTGAAATTGAGCATGGAGGCGGAAAATCTGGGCTTAGACAGTTACTTGAAGTAGTTTTCCATCTTAGACGTATCAAAAGTAAAAAATGTTGGCTTGCCGTCGGGGGAAAAGTTCGGATTCGGACACGCAAACAGCCCTGACACGATGGCATCGATCTCTTCGCGGGTCAACTTTTGGCCGGCAGGGATAGCGGCTCTTTTGGCCAACGAGCGCGCCAGGTTCTCACGCAACGGGACGTTCAACTCGGACTGGTTGACTTTAAACTGCTCGAGGAAGCCTTCGAACATGGATTTCTCTTCACCAAATACGCCGGTCGGTACGCCGGTTACCAGGATTGTATTCTTGCCGAACGCGTCGAATTGGAAACCGAGCGCTCGGATTTCCTTTTCGACCTCCATCACCAACGCAAAATCTGCCGGGCTGAGGTGGACGGTTTGCGGGAAGAGGCATTGTTGACTGGCGCTGGGGTCGGAGCGAAGATGGTGAAGATATTTCTCGAACAACACCCGCTCGTGCGCAGCTTGCTGGTCGATAATGAGCAACCCGTTGGAGACGACCTTGATGATGTATTTCTGTTGAAACTGAAAAGAGATCTTCTCGTCGGAGACGGCCGGCTTCTCACTGAAGTTGCTTTCGAAGCGAATCGTCTTGTTTCCGGATTGCGCGTGCAACAGAGACGTCTGCGTAGGAGCATCTGGCACAAACATCTTCTCCCAGTTATTCAAGTTGGAGCGTTGCAACGATGTGAATTGTTCGTCGAAGTACTGGTCCTTTCCAACGGTGGCCTGGCTCAGCTTGTTCAAGACGTTTACATCCGAGGAAAAATCGATGGCGGGTGCGAGGTTATGTGCACCTAACGCTTGTCGCACCGCCGAGGCTATCACGGCATACACGCTGCGCTCATCGTCAAACTTGATTTCCGTTTTGGTCGGGTGCACGTTCACGTCGATGTGCTTCGGGTCGATGTCGATCATCAACACAAAAAAGGGGAAGCTCCCCTCAGGGATCAGTCCTTCGAAGGCGGTAGAGATGGCGTGATTGAGATAATTGCTTTTGATGAAGCGGTTATTCACGAAAATAAACTGTTCGCCCCGCGTCTTCTTTGCCGATTCGGGACGCCCGATATAACCCGTTACCTTGAGTTGTTCCGTTTCTTCCTGAACAGGTGCGAGTTGTTGCTGGTAATTGCGACCGAAGATGTTGACGATTCGCTGGCTCAGTTTGCTGATGGGTAGGTCGAAAACGATCTCGTCGCCTTGCACCAACATCAACGCTACCTGTGGGTTCGCCAAGGCGATGCGCTGGAACTCTTCGATGATGTGCCGCATCTCGACAGGGTTGGACTTCAAGAAGTTTCGACGCGCCGGAATATTGAAGAACAGATTTTTGACACTAATGCTGGTCCCTTTGTCGGCGGCAACAGGTTCTTGTTTGCGGACTTCAGAACCCTCGACGATGAGCCAGGTGCCAAGGTCTGCGTCACCTAGGCGCGTTTTCATTTCAAATTGAGAGACCGCCGCGATAGAAGCAAGTGCTTCGCCTCGGAAACCCATGGTCCTGAGTCGAAAAAGATCGTCTGCCGTTCTAATTTTGGAAGTCGCGTGACGCTCAAGGCTCATCCGTGCGTCTGTTTCGCTCATGCCCGAGCCATTGTCAATCACTTGAACGAGTGTCTTCCCTGCCTCTTTGACAATAAGCTGCACTTGGGTGGCGCCCGCATCGATAGCATTCTCCATCAGTTCCTTCACGACCGAC
The DNA here is from genome assembly GCA_044226825.1 of Cyclobacteriaceae bacterium. Classification (GTDB taxonomy): domain Bacteria; phylum Bacteroidota; class Bacteroidia; order Cytophagales; family Cyclobacteriaceae; genus ELB16-189. The sequence goes on from JBGAGH010000006.1 coordinate 111,136, forward strand.
GCCGGCCGCTGGACCACCTCACCAGCAGCAATCTGGTTGGCGATAGAGTCGGGAAGGAGTTGAATGATGTCGGACATGAACGTGCGGGGCGCTAATGTGGGTGATTGTTTACTCTTTTGTTTTTCGGAAAAAACGGAAGTAGATCCAAATGGGCAATACTAGAAACAGGCCGTAAATGGCTGCCTTACCCCACGTGAGAAAGGCGACGAGGAACACGGCAATTGCCAACATGATAAAAAGTCGCACCAAAGCCACATCTAGTTCTGACTGCGGCTTGGCCTTTTTCCGCGCTTGCTGGAAGGCTCCCGACATACGTGCGCGGTAGTCGTAGGGATTGTCTTGCGCGGCGGTGTCTCCTTGTTCCTTGGCGATCTCCTGCTTAATGCGCTCGATCCGTGCATCGTGCTCTTCTTTCTTTGGATCGTAGTACCTAGGCTTGTATTCGAAGCGATGGTATTTGGGCGACTTGGTAAATATGCTCGGGATTTTCATGAGTCTATTCGATTATAACCCTCCATTCATTAAGTAAAAATTAACTAACACCGGCCGTTCATCTCCATCGTAAAACCCAAAAACCTCGCTAGATTGCGATATTTGCCCGTTTTTGGAACTGGGCTGGTAAAATTGACCTTATTCAACTGCAAATACAAAAACCCAAACCTCGGATGGTGAAAAAAGTTTCGGCCAGACTCGTATTCATCGCAATCGGGGTAGTGATGTTGTTGGGGCCTGCGAATGCCCAAAACCGCCGCGACGCATGGGTCGACAGTGTTTTTCAGACGCTGAACACTGAGGAAAAAATCGGCCAGTTGATCATGGTCCGCGTTCCTTCGAACAGCGCCGAAGATCAGGAAAACCTGTTCGATAAAATCCGGGCTTATCATGTCGGCGGCGCCATCATAATGAAGAATGGACCGGTAAGTCACGCCCGAGTGGTGAACCGGGCACAAAAGACTTCGCGCGTTCCCATGTTTTTTGGGTTAGAGGCGACCATGGGTGTAGGGCAAGTGATCGACAGCGTCCCTACGTTTCCTGCTCCACTCGTTTTGAGCGCCCTCAAAAATGATAGCGTCATCTATCAAGTGGGCAGCCAGGTGGCGACCCAGATGAAATTGCTCGGATTCCAAGTCAACTTCACACCCCAAGCCAACTATGCATACCGTGAAGACGCATACCCCGCTACACTCATGCACTATAGCGATGAGCAGGAAAGGGTTCAACGAAAAGCCCTCCTGTATATCAATGGCCTGCAAGACCACGGCATCATGGCGTGTGTGCAACATAGCGCCAAGTACGTGGGAGCACCTGGAACCGTCAAATTGGTTTACGAGGGCAAACCCGACCCTTCATTATTTGCGCCCTATCAATTTCTAATCGACCACGGCCTAAAAGCGATTCACACGACCAACCTACCGTTCTTTTATCTCGACAACGGGCAAGCCCTTCCCAATAACTTATCGCGCGTATTTATCAGCGAGCAGATTAAGCGTGGCCTCGGCTTTCAGGGTCTCACGTTCACCGATATCCGCGACCTTCAACACTTGGTAGAAAAACCGCGGGGAGGAGAAACGGAAGCACTCGCCTTCCAAGTGGGAAACGACATATTGATTGACCCGCCGAATGTTTCGGCGACCATCAAGAAGTTGAAGCGCGACTTAAGGAAAAATCTGCCCCTGCAACACCAACTCGACGCTACCGTCCGAAAAATACTCGCCGCTAAATTCGATGCGGGGCTCGCGAGCTGGAAGCCGCTTGACACCGAAAATCTGTTGAGTCGTTTGGCGCCTCCAGCAACAAGAGTTTTACAACAAGACATTCTCCGCCGTTCGGTAACGTTAGTGACCAATGAGCGCAATGCCCTTCCCATCCAACAACTCGAGAACAAACGGTTCGCTTGTATCACGATTGGTAAGGAGGGCAAGAATGAATTTGTGCACATGCTATCGAAGTACAAGTCTTTCGATCAATTCGTGATTCGCTCCGCCGCAGATACCGCACAAATGGATGTCAATTCATTGAATAGGTACGACTATGTGGTGCTCGGGGTGTTTCCTTACGCCACGTCGTTCTTACCGACGATTCAATCATTCCTAAATCGCCTTCAACCCAATCAAAAAATCATCTGTTTGTTTGGCGACCCCCTTCAACTTAATGTATTTAATGACGTGTCGACGGCAGCCACTACTTATGTCGACCAACCCGCGTCGGAACGAAGCATCGCTCAAATGATTTTCGGAGGGATGACGTTTGAAGGCGAACTGCCGGTTAATATCAACGACCAATGGAAAGCCGGGCGTGGAATGGCGACGCAACCGATGGAACGCTTTTCATATGTCAGCCCAGAAGAAGCCGGTATGGATGGTAAGACGCTGGAACAGATAGCGTCGATCGCCCGTGAGGCAATTGATTCTGGAGCTACGCCGGGGTGTCATGTTTTTGTTGCACACAAAGGTAAAGTCGTGTTCGACCGCTCGTTTGGATGGTACACCTACGACAACCAAGTGGCGGTGACTGATGAAACGATCTATGACTTAGCGTCAATTACGAAGGTGGCTGGCACCTTGCAAGCGGTCATGTTCTTACAAGAAAAGGGGATGATCGATGTGTACAGAAAAGCGTCGCAATACTTACCGGAACTTAGGGCGACCAATAAAAAGGACATCACGATAAAAGACATGCTCACGCATCAATCGGGCTTGCTTCCGTTTATCCCGATGTGGCCGAATACGGTGAAGGACAAGAAGTTTCTTCCGAACTACTACGGGAACATAAAGAGTGAGGCGTACCCCTTGCAAGTGGCACCCCAGTTGTTTGTCAATCCTGCAATTCGCGATTCAGCGTGGCATTGGGTGTTAAACTCACGCATGATCGAACGTCAAGGGCGAACGCCCTACCCCTATCGGTATAGCGATATGGGTTCGATGGTTTTTCACCACATCGTGGAAGAGCTGGTCAATCAGCCCATGCACGAATTCTTACAAGATCACTTTTACGAGCCTTTGGGTGCGGAGACGTTGGGTTACTTGCCACTGGAACGCTTCCCCTCTTCTCGCATCGCGCCGACGGAGGTCGATACTATCTATCGCAAGCAGTTAATCCACGGTACCGTGCACGACGAACGCGCGGCCATGTTGGGGGGTGTTGCGGGACACGCAGGACTTTTCGGAAATGCCAATGACCTTGCGAAAGTGGGGCAGATGTTGCTCAACGGCGGAACGTACGGAGGGGTGCGGTTCTTCAAACGTGAGACAGTCGAGTTGTTTACCTCGAAGCAATACGAGAACAGTCGACGGGGCCTTGGTTGGGATAAGCCCTTAGTTGGTGATTTCAATAGCCCGACCAGCGAGTTCGCTTCCGCCCGCACGTTCGGACATACTGGGTTCACCGGCACGTGCATTTGGGTAGACCCGGAATTCGACTTGGTGTATGTCTTCTTGTCGAATCGGGTGTGGCCCGACCGAAACAACAAACTATTAAATGCGAATATTCGTCCGCGCATTCAGGAGGTGATCTACCGGTCAATCTTCAATTATTGCCAGTTTGTTGACGGTTCTCGAAACTAAACAGGACCGTTCGCGGTTTTAGACCTAACCCTCAGGAAAAGATGAAAGTAGGCATCGTTTGTTATCCCACGTTCGGCGGTAGTGGAGTCGTAGCCACGGAATTGGGCAAGGCCCTCGCAAAAGAGGGACATAAAGTACACTTCATTACCTACAGCCAACCGAGCCGGCTAGATTTCCTAAACGAAAATCTATTCTACCACGAAGTCGATATTCGTACTTATCCGCTCTTCGAGTATCCACCTTATGAACTTGCCTTGGCTAGCAAAATGGTAAGCGTGGTCAAAAACGAAGGTCTTGATTTGCTTCATGTGCATTACGCCATCCCGCATGCATCGGCTGCCTACATGGCCAAGCAAATCCTAAAAACACATGGTATTTACATTCCAGTGATCACTACGTTGCATGGCACGGACATCACGTTGGTGGGTCGCGATGCATCATACCTCCCTGTGGTGACGTTTTCAATAAACGAGTCCGACGGCGTGACGGCGGTGTCGGAAGATCTGCGCAAGGAAACATACGAACACTTCAAGATCACGAATGATATCCGCGTCATTCCCAACTTTATCGATCTCGAAAAGTTCAAAAAGCAAAAGAAAGATCATTTCAAAAAAGCCATTTGCCCGAAAGGGGAATCGTTAGTTGTACACACGTCGAACTTCAGAAAAGTGAAGCGCATCGACGACGTGATCAAGGTCTTTTACAACATTCATAAAGAAATTCCCGCGAAGTTGTTGATGATTGGCGATGGCCCTGAACGGAGCGACGCTGAGAACGAATGTCGCGAGCTTGGTATTCACGACGACGTGCGTTTCCTTGGCAAGTTGGAAGCAGTAGAAGAGGTTTTATCAGTAGCCGACCTGTTTTTAATGCCTTCGGAAAAGGAAAGTTTCGGATTGGCGGCGCTGGAGGCGATGGCCTGCGAGGTACCCGTCATTTCAACCAATACCGGCGGCTTACCGGAATTGAACGTGCAAGGGGTGACCGGGTTTATGAGCAACCTGGGCGACGTGGAGGACATGACTCGAAAAGCGTTGTTTATCCTCGACAAAAACAACCTGCCTAGGTTTAAGGAGAACGCACTAAAGCGGGCGCAAGAGTTTGACATTTCACGTGTCTTGCCCGTGTACGAAAACTATTACTTAGAAGTCCTCGACAAGGTCAAAAGCCGAACAGGCGTTTCCGCCAACTAGGTTTTCCCAAGTTCGCAGCGTCCTCTTCCCGAGGTGTCGTCGTCACGTTAATGCGGTTTTTTGCTACCGTGCTATCATTCGCTATTGTCCAGCGAGTGTGATAATCGATGGTTCATGAAGACACACTAGTGCTTTAACACAACCTTTGAGTATTTCCTTTGTCAGCGCCTGCCGTTCTCGGTCGATTCGAAATACTTACGATCCCACCAATCACCGGCGCCACGAATGAAATAGTAGCGATGACCAACTGTGTGTAGATCTCAAGTGGCGACATACGGGATTTTCATTTACCCAACAAAACTACATCCCACCTCCTCCCCGCCCTAAATTTTGGATACCACAAAACCTGACAAGTTGAAGCGACAACCCAGCAATTCACCTTAGTAGGTTTTTGAACTACCAGGCCGCAATCGATGTTTAACCTGTCGGAAATGCCCAACAGATCGTGTTGAGACTCTTTTTTGATCGCACCATTTGATTTGTACGACTCCGCGGCTACTTTTAGACGGGCACGACCACGAAGCAGAAAGCGTTATGATAGGGAACCGATTCTTGAAATTTTCCCCTCCCCCTCAAGGAGATAAAAGTGACTTCGAAAAGCTCCTGAAAGTGTTCATGGAGTTGCTGTTGATTACTTCCGGAAATGCCTCCGAAGCTCTTCAATGGCTTACCGAAGTCGATCGTCAATACAAGTTGACCAATCCGAACTACGGCATCGGCGACTTCATCGAAGACCTTAAAAAAAATGGCTACCTCACCGAAGACCCCGCGAACGGCGAACTGAAAGTCAACGCCAAAGGCGAACAACACATGCGCCAGTCGGCACTCGAAGAAATCTTTGGGAAACTGAAGAAGTCGAAACCAGGCGATCACAAGACCCCCCACAACGGGCGCGGCGACGAGCCCACCACCGACCGGCGCGACTACGAATTCGGCGACACGCTCGAGCAAATCTCGATGACCGATTCCCTCCGAAACGCCCAGATCAACCACGGCGTCGACGAATTCAACATGACGGAAGAAGACCTCGAAGTGGTCGAAAACGAATTCAAATCGCAGACCTCCACCGTCTTGATGATCGACATCTCCCATTCCATGATTCTTTATGGCGAAGATCGAATCACACCGGCAAAGAAAGTCGCCATGGCCCTTGCGGAGTTGATCACGAAAAAATATGCGAAAGACACGCTCGACATACTTGTGTTCGGAGACGATGCCTGGCAAATCGAGATCAAAGACCTACCCTACTTACAGGTTGGGCCTTACCACACCAACACTGTAGCGGGTCTCGAACTCGCAATGGACATCCTGCGCAGGCGCAAGAACTCCAATAAGCAAATCTTCATGATTACCGATGGTAAACCCACCTGTATCAAAGAAGGAATCAAGTACTACAAAAATAGTTTCGGTCTCGACCAAAAAATCCTAAGCAAAACACTGACGCTTGCGACACAACTCAGGAAAATAAAAGTACCCGTCACCACGTTCATGATCGCCTCAGATCCATACCTGAAGGCTTTCGTGCGCGAGTTCACCAAGGCAAATAATGGCAATGCCTACTACAGCAACCTACAAGGCCTAGGCAACTTGGTGTTTGAAGACTTTAAAAAGAATAGGAGAAAGAATTTCTAAGATGAAAGGGCACCCACAAATCAAAACACTCGGCGAATTAAAAGCATCCGGTTATCAAACGAAAACCATTAAAGATGAGCTTCGAAACAACCTAATCGCCAAACTGCGGAAGAAGGAAAACGTCTTCGAAGGCATCTGGGGTTACGAAGAAACGGTTATCCCCGATCTGGAACGCGCGATCCTTGCGGGACACGACGTCAATTTGCTCGGCTTACGTGGGCAAGCCAAGACACGGCTCGCCCGGTTGATGGTCAATCTACTAGACGAATACATACCGGTGATCGAAGGATCGGAACTAAACGACGATCCGCTAAACCCGATCTCACGCTACGGGCGCGATCTCATCCACGAAAAAGGAGACCTGACGCCCATCGGCTGGTTGCCGCGAGAGGAGCGTTATACCGAGAAACTTGCAACACCAGATGTGTCGATCGCCGACCTGATTGGCGATGTAGACCCAATCAAAGCTGCTGCCCTCAAACTTCCTTATTCCGACGAACGCGTTATTCACTTTGGATTGATCGCACGGTCACATCGCTGTATTTTCGTGATCAACGAGTTGCCGGATCTCCAAGCTAGGATTCAAGTTGCGCTCTTCAACATATTGCAAGAGGGCGATATCCAAATCCGCGGTTTCAAAATTCGATTACCGCTCGAGATTCAATTCGTGTTTACCGCGAACCCGGAAGACTACACCAACCGCGGAAGCATCGTGACTCCTCTGAAGGACCGGATCGACAGCCAAATCATCACCCACTATCCAAAATCAATTGAAATCGGGAAGAAGATTACCGTACAAGAGGCTCGTTTGAAAGACGAACAACGAAAAGCGGTGAGCGTCAACGAACTTGCGAAGGACCTTGTGGAACAAGTTGCATTCGAGGCACGGAAGAGCGAGTACGTCGATGCCAAGAGCGGTGTCTCAGCGCGCCTCACGATCTCCGCGCTCGAGAACTTGGTAGCGGCTGCCGAACGTAGAAGCATCATCAACCAAGAGAAATCCACCAACGTGCGTGTCGGCGACTTTATCGGCGTGGTGCCCGCCATTACCGGCAAGGTTGAACTCGTGTACGAAGGCGAGCAAGAAGGACCGGGCATCGTGGCTCAAAACCTGATTGGGAAAGCCATCAGAACCCAGTTTGTTGCCTACTTCCCGGATCCAGATAAATTTCGGAAACAGAAAGACAAGAGCCCTTACCGCAAGATTACTCAATGGTTCAACGAGGGTAATAGCATCGATTTACTCAACGACATGGCGAACGTGGACTATGAGAGAACCCTGAAGTCTGTGCCGGGACTTGTCGACCTCGTGAATGAATTTCACAAAGGTCAAGACCTGTCGTTGAAGCTCTTCCTGATGGAGTTCGCACTCCATGGCTTGGCGGAGTATAGCCTCCTGAGCAAACACCCGCTTTCGGCAGGGCTTCAATTTAAAGACCTGCTGAGTTCCATGTTTACCATGCCGGGCCCGAGCAAAGGAGATTCTGACGACGACAACGACTTCGACGACGAGGATTTTGGGAACTCGAAACGATAGCTGCTGAAACCAGTGCTTACCCCCATCCGAACGCTCGAACAAATCGTCCGGCCCGGCGAAGGGTTGCATTTGGAATTCAAGCGCAGGGCTTCTTCCCCCGACCAAATCGTTCGGGAGATGATTGCATTCGCCAACACAGCCGGAGGGGTCATACTGGTGGGTGTCAACGACGACGGCGACCTGACCGGCGTCAAGTACCCGGAAGAAGAACTCTTGCTGATCCGAAAGGCGCTGAAAAAGTACTGTAGGCCGTTTCTTTATTTCAACGAAACAGTCATAGCGCTCTCCGCCAAGAAGTTTGTCGTACAGCTCGAAGTACCCCTGAGCCGCCGACGCCCCCACGTCTTTATGGTCAGCCGGCGCCAATCGGAAGTGTACATCCGCATCCGGGATATGAGCATGAAAGCGAGCCGCGAAATGACGGAAATCGTCAAACGGAGCAAGCAGCCCGAGAACATTGAGTTCACGTACGGAGACCACGAATCGTCGTTGATGAAATTCCTGGAGAAGAAAGAAAAGATCACCTTGCCCGAATTCCAAGTGCTGAGTGGATTGAGTCAGAAGGACGCTGCCGAAAAACTCGTGACGCTGGTGCTGGCTCACGTCCTTCGGATCACGCCGACAGAAAAAGGCGACTATTACTCGCGCGCATAGGTCGATGCGAAAGCAGCTTCACGCGGTCATGAAAAAACGCTGAACTACTTCGTTCTTTGATTGCAGTTTTCGCCTTTTTTCCTACATTTATTCCAATCTATTGATGTTGCGAAGGTTGATTCCATACACGTATTGTCAGCAATCGTTGTAAGGAATTTGTCTTCGCAATTTTTTTGCCCGTTCTAACAACCGCGTGTTGATGGTAAAAGCTAAGAAAGACAAGGAGCGGAAGATCTTCGTATTAGACACTTCCGTCATCATCTACGAGCACAACAGCATTCTCAACTTCGACGAACACGACATCGGCATCCCCATCACGGTCCTCGAAGAGCTCGACAACTTTAAAAAGGGTAACGACACCAAAAACTTCGAAGCTCGGGAATTCATCCGCCTGATCGACAAGTTGGCGAAGGAGCAAATGCTTCACCAATGGAACCCGATCAATGGAAAAGGAAAGGGGCGATTCAAAGTGGTGATGGACACCGCTGGAAATGGCCTCGTCGACGCCAGCAAGGTATTTGGTGAAGATAAAGCCGACCATCGAATCCTGAATTCAGCCCTGCTGCTCCAACGGGAAGAAAAAGGGAGAAAAGTAATACTGGTTTCCAAAGACGTCAATCTTCGACTGAAAGCGAAAGCCCTCGGCCTTCAAGCTGAAGACTACACGACCGGAAAGATTCAGAACATCAGCTCCTTGTACACAGGAAGCGAGGTGGTCGAAGAAGCCGATCCCGCGATGATCAACTTGCTTTACGACAAAGGCTACGCCCCTCCCGAAGATGTGTTGGGCAGACAAAAACCACTCAAGAATCACTACTACATCATTAAGAGCGGCAAGAAGTCTGTACTCGCGTTCTACAATTCCGCTAACGGGATGGTCGAGTTGGTAGAAAAACGCAGCGCCTATGGGATCAAACCCCGCAATGCTGAACAAGCTTTTGCGATTCATGCCGTTTTGAAACCAGAAATCAAATTGGTTTCGATGCAGGGTGTAGCCGGCACCGGCAAAACCCTAATTGCGCTGGCGGCGGCGCTCGAACAAAAACGCGACTTCAAGCAAATTTATTTGGCACGACCGATCGTTCCGCTCAGCAACAAAGATATTGGCTATCTCCCCGGCGACATCAAGTCGAAGTTGAATCCCTACATGGAACCCCTGTGGGATAACCTCAAGTTCATCCAAAATCAGTATAGCGAATCGGACAAGGAATACTCTAAGATCACCGAAATGGTTCAGAACGAGAAGCTGGTGATCACTCCCCTCGCCTACATCCGTGGCCGAAGCTTGTCGAACATTTGCTTTATCGTGGATGAAGCCCAAAACTTGACGCCGCACGAGGTAAAGACTATCATCACCCGAGCTGGTGAAAACACCAAGATCATTTTCACTGGCGATATTTATCAAATTGATACACCTTACTTAGATGCCCAGAGTAACGGCCTCTCGTATTTGATCGATCGGTTGAAAGACCATGAACTGTACGCGCACGTTACCTTGGAAAAAGGCGAACGTTCGGAGTTGGCCAACTTGGCAAACGAACTCTTGTAGCTAATGAGGCTTACCCGAACCGGGGTAGGCCACGAGGGTGCACTTCGCGTGGAAGTGGTCTTACTTACCATGCAATATTTTCCCGCATTTTCATGGAATTTGGAGGCGGGTGTGTGAATACGCCCGAATATCGGCACCCAACTCCCTCAGGGGCTTGTAAGGTTTTCCATCAAAACGACGAGTCATCATCATTCCTTCGCAAACGCGCTCAAAACTTAGGCGCAGGTTCCGTAGCCCGTTTTTTGGCGTGGGTTACGGCATCGTTATTTGTGTCATAAAACCTCAACAAATGAGGGTGCGGTATGTGGTTTAAGTTTGGGTTCCGATTCTTGGCCGACAACAAGAAATTCGAACTGGTGCGGGAGAAGGGGATTATGCTGGGGTCGCGGTGGCGCAACAATCGCCGCGTCTACCTGTACATGGTAAAAGACTTTTTTGTAGAAGTCATGTATTTACAAGACGACATCGATCAGGATCCTGAACGGATCAACACGTTTTCAAGTCTCGACAATTTGAACGCCTACCTCGAGAGGGATATACGAACTGCTTTCTAACAAGAAGAGTGGTGGCACTAGTCCACCACTTTGTTCTTATTTCTTGCCAAGGGCTTTCGCCATGGTTTCCCCGATCAGCGCGGGCGACTCAACCACTTGAATGCCACACTCTTTCATGATCTTCATTTTTGCGGCCGCCGTATCTTCCGCCCCGCCAATGATTGCTCCGGCATGGCCCATTCTACGGCCGGGAGGTGCTGTTTGACCCGCTATGAATCCTACGACGGGCTTTTTGTTACCATTCTCCTTTATCCACCGTGCCGCAACCGGTTCATAGTTACCACCGATCTCACCAATCATAACAATAGCGTCGGTTTCAGGATCATTCATGAGGAGTTCGACCGCGTCTTTTGTGGGCGTCCCGATGATGGGATCCCCACCGATACCAATGGCGGTCGAAATACCTAGGCCGGCCTTCACGATTTGGTCTGCTGCCTCGTAAGTGAGGGTACCCGATTTCGACACAATTCCTACGCGGCCTTTCTTAAAGACAAAGCCCGGCATGATACCGACTTTCGCTTCGCCTGGCGTTATCACGCCGGGGCAGTTAGGGCCAACCAGCGTTACTTTCTTTTCTTTCACGAATTTCTTGGCCGCCATCATATCCTTGACAGGAATACCTTCGGTGATGGCGATGATGACTTTGATACCGGCGTCGGCAGCCTCCATGATGGAATCCGCCGCAAAAGCAGGAGGGACGAAGATAATCGACACATCGGCTCCGGTCTTTGCGACCGCCTCGCTCACCGTGTTGAAGACGGGACGACCCAAGTGAACTTGACCTCCTTTACCTGGCGTCACGCCGCCTACCACGTTGGTGCCGTACTCGATCATTTGGCCCGCATGGAATGTTCCTTCGGAGCCGGTAAACCCTTGTACGATAACGCGCGAGTCCTTGTTGACTAGTACACTCATGGTAAAATGATGTTTAAAAGAGGTTAGCACACAAAAATAGGAGAATAATGCTGTTGGCCAAACCAACTTGTGGGCAACAAAAAAGCCCCGGCGTTAACCGAGGCTTTCATATTTGAACGTTTGCGCGTTAGTTCCTGCCTTTCTTCAGGCCGTTGCGGAGGAGAAACTCCTCATAGGCTTCTTTGTATGACGGTACATCGGGTGCCAATTTGATTGCCTGTTCATAGGCGTTGATCGCATCGATGTATAGTTTGTGCTCTTCGAAGAAGCTGGCCAAGATGAACTTGTTCAGCGCCGTTTCGTCACCAGCCTGAGCATTGAAGTCGGCTAGCTCTTTCTTCACTTTGTCTGCTTGAGCAGCGTTGATCTTCTTGATGAGGAACGGAACGGGTGCTTTCAAGTTAGGGTCAGATTTGCTCTTCACGTCAACTAGGATCGCGGACTCGCTCGCGTATTCAGATGCAGTTAGGTTAATGCTCGTCTGCATTTCTGGTGTTTCGATTGTAGCGAGTACATCATCGAACATGTTCTTCAACACCACGACATAGGGACCGCGGTTTTTCTGGCCTTCATATGTCCAATTGATCGTTACGTTGTTACCGAAAAGGTCGGCGCGGCTGTTGTCCGGGAGGAATACTTCAATGTCGCCGAGGCCGCGGTGAACTGCTCCAGTGGCACTCAACCTGTTCTTTTTAACTTCAGCTGAGTTGCTGCTTAAGATAAAGTCCGTGTACTTAGAAAGAACACCATTTCCGGTGGTCACTTTAGAAGCCAGGTCAGCCACTTTATAGCTGCCAGATGCTTTCAATTCCAAGGGTTTACCGGAGACGTGAACGAGGCCCACATACGAATTTTCAGCTAGCTTAATTTCGTCCGTGGCTTTTAGGCTCGCACCGGTCTTCACTGCCATCCAGGTGTTGCCCGACTTTATTTCATTCGTCCCTTTATTGGCTAGCACCTTAAAAGCGTAGTCGTCTTGCGCCAAAACGGCAGAAAACGACAAGAGAAACGCGCCAACTAACAAAAAACTACCTTTTTTCATGGTTTTGGGAATTTGGAATCACTAAAATACTAAAAAACGTGCCAACAATTCCATTTCCGGAACTCGTGGCTTCGGGCGTTTATACCATTTCCTTGGGCTTGGTAAACCGCCGATTGTATTCATTTTCTAGCGATTTAAAGATATCGTAACACGGGCCTACTAACGCCGTAACGCCGATTGCCAGCGAAAGTTCCAGCATCCAACTCTTTATAGCGAAGGCCACGATCACAATCGTGAAGATAATGAGCAGCAAAATCATCTGGATGATGAAGGAGAGCGCGTCGAACCAAGTCGGAAGCTTCTTGTCAATTAAAATGAACAACGCCGTGGTCAGCAAACAGACCAAGAAAGCGATCACCACCTTCGACCATTCTGGTAGGGTATAGACGTAGTCTTCATTTAGAATCATCGCCACCACGTTTGCGTGGAGGACCATCCCAAACATGTCGGGGTTGGCACGGCCCGCAACCTTTTTATTCAGCGGCGTGAAGAACTTATCTTCCCAAGCTGGATCGCCGAGGTAATCACCCAGGTATCCCAACATCACGATCTTGTCTTCAAAGAGCGAAGGAAGAAAGTTACCAGTCAGTAAATCTTCGGCATCGATCGAATAGAACATCGTTCCAAAATCGGTGGCACTGGTCTCGTTGATCTTTTCAGTTTGAACGCGAAGTGTCATCACCTGCATGTTCCCACGGAAGTTGATCACCTCTTCTTTGTTATCGCGGGCGAGAAACTTCTTCACTTTGGTTGAATCGTATTGATTGGCAACTTGAACGGCGAATGCCAAGAGGTCCTCACCGTTGACGTTCCATTTTGGAAAAATGGTTCGGCAGAGCTTTACATCTTCCTGGTACGTAGCATCTGTAGGTAAACTGACAAAGCCTTCATGCACGTTTTCGTAGTCCATGAAACTGGCATCCGACCGTTCGAGCGAATCGTATAGTTCGATATCTACATTTCGATATTTAGAAGTCTGGAGCAGCTTCGTTCCTAGGACAAAGTTTTTTGACTCGGCAATGGCGTTGGCTAGCATCAAGTTTCCAAGCGTATCGAGCAACGCGGGGCAATTGACGGAGTCGCGGAGGTTTCCTTCACAATTGAAAAATCCGTCGTATGCGATCACACGGGGATTCAATGAATTCAAGATCTGGATCTCTTGAGCGATTCCGCGCCGATCCAAGGTTCCGATGTTCACCAAGATGATTCGCTCCTCCACGTCGGGCGTCTCTCGAACTTTGGAAACGGCATAGTCCGTCAACTGAAAATCCTTCAACGCCATTCCGATCGTATCGAAGGCCGTAAATATTTGAAAGTCCGAAATGATGGATCCCACCCAAAGGACCACGAATACAAACACTGTGATAATGGTGCTTTGCAATAAGTACTTTTTCATGATCGGGGGTGTGGCTTAGGCCGCCATCCTAAAATTAAAAAATTAACTTTGAGTTGATACCATTATCCATGCGCAACCGCGGACCATCTGTAGAAGAACTCCGAGCAGGCATCTTGTCGGGATCCACGGTTTCCCTTGCGAAGGCCATCACGTTGGCGGAGAGTCAAATAGAATCCGATCGCGCGTCGGCGTCGAAATTGATCGAGTCGTTGCTTCCCCACACGGGAAAGTCCGTTCGGCTGGCCATTAGTGGCGTCCCTGGCGTCGGCAAGAGTACCTTCATCGAATCATTGGGTACCTATCTCACGAACATCCAACATAAAGTCGCGGTGCTCGCGGTCGACCCCAGCAGCACGATGACGCACGGAAGCATACTCGGTGACAAAACCAGGATGGAGAAACTGTCGAAGAACCCGAACGCGTTCGTGCGACCGACCGCCGCCTCGGGACATCTCGGCGGGGTAGCGGGCCGAACCCGCGAAGCCATCCTACTGTGCGAAGCGGCAGGCTTCGACTTGATTATCATCGAAACGGTTGGGGTCGGTCAATCAGAAATTGCCGTTCGGGGCATGGTCGACTATGTCTTGTTACTGATGTTGGCCGGTGCAGGCGACGAACTTCAAGGTATCAAGAAAGGGATATTGGAAATCGCTGATGGCATCGCGATCAACAAAGCCGACGGCGATAATGTACCACACGCGATGCGGGCCAAAGCCGAGTTGCAACATGCACTGCACCTCGTCACGTCGAGTGGTGTAGACGGCCCAAAAGTGATGTTGTGTTCTGCATTGGAAAACTCAGGCATCGCGGAGATTTGGAAAGAAGTTGAATTGTTCCGCGAACGAGCCATGACCGACGGTTCGTGGCAATCGAGGAGGAGTCAACAGCAGCTCACGTGGATGGATGAGAGTCTACGCGAGATTGTGCTCAGAAGTGTTCAACATTCCAAGGAGGCAGTCGCCGATCTGTCGGACCTGGAAAAAGATGTGTCGCGCGCGAACACCTACCCGCCCACCGCCGCCGCCGAACTCTGGAAAGAGCTTGTGAAACACTTACGTTGATCTGCTTTCCTGACACGATCAATCGTTTGTCGTAAATCTTTTTTCGCGAGTTCGTTCTCGACTGTTACTTTTGCGCCCGCCTGAGTGCTATGCAGTTAAAAGACCTGAAGTTCAAGAAGCACTTGCCTGAGTCCAAGATTTTGAAGCGAATCGATTTGCTCGCAGCAGAAATCAACCAAGACTATACCGGCAAGACGCCTATTTTTTTGCCGATCCTCAACGGATCTTTCATGTTTGCATCCGACTTGATAAAACGGGTCTCCCTCGACTGCCGTGTTTCATTTACGAAGGTGTCTTCTTATTCTGGCACTGTAAGTTCCGGACAATTGAAGTCCGTTATCGGGTTGGAGGAGAGTGTGTTTAATCAAGACATCATCATCGTTGAGGATATCATCGACACAGGTCTCACACTCCAACGGACCACCGAGGAACTAAAGGGGCTGGGTGCGAAGTCGGTGGAGACCGTCGCCTTGCTCCGGAAAAAGCCGGCGCGTGACAAGAACATCAGTGTGCGTTATGTCGGCTTTGAACTCGACGACGAGTTCGTGGTAGGTTATGGCCTCGATTACGATGGCCTGGGGCGAAACCTGAAGGACATCTACGCCAAAGAGTAGGGTTTACTGTGTAAATTGACTGTAGGGCTGGCAACTTCGAACCGGCTTCCTATATTCGCGGGTTACTCTATTCAAAAAAACCGATTCTTTAACCATGATCAACCTCGTACTTTTCGGCCCTCCCGGCGCTGGCAAGGGTACCCAAAGTGAAAAGCTGATACATAAGTATGGCTTCGTTCACATTTCAACCGGAGACCTCTTCCGTTGGCATACAAAAAACGACACACCGCTGGGTAAACGGGTGAAAGAGATCATGAACAGCGGTGCGTTGGTACCAGACGAAATCACCATCGCCATGTTGAAAGAGGAACTCGATAAGAACCCACAAGCAAAGGGATTCCTCTTTGATGGCTTCCCCCGGACAGTGGCACAAGCCGAAGCCCTCGACAAGTTTATGAAGGATAACGGCTCCGCCATCCATCACGTCGTGGCATTGGATGTGACCGAGGAAGAAGTGCGTAAGCGCATCGCGAAACGGAGAACAATCGAAAGTCGCGTCGATGATGAAGAAGAAAAGTTGAACAAGCGAATCACCGAATACTTCACGAAGACGATTCACGTGCTGCCGTTTTACCAGAATCAGAAACGCCTCGTCACCGTGAAGGGCATTGGTGAAATCGAGGACATCTTCAAAAGCATCTGTGCCGTTCTCGACAAGAAATAGATCCTAACATTTTAGATACAGACAGCTCTTTTTCGATTCATCGCAAATGAATCCTCTAGGGCATTGAATTAATCTCGGGCAACACGTGTCTTCACCCAACTTCATCGACTACGTCAAATTCCATGGCCGTTCAGGGGCAGGTGGCGCTGGGTGTTTGCATTTCCATCGCGAAAAATTCGTGGCCAAAGGTGGCCCTGACGGTGGCGATGGCGGTCGCGGCGGCAGTATCATCCTTCGTGGCAATGCCCAAATGTGGACACTGCTCCACTTAAAGTTTAGGAAACACATCCGCGCGGAAAATGGCCAAGCCGGGGAGGGACAAAATCGAACTGGTGCCGACGGCAAAGACGAGATTATCGATGTGCCACTCGGTACGGTTGCCCTCGATGAGTCGGGAAAAGTTTTGTGTGAAATCAACGACGACGGACAAGAGTTCGTGTTGGCGCCGGGTGGCCGCGGTGGAAAGGGAAACCTTCACTTCACAACCTCCACCAACCAAGCGCCGCAGTACGCACAACCCGGCGAACCCGCCACCGAGGGTTGGTATGTCCTAGAATTGAAATTGCTCGCCGACGTGGGCCTTGTCGGATTTCCCAATGCGGGTAAGTCGACGCTGCTTTCCGTTGTATCGGCAGCGAAACCCAAGATTGCCGACTATGCCTTCACGACGCTCACGCCAAATCTAGGCGTGGTGTCGTACCGCGATAACCAATCGTTCGTAATGGCCGATATCCCGGGTATCATCGAAGGTGCCTCGGAGGGGAAAGGGCTGGGTATCCGGTTTCTCCGACACATTGAGCGAAACTCGTTGCTCCTATTCATGGTGCCGGCCGATTCGAAAGACATCGCTGAAGAGTACCGAATCCTCCTCCGTGAACTGGAGCAGTACAATCCGGAACTACTCGATAAAAAGCGCCTACTGGCAGTCTCGAAGTCTGATATGTTGGACGACGAACTCAAATCAGCCATGACGAAGGAACTTCCCAAAGGTGTTCCAGCAGTTTTCATCTCGTCGATTACCAACCACGGGATTACCGAGTTGAAAGACCTCATCTGGCGCCACCTCCACTGAGGGCCAGCTCAATACGTCATTGTGTCACACTGCTTCTATTGGCAAAATTCTTGTCATCTTGCGCCTTTATTTCAGCGGAAATCCTGATGGAAAACACGAGTCAAACCGAAAAAGAGACCACAAACGAATCCTTGAGCCCGGAAAACCAGGCCGCGGCAACCGCGTCGCCCACGGCAGCCGAATCGGATGCAGCGGAAAAAGCGAAGTTGCAGGACGAATTGGCAGCATCGAAGGACAAGTATCTTCGCTTGTACGCGGAGTTCGAGAATCACCGTCGCCGTACGGCGAAAGAAAAGCTCGACATGGTGCAGTCGGCCAACGAGCAACTTGTGAAAGCACTGTTGCCGGTGGTAGACGACTTCGAAAGAGCGGAGAAGTCGCTCAAAGAAACCAGCGACAAGAATGTGGCCGATGGTGTCTTGTTGATTTATCAAAAACTTAAACGAGTGTTGGACCAACAGGGCGTCAAGGCGATGGACGCTGGTGGTGATTTCAATCCCGATCTCCATGAAGCCATCACGCAAGTTCCTGCGCCCGATGAGTCGAAGAAAGGTAAGGTCATCGACGTGGTTGAGAAGGGATATCTACTCAACGACAAAGTGATCCGCTTCGCCAAGGTTGTCGTCGGCAGCTAGTTAGGTTTCCCATATTTTTTGTCACATGAGCAAGAGAGACTATTACGAGATACTTGGCGTGTCGAAGACGGCCACCCCGGAAGAGATCAAGAAAGCCTACCGGAAAGTAGCCATCCAATTCCACCCCGATAAGAACCCTGGCAATAAAGAAGCTGAGGAGAAATTCAAAGAAGCCGCTGAGGCATACGAAGTATTGAGTGATGCTGAGAAGCGAGCCCAGTACGACCGCTTCGGTCATGCGCGGCCCGGTCAAGGTTTCGGTGGCGGTGGCCAGAACATGAACATGGACGACATCTTTAGCCAGTTCGGTGACATCTTTGGAAGTGAGGGGGGTCCGTTCGACAGTTTCTTTGGTGGCGGTGGTCGCACCCGTCAACGAAAAGGGTCTAACCTCCGGATTAAGCTTAAGCTCACATTGGATGAAATCGCGAATGGCACCGAGAAGAAGATAAAGGTGCATCGCTTGGTTCGTGCGGAAGGTGTAACGTTCAAACAATGTCCCACTTGCCAAGGCGCAGGACAGATGCGCAAAGTGGTGAATACCATGTTGGGTCAGATGGTGTCGAGTACCACCTGCACCAGCTGTGGTGGCTCCGGCCAAGTCGTTGACAAACGTCCGCCCGGCGTCGACAGCTCCGGACTCGTGTCAAAAGAAGACTTGCTCTCCGTGAAAATTCCGGCAGGCGTAAGTGAAGGCATTCAACTGGCGATGACCGGAAAAGGAAATGAAGCTCCGGGTGGAGGCGCTCCTGGCGACCTCCTCATCTTAATAGAAGAAGCTGAAGACAAAGTGCTGAAGCGTGATGGTACAAACATCATCTACGACCTGCATATCAGTTTTATTGATGCCACGTTGGGTTGCTCGGTGGAAGTGCCTTCGATCGGCGGCAAAGTGCGAATCAAGATCGATCCCGGTACGCAGAGTGGGAAGATCCTGCGCTTGCGTGGCAAGGGGTTGAAAGACATTAACGGGTACGGCACGGGCGACCAATTGATCTACGTGAGCGTGTGGACACCCAAGAAGCTGTCGTCAGAAGAGCGCGCCAAGATCGAGTCGCTGCGCGATTCACCCAATTTTCAACCGCATCCCGACGCCAACGAGAAGGGATTCTTCGAGCGCATGAAGGAGTACTTCAACTAGCCTTACATCGTGTTTCCGATACACAATGAAAATCGAAAACTGCGATTTTAGGCCAAATTCGAGGAAACCCCAGCCTATTTTTCCCGTATACACGTAATTGTAACTGACTGATTCTGGCGTTCTTAGGCGTTTTCTTACGTCGAGACAACCAGGTCACTAACCGAATCGTAAAACTGGGGCATGGGCAAACTTTTGTCGATCGCTGTGGTGATTTTCACTGGGAGTATCATGTACACCCAGGGACAAATCAAAAAACAGTTTACCGTTGAGGCCCCTGAAGCCTGTCAAGCGGTAGAACTCCACCTGAAAGCCAAGGTGGGGAACTGTTTTATTCGCCCTAGCCAGAACGCCGATCTCCTCAACATTTATAGCAACCAAGATCTAGAAGAATACGGCCATACCTTTAAAAAGGAAATGGTCAAGGGTACTTGCTTCGTGCGCCTCAACCTAGAACAACAGGGTCAGAAGGGTGTTGGTCAGATGATTTCTAACCAAGTTTTTGGAAGTGACACCCATGTAACCGACAAACTTTGGAAGGTTTACTTAACAGATTCGAAGCCGTATTCGCTCGACCTTATATATGGGTTGGGCAATGCCAACGTCGATTTGTCGGGGTTGTCGATCAAGAAGTTAAAGATCAACACGGGGAGCGCCGACGTAAACGTGTCGTATAGTTCGGGTCTTGAAAACAAGATTGACATGGACACCTTCTTCGTTAAGGTGGACGTAGGTTCCTTGAATGCGCGCCAGTTGCACCTCTCGCGCTCGAAAGTAGTGATGGTGGATGTGGGATTTGGCAACATGTACCTCGACTTTTCCAACAAACCCCTTGTCGGCAATCATGTAAAGGGTACGGTTGGTGCAGGCAACTTGGTGATCAGCCTTCCCAGCGACGACGTTCCGATAACGATCAAGATTACCGAATCGTGGCTATGCAGCGTGAGTCTACGCGAAGGACTTCACAACATCGGTGATCATACCTACGCCAACGCCGCGTACGAAAAGAATCCTGCCAACGCCCTCACCTTCGACCTCGACGTATCCCTAGGAAAAATCATTTTCCGGTAAACCGTCACTTGCAATCCGTGAGGCGTTCGCCCTCGTCCCCTCCTCCTCTCCTTCCTCATCCCCTCTCGTCCTCTCGTTCCCTTTTTTTTATCCCCCCTGTAACTTCTCACCTAAATCCGATACTTATCTTCGCATCAAACCTACCCAAACGTGGAAGCACTAACCGCAACGGGGGTCACGAAGCGTTATGCGGCACACACAGCCCTACACAACGTCGACGTGACGATACCCGAAAAATCAATCTACGGTTTGCTGGGGCCTAATGGCGCTGGTAAAACCACCCTCATCCGAATTATCAACCAGATTATCACGCTGGACGAAGGCGAAATAAGAGTCTTCGGTGAAAAATTGCGCCCCGACCACATAGGCGTGATTGGTTATTTACCCGAGGAACGGGGGCTGTATAAGAAACTGAAAGTCGGCGACCAGTTGGTATACCTTGCCCGGCTGAAGGGAATGTCGAAGCAAGAGGCCGTGACGAGAATCAAGTACTGGCTCGACAAGTTTGAAATCCGGGATTGGTGGCACAAGAAGGTGGAGGATCTTTCGAAGGGGATGGCCCAAAAGGTTCAGTTTATCAGCACTGTCCTCCACGAACCGAAGCTGATCATCTTAGACGAGCCGTTCTCAGGTTTCGACCCAGTGAACGCTCAATTGATCACGAAGGAGATTCTAGAACTGAAGGACAAGGGCTGCACGATCATTTTCTCGACCCACAGGATGGAGACGGTTGAAGATCTCTGCGACCACATTGCCTTGATCAACAAATCACAAAAGATACTAGAGGGCACGAAGCGCGATGTAAAAAATCGGTATCGTTCGCATACCTATTCCATCGATCACAAAGGTCCTTTCAACGTAAACGGAAAATTTGAAATTCTCTCGCAGCAGCACGTAGGTGAAGAGCATTACCAATCGACGATCAGGATTCAACCCAACATGTCGACCAACGAGCTATTGTCGAGCTTGATTCCCGTAACGGAGATCGTTGGGTTTACGGAGAAAGTACCAACCATGAGTGAAATTTTTATCAGCCTCGTAAAAGGACAAAGCCATGAATAAGATATTTCTAATCATTGAACGCGAGTTCTTGAACCGGGTGGGCAAGAAGTCGTTCCTCGTGGCGACGATCCTCATCCCGCTGATTTTCCCCGCCATCATCGCCGTGTTGTTGTACATCGATAAGACGCAGGAAGCAGGAGCTAAAAAAGAAACTGTTTATTACCTCGACGAGTCGAATCTTTTCAAACCGGATACATCCAAGTTCAAGTATGTGCCGCTAGAGGGCCCACTCGAGAAAGCTAGGACTGTCTACCAGGCCACACACGACCTGGCGTTCCTGTATATTCCTCAGATTGACCTCGAGGCACCCAAGGGAGTCACTTTGTATTCGCTGAAGGCGTTGAGCCCGAAAGAGTCGTCGAATATTCGTTCTGAACTCTCTAAGAAATTGAGGGCGGCCAAGATGGAGAAGCGCCACATCAACCAACAAATGTTGGATAGTCTAGAAGTTGACTTGAAGGTAAATGCGATCAACATCACGCCCACCGGCGAGGAAAAGAAAAGCAACTCCGACCTCGTCTCGATCGCGGGAATGATTTTTGGAATTCTCATGTACATGTTCATCTTCATTTATGGCGCGCAAATCATGCAAGGCATTATTGAGGAAAAAACCAGCAAAGTGGTGGAAGTGATTGTCTCTTCCGTACGTCCATTCCAGCTGATGATGGGAAAAATTATCGGCTTAGCTTCGGTCGGATTGCTCCAGTTTTTGATTTGGATCGTGCTGATGACATCGCTGACGTGGGGCGCTATCGCTCTGTTTGGAACAACTCCTCAGCAACAAATGATGCAGGAGGTATCGCCCGAAGCTGCCGCACAGCAAGCAGCCGGTATGCGCGCAATAGTCGACAACGTGACCAACTTACCTTGGACCTACATCCTGTCGATGTTCTTGTTTTACTTCTTGGGTGGATACTTGATCTACGGCGCGTTGTTCGCGGCTGTCGGTTCTTCGGTCGACAGTCCCGCTGAGGCGCAACAATTTATGTTCCCCATCACGATTCCGTTGTTGATCTCCTACATCAGCTTGTTCAGTTTCATTCTAGAAAAGCCAAACAGTCCCATCGCGGTCTGGCTCTCCATCATCCCCTACACGTCGCCCATCGCCATGATGGGTAGGCTCGGGTCCGATGTGCCAACCTGGCAACTAATCCTGTCGATGGTGCTGTTAGTCGCCGGATTTGTTTTCACCACTTGGGTCGCTGGTCGCATCTACCGTGTCGGTATCCTGATGTCGGGGACCAAGGTGAACTACAAAGTGCTTGCAAAGTGGTTTATGATGAAAGGTTAAAGATCAGAGATTAGAATCTAACGATTGTATAAGTTGCGTTGGGTTTGTGACGGAAGTTGCAAACCCAACGCCGTTTCTAGGGACTCGACAAAATTCTTCATTCTAGATTCTTTATTCTAAATTCGTCGGGATTCCCGATGTTGATTTTATAACCCTTGGCTTTACGCTCGACCATAGCCTCCATGGAGTTCTACAAGGACAACTCCAACCTGAAGTGGGTGATCCTCGCGGTGTCTACCATTATCAGCATCGGGTCGGTCTTTTATACCAAGGTTTTGGTCGATCAACTGAAGGATCGTGAACGCAACCAAGTTCAACTGTATGCACGAGCGCTCGAATACACGGTAAACGAGTCGACGAGCAACATCTACTTTGTATCGGAGGAAATCGTCAACAAGAATAATTCGATCCCGACAATCTTACTGAGCGATCAGAATGACTTCATCGACTACACCAACCTAGAAATCGATTCGACCTGGTCGATGAAGCAAAAGAACGAAACGTTGCTTCGCGAACTCGACGAGATGAAAAGGGCCTACCCTCCAATCGAAATCGTGTTGAAAGATCCCAACACGGGCGAAGTCTTTGGGAAGCAGTTTGTCTACTACAAGAACTCTTTCTTACTCACACAGCTGATCGCGTATCCTTATATCCAGCTGTCGGTGATTGCCATCTTTGGGTTCATTTCCTACCTCGCCTTCAACTATTCGAAAACAGCGGAACAAAACCGTGTTTGGGTTGGACTGGCGAAGGAAACCGCGCACCAGTTGGGAACACCCCTCTCATCCTTGATGGCATGGGTAGAAGTGCTGCGCGAAGATCCCGAAATCAAGAATAAAGGAATCGCCGAAGAACTCGACAAAGACATCAAGAAGTTGAAGGTGGTGACGGAACGCTTCTCGAGCATTGGGTCTACGCCTATCCTGAAAGAAGAAAACATTTATGCGTTGATCCAGAACGTGGTCGCCTACCTACAGCCCCGTGTTTCGTCGCGGATCAACTTCGAACTATACGCCCTCTCGGAGTCCATCACGGCTATGGTGCACGCACCCTTGTTCGAGTGGGTGATCGAAAACTTGTGCAAGAATGCCGTCGACGCGATGGGTAGCTCGGGAACGATCGCCATCAAAATCTTGAGGGGCAATGAAAACAGGGTCCTGATCGACATCTCCGACACAGGAAAAGGGATTCCCAAGAGCAACCTTCCGAGCGTCTTTAAACCCGGCTTCACCACCAAAAAACGGGGCTGGGGGCTCGGGTTGGCGCTGGCCAAGCGTATCATCGAGATGTACCACCAGGGACGGATCTACGTGAAATCGTCGGAAGAGAACCAAGGGACGACCTTCAGAATCGAGCTGAAGACGGGCGGGGCCGAACCCCTATAGTACCTGACGTTTCTCACCCGGGAGCATCAAAAAAATCCCGGTTCCCATATCCAACCAGCCGCCGAAAATGGTAGTTTTGCGATCGGATTTTGGAGAGGTGCGAAACCTCAACAAAGTCACTGAAAATCAGCGACATAGCTAGGTTTTCGACCCTTGGAAACGTATTTAAATCAATCCTCAATTAAGCACAATCTCACCCCATGGCGAATTACGGTAAAATCACACAGGTAATCGGGCCGGTAGTGGACGTGGCCTTCAGCGACGAAGGCTCGAAACTCCCCAACATTCTAGATTCCCTCGAAGTCACGAAGGCGGACGGTACCCGCGTGGTACTGGAGTGCCAACAACACCTCGGTGAAGACCGCGTCCGGACCATTTCGATGGACGGTACGGAAGGTCTGGTCCGCGGCATGAAAGTGACCGACACGGGCGCCCCGATTCGGATGCCGATCGGAGATGACATCAAGGGTCGTCTTTTCAACGTGATCGGCCACGCCATCGATGGTATCAAACAACCAAAGGGTGATAAGGCATTGCCGATCCACCGCACGGCACCGACGTTTGAAGAGCTTTCGACGTCGACCGAAGTGTTGTATACCGGTATCAAGGTCATCGACCTGATCGAACCTTATGCAAAAGGTGGTAAAATCGGATTGTTCGGTGGTGCTGGTGTGGGTAAAACCGTATTGATCCAGGAATTGATCAACAACATCGCGAAGGCATATTCTGGTTTGTCGGTATTCGCCGGTGTGGGTGAGCGCACGCGCGAAGGAAACGACTTGCTACGTGAAATGATCGAAGCAGGAATCGTTGACTACGGACCTGAGTTCTTGAAATCGCTCCACGCAGGTGGATGGGATCTTTCCAAGGTAGACCTCGACCGTTTGAAAGAGTCGAAGGCGACCTTCGTGTTTGGCCAGATGAACGAGCCCCCCGGAGCCCGCGCACGTGTGGCTTTGTCTGGACTTACTGTAGCGGAGTATTTCCGCGATGGCGATGGCACCGGCAAAGGTCGTGACATTCTCTTCTTCGTCGACAACATCTTCCGCTTTACGCAAGCTGGTTCTGAAGTGTCGGCACTCTTGGGCCGTATGCCTTCGGCGGTGGGTTACCAACCTACACTGGCAACGGAAATGGGTTCGATGCAAGAACGCATCACCTCAACGAAAAACGGTTCAATCACTTCGGTACAGGCCGTGTACGTGCCTGCCGACGACTTGACTGACCCAGCTCCTGCCACAACTTTCGCTCACTTGGATGCAACTACTGTGTTGAGCCGTAAGATTTCGGAATTGGGTATCTACCCGGCCGTGGATCCGCTCGACTCAACATCACGTATCCTCCGTGCCGATATCGTGGGCGACGAGCACTACAACTGCGCACAGCGTGTGAAGTTGATCCTCCAGCGTTACAAGGAATTGCAAGATATCATCGCCATCCTGGGTATGGATGAATTGAGCGACGACGATAAGTTGGTCGTAGCGCGCGCTCGTCGCGTGCAACGCTTCCTGTCGCAGCCTTTCCACGTAGCAGAAGCGTTCACTGGCTTGAAGGGCGAGTTGGTCGATATCAAAGATACTATCAAGGGTTTCAACGCGATCATGGATGGTGAGTATGACTACCTCCCTGAGGCAGCGTTCAACTTGGTGGGTACCATCGAACAAGCAAAAGCAAAAGGCGAGAAACTCTTGGCTGAAGCTAAATCTTAATTAGCGACCCATGCAATTAGAGATTATCACACCCGATAAGAGAGTCTTCGAAGGAGAAGTGAGCGTCGTCACTTTCCCCGGCTCCGACGGGTCGTTCCAGATCCTCAACAACCACGCCCCCCTGGTAAGCTTGTTGAAAGATGGAATCGTGGAATACAGGACAGGTGACAAGGAAACTGCAAAAGTAGCCATCACCGGCGGCGTAGTCGAAGTTCTCAAAAACAAGGTGATCGTACTCGCCGATGGTTTGAAAGACTAAGGACTCGCAACCTCTTGAGAAGCCCGCCTCCCCCACGAGACGGGCTTTTTCTTTTTTGCCTTCCTACGGTCGTTCTCGTCGACAAAACGATTCGAAACGGAAAGGAACTTTTTCCTAAATTGGACATCCTGTTATTGCGATCCATGCAGAAAGTTGCCGTTTCATGAAGTCATTCCGAATTGCGTTGGTGGTAGCTTTTCTCGCATCTTCTTGCGGAGAAGACCGTCCACTCACACTCATCACGCGCGAGCTCAATACGGCAGGCGTCATTCACACCTTGACGTATCAGCGTGAAACACTCACGAAGATTGTATTTGAAACGTTCGAGGGCACGGGAACGCGCGACACCCTAGCGGTGGACACGATCCTCCGCCGCGAAGTCGACTCCATTCAATACGACACCGACACGAATACCATCTTGCTGCTCCGGCAGTCGCCCAACCACCCCGATGAATACACGGCCTTTCGCAAATACTATTTCAATAGCGACGACCTTTTGACAAAGATTACTCGATTCGGGTCTGGAAAGGAGTACGCCACGGACTCGGTGTCGTACGACTACACCATGCAAGCCGCTCACTACTTTGACCTGATCAACAAACACGAGTTTGAGCTAGTGTATGATAACAGGATGAACATTGAAACGGAAACAGAAAAACGAATGGGCGACGGTCATGTGTTCCATACCAACTATTACTATTACGACGCAGCACAGAATCCGTTTTTGGTCAACCTAGATGACGAACTTTTTGCCTGCTTTCATTATCGCAACCCAGGTTTGTTTTGGAACAATGCTACCCGCCCACTGTTCTCCTCGCGAAATAATGTGCAGTCCTTTAAAGAGGTAACGGGCAAAGACGAAAGAAACGGCTTGTTTGAATACCAATACCGGCATGGTATTCCAGCGACTCAATTCGGCAACACAGGTGTGATCTACTACCGGTACAAAACGATCAATCCTTAGTCGCACGAATCCTACAATATTTCCTCCTGGGAAACGACTTCAACTTCAGAAATGCTCAAGAAGATTTTCAAGATACTCGTGGCGCTGGTTGTGATCATCGCCATTTCGACCTACCTTTTTATGCAACAAGATTCATTCGGCCAACTGCCTACCGGGAGCCGAGCCGATCGGATTAGCCAGTCACCCAACTATAAAGACGGATCCTTTCAAAACATCGTGGAAACAAAGATGCTGGCCGATGACGCTAGTTATCTTGGAATGCTTTGGCAATTTTTCAGTCCGAGCCCCGACCGTGAACCCTTGCGCCCGCTTCCAACGCAAAAAACAGACTTGAATTCGATCGATCCAGCACAACCAACGATTATCTGGTTTGGTCATTCGTCGTATTTGATTTCCGTGGGTGGCAAACGCGTGTTGGCAGACCCCGTCTTCAGCGAGCGGGCGTCACCCGTTCAATACGCCGGTCCTAAGAGCTATCCTGGCACAATGCTCTATTCGCTCGCGGAGTTTCCCGACCTAGACATCGTGGTGATCTCCCACGACCACTACGATCACCTCGATCATCAAAGCATCTTGACACTGAAAGAAAAGACCAAGTTGTTCTGCGTCCCGTTGGGAATTGGCGAACATCTTGAAAAATGGGGCGTCCCTGCCGAACAGATTCGAGAGTTCGACTGGTGGGAAGGCGGTGTGGTGATGCCAGGGGTAAAACTAATGGCTACGCCGGCGCGTCATTTCTCCGGCCGTGGCTTCACACGTAACCAAACACTGTGGGCTTCGTTCGCCCTCGAGATTGCCGACTATAAAATATTCATCGGTGGCGACTCAGGATACGACGAGTCTTTCAAAGAAATCGGAACACGCTTTGGTGGATTTGACATCGCGATGTTGGAGTGTGGCCAATACGACAAACAATGGCCATCCATTCACATGATGCCGGAAGAAACAGTTCAGGCCGCCCTCGATCTGCAAGCGAAAGCGTTCCTACCCGTGCACTGGGGAAAGTTCACGCTAGCCAATCACCCGTGGCGCGACCCGATTCAACGCGCCGTGAAGCACGCCCGTGCCTTCGGTGCCAAGGTCACCACCCCGAAAATTGGAGAACCAATTATTCTTGACAAGGACCTTCCCTTCGAGGAATGGTGGAACGCGCAGTAGGCGCCGCTAGCGATTAACCGTCGAGTCGGCGGAAACCGGTGCCTTCTTCTTCCATTCCTTGAACGACGGCGAGAATGTCGCGGAGAGGAATCCATCTACGACATACACATCGTCTTCGCCCTCCAGTCGCACGAAAGTGTAAGGTTCAATGCCCTGATTCATACCGCCACCGTTTGGATTTTGATTAAAACCCAACGTGCCGATATGTAACTCCACTTGCTTGCTAGAACCGTAGAAGGCAGACACATGCGTCGCCGAACTATCAACTTTATATTCAGACCATTTCTCTTTCTTTCGACTGGCCATACGCTTAGCGCGAAGGTTGGAAAGGGTTTGAATCATTCTACCGATAGAGCCGGAATCCGCTTCTGCTTTGTTCTCGCCCTTGATGAGTTGCCAATGGTTGCCTTCCTTCACGAGTCGAAGTACAGAATCGCGCGAAGCGATCTGAACCTCTGTCAACTGGTCAGGTTCGAGTGAAACAAGCTCAGACCGAATGTTCCCTTGTAACGACGATGAACGCATCCAACGTGTGGCAAAAAATACGATCGCCAAGGCAACGAATGCTATGGCGAGAATCTTGTTATTAAGCTTCTTCATAGTTGTCGGCCATTCTTTTCAATCGGCGAATTCTATTTCGTTGGAAACGATACAAACCATACACCAACACCAAAACCAGTGGAAGTAAAAAGTTGACATACTTGATGATGAGCCGGGTCCCATCTTGCATTTCTTCGATAGGTCTGGCAATTGTACCCTTCGTTCTCAATTCGATCAAGCCCGTATCATCAGTCAACCAGTCGATCGCATTGGAAACTAGATTGATGTTGTCGGGGGTGAGTCTTTGCGCCTGTTGACCAGAACCGTTCACGATAAAGTCACCATCAGAAATCACTACCATCTTACTTGGAGTAGAGCCTGCTAGTTTCCCCTCAACTGCAGCGGCGAGGATGATATCGCTCAACGGCAGATCCGATTCCGTCCAATCCTTCTGGACATCAAAAAATACGGGTGCTGACTGCAGGCCTGCCCGTGCAGAAGAAAATATCAGCGGCGTAAAACGTAAGGAAGTATCTGGCCGGGTATACGTGATGGGGCTTGCAAACTGGAACACGACCGCCTCGAGCCCTTGGGTGATCGGATGGTCGCCGTACTTACTTGCGATGGGCAGGTATGGAAACGGGATTTGAGATTGCATGATACCAAAAGGTGTCTGTTGTTGGAGCGTAACCGACGCACATTTGGCGTCGACAACAAAATCCGGCGCAATCGAGATGCCGCGTGTCGACAACCAGCCCTCGACACCGGTTGTGGTCTTAAATCCTTGAGATGCTTGCAGATTCCCAGTCACAGAATTCAACGCGACCACCAATCGGCCACCAGACGCCAAGAAACGATCGAGCTTTTCAAGTTGTGAACCCGGGAGGCTGTCGGTCGGCCGGATTAGTACGAGTGTTTTAATGTCTGAGGAGATGTTGTTCGAGTCGCTCAAGGAGACGCCCACAGGTTGATATAGGACGTCAAGTTGTGCCATGAGTTCCTGCATCTCGCTTAGCGGCGGTTCCCCATGACCTTGCACAAATCCGATCGATGGCTTGACGTCGATGGATAACTTCTTAATGGCCGAAGACAATCCGTACTCGACCGGGTAATTCGGTGGCAGGTAGGGCAATACTTCTTGCTTCTCCCCGAGTGTGACCACTGCGCCGAGAAACGCCTTCTGTTGTTTCGACTGGTCCTTTTCACGCACATTGATCATGATTGGCTGGATACCAGCTTTCATCGCATCATTTTCCTGCTGGGGGGACTCGGCGGGATCGATAAACTCATATTGCACCATGCCTCCCGACCGGGCGGCATACTCCACGAGTAGCTCCTGAAAATCGGTCTTTGCTTTCGCAACACTCGGGGGCATGTTCGAGGTGAAGTAGGCTTTGACAGTGACCGGCTCCTCAAGATTCGAAAGGATGTCCCGAGTGGCCCGGCTCAAGGTGTATTGACGATCTTCTGTCAAATCGAATCGGAAATGAAATTCGCTCGACAGCAAGTTGATGACGACAACAATACCAATGAGTAGAATAGTTGTTAGATAAATCTTCCTCATAGCCTTATTGATTTCGTTTAGACAATGAGAGCTCTGCCAGCAACAAGCCGATGAAAATGACAGAGCCAAAGTATATCACATCGCGCGAATCAACCACACCACGCGAGATGCTTTCAAAATGAGTAGTAATGCTCAGTTGGTCGAAGATCGTACCTAACATTCCCGGCAATCCACGACCAATCAACACAAAAATGAACTGGAAGAATACCGAGATAATCAAGGCGATCAAAAAAGAAACTATCTGGTTGGCGGTCACACTGCTCGCATACAATCCGATCGCTGCATATGCCGCTCCCGTTACGAGTAGACCGAAGTATCCAGACGCGACTTGCCCAGCATCGGCATTGCCAATATTGAAAATGGTGATCACGTAAGGCAGGGTAAACAGGAGCGCGATTGCGAGCATACCCAGTGCGCCAAGAAATTTTCCCAGCACCACTTGGCGATCGGTTACCGATTTTGTCAAGAGCAATTCAAGTGTCCCAATCTTTCGTTCTTCAGCGAGCAACTGCATCGTAAGCGCAGGAACAAAAATGAAGAAACTCAAATTTGCCATCGAGAAGAATTGTTGAAGGCTGGCTTGACCTGTGAAGAACACATCTTGTTCTCCGAGCAACCACGTGAACACACCGGTGAACCCAAGAAACAAAGCCAATAAAATGTACGCCATCAGCGAGTCGAAGAAAGAATTCAATTCCCGCTTGGCGATTACCCATACAGCACTCATACCAAATTGATTTATTTAATTAAGTGTGAGATTCCTAAATATGTCTTCCAAACGCGTTTCAAGAGGGGTAAGCTCCGACAAGATCCACCCTCTGTCGACGCACAATTTGAAAATGTCGCGACTCGACGACAAGCCTGGTCTGCTTTGCACTTCGAAGCGGTTCAGGTTCTTGTCGATTACCTCGACACTGCTTACAGATTTGATCGCCTTGAGCGCACCTAGCGCTAGCTCGAGGGAGGCGTCCTCGATGCGGACTTTCAGCACCTCTTGTCCTTCGGCTTGACGTCGGAGGTTTTCGGCCGTTCCATCGGCAACGATCCGGCCCTTGTTGATAATTAAGATTCGATCGCACGTGGCTTCGACCTCAGGCAAAATGTGGGTGCTCAAGATCACGGTCTTCTCTTTGCCGATTTCTCGGATCAGGTTTCGGATTTCCACAATCTGGTTGGGGTCGAGACCGGTGGTAGGTTCGTCTAGGATCAATATCTCGGGATCATGGATCATAGCTTGCGCAAGACCCACCCGTTGACGGTATCCCTTCGATAGCTCACCAATCTTCTTGTGTTTCTCGGCGTTCAGTCCACACACACGTACCATCTCACGAACACGCTCGTCGACTAAACTCGAGGAAACGCCTTGCAAGGCCGCGCAAAAAACCAGGTAGTCGATAACGGCCATGTCAAGATAAAGCGGATTGTTCTCGGGGAGGTACCCGATGTGTTTCTTGACTTCATCTCCGAACTCGGCCACCGATTTGTCGCCGATCTTGATAACGCCTGAACTCATCCCGATGTATCCCGTGATCATCTTCATGGTTGTGCTCTTGCCCGCGCCGTTGGGGCCGAGAAACCCGAGAATCTCGCCGGTCTTCACTTCGAAAGTCAGTCCATCGACGGCCTTTTGCTGACCATATTGTTTGGAGAGGTTTTCAATAGTGATGTTCATAAATCCAGCTGATTTTTGGAACGTGCAAAAATAAATTTTTTGAGAAATTCAGAACAAAAAAAATAGCGACCGTTTGGCCGCTATTCTGGGAAGGACTTGGGTCTGGCTCCTCCGTTATTGACGGATCAACCAACGCACCAGGAAGACGATACCGATGATCAAGGCAATACCCCCGATAATGTAGAAGATTTCGCCGGAGATAATCAAGCCAACAAGACCCACGGCACCAAAAATGGCGGCCAATTTTAGGTCCTTGTCAATGGCTTTCGTCGCTGTTACCGACTGGCCACCATCTTTCTTGAGCAAGTTCTTGATTTCGTTCTTGATTTCTTTGCGAAGTTCGCGACGCTCTTTCTTAGACATGTCTTCGAACGTCTTCGTGGATGCCAACACTTGTGGCTTCTCGGCTGTTTCGATGGAACTAACGGGCACTTCCTTAACAGGCTCCATCGCCACCAACGTTTCAGGGTTCACCATCACAGGGCCTGGGTTTGAGGCAACTTCTTCCTTCAACTCCTTCGCTTTACGACCCGCGTTGTAATCGTGGTAGTCGAACTTGTAAGCCATTTTGGGAGTGGAACATCCCACACATGCGGCCGCAATAGCCAATGAGAGTAAGCGTTGTTTCATATTCATCAGTTTAGTTTTCCTTTCGTGTTCGGCGACCAAATCGCGCGAAAAATCTCTTCTCGAAGTTCCAAAAAAAACGGAATTGGCCAAAGACAAAACCGTAGAACAAGAGAAATACATTATAAACCGGCAGTATGACCAAGTAGTATACAACCGTCGCCCACAGGGGTACTTCTCCATCTTCAAATAGGTAATAGAACAACGGGCGTTTCAATAACAGAACCGTGATACCCGTGCAGGCAAAAACCACCAAGATGATGATTACCTGAAATGCGCTCCCAACCTTCCAGCGTTCCCTAAGTCGATCGATCCACCCCATGAACGGGTCACGTTTTTGAACCCTCGGGGTGCAAGATAGATGTTGGCCCCTTTAGCCAAAAGGAATCCAATAATGATTTTGAGGCAGCGGTGCTGCAATCGTCACCGGCTCTTTTCGCACAGGATGGATAAATTCTAATCGAAGGGCGTGCAAACAGATACTACCATCACCAGTTGGCTCAGCCGACCCATACTTCAAATCGCCCACAATGGGACATCCCATCGATGAAAGTTGAGCCCGAATCTGGTGCGAGCGGCCCGTGACAGGGCGAACTTCTAAGAACGACCGGCCATCGATCACCCTCAGCAACTGGTAATGAAGTTCCGAACGAGACGCGCCTTCGGTTTCCTTGCGGTATATGGTCGTCTTATTTTTCGATTCATCCTTCGACAACCAATGTACAAGTGAACCTTCCGGCGGACGCGGTGTGCCGCCCACGATCGCTACATATATTTTCTTAGTCTCGCGCAAACGAAACAATTCATTCATCCGTGAGAGAGCCTTCGATGTGCGCGCAAAAACAACGACTCCACTCACTGGTCGATCCAGTCGATGGACGACTCCCAAGAAAACCGCCCCGGGTTTCTGGTATTTTTTCGCTAGGTAAGTCTTGACTTTTTCCGACAAGGGTTCGTCGCCGGTCTCATCGCCTTGAACTAAAACGCCAGATCGCTTATTGACCGCGATCAGGTGATTATCCTCAAAAAGAATCTCAAGTTCCGACATAGAAATCTTTTGTAATTTAGGCCGCCCTTTCTTCCTCTCAAAATATGCGACGATCAACTCAATTCCTCTTTTTCATCGCCTCATGGTTGGTGTTTGCAGCGTGTACCAATCGCGTCGATAAAGAGACGCTCACAAAGAGTATCATCGATACGCTGGCGCTCGAAAAGGGTAATTACGCCGTGGCTTTCCGCGATCTCCAGTCGGGCGAAGAAATTCTGATCAACGAACACCGGATGTTCCATGCCGCCAGCACGATGAAAACGCCGGTCATGATCGAGGTGATGAAACAAGCGGCAGCAGGAAAGTTTAAGATGAGCGACCTGGTACGAATCGACACAACGTTCAAAAGCATCGTCGACAGCACGCTCTATTCTCTCTCAAGTTCGGGCGATAGCGAGTCGGAACTGTACGCGCTCGTGGGCACCGAACAACCGTATTCCGATCTGGTTCGAAGGATGATCGTGAGAAGCAGCAACCTAGCCACCAATATTTTGATCGATAAAGTAGGGGCGAAGAACGTCACCCAAACCATGCGTGACATGGGGGCAAACGACATCCAAGTGCTGCGAGGCGTAGAGGATGGAAAAGCTTACCGAGCAGGACTTAACAACCGAACATCGGCTTACGATCTGATGGTTATTTTCTCAGCCATCGGAAAGGGTGAAGCGATCGATAGTATGTCATCAAAGGAAATGGAGACGGTATTGTTGCAGCAAGAATTCAACGACATCATTCCGTTATACCTTCCGAAGGAAGTGCGGGTAGCACACAAGACGGGTTGGATCACAGCGCTGAACCACGACTCCGCCCTCATCATCCTTCCCGACGGCCGACGCTACGTACTGGTACTACTCTCCGATGAGTTGGAAAACGAAGAAAAAGCAAAACACAACATGGCCACCGTCTCGAAGATGATCTACGACTTCGTTCACTAACTCATCCCCTCGTCCTTTCGTCCTCGTCCCTTCACTCAAAACTCCGAAGTAAAATGGAACTCAATCTCCGGAAAGTTGTCTTGAACCATCTGCAACCAAGCTTTTGACTCGGCCATGAATACCAATTTCCCGTCCTTGTCTTCGGCAATATGACGTTGCTTTGAATCGATGAACTCGTCGAGTTTCCGTTGGTCAGAACTACTGATCCAGCAAGCCTTATAGATGTTCTGAGGGACAAAGTCGACCGTCGCGTTGTACTCGTGTTTCAATCGGAATTGGATCACCTCAAATTGAAGTGCGCCTACTACGCCGACCACTTTACGCTTCCCAATTCGATAGGTGAAAAGCTGCGCCACGCCTTCCTCCATCAACTGAACGAGACCTTTCTCCAATTGCTTGGTCTTCATCGCGTCCTTATTGATGACTTCTTTGAATATCTCAGGTGAAAAACTAGGAATTCCTGTGTAGAAAAACTTCTCGCCTTCCGTGAGGGTATCACCGATTTTCAGGTTCCCTGTATCGTAGATACCCACGATATCGCCGGGCCACGCTTCGTCCACCGTCTCGCGGTCTTGCGCCATGAATGCAGTTGCGTTCGAGAATCGAAGGCTTTTCTCTTGTCGAACATGAAAGTAGTTGCTGCCACGTTCGAACGTTCCCGAGCATACGCGGATGAACGCAATCCTATTGCGGTGTTTCGGGTCCATGTTTGCGTGTATCTTGAACACGAAACCCGTAAACCTCTTCTCGTTGGGTTCCACGATGCGCGCTGTGGTCTGCCGATGGATCGGTGGAGGGGCGATTCGAATGAACGTATCTAGAAGTTCTTTCACGCCGAAGTTATTGACAGCACTCCCGAAAAATACTGGCGCCACTTTTCCCGCCAGGTAGTCAGTCACATCAAAGTCGGGATAAACACCTTCTATCAACTCTACGTCGGCACGCAGTTGCTTCGCAAAATTTTCGCCCACATAGCGCTCTAGTTCCTCGCTTTGGATATCCGAAATCTCGATGCCTTCCTCTACTGTGGTCTTACTGGGCGTGAAAAGATGAAGGCTTTTTTCATACAGGCTGTAAACACCTTTAAAAGTCTTGCCCATCCCCATCGGCCAGCTTAGGGGTCTCACCTTGATATCGAGCTTCTCCTCAATTTCGTCGAGTAGGTCAAAAGGATCTCGGCCTTCGCGGTCCAACTTATTGATAAAACACAACACAGGCGTGTTGCGCATGCGACAGACCTCCATCAATTTCTCCGTCTGGGCTTCGACACCCTTCACACAGTCGATCACCATGATCACACTGTCCACCGCGGTGAGGGTGCGATACGTATCCTCGGCAAAGTCTTGGTGACCGGGTGTATCCAACAAGTTGATCTTGGTGTCGTGATAGTTGAATCCCATCACGGAGGTAGCCACAGAGATACCACGTTGTTTTTCAATCTCCATCCAATCGCTTCGGGCGTGGTCCTTAATCTTAGAGGATTTCACAGCACCCGCCTTCTGGATGGCCCCACCAAAAAGGAGGAGTTTCTCCGTCAGCGTGGTCTTGCCGGCGTCGGGGTGACTGATGATACCAAAAGTCCTGCGCTTCTGTATTTCTTGCTCGAGCGTCATAGAATGCGAGGCGCAAAAGTAGGACTTTTATCTGAGGTGGCGATATGCCTCCTGACCCGTCAGGGAGACTACATTAAGATAGATGTGTGTTGCCTCGAATTCGCCAACACCTTGGAAATTCCGCGGGATACAGACAACAACGGCTCCCGGTCGAGTGTGACCGGGACTTGGATAGAGTTTTCCAGCCGCTCTTTGAGCCCCAAAAGGAGGGCGCCGCCACCTGTTACGTGGATACCGTTTTGATAAATATCGGCCGATAACTCAGGCGGGCACACTTCCAATGCATGTACGATCTGCTCTTCGATAAATCGGAAAGAAGGATCAATCACATCAAAGATTTCATCTGCCCCGATGGACTTTTCAACGGGTAGCCCCAGCATGAGGTCTTTCCCTTTGACCAACACCGCCTCAGGCTTGCGCGGCGCCTGTCTCGAAACCATACCAAGTCGCATCTTGAGCTGTTCCGCGGTCTTCCATCCTACTTGGAGGTTGTACTTGCGTCGGAGGTAGTCGCGAATCACCTCGGTAAAAGTATCGCCCGCAACTTTGATGGATCGAAAAACGGCGACGCCCGAAAGCGAGATAATGACGATCTCCGTGATTCCACCGCCGATATCGACGATCATCTTTCCTTCGGGTTCACGAATATTGAGTCCCATGCCGATGGCGGCGGCGATGGGTTCATAGATAAGTGAGCATTTCTTAGAGTTGAATTGAGAAAGAACTTCCCGAAGAGCGCGCTGCTCCACCGCGGTCGCCGCATAGGGAACACCGGCGATGATTTCATGGTACCCGGAAAACATGCCGCGTTTTCCGCACGTCTTCGACACCATCGCGGCAATCATGGCGTACGCCGATTGGTAGTCGGCGATGACGCCCCATTTCAATGGCTGGACCGGTTTTAGATCCTCGTGGTTTTTCCCAAAAATATCGAACGCTTGATCGCCGATTGCACGGACCTTGTTCGTATTCGCATCAAAAACGATATATGACGGTTCGGCGAGCAGCAGCCGCTCTGGATCTGATAAGAGTGTGTTGTTGTTTCCTAAGTCGATGCCTAGGTCGACCGAATGAAATATCGAGGGTATCCAAGCTGCCATCGTCACAATTCTTCGCTTCGGCTCAAGTAACTAAAAATCGACATGCGCGCGGCACCTCTACGTGTATTCCCTGACCCGTCGGCCGTAGCCTAAGCGAAGCGGCGGACCCGTCGGCCAAGCTTGAACGTAGGCGACCCACCCGCCGTCAGTGTAGCCAGTCCTCACCCGTAGCTTCTGCGTAGGCGGACCTGCCATATCAAACACCATTTTCCATCTAGAAAACCCCTTTTTTTGGCCTTACCTGCCAATATGGCACAAAAGGCTATTTGGACTCCATTGGTATAATCATTGAGTAAGGCGGAGTCGGAAAAAGAGTAGAAACACACATAAACGACTATACTATCATGGGAAAGATCATTGGAATAGACTTAGGAACCACCAACTCGTGCGTGGCCGTTATGGAGGGCAACGAGCCGGTGGTGATTGCCAATAGCGAGGGCCGGCGTACCACTCCTTCGATCGTTGCTTTTCTCGACAACGGAAAGGGCGAACGGAAAGTAGGCGACCCTGCGAAGCGCCAAGCCATCACGAACCCAAAGAATACCATCCAGTCGATAAAGCGATTCATGGGTAAAAAATTCAAAGACATCTCCGAAGAAAAGAAGATGGTGTCTTATGAGGTTGAATCCGGCAACAACGACACGGTGCGGGTGAAAATTGGAGACCGAAACTACACCCCTCAAGAAATCTCTGCCATGATTCTTCAAAAGATGAAGAGCACGGCCGAGGACTACTTGGGAACGACGGTGAGTGAAGCCGTGATCACGGTGCCTGCATACTTCAACGACGCGGAACGTCAAGCGACGAAAGAAGCGGGGCAGATCGCAGGTTTGGATGTGAAGCGAATCATCAACGAGCCAACAGCCGCTGCTTTGGCGTACGGTCTCGATAAGAAGAACAAGGACATGAAGATTGCCGTCTACGACTTGGGCGGTGGTACATTCGATATCTCGATCCTCGAGTTGGGCGATGGCGTTTTCGAAGTAAAGTCGACGAATGGTGATGTGCATTTAGGAGGCGACGACTTTGACGTTCGCATCATGAATTGGCTCGCCGATGAGTTTAAGAACGATCGCAACATCGACCTGCGCAAGGATCCGATGGCGTTGCAGCGTTTGAAAGAAGCCGCTGAAAAAGCAAAGATCGAGTTATCGAGCTCACAAGAAACGGAAATCAACTTGCCGTACATCACTTCAATTGATGGCGTGCCGGAACACTTGGTGAAGAAACTCACCCGGGCGAAGTTCGAACAACTCTGCGACGACCTCATTCGCCGCACGTTGGAGCCCTGCCGCAAGGCTGTGGAAGATTCGGGAATTCGAATCTCGGAAATCGACGAAGTTATCCTCGTAGGTGGTTCGACCCGTATCCCGAGAATCCAAGAAGAAGTAGAAAAGTTCTTCGGTAAGAAGCCTTCGAAAGGTGTGAACCCCGACGAAGTAGTAGCCGTGGGCGCAGCAATTCAAGGAGGGGTGTTGACAGGTGAAGTGAAGGACGTGCTGTTGCTCGACGTAACTCCGCTGTCGCTGGGTATCGAGACAATGGGTGGCGTGATGACACGCTTGATCGAAGCGAACACGACTATTCCCACCAAGAAATCGGAAGTGTTTTCGACAGCGGCAGACAACCAACCTTCAGTTGAAATCCACGTCCTACAGGGCGAGCGCCCGATGGCAGCAGGCAACCGCACCATCGGTCGATTCCACCTCGACGAAATCCCGCCCGCACCGCGCGGCATTCCGAAAATCGAGGTGACTTTCGACATCGACGCGAACGGTATCCTCCACGTATCGGCGAAAGACCAAGGTACTGGTAAGGAGAAGAAGATCCGCATTGAAGCGTCGAGTGGACTCACCGATGCCGAGATCAACAAGATGAAGCAAGAAGCACAGGCGAACGCCGATGCCGATCGTCAAGTGAAGGAGCGTGCGGAGAAGATCAACCAAGCCGACTCGATGATCTTCCAAACCGAAAAGCAGTTGAAAGAATTCGGAGACAAGATTTCGGGTTCAAACCAAGAGGCCATCAAAGGCGCTCTGGAAAAACTGAAAGCCGCTCACCAAGCGCAAGACGTCGCAGGAATTGATGCTGCCTTGGCAACATTAAACAACGCGTGGCAGGCCGCATCTCAAGAGATGTACCAAGGTGGCGCGCAAGCGAACGCTGGTTCTAACGCAGGCGCCGGCGCTGGTGCTGGTAACGCACAAGGAAAGAATTCCGGCGCTAGCTCCGAAGGAGGCGATACCACGGATGTAGAATACGAAGAAGTGAAAGACAAGAAGTAAGTCAACACGAACGAACGTTAGATTGAAAAGGGTCGTCTTACCAAAAGACGGCCCTTTTTTCATGATGAGGTTACCATTTCAATCATCGCTTGTTCCGCCAACGTTTGAAATTGAATGCGCGCTCTCAAAAAGATGCCGGGATTACTACATGCCTGGCGATTCTATTATATATTTACCGCCCTTAAAATCACATAGTTATGCAAGTCCTTAAGTTTGGTGGTACCTCCGTAGGCAAGCCCGAGCGGATGCGAAAAATTGCTGACCTTCTTTTGTCGACGCCCGGTAAAAAGATCGTGGTCTTGTCGGCATTGAGTGGTACAACCAACACACTTGTCAAGATTGGCGACTACTTGCTGACGCAGAGTGCCGATGCCGCTTCACGTGAAATCAACGAACTCGAAAAACACTACGAGGCATTCATCAAAGAACTTTATTCTACCGAAGCCTATAAGGCAATCGGCCAGGAGATTGTGAGTCGTTACTTCAGCTTGTTCCGACTTTTGGCAGCCGGTCGTTTCGATGATCGAAGCTACCGCGAGTTGTTGGCACAGGGCGAACTCATCTCGACAGAGCTTTTCTATCACCACCTCCAAGAAAGAAAGATATCGTCGCGTCTTTTGCCTGCACTTCACTTCATGTCGATCGACGAAAACAACGAGCCCGAACTCGATAAGATTCGCGAACGCCTACGCCCGCTGGTGCAAACCTTGGGAAATGTAGACATCCTTGTCACGCAGGGCTACATCTGTCGCAACCACAAAAACGAGATCGACAACTTGAAGCGTGGCGGCAGCGACTATACCGCATCCCTAATTGGCGCGGCCATCCAATCTGAAGAAGTGCAGATTTGGACCGACATCGACGGCATGCACAACAACGATCCTCGAATCGTCAAAAAGACATTCCCGATCGCCGAACTTACGTTCGATGAGGCCTCCGAGTTGGCATACTTCGGCGCCAAAATTCTTCACCCTTCAACTATCGTCCCCGCGCAGAAGTATGGCGTCCCGGTTCGTCTGAAAAACACGATGGATGAAAAGGCTGCCGGCACCCTGATCTCCGACAAAGGTTCGAAAGGTCAGTTCAAAGCAATCGCCGCGAAGGACGGAATCACCGCTATCAACGTGAAGTCGTCGCGCATGCTTCTCGCCTACGGCTTCCTGAGAAAGGTGTTCGAAGTATTCGAAAAGTATAAAACGCCGATCGACATGGTGTCTACATCGGAAGTGGCCGTTTCCGTCACCATCGACGACGCCCGATTCCTTCCACAAATCCAGGAAGAACTGAAAACACTGGGCACGATAGAGATAGATCGCGACCAGTCGATTATCTGCATCGTTGGCAATCGCTTAGCTGACAAAGACGGTGTTCTGAAGCAAGTGTTCTCCACCCTTGAGCCAATCCGGGTAAGGATGGTCTCCTTCGGTGGCAGCGCAAACAACATCTCGATACTGCTCGAAACTTCGAATAAGGACAAGGCGCTGAACCTCTTGAACGAAGGATTGTTCGACATCAAATAACGCCAACCACCCATCCGAAATTAGTCGTGTACGCAGTACACAATGGGCCACCCAGCTGTGGCCCTTTTTATTGTACCCAGCATGAGGCACTCTCAAGCGTTTGCAATCGCGCCGTCAGTGAAAAATGACAAAAAAATCGTGTACCCAGGAGTTGCCTTATAAGTCAAATGAAACACCTTTAAACAGTCTCGTCCTGGGCGCAATTTTTTTGTAAATTCAATAGTTGTCGTTGGAATAATTTTTTTAGGCCCGCACGCAAAACCTCACTACTTTTTTGGAAATTACTATACCTAAAGCCCCCCTATGGAACTCGTAGTCATTCTCGTGTTTGTCGTTGGATACCTCGCCATCGCGCTCGAACACCCGATCAAGATAAATAAGACAGCATCCGCCCTGCTCACCGGTGTGCTCTGCTGGACCGTTTACGCCTTGGGCGCCAGTCCCGAAGCGCATGAAACCGTAGGCGAAGACCTATCGCACCACCTCAGCCAAATCGCGGAGATCCTATTCTTCCTACTCGGCGCCATGACGATCGTCGAACTGGTCGACGCTTACCAAGGATTTCGCCTGATCACCGATCGCATTAAGACCAAGAACCCAAAAGCCCTTCTATGGATCGTGTGTTGGGTAACATTCTTCCTTTCGTCGATCCTCGACAACCTTACGACTTCAATCGTGATGATTTCACTTATCCGAAAACTCATCCCGAACAAGGACATGCGTATGTTCTTCGCGGGCATGATCGTAATTGCGGCAAACGCAGGAGGCGCATGGACCCCCATCGGAGACGTCACAACAACCATGCTTTGGATCGGTGGTCAGATCTCCACCGCCAACATCATGACAACACTGTTTATCCCAAGCGTGTTGTGCCTCTTGGTTCCGTTGTTGTACCTCTCGTTTACCTTGAAGGGTGAGTTGGGCGACTCCTCAACGATCGAAGAAGATGCCGAAGATAAGATGGAAGTGAAGGGCAGCACCACGATGTTGATCCTCGGTGTAGGCGCCCTCGTCTTCGTTCCCGTTTTCAAGACCATCACCCACCTGCCTCCCTACGTAGGCATGATGTTAGGTCTGGGCATCATCTGGGTGGTGTCTGAGTTTATCAACCCTCATGCCGACGAAGCAATGCGTAAGCCCTACACCGCTGGCGGCGCACTTTCCCGAATCGATTCGTCGAGTGTCTTGTTCTTCCTAGGTATCTTATTGGCAGTGGGTGCACTCGAATCCATGCACATCTTGGGTCAATTCGCGGGCTGGCTCGACCGAACTGTAAACAACCAAGCAGCGATTGTGACTTTGATCGGAATGCTGTCCGCCGTGATCGACAACGTTCCCCTTGTGGCAGCCAGCATGGGGATGTATGATCTCAGTACATACCCGC
This sequence comes from Cyclobacteriaceae bacterium, assembly GCA_044226825.1. GTDB lineage: Bacteria > Bacteroidota > Bacteroidia > Cytophagales > Cyclobacteriaceae > ELB16-189. Next base: position 153,542 of record JBGAGH010000006.1, read on the forward strand.
AAGACTCCTTCATTTGGGAGTACCTCGCTTACTGTGCCGGTACAGGTGGGAGTATCCTCATCATCGGATCGGCCGCCGGCGTAGCTGTCATGGGGATGGAGAAAATCGACTTTATCTGGTACCTGAAACGCATCAGCCTCATCGCAATGCTCGGCTACTTCGCAGGATGCGGAGCATACCTAGTTATTTACGGACTATTACATTAGAATTCAGAATTTCGAATTTAGAATTTAGAATTTTGGTGTGGGCTAACCAATACACTAGTTGTCAGTGAATGGTTTCCCGAATCCAAATTCTCAATTCTTAATTCTCAATTCTGAATTGAAATCACCCCATGTTGATGAGCACGATCGTGTAAACGATGTATCCTGCTAGCATCAAAAAAGCTTCCCAGCGATCGAGTTTCCGGGTGTTCAAGGTGAACATAAAGATCATCAACAGAATGGTGGACGCCGCCAAAAGCTTCAAATCGAAGTTCATAGCCGCGTTGTACGGGATCGGATGAATAACCCCGGTGATCCCGAGAATAAAGAAGATATTGAAAATATTGGAGCCCACCACGTTGCCGATCGCGATATCGGTGTTCTTACGATACGCCGCCACGGTCGACGTCGCCAATTCAGGCAGTGACGTTCCCGCCGCGAGGATCGTTAAGCCAATCAACTTCTCGCTCAAACCATACCGGTGCGCGATCGCAATCGCGTTGTTCACCACGAGCTGGCCACCGAAAATAAGCATAACCAATCCGGCGACAATCAATAAAATGGCGATCGAAGTTTTGTAGATCTTTATTTCACCCTGATCTGTTTCCGGCGCTTGTTTCATGGTACGGTAGATATAAAACAAGAAACCCGAAAAGAATAGAAGCAGGATGATGCTATCCATCCGACTGAGAATACCACCGTAGCCTTCAGGTGTGTCCGTAGCACCCCAAACTTCATTGTCGTTCACCAATATGTACAATAACCCAGCTGCAACAAGCGACAATGGTACCTCCCATTTCACGGTGTTGCGATGAACGACAAGCGGGTAAATGAGTCCAGCGATACCCAGTATGAATAACAAGTTAAAATTGTTGCTGCCAATGACGTTGCCAAACGAGGCGTCATTCTTACCGTCAATCGCTGATAGGAGACTGACAATCAACTCGGGCATAGATGTACCAAACGCAACCACCGTGAGGCCGATTGCCAAATTTGAAATGCCATACTTTTTTGCTGCCGAGGATGCGCCGCTTACGAGAAAGTCGGCACCCTTGATAAGCACTGCGAAGCCTACCAAGAGTAGAAGGATTTCAAGAAACATACGAGAGGGTCGTTGGGGTGTTTAGTTTAGGGTATCGACTCAATCTCCCGTTGGCTTTATCAACCCTAAGGCGAGGTCGGTCCGATGAATAAATGTACACAGAAACTTCATACGAAACACTGAGGCGTTGTAACCGAGTTTGGACTAGTGGATGATTCCCTGCTGCCCGAAACTCTTGCGCTGCAAATCGCCGGGGTCGATGCGAAATCCGACGCCAAAACCATAGTACCAAAAGCGGCCTTCCTCTATGCCTCGATTTCCAAAATAGCAATCAACCTGAATCCTTGGGGACACGAGAAACATCAGTCCACCATCGAAAGAAAGTGGCAAAGAACCTGCCGTTTCGATAAGTGTGTCGCCTTCGAAGAAGTAGCCAAGCCGGTGGGTGTGCAAAAAGCTGGCAGATGCCGAAAGTAGGTAATCGACGCGTCCCCGTTTGCTCCAGAAGACGCCGGCGTTGTAGTTCAGAAATACCTGTTTGTGGAGGGTGTTGTTGAACAAAAATACAACCGAGTAGTCGGCAAGAGAGTAATTCGGATAGTCGCGATGGATGTAGTACCCATCGCCGAAGGGCAATGAAAATTCTGTCTGCACGGCAATCGCAGGCCGCCCGTTTTTCTCTTCCAGAAATCGGTATTTACCGCCAATCGATACATAGAGTACATTGTCTCTCAATCCAGACCCAAGCGAATCGAGAAAAAGTTGATTGAACCCAAGTCGCAGCTCCGCTTTCCGATTGATCCCTGTCCGAAACATCAAGTTCGGAACATAAAATTCGTGGGTTGACGTTCCTCGGCTCCATTCAAATCCAGTCTCAACTTGGTACTGCCGAGGAAGTACCGTTGTGGGTAGGTTGGAAACATCCGGCCTGTCAATAGATAGCGGTTCGTACTCCGAACGTTGCGCCGAAGACGAAATTGCGAATACGAGCAAGATCAGGATGAGGGTTCCTTCTCGCCCTAGGAAAATAGTTCTGCGGGGTGCCAAAACTTTTTCTTAAGGTAGATGGTGTTGCGAGCTACATCAATAGTACCATATAAACTTGACTCCCAGGTATGACTGACGCCCATCTCCCGGGTCGACTTTATAAATATTCTTCGTTCCCTTCATCCAAACAAATTGGCATTGGAACATTTGTCCAGAGCCCGAGTCAACATCAAATCCCAACGCGGCCATCATACCTAAGTCCCACCGATTGTAGTTTGCCGTCATGTAATGATCATCATGAAAGCCATCGACGACGCTCTGCCAGATCTTGTTCACCTTCACCGTATTCATCACATTTACGCCAACACTTCCGCTCAGGCGCCAACCGGGCTGCAAAACGTCGCGCCGTGTGCGAAACTCTAAGAGGATCGGCGCATCAATATTGTTGAATCGAAGTTTTTGCAAATAGGTAGAGTCGGGATCTCCACGGGTGCCAAACTGGTTCACGATCCACGGCCTAGAAAAAGCACCACCCGTTACATCATGATTGATAATACCACCACCTGATTGTTGAAATCCAACACCCATGCTCATGCCGATCCACTCTTTGAAGTTGTACCTCGCCTGAATGGTAGATCCGATCGACGGTTTCCAATAATATACCTCCGGCAGATTGGTGCCAAGTATCTTACTCCAATAGGAATTGAAACTAATTCCATATCGAAATTTCTTCTTTTCAAAGGCATTCAAGAGTTTACCATTCTCCAAAATGGTCTCCTTCGATTCTTTCGACGGTGTCATCTCATTTAAGATGGACTCCCGGGTAATCGGCTCCGTCTTTTTCTGCGCTTGAGAGCTCGTGAGTCCCACGACCACAATCGCGCAAAAGGTTGCCAATAAATATTTCATGTCTTTCATTATTAACCTTCAAAATCTTCAAAGTCCTTTTCGTCCTCTTCATTCGCTACCTTCAAGGGACTGTTCTTGTACCACAGGTAGTAAATAGCAGGTAGCGTAATCAGTGTTAAAATGGTGGCGGACACCAGACCGCAGATCACGACTACCGCGAGCGGTTTCTGCGTCTCCGATCCAATACCTGTCGACAAAGCTGCCGGCATCAAACCAAGTCCCGCCATCAAGGCCGTCATCACTACGGGCCTTACACGACTCAAGGCACCTTGCGTGATCGCTTGAACGAGCGGTACCCCCATTTGCACATATTTATTAAACACGGCGACCAAGATCACTCCGTTCTGAACGCATACGCCGAACAAGGCTATAAAGCCGACACCGGCGGAAATACTAAAGTTGATCCCTGTAAAGAACAATCCGAGGATACCACCGATCAAAGCAAAGGGAACATTCAAGAGTACAATGGTCGCATCCTTGATCGAATTGAACATGAAGTACAACCACATAAAAATGAGAAGGATCGAGATAGGCACTACTACTTTCAATTGGCTGGTCGCCCGTACTTGGTTTTCGAATTCACCGTTCCAACTCATCGAATACCCTTTGCCCAACTTCACCTGCTCACCAACTTTCTTTTGCGCTTCGGCTATCGTACTTCCCAAGTCGCGGCCACGTACCGAAAACTTGATGGGGATAAACCTTAGATTGCCCTCACGATACACGAATGCTGCCCCATTTTGAACTTTGATTGTGGCGATCTCCCTCATTGGAATCTTCGTACCATCGGAAGTGGGCACCAGTAACTTACCGATCTCTTTTTCTCCACGTCGGAATTCCGATGAATAGCGAACGCGGATATCGAAGCGTCGCTCGCCTTCATAAAATGTCGACACCTTCTTTCCGCCGATGGCCATCTCGATGATGTTATTCGCCTCGTTCACGTTCGCACCATACCTAGCCATCTTGTCGCGGTCAAGTTCCACACGCAGTTCCGGCTGTCCCAAGCTCTTGAATATTCCAAGGTCTTGAACACCCTCAACCGTCATCATGATGTTGCGCACCGTATCTGCAATTCGTTCCAACCGATGGAGGTCGTCGCCGAAAATTTTGATAGCCATCTCACCCTTCACACCCGATACCGCCTCTTGCACGTTGTCGGAGATTGGTTGCGAGAAACCAAGGACCACACCAGGAAACTTGTCGGCAAGCTCATCTTGCATTTCGTGAACGATTTCGTCTTTCGTCAACCCTCGTTCCCACTCGTCTTTTTGATACAAGTCGACAAAAAACTCGACGTTAAAGAAACCCGTTGGGTCCGTACCATCATTAGGGCGGCCATTCTGCGAAATCACGCCCTTTACCTCGGGATATTTTTCAAAAATCTTCCGCATCTGCGACGACATCTCGTTCGCCTGTGAGAAAGCTACACTCTGTGGCATACTCGCACGAACATAGATGGACCCCTCATTCAACTGGGGTAGAAACTCCGTTCCCAAAGTTCCGCCAATCAACAAGCTGACCAACAAGACCGAAACCGCCACGGTGATGCTCAACTTTGGTTTCGTCAATGACCAATTGAGTGTTGGTTTGTAAGTCTTCTCTAAACCAGACACGAGTATGTTGTCCTTCTCGCGAACATTCTTGGCCAACAAGATTTGACACAGAAGCGGAACCAACGTCAAGGTGAAGATTAAGGCTCCAAGAAGGGCAAACCCCATCGTATAGGCGAGTGGAGAGAACATCTTGCCTTCCACCTTTTGGAATGCGAAAATTGGAATGAGTGCTGTTATGATGATCAGTTTTGAAAAGAGAATGGGTTTACCCATCTCCACGGAAACATGTTTCACCATTTGGAACTTCGACGAACTGTTGAACTTCTCCACTCCCATTTCGTGCTGCTTATGGGCGAGATAAACGAAGACGCCTTCCACCATGACGACCGCACCATCGATGATAATTCCAAAGTCGATCGCACCAATAGAAAGCAAGTTTGCCGACATCCCTTTAATCTTCATACAGATAAAGGCAAACAACAGCGCCAGTGGAATGATGATCGCGACGATCACCGTCGTTCTCCAATCAAGTAGGAAAACTGCCAGAATGAGGGTAACCAACAACATCCCCACCACTAAGTTTTCCATCACGGTGTGAACAGTGAGGTTTACTAAGTTGGTCCGATCGTAGAAGACGTTGATCTTGACGCCGTCCGGCAGAATCCGTTCGTTCAAATCGTTTACAAGCAAATTCAGGTTCTTCAAAACCTCGCTTGGGTTTTCGCCTTTTCGGAGGAGAACGATCCCTTCCACGACATCTTCTTGGTCACCGCGACCAACTTTTCCAAGCCTCGGCCTGAACGAAATAGACACGTCCGCGACATCTTTAATAAAGATCGGGGTGCCGTTCACATTTTTTATGATGATGGACTCGATGTCTTTCGTGTCACCCACCAAGCCCAAGCCGCGAACTAGGTAAGTCTGCGGGCCCCCTTCGATCACGTCGCCACCTACGTTGCTGTTATTGTTCTGAAGAGCCTCAAAGACATCGTCGGGACTAAAATTGAAGGATGACAACAAATTAGGATTGAGAGTCACCTCGTAGGTTTTCACCTCGCCACCAAACGAGATCACGTCCGCAATTCCCGCTACCGCCTTCACACGCTTGTCAATCACCCAGTCTTGAATCTCCTTCAGTTCACGGACAGACTTCCCTTCGCCCATGAGTGTGTAGCGATAGATTTCTCCCGTTGGTCCCGACGGAGGTTGTACCTCGACATCTGCCCCTTCGGGGAGCGACATGTTTTGCAGTTGATTGAATACCAACTGGCGCGCCGTGAAATCTGTCACATGATCTTCGAAGAAAATCGTGACAACCGATAAGCCAAACAAAGAGATAGAACGCAAGCTCGTCTTATCGGGCACTACGTTCATTTCTGTTTCGATGGGAATGGTAACGAACTTCTCCAATTCCTCCGCGGCACGACCGGGCCACTGGGTAATGATGACAACGCGGGTATTGATCACGTCGGGGAACGCCTCGATCGGCGTCGCCAAAAAACTTCGCACGCCGGCAGCGATCACCACAACTGTTCCTAAGAACACGAGGATCTTATTCCGGAGCGAGAAATTAATAATACCTGTTATGAGACTATTCATGGCAACTGTCGGCGACGATCAAGATTTTTGATTAGAGGCAGTTAACACAAAAAGGGAGCCTTCCACCACCACGCGGTCACCGGCCTTCAATCCCGACGTGATCTCCGTGGTATCATTGAACTTTCGTCCCACCTCTACACGCACTTTCTCGAACGTGCTCGGCGCTGTCTCCTTCATGACGTAAAATGCATTGTTCTCGAGCACCAAGGCCTTCTCGGGCACACCTACCACACGTTCAGAGGTCTGCGATGTAATGGTCACCGTAGCAAACATCTCGGGCTTCAGCAAGCCGTCGCTGTTGTCGAGTTCAGTCCGCACCCGAATCACGCGCGACTCGGGATCGAGCATGGTACCAATCTTCTTGATGGTTCCGTAAAATGTTTTTTCGGGGTAAGCAACCGTCTTCACCGAAACCTTATCGCCTTCCTTCACCTTTGCCATATCACTTTCGTGGACATTCGCCCAGATCCAAACTGTTTTTAAATCCGAGATCGTAAAGATGCTGGTGTTTAAGTCCGTTCGAATTTGAGTTCCTTCATTGATATTCCGCTCAACGATGAATCCGGAGCGAGGTGCTACTACGCGAAACGTCGCATCCAAACGGTCCGCAGAACCTCCGTACAACTCCAAGATTTGCCTCCGTTCTTCAAACTCCGACTTGGCGTTGGCAAAGTCCTTTTTCGCTTCAGAATGGTCCTTCTCGGATAACATCCCGCTCTTGTACAGTTCCTCCGATCGTTGCAAGTTCTTTTCTTCTACTTCTAGATTGGCTTTCGCAACATTGTAATCACGTTGGAAAGCGCTGATGTCGGTACTCAAAAGCACGGCGAGTAACTGGCCACGCTGCACATAATCACCCAGTGAAACACCTACCTTTTCTACGGTTCCACTCACGATCGGGAATACACGGACCACGTTGTTCTCATCGAAGCTGACGTCCCCAACAGCGGAGAACTCCTCCGCCACCGGGACTTGTTTCACTTCCTCAACCGCGATCGTTTTCATTTGCTCCGACGTCAACTCAACGTTGGCTTTCGTGTCTACTTTTTCAGTTGCGACAGCCTCTTCCTTCTTGCTACATGCAACTAGGCCGATCAGGGCTGCCACAGGGAATACGATTAATTTATTTTTCATGGGGTGAATGTCAATATTCAATAATGTTAGTGCCGACGTAGAAGTTGAGCTCGTTCACATTGGTGAGGTATAACTGCTTCAGTTCAATGAGCTCTATATTGGTTTGTATGTAAATCCTCTGCTGGTCGATAAACTGAAGCAAACTGATGTTCCTCTTTTTGAAGTTTTCGTTCGTGCTCTGGTTCAGTTGATTTAATCGTTCCAAGAATTGCTGGTCGTAATTCGAAAGTCCCGTGTTCGAGTTTCGATATCGGTTGTAAGCAGCCACCACCTCGTTTCTTACACGGTTGTCCATTTGCAGGAACTGCAACTCCGACTGCTTTACCGCGAACTGCGCTTGCTTGATGTTACCCTGATTCCGGTTGTACAGCGGAAGCAACACCTCGGTGGTATACCCATGATATGGACGGATGTAGTTACTACCCCGATCCTGCGGCTGATAGCCTACCTTGATGTCAGGGACCGAGTTGGCATTCTGCAGTTTCAAGTTTTGCTTCTGGTAGCGCACGTTGATCTTGGACGCTTCTATGTCGGGCCGCGTCTGAACTGCTTGCTCCGCCAAAACCGTCGGGTCGAACTCTTCCCCAACCACTGGTAATTTTTGCTCTACGAAAAAGGTGGTGTCCTGAGGATACTGGAGCAACACACGGAGCTGAGCCCGCGCCTGTTCCAGATCGTTGTGGTTCCTCAACGCTTCCGCCTTGACATCTAAGTACTCGGCCTCCAACCGAATTCCCTCAACCGTTGAGATAGCTCCCACTTCGAGTTGCTTGCGCGTAGCGGCCATCAGCTGGTCATAGTTTTGAATGACCTGACGGTAGAGAATGTCCTTCGCCTGCAAAGCCGCCAGGTCGCTATAGGTATTGCCCAACTCAAAGAACAAACCCCGAAGCACATCTTCCATTTGCTTCTCGGCCATCTCAACGCCAATACGCGCAAGTTTTACCGAGTTGACGTGCTTACCCGAAATTGAAAAGATCTGTTCTAGTTGAAACAGATGCTGGCTCCTCGTCGACAGGTACTTGTTGGTCTCGCTGTTCCACAAGTCGCCGTTGATGATGAAGTTTGGGTTGTTCCATGCTCGGGCCGTGATCACTTTCGCCCGCGCGATGTTGATGTCGTAATATCCCGCCAACAAACCCAAGTTGGCTCGTAACATACGTGTTTTCGCTGCTTGGAAAGTGAGCACTGTATCAACCTGCGCCCACGCAGCAGTCGACAGTACACATACCAACAGCGAAGCAGAAATAATCTTCCGTTTCATGCTGAAAGAGTGGCGACGGGATTTCCTCCCGCCAGGAACAAGAAATAATAGTGAGTTAGAAAAATACTATCGCCCTCGGGGTAGCAAGGTGATAGTTCGCAGAACTGAACTTCAGATTTGCAGGCGGCGAATCGACAAATAAATGTCGGTGGTAATAAACCTCGCCCCTTCAAGTGAACGCTCAAATTGGTTCTGCTGGGTGAGAGTGTGGAAATCGGCTAAGGAAGAAACCTGGAAAAAATTGAAAAGCTTGATCGCATTCTCAACATTCTCTGTGGACATCCGGAACAAACCTTGGCTAACATTCTTATCGCTGGGGAGAATCTTAACGATTACCTCGGATTCGTCTTGCAGGCTTGGTGCTTCCGGCGTGAATAAGAAAGACGCGGCGAAGTAAGTCAGAAATAGCCCTGACAGTACCAAAGCACAAAAACTCCGCTTCTTATTCATGGTTTTGGGTACGCAAAGATACACGTCGCACGACATCCTCCAAATGACAGGAGGCGATTGGCGCCAGGATGGCCTTACACAAAACCCCTTCAATCGTTTGTACTCCGGGCTTATTGTGTATTGACGACACAAAGATTTCCCTTAAAAACCGCGTTGCCCCACCGTCCTTCGTGATAAGAACAGATCACCTTACCTTTGATTCACCCCGTGAACCCACGCACCTTGAATGCAGTCATCGATATCGGCAACTCACGCGTGAAGATTGCCCTTTTCAACCAAGACACATTGGTTGAAAAGCATTCGCTTTCATCCATCCAGGAGCTTTTTGAATTCCTGCGTGGACATCGTTTTGAACACGCGCTCGTCTCTTCCGTGCGCACGGATCCAGCTGACATCATTCCCGCTATTCAAGTTTCTGGTGAGAAATGGCAACTGACATCTTCCACCAAACTGCCGCTAGGCATTGCCTACGACACGCCCGCCACGCTGGGTGTCGACCGGATTGCCGCCGCATGCGGGGCCGCCTCGCTATTTCCCCGAACGAACTCGGTCGTAATCGACATGGGGACTTGTATCACCTACGATTTCGTGTCGTCCTCGGGTAATTTTGAAGGAGGTGCCATCGCTCCTGGCCTTCGCATGCGTTTCGCCGCCATGCACCAGTTTACAGCCCGCCTACCCCAAGTAGAGCCAGTTGCAGCCCCTCCGCTGACCGGAAAAAGCACCATTCAGTCCATGCAGAGTGGCGTCATGAACGGGGTCTTGGAAGAAATAAACGGTTTTGTTTCCCGTTACCAGTCACAATACGGCCAAGTGACGACTGTGGCTTGCGGGGGCGACCTCGCCTTTTTTGAAAACAGTCTCAAACCGTCGATATTTGTTGCCCCTGATCTAGTTTTGATCGGTTTGAATAAGATTTTACTCCACCAGATAGATGATTAGAATTGTTTTCGGTCTCGTAGTGGTTCTGTTGTGCGCAGGCAACGTGATGGGGCAGGCCAGTAGAAGTCCGTTTTCCGCGTTCGGTATTGGTGAGAGCTACGGTTACGCCACCGCCCATTCTCAAGGGATGGCGGGGGTTGGAATCAGCAACCCACAGTATCTATTCATCAATAACCAGAACCCCGCATTATTGGTCTTCAACGGCCTCGGTGGTATCACCTCCTTCCAAGCTGGCCTCATTGGCGAACAACGCACAGTCAGGGATGCCTCCAATAAAAGCACCTCCAACGCCGCGAACCTAAATTATATGGTGCTCGCGTTCCCGATTAAAAGTAACCGTTGGGTGACCTCCGTCGGCGTGATGCCCTACACGACCCAACGATATCGGTTCTCGTATACCGAAACAGTCGATGGTGGGAGCGCAGTGTTCCAAGAAACAGGGAACGGAGGCATCAACCAAGTGTCGTGGTCGAACGGTATCGCGCTTCACAAGTGGCTGTCGGTTGGAGCCCGCGCAGGATATTTGTTCAGCTCCATTGAAAATGGATTTAATACCACTGTTGCCCTTACGAACCAAACACAGTTCTTCACGCCCAACATCCAACAACGATTCAACTATAGTGGCTTCACCTTTACCGGCGCAGTATCGCTTCATCTCGACTCATTGTTTAACAATCTATATCGATTGAACTTAGGTGTTGTGTACGATTTCAAGTCGGACATCCGTACAGACTATCTGCAAACACTGGTTCGCTTGTCGCAGGCAGGCGTGGCGATAAGCACCGACACACTCACCACGGATGGTACCGGTCGCACCAAGATCCCATCGACCTTATCGGCGGGCATCTCTTTCGGGAGGGCCAATCAATGGGTCTTTGGAGTCGACGCACGTACAACCGATTATGCACAAATGGTGTTGGTGGAAAATCAAAAGTCACCCACCACAGTAGGCTGGCGCGTGGCAGCAGGTTTTGAAATCACGCCCAATCCGGGTTCGCTGGCTAGCTATCTCAAGAATGTTACATACAGAACGGGCGTTAGCATAGAGGAATATCCCTATTTGATCAACGGCGCGAAGTTGCGCGATTTTGGCACCAATTTTGGATTATCGCTACCGGTTGCGCGTGGTTGCAGCGTCGATCTCTCGGGCCGTTGGGGCAAACGAGGAAATATTGACACTAATACCATTGAAGAAAAGTACTTTAAAATCTATTTTGGCGTGACTTTTAATGACCGTTGGTTTATTAAGAGACGATTTGACTAAACCATGAAACCTATACTTGATATGAGAAAACTGTTCAGCTTGCTGCTGTTCCTGTCAGTAGCAACAATCGGGTACTCGCAATGCAAAGAGTACAAATGGCCCGCTGACAAAGCTAAGGCCGAAGAACAGCTCGCCATCTATGGCGACGCCATTAAACAACAACAATATCGCGCAGCCGTCCCTGGCCTCCAGTGGTTCCTAAAGAACGCACCCAACTGGAATACCAAGCTTTACGTAGACGCCGCTGATGTGTATAACAAACTGGCTGCGGCCGAAAAAGATCCCGTCAAAAAGCAGGTGTTGGTAGATTCCTTGATGTGGATTTACGACGAACGCGTAAAGATCTGCGGCGATGAGGTAAACGTTTTGAACCGCAAGGCCACTTATGCCGCGGTGTTCAATGGTCAAAGCAAAGACAAAATCGCAGACGTACTTGCCCTGTTCGATAAAGTCCTCGACATCTCGGGAACGAGCGTAAGTGATAACGTACTCGATACCTACTTTAAGATGGTTTATGCTGACTTTGCCCTTTTAAAAAATCTTACACCCGACGACGTAATCGCACGCTACGATAAAATCCAAAAGGCCATTGACGCGAAGATTGCCAAGTACCAGCAAGAGAACAAAAAGGCCGAAGTCGAAAGACTGAAAGGCAGCAAATCCGGCGCTGACGACCTATTGCCCAAGATGGTACCCGTTGATTGCGACTTCGTAAAGAAAAATATGGAACCTAAGTTCCGTCAAAACCCGACCGATGCAGTCCTCGCGAAGAAGATATTTGGATTCATGTTGCTCGGCAAGTGTACCGATGATCCCCTGTGGCTTGAAGCTGGCGAAGTAGTTCACACTGTTGAAAAAGACTACGGCTTGGCTAAAAACCTGGCAGTTAAGTTCCTAAGCAATAAGAACTACGCGAAAGCAAACGAGTACGCAAAAGAAGCTAACGCACTCGCTACTTCACCCGCTCAGAAGTCGGAGTCACTCATCATCATGGGTACAATCTCCGCCGCGCAAGGTGGAAACACAGCTGCTCGCGACCTCTTCCGTCAAGCTGCTGCTGCCGACCCTTCAAGCAAAGATCCTTGGGAACGCATTGGTGACTTGTATGCAACGGCCGACGAATGCAAGAAACTGAAGAGCCAAGCTGAAGACCGCCTCGTGTATATCGCTGCATACGACATGTATGCGAAAGCAGGCGCGACTCAAAAGATGGGCAACATGAAAAACCTGTTCCCCTCTAAAGAAGATATCTTCCTGTTGAGCTGGAAAGCCGGCGAAACCAAAAACACAGGTTGCTGGGTGGGTGAAAACGTAACGCTCCGCACACGCGACTAATCACATCGAAAAATCGTAAAAGGGCTGACTGAAAGGTCGGCCCTTTTCGTTATGAACAACACCTTCCGACATACCACGTGCAAGTTATTCGTCGTCATCACCCTGACGACGCTCTTGGCATGCAACCGTAAGGATGCCGTGTCACCAGCTCTATACAACGGCCCGAGCCGCGAAGCCGAAGACGTAACCATGCTTTACGCTGAAAAGGACAAGCTGAAAATTAAGCTCACCGGTAAGCGTGTATTGGAATTCGATAACGGTGACCGTGAATTTCCTGAAGGTCTTTTCCTCGAGTTTTTCAACGAGCAAGGGAACCTGATTAGTACCCTCTCAGCCAACCACGCCTACTTTTTCAAACGGGAGTACCAATGGCGTGGGCGCGGCCATGTGGAAGTCAAGAATCTAGAAACAAAGGAACAACTCAATACCGAGGAACTGTACTGGAAACCAGATACGAAACGCATCTTTACGGATATGTTCGTCACCATTCGCGAAGTAAACGACGTGGTGTACGGGGTTGGGCTGGATGCCGCTCAAGATTTATCCGAGTACGTGATTCGTCACCCCAAAGGTGAGTTTGAGGCCTCCGACGCCGAACAGAAATAGACCTTATGAAATTGGCTGATACCATACTCTTGGCTTTAGGCGGAGCTTTCCTCTTGATCGCCGCCTACGAGATCTACAAATGGGGCGTGTCGTCCGCCTACTGGAGCATCATGCTCTCGATCGTCTTTTATTTTTGGTACATCTACCGCAAAAGACGCTAGGTCCGCCACTTCCCGAAAACGCCCTAAAACGCTGAAAATCAGCGGAATTTATTGGTTTTTACCCCTTGCCGAATCCGCCAAAGCGGTTAAATTTGCGGCCTTGCCTACCGGTAGGCAGGGCTATTTAAACCTCAATTTGCGCTTTTATGGCATTGATCGGAACGCTTAGGAACAGGATGACCAAATGGGTGGTGATTTTCGTGGCGGTGGCCATCGGTTCCTTCATCTTGAATGACTTTTTTGGCAACAGCAGCACTGCACTTTTCGGCGGTCAAGACAATTCTGTAGGCGAAATCGCCGGACATAAAGTCACAGACGAAGAATTCAATAAGACCTTGCAAGGTCTGGAAGCCGAGTTCCAACAACGGATGGGTCGCCCCGCCACAGAACGCGACCTCGTAAACCTCCGCGAGCAAACATGGATGCTGCTGATTGGCCGTTATGCCATCAGCAAGGAATACGAGAAGGTCGGTTCGGAAGTAACGGCTGATGAACTGTACGACATGATACAAGGCCGCAACGTCGATGAAGGTCTGAAAATGAACTACATGGACTCAACAGGCCAATTCGACAAAGCACGTTTGATCTCAGACCTACGCGCAATCGCCGAACAACCCGCCGGATCTCCCGGTCGTGCGCAATGGGATTATTTCCGCACCCAGATGCGTGCAGCACGCGAGCGCGTGAAATACGAAAACCTGTTGGTGAAAACGAACTACGTCACGAAAGCGGAAGCAGAACAAGCTTACCACCTCGACAACGACGTGGCAGAAGTGAAGTACCTCTACGTTCCTTACTACGCAATTAAGGATGCGGCAGAAGCACCTGTTAGCGACGCGGACATTCGCCGGTATTACGATGCACACAAAGATCAATACAAGACGGAAGCGCTGCGTAGCTTGACCTACGTGTCATTCTCAGCTGATCCTTCCCCCAAGGACACAGCTGTCCTTCGCTCTGAAATGGAAAAGCTTGCCGTTCAGTTTCGCGAAACAAAAGAAGATTCTGCATTCGCTAGCCTGAACTCGGAACGCATGAACGAAGCCTTTGCCAAGTATGACATCCTCTCTTTGCCCACGTTCTTGAACCGCGAAACCATGACGGAAGGCCTGGTGCTCGGACCTTTCTTGGACGACGGCTACTACAAGATTGCTAAGGTCACTGAAATTGGAAAAGATACAGTAGACCAAGCTAAGGCAAGCCACATCCTCATCCGCTGGAAGAGTGCTTCCGACGAAGACAAGAAAGAAGCTAAAGCGAAGGCAACCAAACTGCTAGCCGAATTGAAAGGCGGTGCCAACTTCGCGGCGAAAGCTATGGAAAACAGTGAGGACAATGCCTCCAAAGTACGTGGTGGAGACTTGGGTTGGTTCCGCGAAGGTCAAATGGTACCCGAATTCGAAAAACCGATCATGGCAGCCACGAAGAAAGGGCTCATCAATGAGATCATCGAATCACAGTACGGTTACCACATCATCACCGTAACAGAGACGAAGACCAACGTAGCCTACAAGATTTCTCTAATTGAAAAGCCCCTGTTGCCGAGCCGTGAAACACAGGATTCTGTCTACCGCAAAGCTGATCTTTTCGCTTCGGGACTGAGCGGCGTGAGTGAATTTACGGCGAGAGCGAAGGAGCAGAAAGTGAATACATTCGACGCAAACGACTTGAACGCATCGGATCGATTTGTTGGCAACCTCGGGGAAGCACGCGAAATGGTAGTTTGGTTGTACCGCACCGCCAGCGTTGGCACCGTATCACAAATTTTCACCATCGACAACATGTATGTGGTGGCTGTGATGACCAAGGAAGTGGAAGCCGGTTACCGTCCCCTCGACGATGTATTGAAAGAAACGATTGGCGTAATCGTCAAGAAGGAGATGCAGGGTAAAGCCATCATGGCGAAACTCGACGACACAACTCCTTTGGAAGACCTTGCCGCGAAGTTCGGAAGCGATGGCGTCGTTCGTTCCTCTAATTCTGTTAAACTTAACAACACATCTCTCCCCGACATCGGATTCGATCCTGTCGCGGTGGGAAAAGCTTTCTCCGTCGATGGCGGGAAGCGCACCAAACCATTCGCAGGCGAAGCTGGCGTGGTAATCTTTGAGGTGCAAAACAAGACAATCGCTCCAGGTATTGGTGACTACACCATTCAAAAGACTCAGTTGGTCAACAATATGAACAACAACAAGAGCAGCTTGCAGATCGCAGAAGCGATTCGCGACCGCGCCGACATCAAAGATCGTCGCTACAAAATTTACTGATAAAACTCCTGGGGTAGTGGTCAAAAGCCACTACCCTTTTTCTTTATGGACGAAGGGTGGTTTAAGGCGTTTTCGGAAAAACTCGACAAGTTCTACGCCTGGCCCTCACTTTACACCTTCAAGTTCATTGTTAAGGCCGGGAAAGAAGAACAATTGCTTCAAATGTTCCCCCATCACGCCACGTCGTCCAAAGCTTCAAAAAACGGCAATTACACGAGCATCACCTTCCAAATGATGATGCCTTCAGCCGACGCGGTGATCGCCGTCTACAAGAAAGCCGCGGTCATCGAAGGAATCATCGCCCTCTGAGGGACGTGCATTCCCGTTGAATTCTGGTAACTTTACTTGGAACAAATTCGACGGACATGTGGATTGAAGCCAATGATCAATTATCGAAGACTTTCAAGTTTCGCGATTTTACAGAAGCGTTCGCCTTCATGACACGCGTGGCGTTGATCGCGGAGAAGATGGACCACCACCCAACGTGGACCAATACCTACAACACGGTCTCCATTCAGCTGTCCACGCATGATGCGGGTAACAAGGTGACGGCGCTCGACCGCAAATTGGCGCAAGCCATCGACGAAATCGCTTGACGTGGAACACACATCGAAAAATGAAAGACGGGCGTCTTTGTATGTTGTGCCAACGCCTATTGGGAACCTGAGCGACATCACGCTCCGGGCACTAGACACCCTCAAGCAAGTGGACACAATATTAGCCGAAGACACCCGCACGTCTTCCACTCTATTGCGTCACTACCACATCGACAAGCCTCTTCAGAGCTTTCACATCTTTAACGAACATAAGGTCTTAAAGGGATTGGTAGACCGTCTGAAAAAAGGTGAGGTAATGGCGTTGGTGAGCGATGCTGGAACTCCCGGTATCAGCGACCCCGGCTTCTTAATCATTCGCGAAGCTCTTCAAGAGGGACTACATGTTGAGTGCCTCCCTGGACCTACCGCCTTTGTTCCTGCTTTGATCAAGTCAGGCTTCCCGACCGATCGTTTTGTCTTCGAAGGTTTTCTGCCTCATAAAAAGGGGCGACAGACAGCCGTCCGCGCGCTTGCGTCGGAGGAACGAACTGTGATTCTCTACGAGTCTCCTCATCGGCTAGTGAAAACTTTGGAGCAAATCCAGACAGAAGCGGGCCCCGAACGCAGGGTCTCCGTTTCGCGAGAGCTAACGAAACTCTTCGAGGAAACAAAAACAGGACCTGTCTCCGAAGTACTCCAGTATTTTTCTGCGAAAGAAGTGAAGGGAGAAATTGTCATCGTGGTGGATGGAAAAAGAGCGTAGACGACAGTATCTGCTAGCGGCTATCGGCGGCGGGTTGCTCGTCCTAACTTCCTTTACGCGCTCTTTCCCGATCGCGATCTTCGGAGCACTTGCACCCTTGTTCGCCCTCGTAGACCGGCGCTCATACGGGCCGCCAGCCGCGGCGATGGCGTGGGCCATGTGTGTACTCGGAGCGATCAGTTGGTACCACATTCAGTCCGGGACCGCCTTCCCTTTGCTGATCCAGACCGTAATGGTGGCGTCGGTGTTAGGACTGTACTACTTTGCCCGCAAACCGTTGGGTCAGAGATTCGGCGTGTTTACACTTGCCTTGTTTTGGATGGCCGGCGAGTATCTTGTATTGAAGATTGCCCCTACGGAACAGTACTTTTTCCTCGCCGACACGTTGTACGAAAAAACGAATTGGCTCGATTGGACATCGATGACCGGCTACTTGGGCGCGTCGTGCTGGATTCTTCTGTCGAACATGTTCGTTTATTTTAGCTTCTTGCGCGAAGGGCTCCAACCCAAGTACGTCCTTCTTTTGCTCATTGTGATTTTGGGTCCAATTTTCTATTCTTATATTTCTTCCGACGCTTACCTTCCAAGGCTCGATATGATTTCGTTATACAACGACGCGGATAGTGGAGCAGACTATGCAACGAGCGGCGAGTGGGTCGCTCGTACTGCCGCGTGGACCTCGGTGTTGGTTGTGTTGTCGGCTTTTGTTAAAAGTAAAACTCAAAAATCATGAATGGACTTGCGCAAGTTGAACGCCAGGTGGTGGAACTCACTCAAGAAGTGGGCGCTTTTATTTCTGCTGAATCGAAGTCGTTCGACTTAGAAAAAATTGAGCAGAAAACCGGATTCAACAACCTTGTCTCCTATGTCGATAAAGAATCCGAACGACGTCTCGTCACCGCCTTACAGAAAATTCTGCCGGGGTCTGGATTTATTGGTGAAGAAGGTACTTCGATCAAAGGCACCAACGATTATACATGGATTATCGACCCACTTGATGGCACCACGAACTTCACGCATGCGCTCCCGCCTTTTGCTATCAGCATCGGCCTTGCCCGTCATAAAAAAGTGGAGCTCGGTATTGTCTACGAAGTAAACCTGAAAGAGTGCTTCCACGGTTCGCTCGACACGGGTGCTTTTTGCAATGGTCAGCCAATCCGAGTGTCTACGATTAAGTCGCTGAGTGGAGCACTCCTCGCCACGGGTTTCCCGTACCACGCGTTCGACAAAATGGACGCCTACCTCAACATAATCCGCTCATTTCTAGATCAAACCCACGGCATCCGGCGCCTCGGGAGCGCTGCCGTCGACCTCGCATATGTGGCCTGCGGACGGCTCGAGGGCTTTTTCGAATACAACCTGAATGCGTGGGACGTGGCGGCAGGTACTTTCTTGGTCGAAATGGCGGGCGGCAAAGTCACAGACTTCAAAAACGGCTCTAATTTCCTTTTTGGCGGAGAAATGTGTGCCGCAAATGGCCTCGTGCATGCCGACATGCTCCAGCTGATCCGCGATAAGTGGGACGCATAGGCAACCGCGTTTGCGGTATTGCAGCCCCGTATTCAAATCGTTTTATTGTCCTATCAAATACCCCATCTCTCACCATGAGATATGCTCGAACTGCTGTTTTGTTTCTACTCGCCGTCAACATGGTTTGCGGGCACCTCGTCGCACAACCACAGGCAATCGAGAAAATCCCCATCGCAACCGAGGTAAAAAAAGGCACCCTGCCAAACGGCCTTACCTACTACATCAGAAAAAATCCACGGCCCGAGAAGAAAGTCGAACTAAGACTCGTGCTTAAAGTTGGTTCAATTCTGGAATCCGACGACCAACTCGGGCTCGCCCACTTCACCGAACATATGGCCTTTAACGGGTCAAAGCATTTTAAGAAAAATGAACTCATTTCATTCCTTCAATCCATCGGCGTCGAGTTTGGCGCGGACCTCAACGCAGAAACGTCCTTCGATGAAACGATCTATATCCTACCAATTCCCACCGACAAACCTGAGAACCTCGAAAAAGGACTTCTAGCGCTCGAAGATTGGGCGAGCCAATTGTCATTTGAACCCGCCGAGATCGATAAGGAACGTGGCATCGTACTGGAAGAATCACGGTTGGGCAAGGGAGCCGCCGATCGCATGAACAAAGTAATCTATCCAAAGATTTTCGAAGGGTCAACGTATGCCGACCGTTTACCGATCGGGCAGGAGGAAATTCTGAAAACCTTTAAGCCAGAAGTCATCAAAAAATTCTATCAGGATTGGTATCGACCCAACTTGATGGCTGTGATTGCCGTAGGCGATTTAGACGTGGCGCAAGTCGAAGCGTTGGTGAAGAAACACTTCGGTCATTTAAAGAACCCTTCTCACGAAAAACCTCGAGCCTATGCCACGCTACCCACGAGGAAAATATCTGAAGGATTGGTGGTCACGGATCCAGAAGCTACCAATCACGTCATCCAGATCTATTATCCATATCAATTGGCTAAACCCATGACGACGGTGCAAGACTATCGCCGATCTATGGTTCGGGCTATCTTCAACTCCATGCTCAACCAGCGCCTACAAGAGCTTGCACAAAAACCGGAGCCTCCCTTTCTTTATGGGAGTTCCAGTTGGTCCGGCTTTGTAAAGAACTATGAATTGTATAGTAGTGTCGGCGTGGTTGGTAAAGGCGGCGTGGAGGTTGCGATCCAGGCCCTACTTGAAGAAAACGAAAGGGCCCGAAGATTTGGATTCACCGCTTCGGAACTTGAGCGGGTAAAGGCCAACTATTCTAGACAACTGGAACGTGGGTTCAATGAACGTGACAAGACGGAATCGGGGACACACGCAAACGAGATGATTCGAAACTTTTTGGAGGACGAACCTATACCGGGAATAGAAAACGAGTTTAAGTACTTCAAGGACTTCGCTCCTACCATTACCCTCGAGGAACTAAACAGCTTTGCTGCAGCCAACATCCCAACACAAGCCGCACGTTTGATCATCCTCAGCGGACCCACGCAAGCAAATTTCAACATGCCTACGGGGCCTGAGCTCCTGGCCATCGCCGATCGCGCAATCTCAAATTCAGTCACACCCTATGAGGAAAAGGTGCTTGGCTCGAAGTTGATGGAGACCATTCCGGCGCCGGTTTCGATCCTAGAAGAAAAAACGGAGCCCGCTTTAGGGGTCACCGAGTTGTTGTTCGCGAATGGTGTGCGGGTAATTTTGAAACCCACCGACTTTAAGAATGATCAAGTGATCCTGAACGCGACGCGGCTGGGCGGCCAGTCCGTGTTTGCAGCATCCGACAAGTACAATGCAGCGTATGCAACGGCCGTCGTTTCACAAATGGGCGTGAGTAACTTTACACCGCTCGACTTGCGGAAGATGCTCGCTGGAAAATCAGTTTCCGTGATGCCTCGAATGAATCTTTACACCGAAGGTGTCAGTGGGCAATGCGGCTCTGCCGACGTGGAGACGATGCTCCAAATGGTGAACCTATACTTCACCCACCCAAGAAAAGATGACGGTTTGTTCGCGTCTTTCATTTCTAAGCAGCAAGCGGCCGTGCAAAACATCATGTCGAATCCACAGGCCGTGTACCAGGATTCACTGCAAAGGATTCTATACAGCAACCATCCACGGGGGCCGCGCCTTCCTAGAGCGGATGATTTCAATAATGTTTCGCTGGATCGTGCATTAACCGTATACGAGAGTCGTTTTGGAAACGCCCGCGGTTTCACATTCTGCATGGTCGGAAACTTTGACTTGTCGAAGGTCAAGGCCCTAGCGGCTACCTACCTCGGCACGCTACCGGCTGCAAAAGCGCCTGCATCGTTCCAAGACCTCGGCATCCGGCCCGTACGAGGCGTGGTGAAAAAAGAAGTAAAAAAAGGAACAGAAGAAAAAAGTTTCGTGACAATGGTTTTCTCGGGACCCGCGTCTTACAGTTCGAAAGAAAACCTTGCCATGCAAGCCTTGGTCGAAGTTCTCAACATTAAACTGATCGAAACGCTTCGAGAAGAAATGAGTGGTGTGTATGGTGCCGGGATGAAAGGTCAAATTAACAAATACCCATACGGTCATTACCTGGTAACCGCAACCTTCCCCTGTGGCCCCGAAAATGTTGATCGACTGACGCAAGCTACGCTAGCCGAAATTGCAAAACTTAAAGAACAAGGTCCAACCGAGACGGATCTGAACAAGGTGAAAGAAACATGGGTGAAACAATATCGCGAAGAGTTGAAAGACAATAGTTACTGGGTCAGTCGACTGCTGCAGAGTTATGAAGGAGGCACAGATCCAGGCGAGATATTGACCGTCGAAACTAGAATTCAGGCCCTAACAACCAAAGAGGTACAGGAAGCCACGAAGAAGTACCTGGATACCGAAAACTTATTGGAAGTGATTCTTAATCCAGAAAAATAACCGCCGCTCTAGTTGAAATAAAAAAAGCGAGGTGCCACCGACCTCGCTTCCTTTTTTTTTAGAGCACTCTTTACTCGCACTTGAGTGAATCGACCGGATTGACTGTGGCCGCTCGGAATGAACGATAGCCGACCGTAACGAAGGCGATCAAAACTGAAAGCCCCATCCCGATTAAGAACACCGCCGGTCCAAGTTCAACCTTGTACTCGAAGCCACTTAAAAACTCATTGAGAAAATACCAAGCGACGGGAACGGCGAATACAAAACCCCCCAATATTAAGAGGGCAAACTCCTTGGAGAAGATCATTACAATGCTTGACACCGTTGCGCCTAAGACTTTGCGAATACCAATCTCTTTTGTCTTTTGATTTGCCATAAATGTGGCCAAACCGAATAATCCAAGGCAGCCGATAAAGATGGCTAGTGACGCGAAGACGCCCAACAAAACTGATGTGCGCTGTTCTGTTTCGTAGAAAGATCGGATTTCCTCATCCATGAATCGGAACGAGAACACCGCATCGGGATAAGCGGCAGCCCAGTACTTCTCGATCTCTTTGATTGTCGATTGCATGTCTGAGGCATTGAGCTTCACCGACAGGTTTTGATAGCCACGGATACGATTCAGTAATACGACCGGCCGGATGGGCTCGGATAAAGAAACAGTGTGGAAATTCTTTAGGACTCCAACGACGGGCAGCCGTTTGCCCCACATGTTAATCTGCTTTCCTATTATTTCCGTTGGAGAATACCCAGTTACTTCGGCTGCTTTTTCATTGATGACGAAACCTTGCGCCGTGTCGAGGTCCTTTAAGCCTTCTCCGACCAGCGTTGTGAGTCGAAACACTTCGGCGTAGTGACCATCGACTTCCTTGACTTGGGTGCGAAAGTCTTCATCTTTTCCTTCGATGCGAAAGCGGGTTCCAGCGACGCTGTTGGATGAGGGCGGTGTACTGTTGACGCTTGCATTGACCACGCCCGAAAGGGCTGCTACCTGTTCGCGCAGGGTCCTCATCTTGCTGTTACCCTGATCGGCGCCAGCGGGGGTTTCTTGATCGGGGATCGGAATATTGACGATGGCGTCCTTGCTGAAGCCGAGGTCTTTGCGGTTGAGGTACTCCATTTGGTTGATGAGCACCAGCGTGCCGATGATGAAGACTTGTGAAATAAAGAATTGAACGACTACCAAACCACGACGCAGATTGTAGCCCGACGACGATTTAGTAGCCATTGCATTCTTCAGCGCCAGCACGGGATTGAAGGCAGAAACTACGAACGAAGGGTACAACCCAGACAGCAGCGACACCACTACCGTGATCACGCCGAGGTACGTCCAAATGACGGGGTTGTCATTCAAACTGAGAGACTCGCCCAAGAAAGGGTTCAGATAACGGAGGCCGAGCCATGCCAAGCCAACTGCCAAGACCACCGAAAAGACTGTGACCAGGCCGGTCTCACCCAGAAATTGGGCAATCAGCTGAGCGCGCGAACTGCCGAGCGACTTTCGAATGCCAACCTCCTTTGAACGCTTAATCGCCTCGGCGGTAGCCAAGTTCACAAAGTTGATGCACGCCGTCACCACCAAGAATACAGCAATCACCAACCACGTTGTCAACTGCTTTGCCGTAACTGTGTTGTAATTGTAGTTGCCATAGCGATCGTCGGAGTGAATGGTGCTCATTGGCTGGACGCTATAGCTCGTTCTTTCAGCGTCTTCGCCGAGATACTTCTTAGCAAATTCCGGAAATCGAGCTTCCATCGAAGCAGTCGTTTCACCCTCTTTCAAAAGAAAATAGCACTGCTCATCGCTCCATACGCTGTTCCATCCTCCGTTCTCTTCCGACTTCTTCTGAATGGTTGAATAGGACAGGAATAGATCGAAAGGAAAATCGGTATTGGAAGGCGCATCTTCGACGACAGCCGTGATTTTGTAGTCTATGTTATCATGACGAACGATTTCACCGATCACGTCTTCTCGATTGAAGTATTTCAACGCGAGTCCTTTTGAAATGACAACTTCGTTCGGTTCATCGAGACCTTTGATCGGATCCCCCACCAAAACTCTTCGGTCGAACACGCGGAAGAAAGAAGGTTCCGTGTAGACAACACCATTGCGCTCCGTGTATTTTTTTGCGGGCTCGTTCGCCCCTTGCGGGATGGTGACCAGTGTTCCCGAGCGGTAAGACGTAAACACTACCTCTTCGGCCTCAGGGAAATCATTCTTAAATGCGGCCGGAAGCACGTTGGGAATACCTCCGTTGAAACGGTCCCCGTCGTTGCCCTTCGACTTCCATACGACTCGATAAATTCGGTCTCCTTTCGAATGGAAATCGTCAAAACTGGTGTGGTGGAAAATGATGAGCGAGATGATCACGCTTCCAGCGATGCCAAGCGACAAACCGGAGATATTGATCAGGGTGCTCCCTTTCTTGCGCCACAGGTTTCGAAGGGCGGTCTTCAGGTAGTTTTGTAACATAGGTTATCGGGTCTTTGCAGATTCGATGGACGGAAGTAGGAAAAAGTTTGATCTCGAGAATCCTCGGTATGTGCATTAAATACGGTTCTGAGCTTATTTTGGACGCTTTGCCCGGGTCAACCGTCGAGTGAGTGACTCAAACTGTAAGATTTGCGGAGTAGAATTTTGTAAATTTGACGATGGTTCAGACAATCATCGTTGGCGGTCTGTTTGTGGGTGCGGTGGCGTACCTCCTACGCCCAATTCTGCGTCGGGCAAAATCCCCAAAATCGGGTTGTGAGGGCGACTGCAAGTGTGCTGAATCGCCTGTATCAAGGGTGAAATAGCCTTAAGCCCAGACCTTCGTTCCCTCCGTGCAGTTGGTACAGATGTCGATCTCGTTCCGCGACTTGAGGATGGATCTTCTAAACTGTTGGTAGAGTTCCCCGCGCCAGATTTCCGTAAAAGTGTTCTGGCTCAAATTGCCGAGGGTGTAGTGCGCATCTTTATCAAAGCAACAGGGAACCACACGCCCATCCCAAGTGATCACACAACTGTTCCACATTTTCCAACAGTGGTTGAGCAACTGATTCTTGATCTCCCAGGTGCCGTCTTGCTTTTTCCGGTACCGCGAATATTGGTCGATGGTCGGGATTAAGTCAGAGCCATTTTGAAAATCGTACACCTGCGCCGTCTTGAGCGCGACGTGATCGACGCCCATCTTCTCGGCAAGAGCTTGCACCTCGGGGACTTGATGTTCATTCGGGCGAACGACTAGAAATTGAAACACCACGTAGGGTGTAGCCGATTTGAGAGCAGCGCGCCATTTCAAGACGTTTCGAGTTCCCTCAAGCACCTTCTCAAGATTACCCCCCACTCGATATGACTCGTATGTTGACTGATCCGTTCCATCAATCGAGATGATCAATCGATTCAGGCCCGACTCGACGGTATCGCGAGCTTGCTTGTCATTCAAATAATGGGCGTTCGTCGACGTAGACGTATAGATACCCTTCTGCGCCGCATAGCTTACCAGCGACAGGAACTTCGGATGTAGATAGGGTTCGCCCTGAAAATAAAATGTCAAATACGAGAGCGTATCTTCGAGTTCATCGATGAGTCTTTTGAAGAGAGGCTCTTCCAACATACCTGTGGGTCGCGTAAAAGACCTTAGGCCACTCGGGCATTCGGGGCATCGAAGGTTGCACGACGTGGTAGGTTCTATTCCGATGCTGATGGGCATGCCGGCATGACGCGGGTCGCCCATGGCGCGAGAATAATAGTAACTACCCAACACCTTGGCGCTGTTGAGGAGTCGACGTGGCGTCGTTCTCTTGACGATGTTAATGAAATCGGTCGCGGGGCTCAAGCCACCAAAGGTAAGTCAATTCTAAAGCATGCACCTTCTCCTTCGGTGGAAGAAAGCATGATTCTACCGTTCATTTTTTCCACGGTCTCTTTCACGATATAGAGACCCAAGCCGGTCCCGAGCGGAGAGGCGGAGATAAGGCCGGGTTCTTCCGTTTCCAGGGAAGACAAAGAGGGTGCTCGGAAAAACATCTCGAATACCTTGTCCCTGAATTTGTCATGGATTCCGAGGCCATTGTCCGCTACCAGCACTTGTATATTGGTGTCGACACGGCTGATCATGATCTTGATCCAAGGGTTTTCGAGGTTATAGTTATGAAACTTAATGGCATTGGAGATCAAATTATTCAAGATCACCATGAAGCGGATTCGGTCGATCATCACTTCGCCTTCGATCCTAATAAATTTCTTGAACTCGACGCGTTGCGCATTTTCGAGGTGGGACAGTCCTTCGATTACGTCGTCGACTAACTGCGTCAAGTTTACCTTTTCTAGGCGAAGGCCAGTCTTGCCATTTCGGGTATACTCGAGCATTTCGAGTAAGAAGGCGCCGAGTTTGTCGGCTTGGTTTTCAATTCGTTTGAAATAGGTAAGTGACGTTTCATCTGCCCCTTCGGCGCGGGCTAGATTTGCAAGACCTTTAATGGCGATGACGGGCAGTTTGATGTCGTGGGAAGCACTGTAAACAAAGCGATCAAGCTGCTCATTTGTTCGCTGCAGATCGGCATTCTTTTGCTTTACCTCTTCCGCTAGACGCCGAAGCTTCGCCTCCACGTCTTCATTCAATCTCATCATGAGGTAGACGAAGCCCGCGGTCATCAGGATACTCAAGCCTACGTTGAGCATGAACACAAACTCTGGCCGCGCCACCTCGAATTCTGGAACTCGAACGCCCCAGAAGCGAAGTGACAACGCCATCACGATGGAACCGATGGATGCTAGAGAAAACGTGATCCGCAACCAGTTTTCAGAGCGGTTGAAAATCAACACTGAGGCGGTAATGAGTGGAAAAAAGAAAACGAACATCGCGACCGAAGCCGGTGCGACAATTGAATAAACCAGGAACGCCAAGTTGCCAAGTGTGAGCGCTAGGACTTTCGAAATTCGGTGGTGTCCAGCTTCATTGAGGAAATAGGCGCTCAGCAAGACGGCAGCCATCATGAGGCCGAGAATCGAGACGCGGAAGTCACCCGAGAAGGCCAATACGCCAAAATAGAAGACCGACGTTGCCGATGAAAAGAAGGTGATTTGCGAAAAGAGAATGTTTCGCTTATTCTTAAAAATGGATTCGTCGTCATACCCCAATTTCATGGGCAAGCGCGACCAGTTACCAACCTCGAACAGCCAATTTTTCATGACCTATCATCTCTCCCAAAACGAATATAATGATTCACTTTCGGGCTTTTTCCACAACTTGAATATTTAGATAAATTTGGCCGAAATCGCCGAATTTTGCTTCGAAATCGATCCACAGCTCAAAAAAAACGAACCTGCCCCGGATGCCATCCATGATGAAAATAACCGCCCTTTTTCTGCCCTTACTTTTAGCGATGTCTTCGGCAAGCTTCGCTTTCCAACCGTCCCAGATCCCCACCCTCTCCTCGCGGGCGGAGATATCAATCGTTACCCTTGGTCCCTGGCAACACGAATTGTACGCCGCCTTCGGCCACAGTGCTATCCGGGTATACGACCCCGCACTCAACGTAGATGCTTTCTATAACTATGGCGCGTTCAGCTTCGATCAACCAAACTTCTATCTCAACTTTGCCCGGGGCCACCTGAACTACAAACTCGATGTTGATCCATACATACCTTGGCGCGATTATTACATCTCCCGAAATCGATTTGTCCACGAACAAATCCTGAACCTCACCGATCAACAAGTTCAGAAAGTGTTCGAATACCTGTACCGGAATGCCCTTCCCGGAAATGAGTACTACCTGTACGACTATTTTTACAACAACTGCGCAACAAAACTGCGGGATGTTTTGAAAGAAGCCTTGCCGGGTCAGGTAGAATTCGACAGCACCTATATCACGACGCATTATACAATCCGTCAGCTGACTGACCCTTATCTCGCCAAGCAGCCATGGGGCGATCTTGGAATTGATATTTGCCTAGGATTGCCGATGGACAAAGTGGCGAGCCCCTATGAATACATGTTTCTTCCGGACTATATCGAAAGTTCCTTTGATCACGCCTCGGTAAATGGCGATTCAGCCACGTTGCCGCTCGTGAAAAACAAGGTGTTCGTGTATGAATCGCAACCAGAAGAAACGCCCTTTCACTGGTTCCATCCATGGATAGTGTTTGGCTTGTTCTTGGCCATCACGGTGGCTATAACCGTCGCACACAAGAAAAGTCACAATAAGTTCAAGTGGTTCGATGCGATTATCTTTGGAATAGTCGGCGCCGTAGGCTTGGTGTTGTTGTTGCTGTGGGTCGCGACCGACCATCGTGCTGCCGCCAAGAATTTAAACTTGATTTGGGCTATGCCCTTGCATTTGATATTCATTCCATTGTACTTGAAAGCTAAGCCGATTGCTAACAAGTATTTTAGGGCAATAGCCGTGTTAAACGTGTTGTTGCTACTCTCGTGGGCTTGGCTCCCACAGCAGCTCAACGTATACTTGATCCCTTTTGTGATCGCCCTCACGGTACGCGCATGGGCGATCGGAACGGATAAATAAAAAAAGGCAATCTACACGATCGCCTTTCTTGTTTTTCGACATCAATCAACTCTTCAGATATGGATGGGCCGATTGGCAGTTGCCGCCAAGCAAGCCTCTCGCACCGCTTCCATATACGTCGGGTGTGCGTGCGACATGCGCGACACATCTTCAGCGGAAGCGCGAAACTCCATAGCCGTGACGGCGGCGGCAATCATATCAGCAGCGCGCGCGCCGAAAATGTGCACACCCAAAATTTCGTCCGTGTTCTTGTCGGCGAGGACCTTCACTACGCCGTCCACGTCCATCGAAGCACGGGCGCGTCCCAAGGCCTTGTATGGGAAAGATCCGACTTTATAGGACCGGTTATCGGCCTTCAATTGTTCCTCGGTATACCCGACACTTGCCACTTCGGGCCACGTGTACACGACGCCCGGAATCAATAGATAGTTGATATGAGGTTTTTGACCCGCGAGTTGCTCGGCCACCAGCGTGCCTTCCTCCTCCGCCTTGTGTGCCAACATGGCACCACGTACCACATCGCCGATTGCATAGATGTTGTCGACCTTTGTCTTGAGGTGATCATCCACGGGAATACGGCCACGATCCAATTCGATTCCGACCTTATCCAATCCCAGCCCATCTGTGTAGGGGCGACGACCGATGCTCACCAAGCAATAGTCGCCTTTCAATTCTATTGAATTGCCTGACTTGTCCTCCGCCTTCAATACGACTTCCTTACCCGCGTTCTGCAGGGCGGTGACTTTATGTCCCAGGTAGAAGTCCATACCGAGTTTCTTAGCAGACTTCAGTAACTCCTTACCCATCGTTCCATCCATCGTAGCGATTAAGCTGTCGAGGAACTCGACGACGGTAACCTTTGCCCCGATTCGAGCATAGACAGAACCAAGTTCCATCCCGATTACGCCGCCACCGATGATGATCAGGTGTTTCGGTATTTCGCTCAACTCGAGCGCTTCAGTGCTTGAAATGATTCGCTTTTTGTCGAACGGTGCGAAAGGAAGTGGCGTAGGCTTTGAGCCTGTCGCGATGATTACTTTTTCGGTGGTAATTGTTTTCTCCTGACCGTCTTTTGCAGTGATCTTAATGGTGTTCTTGT
This sequence comes from Cyclobacteriaceae bacterium, assembly GCA_044226825.1. GTDB lineage: Bacteria > Bacteroidota > Bacteroidia > Cytophagales > Cyclobacteriaceae > ELB16-189. The sequence goes on from JBGAGH010000006.1 coordinate 182,587, forward strand.
CAACAAAAGAACCGACGCCGGTATGAACATCGATCTTGTTCTTCTTCATGAGGAACGCGATGCCATCGACATTGGATTTGACCACGGATCCCTTGCGCTTGATCATTTGCGCGAGGTTCGGTTTCGGGTCATTGATCTCGATACCGTGTTCTTTAAAGTTGTGTTGCGCGTTGTGAAAATGCTCGGACGAATCGAGCAGCGCCTTCGAAGGGATGCAGCCTACGTTGAGGCAGGTTCCGCCCAGCGTATCATACTTTTCGATGATGGCGGTCTTGAATCCAAGTTGCGCACATCGGATGGCTGCCACGTAGCCGCCAGGGCCCGAGCCGATCACCGTTACATTATAGTCCATGTCTCAATGGGTATTAATTAATTCGATCAAATGCCAAGGATCAAACGTCCCGGATCTTCGAGCAACTCTTTCACGCGTACTAAGAAGCTAACGGACTCCCGTCCATCGATAATTCGATGATCGTACGAAAGTGCGAGATACATAATCGGTCTTACTACCACTTCGCCATTTTTCACAACGGCACGTTCCACAATATTGTGCATGCCCAAGATGGCCGACTGTGGCGGGTTGATAATGGGTGTGCTAAGCATAGACCCGAACACGCCGCCATTGGTGATGGAGAATGTTCCGCCGGTCATTTCCTCGATCGATAGTTTGCCATCGCGAGCCTTCGTGGCCAAGCGGATCACCTCGCTTTCAACCTGATTCATTGTCAGCAACTCTGCGTTGCGAATGACGGGAACAACCAAACCACGAGGGGTCGAAACTGCAATTGACACGTCGCAGTAGTCGTGGTAGATAATCTCATCGCCATCGATGGATGCATTCACGGCGGGGAAATCCTTCAACGCCACACATACGGCTTTGGTGAAGAATGACATGAACCCGAGACCGACGCCGTACTTTTCTTTGAACTGGTCTTTGTACTTCGAACGAAGCTCCATGACTGGCTTCATGTCTACTTCATTGAAAGTCGTCAGCATCGCGGTCTCGTTTTTCACGGCCACGAGACGGCGAGCAATCGTACGGCGCAGAGATGTCATCTTTTCACGGCGTTCCGTGCGTGCTCCAGCCACAGCGATGACGGGGGCAGCCGTCGGCGCAGGCTTGGATTCCTTGCCAGCAGGAGGTGTGGCCTTAGATTCGGCCTTCAAGGCATCTTCCTTCGTGATTCGTCCGCCCACTCCGGTCCCTGCCACTTGATTCGAGGCAATTCCTTTCTCATCCAAAATTTTCGCGGCTGCTGGCGACGGATGGCCAGAGGCATAGTTGGTGGTGGGTGTGCCTCCACTTGATTCGGTTTTCGGTGCTGCCACAGCGGTGGCATCCGTTATTTCGATTCGGCAGATGAGCCCACCAATCGGGAGCGCCGTTTTTTCCTTTGCAACGATGCGCAAAATACCGGTAGCCTCTGCGGGTAATTCAAAGGTTGCTTTGTCCGATTCCACCTCGGCAATCACTTCATCCAACTTCACGAGGTCGCCATCTTTCTTCAACCAGGTGCTAATCGTGACTTCGGTGATCGACTCGCCGACCGCCGGAACCTTCATTTCCTTCACACCTCCCGTCGGCTTGGACACTGAAGGAGTTGCAGCCGTAACGGCGGGCGCAGCGGCAGCCTTCGGAACGGCAGCCGAATCTTGTATCTCGCAAATGGCTGCTCCGATAGGAACCACCTCTCCTTTTTGCTTGATGATCTTCAAGACTCCGGCTTGAGGCGCTGGCAATTCAAAAGTGGCTTTATCCGACTCGAGTTCTGCAATCACCTCGTCGGCTTTCACGATGTCACCATCTTTCTTCAGCCAGTTGGCGATGGTTACTTCCGATATCGACTCGCCTACTGCGGGTACTTTTACTTGTTGAGCCATGTGAATGGTTGGTTTGAGAATTTCTTGAATGATAGTTGCCTGGTTATAGGCCCAAGGCTTGGTTTACGATCTTTGCTTGTTCCGCATCGTGCACCTTCTTGAAGCCTGTTGCCGGTGAAGCACTTGCTTTACGCGACACGAACTCCATCGGTTGTTTCGGCATCATGCGTTGGATATACGATAGCGCACCCATGTTGGCAGGTTCCTCTTGGGCAAACACCACAGTGGCACCTTTGTATTTTTTCAAGGTGGCATTCAATTGCGCTTCTGGGAACGGATGCAACTGTTCGATCCGAACGATTGCTACGTCTTTCAACTTTTTCTTCTGCTGTGCGTCGAGCAAATCGTAGTACACTTTTCCAGAGCAGAACACCAGGCGCTTCACGTCTTTTGCGGTCACCGTCTCGTCGTCGATCACTTCCTTGAACGAGCCTTTGATAAATTCTTTCAAAGGCGACACAACCGCAGAATGGCGTAGCAAAGACTTCGGTGAAAACACGACGCAAGGCTTCCTGAATTCCCAGGTCACTTGGCGCCGCAGTAAGTGGAAGATATTCGCCGGGGTAGTGGGATTGGCCACTACCATATTATATTCTGCACAGAGTTGTAGGAAGCGCTCGGGTCGGCAGCTCGAGTGTTCCGGACCCTGCCCTTCATAGCCGTGCGGCAATAGCATCACCATTCCATTCTGGCGTTGCCATTTAGATTCCGCACTTGAAATGAACTGGTCGATCATCACTTGCGCCCCGTTTACGAAGTCACCAAACTGGGCTTCCCAAATGACCAAGGCGTGCGGCGACGACATGGCATAACCATATTCAAAACCTAAGACACCAAACTCCGACAAGAGAGAGTTATAGATATACAGTGGTCTTTGGTCTTTGTCGATGTGGTTGAGGCCGCAGTACGGTTCGTTGGTGTTGGCGTCGAAGAAGTACGCGTGACGGTGTGAGAACGTGCCACGCTTTACATCTTGGCCCGACATGCGAACGGGCGTGCCTTCCGACAGAAGGGACCCATACGCTAAGAGTTCTGCTTCGGCCCATCCTAGCACTTTATCTTGAAAGAAGGCTGTCTTGCGATCCTTCAGGAGTTTCTCAATTTGCTTTAGTGCTTTAAACCCTTCTGGAATCGTGGTGAGGGCATTGCCCACCTTATCGACGGTTGCCTGTTTGATTCCCGTTTCTGGCGATTGTTCGAAGTCCTCTGGTTTTGCACGACGAAGCTTACTCCATTCTTCTTCTATCTTCTGAGGTTTATAAGGAAGTGGCTTTTGTTTCACTTCGTTCAAGCGGTCTTGCAACTGGTTCCTGAAGTTGGCGTCCATTTCGTCGGCCAGCGCCGCATCCACGTCTCCTCGTTCAACAAGACGCTTCACGTATACTTCGCGCGGGTTCGGGTGCTTCGCAATCAAGTTATACAACTTGGGTTGCGTAAACTTCGGCTCATCGCTTTCATTGTGTCCATGACGGCGATAGCACAACATGTCAATGAAGATGTCCTTACCAAACTTTTGGCGATACTCTACGGCGAGACGCGCACAGAAGTTTACTGCCTCAGCATCGTCGCCGTTTACGTGCAACACCGGTGCATCGATGATCTTGGCAACATCGGTACAATAGATCGATGACCGTGCGTCGTCGTAGTCAGTCGTAAAGCCAACTTGGTTGTTGATCACGTAATGAATGGTCCCACCCGTGTTGTATCCCGGAAGGCCCGACATCTGCACGACCTCATACACAATGCCTTGTCCCGCCACAGCGGCATCACCGTGGATCAAGATCGCCATTGCTTTGCTCAGGTCTTCTTTGTATTCATCGTCGATCTGACCGCGCGTGTACCCAACCACCAGCGGATCAACCGCTTCCAAGTGCGAAGGGTTAGGAGTGAGTTTTACATAAATCTTATTGCCCGAAAAAGATGTATGCTGGCTGGAATACCCAAGATGGTATTTCACGTCGCCATCTCCCATGGTGAGGTCGGGACTTACATTTCCTTCAAACTCGGTGAAAATCTGCTCGTAGGTTTTGCCGAGGATGTTGGATAGCACGTTCAACCGCCCGCGGTGGGCCATACCAATCACCACTTCTTTAACGCCGAGCTCTGCCGACTTATTGATGATTTTGTGCAACGCCGGAATCAGGTTCTCGCCGCCTTCCAGCGAGAAACGCTTTTGGCCGAGGAACTTCGTGTGCAAGAAATTCTCGAATACCACGGCCTCGTTCAACTTGGAGAGGATGGTCTTCTTTTCCTCGATGGAGGGATTGTAGTTAACAAACTCCTTTTCGCACTTTTCGAAGAACCACTTGCGGACTTCGTCGTTGCGGATCGAGTTGTATTCGAAGCCAATGGGCCCGATGTAAACTTGTTGGAGACGCTCAATGATTTTGCGAAGGGTCGTGCGCGGCATGCTGATTTCACTAGCCACGTCGAATTCTGTGTCGAGGTCGGCATCTGTGAGGCCGACGCTCTTATGGTCGAAGTCTACGTTGTGATTGCGGCGTTCGCGTACTGGGTTGGTCTTCGATTTCAAGTGACCGAACGTCCGGTACTGAAATATCAGGTTCCGCACCTGGGTTTCTTTGATCGAGGCGGTGTCCGTCGCGACGGCGTGTCCGTTCGACTTTTCCCCGTATCGTTGGCTAGAGAAGTCATAACCTTCGAAAAACTTCTGCCAGGTGATGTCGACCGACGAGGGGTCTTTTTTATAATTTTGATAGAGTTGATCTACGTAGCCAACGTCGGCGTTCGAGATATAGGAATAGCCATCCATACGGTAATTTTTAAAGCGGGACCGAAGTTAAAAAACGGTTCCTTGATAATAAAACCGCGTAATCGCTTAAACAAATATTTGTTTTTCCCCCTCGATTCGCGGGATCAGGCTCGAAAACTGACAATTGACCATTTTTTTGGCCATGTCGACCTTTTTCCTACCTTTGCGATCCTTTTATAACCGGACGAGATCCAACATTAAAAACCTAAAAGAATGGCTGTAAAGATCAGGTTGGCCCGCAGGGGCCGCAAGAAGTTGGCCCGCTACGATGTAGTGGTAGCCGATGCTAGAAGTCCACGCGATGGACGTTTTATCGAGAAAATTGGGACTTACAATCCGCTCACGAACCCGGCAACGATCGAACTAAACGACGAGAAGGCGTTTGAGTGGCTCATGAAAGGTGCTACTCCCAGCGACGTAGTACGTGCTATGCTGTCGTACCGCGGTGTGATGCTCCGCCGCCACCTGCAAATTGGTGTGGTGAAGGGTGCTATCTCGCAAGAAGCGGCTGATAAGAAGTTGGCTGACTGGAAACAGTCTAAGCAAGCTGCGATTGAATCGAAGCGTGATAACTTGGTTAAGTCGAAGCAAGCTGCTGCGAAAGCACGCAAAGATGCTGAAACAAAAGTGCGTGAAGCTCGTGCTGAGGCGATCCGCAAGAAGAATGAAGTTGCTGCGGCCGCTGCTAGCGCACCTGCTGCCGAAGGCGAAGCGGCTGCTCCTGCCGAGGAGACACAAGCCTAATTTAAGTAGACGTACAACACATTTTCATACGCAGAAAGCCAGCCCCGGGGTTGGCTTTCGCATTTTTGCGCCTATTGGCTCGATGGGGGTATTGTCGCAATGACGGTTCTTTTGGAACTTGAGTATAAACCCTTGTATGTCCCTCACCCGTTTTTTCCTTGTGGCGGTTCTTTTGTGTGGCGGAGCCCGCGCGTATTCGCAAGTGGTGCCGACGGCGCCTGACACCACTCGAACTTGGGCAATCGAAACACTCGATGGCAACGAGTTCATCGGCAAAATCAAATCCATCGAACAAGGGCTTGTCACCTTTACGACCCAATCGCTCGGTGAAATCAAGATTCGAGCAGAAAACATTCGACGAGTCACGGAAGTAGACCCGTCCAAGTTGAAGGGGTCGGAGTACTGGTACGATAACTTCCAATCGACGCGATACTTTTGGGCGCCCAATGGCTACGGTTTGAAAAGTGGGGAGGCGTATTATCAAAACGTGTGGGTGTTGTTTAACCAGGCCAGCGTGGGAATTGGCGATCACTTTTCGGTCGGAGCTGGAACCATTGCCCCGTTCGTATTTGGCTTGGGTGGATTTCCGTTTTGGGTAACGCCTAAGGTATCTTTTCCCCTGGGAAAAAAGGTGTCTGCCGGCGTTGGTGTGATCTACGCGAACTTCGTTTCAAAAGACTCGAATGGAATTCGCGACGGGATCGGCATCGCCTATGGTGTGACCACCTTTGGGAATCGCGATGCGAACATCACGATCGGCGTAGGATATGGATTCGCCGGCTCAAGGTGGGCCTCTCATCCCGCCGTTACCATCAGCGGGATGAAACGCCTGAGTGTGAAGAATTACCTTTTGATGGAGAACTACATCCTCTCGACCGGATCAAGCTCGGTCGTTCTGTCGGTACTCGGCGGCCGGCATTTATTTAAGCGAGTAGGGCTTGATTACGGCGGCGTGATCGCAGTGGGTTCCGATGCCTCATTTGTCCCTATTCCGTGGCTTGGCCTGACGGCCCCGATTGGGAAAGTTGCACGCGGCTATTGACCACCGATACCATCAGGCAAACTCCCGCCTTGTATGTACCTTCGCCTTTTTGAAGGCGAGATGAACATTGACGAATGCTATAAGATCGGATACGTGTCAAAGACGCATGGGCTCCAAGGGGAAGTCACGATCGTGTTGTTACCTGAGTGTCCCGACCTAACCAACGTCCGACATTTGTTTGCGGGTGATAGCAGTGCCCTGGTGCCTCACTTCATTGAAACGATTTCCTTTAAAGGTGATAAAGCGTTTGTGCGTTTTGAAGACGTGACGGGCATCGATCAAGCTTCGGCCATGAAGGGGCTTTCCCTCTATCTTCCTAAAGTAGATCGACCGAAGTTGGCAAAGGGTGAATTTTACAACGACGAGGTGGTCGGGTTTGACGTCGTCGAAGGATCCACATCGCTGGGTGCCGTGATGGGTATTGTGGAAGCCGGGCCGAACCGCTACTTGTCGGTGGACCATGGCGGCAAAGAAGTTTTGATTCCCGTGAACGGCCCGTTTATCAAGAGCGTGAATAAATCGAAGAAACGAGTGACGGTAGAACTTCCGGAAGGCTTCCTTGACATTTGACGTAGTTATGCGCATCGACATTATTACCTGCTTACCCCGGTTGTTGGAGAGTCCATTCAACGATTCGATTTTGAAACGCGCCCAGGACAAAGGTCTCGTCACCGTTCAGGTTCATGACTTGCGTGCGTATTCCACACAGAAGCATCGGAGCACGGATGATTACGCCTTTGGTGGTGGTGCTGGCATGGTCATGATGATTGAGCCCATCGACCGATGCATTTCTTCTTTACGAGAGCAACGAACCTACGACGAAGTTATTTACATGAGCCCGGATGGTGAGTTGCTCACCCAGGCATTGGCCAACAGCCTTAGCCTTCGGGGCAACCTGATCTTGTTGTGTGGTCACTATAAGGGTGTGGACGAACGCGTTCGTCAGCATTTGGTGACCCGCGAGGTGAGTATTGGAAACTATGTGTTGTCGGGTGGTGAGTTAGCGGCCGCGGTCGTCGCCGATGCGGTCATTCGACTTATTCCTGGCGTACTCTCCGACGAGACTTCGGCTTTGACGGACTCCTTCCAGGACGGGTTGATTGCACCACCGGTATACACGCGTCCTGCCGAATACAAAGGTTGGAAAGTACCGGAAGTATTGATGTCGGGGCACGAGGCGAAGATCCGCCAATGGCGCGAGGAACAGGCGTTGGAGCGCACGAAAAAACGCCGGCCTGAGCTTTTGGGGTAGCGAAAAAATGGGAAAAATTGGTCAGAAAACGCCTTTTGGGGGCGAAAGCATATTTCGGGCACCGACTTGTTTGCTCTCACTTCATCCGGTATATTTGCAGTCCTATTTTTAAAACCCGAGCGTCATGGCCGATTTAATGAAAATTGCTGAGCAGGAACTCGCTTCCAAAAGAGCAAATCTCCCCTCTTTTAAGTCTGGGGACACCATCAATGTTCACGTTAAGATCAGCGAAGGAAACAAGGAACGCGTGCAGCAGTTCCAAGGAGTTGTTTTGTATCGTCGGGGAAAAGGAACAAACGGTGAGTCTTTCTCAGTCCGTAAAGTATCGAATGGTGTAGGTGTTGAGCGTATCTTCCCGATTCTCAGCCCTAGCATCGACAAAATCGAATTCGTGAAAGCTGGTAAGGTAAGAAGGGCGAAGCTCTATTATATGAAGGGACGTCAAGGTAAATCTGCCCGGATCAAGGAGAAATTAGCCTCCAACGCACCGGCAGCCGTTGCGCAATAAGCTCGCTTCAACAAAATCAAAAACCCCGTTTTTAGCTCAAAAACGGGGTTTCTTGTTTTATTTCAGTTGCGGTTTTTTGCATTGGTCCGTCCAATAACCCTATATTTGCGCCTGCCCCAAAATTTTGGAAATTACCTACCCTGAGAGAAATTATGGCTAAAATCAATGTTTCAAGTCTGCTCGGAAAAGATGCAGAATCGCTCTTGACGCACAAGAGCAAAACGATCTCCAAAGACCAACTGCACCTTCCGGGTCCCGACTTCGTGGACCGGATTTTTGGCCCTTCAAACCGCAGCATCCAAACGATCAGGAGCCTGCAGACCTTGTTTGGGACTGGCCGTCTTGCCAACACCGGGTACCTATCCATTCTTCCCATCGACCAAGGTATTGAGCATAGCGCGGGGGCGTCTTTTGCGAAAAACCCGATCTATTTCGATCCGGAAAATATCATCAAGTTGGCGATCGAAGGCGGTTGCAACGGTGTAGCGACGACCTTTGGAGGCCTCGCGATGTCGGCACGCCAGTACGCCCACAAAATACCCTTCATCGTAAAGATCAACCACAACGAACTGCTCACCTATCCCAACAAGGCCGACCAAATCATGTTCGGTTCGATTAAGGATGCGTGGAACTTAGGCGCTGTGGCGGTAGGTGCGACCATTTATTTTGGTTCTGACAACGCGACCCGTCAAATCGTTGAGGTTGCGAAAGCGTTTGAACAGGCGCACGACCTCGGTATGGCAACCATCTTATGGTGCTATACCCGTAACAATGCCTTCAAGAAAGACGGCGTCGACTACCACGTATCGGCCGACTTGACTGGTCAGGCGAACCACTTGGGCGTGACGATCCAAGCAGACATTATTAAGCAGAAGCTCGCGGAGAACAATGGTGGCTACAAGGCTTTGAACACTGGCGGTAGCAGCTATGGCAAACTCGACGAGCGTATCTATACTGAACTCACTTCGAACCATCCGATCGATCTTTGCCGTTACCAGGTGGCCAACTGCTACATGGGCCGTGCAGGTTTGATCAACTCGGGTGGTGATTCGAAAGGGGCAAGCGACATGGCAGACGCAGTACGCACGGCGGTCGTCAACAAACGCGCCGGCGGAATGGGTCTGATCTCCGGAAGGAAAGCATTCCAACGCCCGTTGAAAGAGGGTGTTGAAATCCTCAACGCCATCCAGGATGTGTACCTGGATAGCAGCATCGACATCGCGTAAAAAAAGGGTTGTCTCGAAGAGCTTGCCGTGATGCACTCTTCGAGACAGCCTTGATGAAACAACCCTAGTTGTTCAATGCCTTGGTTTAAAAGAACTGATAAGGGGATCCTCACCCCTACCGAATCGAAGCGGGAAGTTCCCGACGGTCTGTGGTTTAAGTCACCCGGTGGCAAAATTGTCCATACCCGGGAGTTGAAGAACAACGCTTACGTGGTTCCTGAAGAGGACCATCACGTAAAGATTGGGTCGAAGGAGTATTTCGAAATCTTGTTCGACAACAACGAGTTCACCGAACTCGATGCGAACATGGAATCGGCGGACCCGCTGAAGTTTACAGATACCAAGCCCTATCCAAAGAGGATCAAGGAATCACAATCCAAAACCGAGTTGAAGGACGCTCTTCGTTCCGGTTACGGCAAGATGAACGGTCTTGACATTACGATCGCGTGTATGGACTTCAGCTTCATCGGTGGTTCGATGGGTTCGGTCGTCGGCGAGAAGATCGCACGCGCGATGGACCACAGCTTGAAGACACGGACACCATTCTTAATGATCTCTCGGTCAGGTGGCGCTCGCATGATGGAAGCAGGTTTGTCGCTGATGCAAATGGCGAAGACGTCTGCTAAGATTGCGTTACTCGACCAAGCCAAGATTCCCTACATCTCATTGCTAACAGATCCGACCACGGGTGGAGTTACGGCGTCGTATGCGATGTTGGGTGACTTCAATATCGCTGAGCCGCAAGCTTTGATTGGCTTCGCAGGACCGCGCGTGATCCGCGAGACGATTGGCAAAGACCTACCCAAGGGCTTTCAAAGCGCCGAGTTTGTCTTGGAACATGGGTTCCTCGACTTCATCGTGGATCGTCGAAACCTCAAGAGCCGCCTCACGACCCTGCTGCGGATGCTTCAGTAAGCAGAACGTTCCGTTGACGGAATCAAGCGATTCGTTGACGCAAAACGCTCGTTCGTTTACGAACACCTGGTTTTCCCGAATGAACACCCAGATCTAGAAAAGACCCGAATTTTCCTCGTTTTTGAGGATTTCGCCTGCCGCACAGGTATTGTAATTGGGTTGGTTCCAAACTCAGGACAAATGATCCAGAACTACCTAAAGGTGGCGCTAAGAAGCTTACTGAAGCAACGCGCCTACTCTGCCATCAACATTCTAGGCCTCGCAATTGGCATTGCCAGCAGCGTGATGATTGTGCTGTTCGTCACCGACGAATTCTCTTACGATCGTTTTCACGCGAAAGCCGACCGCACGTATAAGTTCGTTCTTGAGCGCATCTATCCACAGCACCACACCAACTACTCGGTCGTACCACACTCATTTGGAACCGTGATTACGAAAGATTTCCCTGAGGTCGAAGAAGTGTGCCGGATGAATGGTCCTTTCAACAATACCGTCGTCACCTACACAAACGAAAAAGGCGAACTTCTCCAATTTGAAGAAAACAGTATGATGGCCGCTGAGCACACATTTTTCGATGTGTTCTCGATACGCTTACTGAAGGGTGATCCGAAGACTGTACTTAGCAAAAACACGGACGTCGTGGTCACCGAAAGTACTGCTAAAAGGTACTTTGGCAACGACGATCCCATTGGAAAGCGGCTGCAGCTATTTGGCCAGGAATTTCTGGTCAGCGGCGTATCCGAAGATGTTCCCGCCAATAGTCACCTCACTTACGACTTCCTATTCTCATGGGATGAGCGCGATCAGCAGCCAGCCGAAAACTTCGTGACATTCTCTGTGCACACCTACGTGGTGTTGAAACCCGGTTCCGACCCGGTGGCGCTTCAACAGAAATTTCCGCAAATGGTGGATACTTATGCTTCGGCACAAATTGAGCGCGATCTAGGCAAATCGTGGGCGGACTACAAAAGGGAAGGAAACGGATACCGTTACTTCTTGCAGCCGCTAACTTCGATTCATCTCGACCCGATTAACATTGAGTACAAGATTAAAGCCATCGGTGGCAACATCAACCAGGTGTACTTCCTCATTGCCGTTGCGATCCTCATCATTGTCATCGCGTGTATCAATTTTATGAATTTGGCGACCGCGAGATCCGCCGAACGAGCTCGCGAAGTTGGTGTTCGTAAAACGATGGGATCAACGAAGACCAACTTGGTTTACCAGTTCTTGATCGAATCGATGATCATCTCTGTGTCGGCAACCGCGCTCGCCGTTGTTCTCACGGAACTAGCCCTTCCATACTTTAACAGCCTAGCCGGAAAGAACCTGACACTCACCTACACGGCACCGCTACTCGGTGGTTTAATTGCCGTTGCGATCGTCGTGGGTCTCATGGCCGGAAGTTACCCGGCTTTCATCTTGTCGGCATTCAACCCAGTCACCGTGATGAAGGGTTCATTCACCAGTAACGCAAAGGGGAAATGGATTCGGAATGGGCTCGTGGTATTTCAGTTTTGGATTTCCATCGTTCTTATCGTTGGAACGCTGGTGGTTGGCGATCAAATGGAATACATGCAACGGAAGGAACTCGGGTATGATAAGGACCAGTTATTGATTATTGAACGTACGTTCCAACTTCGCGACAAGCTCCAAACCTTTAAAGACGAACTCGAAAAGATCCCGGGTGTGAAAATGACGGGCGGTACCTCCACTTTGCTGGGCGACGAACGCGACGTTTTCGGTGGGCAGTTCCAACCACAAGGTTCTTCCGAAATATTGACCACCAAGTCTATGTTTATTGACGACGACTTTGCCGCTACCGTTGGTTTCGAATTTGTCAAGGGCCACGGTTTTGCGCGCCAAACCAACGACTCGTTGTCCGTGATCCTAAATGAAAAAGCGGTTCGCACGATGGGTTTGACGGGGGACCCGATTGGCCAAAAGCTTAGCCAAGTGACGCAAACCCCTGAGGGAAATGTGACGAGGGCATTTACTGTGATCGGGGTAGTGAAAGACTTTAACTTTCAGTCGTTAAGGGATTCGATCACGCCGCTTGCTATCCAGAGTTCCGAGGGTGTTGGGTTTACGCAGTATGTATACGCTCGCGTGAATACCGACAACTACCAACCAATCATTGAAACAGCAGAGGCTAAATGGAATGAGCTTATCGGACTGACGCGTCGTCCGGGGGAGCCTACTGTATTGCCATTGAAATACACTTTCTTAGAAGACAATCTAGCGCACGCCTATGAAGCTGAACAGCGGGCCGGCACCTTGTTTAGTGTCTTTTCCAGCTTGGCCATTGCGATTGCGTGTGTTGGCTTGTTTGGGCTTGCCGCTTACACCGCCAACCTCCGCACGAAGGAGATTGGCATTAGAAAGGTCATGGGTGCCTCCATCTCAAGCGTGATCCTGTTGCTAACGAAAGAATTTACCACACTAATCTCCATTGCCTTTATTTTAGCGGTTCCATTGAGTTGGTACCTGATGTGGAACTGGCTACAGGGTTTTGCCTTCCGAACTTCAATTGGAATAGACACGTTCCTGATCGCGGGCGGGCTGGCCTTGGGTATTTCTTGGGTGACGGTAAGCTATCAATCCGTAAAGGCCGCAGTTAAGAATCCTGTGAAAGCGCTCCGAAGCGAGTAGCCGGTGTTTCTCTTGATGGTTGATGGATGTTAGTGGATGGTTGGTGGTGGCGGGTCTGTTTCGACAAGTGCACGCCTACCGTAACGATCAACCATCAACCATCATCTATCACCCATCATCTACCAACCACCATCTATCAACCATCAGCCATCATCCACCAACCAACTACTACCACCCAACAACTTTCCAAAACAGAAAAAGGCCACCCTTTTTGAGGATGGCCTTTCTTATTTGACTAACCGAAATTCTTAGTTGAAGTTCGGGTTTACGATCGGAACGCTAGCTCCATCGGGCGGGTTGAGTACCGACTCGTTGGCCGGAACATCCCAGTAGTCCATGAAGTTGTAGTTGATCGTTACGTTGGTGTTGATCTGAGCACCGAGAACAACCGTGTTCTTGTAGCTACCACCACCTTTTGCGATATCATACGTCCAACCCCACCTTCTGTGGTCGTTGAAAGTAACGCCGCGGTACAGCATAGCTACGCGTTTTTCCATTGCGAGTTCCGCCATGGCTTGTGTTTGCGTGAGGCCAGTGCCGCCGACGGGGGCGATGCCTGCTCCCATGAAGTCGCGAACATCATCGATGATCGTGAGCGCCTCGTCAACGTTGGCGGGGCTACCCTTGCGGATCAGCGCCTCAGCCAACATGAGTTGGTTTTCTTCCCAGCTCGACACCATGATCAATTCGTAAGCACCGATTCCTTTGTCCGCATAGATCCACGCGCCAGCCACACCTGCAGGTTCGGTTGTTACGAGATCATGGTCCAATAGGGAATAACGAGTACCGTAAACGTAGTCGTTCGAGTACCCGTTAGCTGCTACGAAGTTACGTTGGAAACGCTTGTCACCAGCTTTGAAGTTCTGGAGAGAACGTTCGCTAGGTTTAAAGGTAGACGTACGAGCAGGGTTAGCAGTCAAAGATGCAACAGAACCACCGCCAGCGGTGAAGAAGTCGTTAGCACCCACTGTGCGACCAGTGAGAATCACGTCGTCTTCTTGGATACCAGCGCGAGTCAACGTGATTACGTTGTCCCAATCAGCAGAAGACATTGTTCCTGACATAGAAGAACCGGTGATGGTTCCGCCCAACACGCCGTTCACATAAGGAGCAAGCTTGTTGTACATCAGGTTACGAGCCTTCATGGTGTTGATGTGGCGCTTGAATTCAGCGATCGAGGGAGCACCACCGCGGCCAGTAGCTGACTGCGAAGGGATCACACGAGACATGATATCATCAAATACAGCGGCATCACCTACTGCATCCATGGTAGCAGCTGCCAAATCGAGGTACTTATTGCTTTCAGCAATAATTGCATCGTGGCCTACATAGGTAGAGGAGGTCTTACCATACTCATTCAAGATAAGACCAGCGATGTACTTCGAACCAACAGAAGAGTAAGCGAAACCCTTCCAGAAGTAGCACCATGCTTGGATCGACTTGATCTTGTCGGGACCATCAGTTGCATAAGGAATACCGTCTACGATCGACAACACAAGGTTCATCGAGCTGTTGAGCGCGTACATGTTCAACCACTGATAGTGGATGGCATTGTTACCACCACCCGTTGAAGCACGGGTATTGTATGTACGGATGATACCTGTTGTAGGCGAAGTATTGGTCCTTTTTGTAGCATCGTCGAGGATGATGTATTCAGGTTGAGCAATCGTAGTGATCTGGTTGTTAGACGCAGATGCACCTACGTTGTCGGCCAACAACTCGTTGTATCCCATCGGGAGCGAGTAGTAGCTGTTACCCAACCAACCATCGCCATTCGACAGACCGTTGATATAGACACCACCAGTTGCGAGTTGAAGGATACCGTTTTCAGATTTCGGAATGGCCGAAGGGGAGTTCGGGTTACCTACGTCTAGCTGGTCCTTACAGCTAATAGCGCCAAGTGCCAAGGTGGCTACGAGGGCGACTTTCACAAATCTATTTTTTGTCATGATTAGTTTCATTTGAAGTTTCACATTACAACCCAACGTTCAAACCAATCTGGTACGACTTGATGTTTGGCAGCGTGTTGTGATCCAAACCACGGTCGAAAGCGGAGTTCACAGTACCTGAGCTAACTTCAGGATCGAAGCCAGTGTACTTCGTCCAAGTGAGCAAGTTCCGGCCTGTGAGCACGAGTTGCAGTTTCTTCAAACCTGCTACGTTCATCACGCGAGCGAAGTCGAAAGAGAACGATACGTTGCGCAAACGAACGAAAGATGCATCTTCCCAGTAGTAGTCTTTCGTGGTGTTGTTACCAGCACCGTTCAAGCTACCGAAGAGGTTGTAGTAAGGGCTCGAGTTGTAAGCAGTGAAAGCGCCAGTCTTGCCAGCGATGGTCACTACGCGCTCGAAGTCACCGTGGATACCGTCGCGGTACATCCACTCTTTCGTTTGGTTGTACAGGTGTGAACCTTGTACCCAGTCAACTTGAACTGACAACGAAGCGAAGTCGCGATAAGTCAAGTTCGAGATGTACGACATGTTGAACTTAGGGTTCGGGTTGCCGATCGGTGTTTTCACATCCGAGAACTGGATTTGGTAAGTACGAGTATCTACCAAACGGCCATCTACAACTTCATAGAACTGTTTCTCAGCATCATTCACGAATTTTGTTCCGTTAGGACGGGTGTCATCCACGCTTGTGAGCGTCTTGTAACCATAGATCTGACCGATGATTTGACCAGGGGTCAACACGAGGGATGCATCGCCAGCACCTGAGGTGAGGATGATGTCGTTACCACCCGCGATGGCATCGATCTTAGAAATTTGGTGACCGAAGTTGGTGGTGAGATCCCACTTCAACTTAGGTGAGCTGTAAACAGGCATGTTCAACGAGAATTGGAAACCGTTCGACGACATGTCGATCGCGTTTGTCAATTGGTCAACAGAACCTGACGAAGGAGGCAAGCTAACTTGGTAGATTACGTTTTGGCTCTTACGCTTCCAGTAGGTAGCGGAGAGGTTCACTGTATTCAACCAGCTACCGTCCTTAATCACGTTGAACGTGAGGTCAGTACCAACTTCAAATTCCTTAGATACTTCCACCTTCAAGTTAGGGTTGTTGAGGGTAGTTGTAACTGAAGTTGCAGGTGTACCACCTACAGGAGTCGAAGCCAAGATCGGATAACGGTCGAAAGCGCCAGGTTGGATACCGGCTTCACCGTACGCTGCTCTCAATTTCAAGTAAGGGAGAACTGAGTTCAGGCTGCTTTCTTTCCAGAATGTGGAAGGAAGGATGTGACCGTCATAGTGAGGGAAAGTGAAAGGCTTGGAACCACCACCGAAGGCCGAAGACCAGTCGCTGCGGAAACCAGCTGTAATTCCACCATAGTCACCGAAGTCGATCTTTTGGTTCACCAAGTAACCATAAGTAACGAATTCTTCTACGTAGTCACCAGGCTGAGTGGATGTCGGGCCAGGGGCTACAGCTTGCGTAGCTGTTGCAAACATGTTGTATGGAGGAGCCAAACCTACGTTCAAGCCATAGGTATCCAATTCAGTGTACCTTCTCTTACGCCAGTCGAAACCAACTTGTGTGCTGGTTTGGATCGGGATGCTCATGTGGAAGTCATCTTGGAAGTCGGTACGGAAGTACGCGTTACCCAAGAAGTTTTGGTTGGTATTGGTGTAGTTCCAGTTGATGATTTCACCATCGAGACCGGGTGCAAACACACCTACCGAGTTGAAGTATTCAACCGAGTTCACGTTTTGTGACTGGTTGAGGTACAACCAACGTGAGTTTTCTGTGCGGTAGTTGATGCCGTACTTAGCATCCAATTCCAAGAACTTGTTTACCAAGTAATTCAAGTTGAAACTTTGCATCACGTCGACTTTCTTGTCGAGCTGGCTGGCGTACTGTTGACGATAGTAAGGGTTCAAGGCGTTTACGCTCAAGAAACCGTTACCTTCTTGGTAGCCAGGGTAAGTACCGTCGCCCAACTTGCGAGTCAAATCGAAGAAGGGCGAAGTGTTCATGAAGCTATATACACCGTTGATGCTACCCAGTGAGTTACCTTTTCCATAGCTGTAACCACCAGCTGCACCCAAACCGGGAACCATGTCGTTCTTAGTATATACCACTTGAGTAGTGGAGCGGAATTTCAAACCGCGAGCAAGTTCAGTACCCAAGTTGAGGGTAATGTTGCTACGGTCTACAGAACCGTTGTTCATCACAGGGCTCAAGGTATGGTTGTTGGCCAACGAGATCGAGTAGTCGCTCTTCTCACCTGCGCCGGAGAGGCTCAAGGTGTTGTTGGTCGTGTAACCTGTCTTGAATACTTGTTTGAAGTGGTCGTAGTATCCAACATCACCTACATAAGGCTTGCTAGCGTCGTTGCGCAGGTCCTGAATCGCATAACGAGTTGCACCGTTACCATTAGGGTACTGTGCGGTAGCACCAGTTTTACCATATACATAAGAGATGCCCGGGAGTGCGCCGAATTGATCGTAGGCAAGTTTGTTGCCATCGCGGTCCGCCAATTCACCAGCAGAGTTGGTGATATAGGGGTGTCTTGCAGCTTTGTGAACATCTCCTACGTTGAGGAATGAGTTCGAAGCATAGCTAGAAGAGAAGTTGATGGACACTTTACCTTTTTGACCTTTTTTAGTGAACACTTGGATTACACCGTTGGCACCTTGCGCACCGTAGATGGAAGCCGAAGCAGCACCTTGTACAACTTCGATACGCTCGATGTTGCTGAGGTCAAGAGAGTTGATGTCGGTAGCGGCCATTTGCACACCGTCTACCATGATCAGGGGCTTAGTACCACCTTGCACGGTGTTGATACCGCGGAGGAGGATGTTCACCGGATCGCCAGGGTTACCGGAGATCGAGGAGATTTGAGCACCGGCGATTTTACCAACAAGAGCTTGGTCGATCGAAGCAGAAGGCGTAGCAGGCAGTTTGTCTGATGCCAACGATTCTACGGCGATACCGAGTTTCTTCTTGTCAGTAGCGATACCGGAACCAGTCACCACGACTTCAGACAACTGGGTTACGTCCAGGGCGAGTGTTACGTCGACCACGGAGCGTTCGCCCACAGCTACTTCCTGAGTTTGGAGACCAATAAAAGAGAACACCAAGCTGCCGCCGGATCCGGGGATTGTCAGCCTGTAGTTACCATCGGAGTCTGTAACGGTACCATTGGTTGTACCCTTCAGAACCACGTTCACACCGGGTAAAGCGGAGCCGTCTTCTTGAGACGTCACCTTACCCGTTACCACTCGCTCCTGCGCCCACGTGACCGTGGCCGCAAAAACGAATGCGAAGCACAGAAGTAAAAACTTCTTCATAGGTTTTGGTTTAGGTTAGAAATTAGGACTTGTCCTCCAAATTAGGGGGATAATTCATCAGAAGGAAATACTGGAAAAAGAATTTCTTAACGGTCAATTTTGACCCATCGAGCCCAAAAACCGCATTTTCTGCGCCGAAATCGACTTCGCAATCAGATGAGCCTTTAAAAAACGCAGCAAAAAAATTAATACAGTGGGGTAGCTGGGTACCCAATGGATACCACAATTGAAGGGACGGGTACCCAAACAAAAAAGCACCTCGAGAGGTGCTTTTCGTTAAAGGCAGGGTCAAAATTGACCCTGTTATTAAAAAATGCTAGAATCTAGGCTTCTGCCAGCACGGACACGAACGACTTGTTCGCGCGTCCTTTCTTGAATTCAACAGTGCCATTGACCAGTGCGAACAGGGTGTGGTCTTTGCCGATACCGACGTTGCGGCCGGGGTGGTGCTTGGTACCACGCTGACGCACTATAATATTACCAGCGATCGCCTTCTGACCGCCATAAATCTTGATACCTAGCCGTTTGCTTTCCGATTCACGGCCGTTCTTTACTTTACCTTCACCTTTCTTATGTGCCATGGTATTGAAATATTATGGTTTCGGTTAACCGATGCTTTCGATTTGAATCTTGGTGTACTGTTGGCGGTGGCCGTTTTTCACAGCATAGCCCTTGCGGCGCTTCTTCTTGAAAATGATCACCTTATTTCCTTTCACGTGCTCGAGGATCTTTCCTGATACCTTGACACCTGATACAGCAGGGGCGCCAACTTCAACTTTGCCGTCGTTGTCTACCAAAAGGACTTTGTCGAAGCTGACCGTTGCGCCAGCTTCTCCCTCCATTTTGGGAGCATAGATGAATTGGTCTTTAGCCACCTTAAACTGTTTTCCTGCAATGTCTACAATTGCGTACATGTCGTTTGGCTTTTTTTAAAATGGGATGCAAATATAGGAGTAAGGGGGGTATTTTCCGAGCAAAGGCCCAAAATTGGCGAAAAATGAGTTTTCTGGCCGAATTTCGCCATTCCTAGCGCGACCTCCCACCCACCTTCGGGGCGGCAAACCAGTGATCCGCAGTCCCTCGCGTCAGCGCAAACAAATGAAACCTTTACCTCAACCGCCTTCGATTGAAATCAAATTTTCGAGGCAAAAAAAACTTAAAAAAATGTTTAGCTCATGATTCACTTCGCCAGCCATTCGTAAGTGTTTCATTTAATACTACTTATAGTCACACAACACGTCGACCACACCTTTCTATCCCCATCGCGACGCGTTTTGCTCCTTGCGATTTTCTACCCACGTAGTCATATTTGTTCACTCAGTAACTTAGGTGATTTTTCTCTCCGAAAAATCGTCGCAAGTACTGGCAAAGTGAGAAATCAAGTAAGATCGATCGTGGGCATACGGCCTGTGGTCGATCTATTTTATCAATAGACAACCAAACACCACCGCGGAATGAGCCAAACCCTACCCCTGGAACCTATCCTGAAGGAAAACAAGGACCGCTTCGTTCTATTCCCCATCGTACACCATGACATTTGGAAATTCTACAAGCAAGCCGAAGCCAGCTTTTGGACGGCTGAAGAGATTGACCTGAGCCATGACCTTCGCGATTGGGCGAACCTGAACGACGGCGAGCGCCATTTTATCACCCACGTACTCGCTTTCTTCGCCGCCAGCGACGGAATCGTGAATGAAAACCTCGCAGAACACTTCGTTTCTGAGGTTCAATACACGGAAGCCAAGTTTTTCTATGGATTCCAGATTGCCATCGAAAATATCCACTCGGAAACCTACTCGCTGCTGATCGACACCTATGTGAAGGATGCCCGCGAGAAAGATCGGCTGTTCCATGCCATCGAAACCATGGCGTGCGTGAAGAAAAAGGCCGATTGGGCCCTCCGCTGGATCGGCGAAGGCAGCTTCCAAGAGCGCCTTGTCGCCTTCGCAGCGGTGGAAGGCATCTTTTTCTCTGGCTCCTTCTGCTCCATCTTTTGGTTGAAGAAGCGCGGCCTCATGCCAGGCCTCAGCTTCTCCAATGAACTTATCTCTCGCGACGAGGGATTGCACTGCGACTTCGCGTGCCACCTGTACACCAAGCACGTGATCAACCAACTCCCGGTCGATCGCGTCGTCGAAATCATCAAAGATGCGGTCGAAATTGAAAAAGAATTTGTTACCGACGCGCTCCCAGTGAACTTGATCGGGATGAACTCTGTTCAAATGTGCCAATACATCGAGTACGTTGCCGATCGACTGCTCAATGAGTTGGTGGGTAAGAAGATCTACAACGCTTCGAACCCTTTCGACTTCATGGACATGATCAGCTTACGTGGAAAGACCAATTTCTTTGAAAAGAGGGTAGCCGAATACCAAAAGGCAGGTGTGATGAAAAGCACCGAGAAAGAAACGACCCCGAAATTTTCATTGAACGAGGATTTTTGATACATTCATGATCATTTTTTAAGCTTTTTTCTTCCATTTCTTAACACACCACTAAAGATGCTTGTACTGAAACGTGACGGACACAGAGAGTCTGTTAAGTTCGACAAAATCACGGCCCGCATTGAAAAACTCTGCTACGGTTTAGATCCCAAATTTGTCAACCCGGTAGAGGTCGCCATGAAGGTAATCAATGGCTTGTACGACGGTGTTAGCACCCAAGAACTTGATAACCTTGCAGCCGAAATCGCTGCTACGATGACTACACGCCACCCCGACTTTGCCAAGTTGGCGGCGCGCATTGCAGTATCCAACCTGCACAAGACAACCAGCAAGTCGTTCACCAACACGATGAAACGGTTGTACCAATACATTGACCCGAAAACGGGACAGAACGCACCCTTGATTTCGAAAGAGACTTGGAAGGTGATTCACGACAACGCCGCGCAACTCGACGAAGCAATCATCTACGACCGCGACTTCAGCTACGATTACTTCGGCTTCAAAACACTTGAGCGGTCTTATCTCATGAAAATCGACGGTCGCGTGGCCGAAAGGCCTCAGCACCTTCTCATGCGCGTAGCAGTCGGTATTCATGGTGAAGACATCCCAGCGGCTATCGAGACCTACAACCTCCTGTCGGAGAAATGGTTTACACATGCCACCCCTACGCTGTTCAACGCAGGTACGCCGAAACCACAATTGTCGTCTTGCTTCTTGCTGACGATGAAGGACGACAGCATCGATGGTATCTACGACACCCTGAAACAAACCGCGAAGATCTCCCAATCTGCAGGTGGTATCGGCCTGAGCATCCACAACGTGCGTGCAAAAGGCTCGTATATCAAAGGCACCGGTGGCACTTCCAATGGTATCGTGCCCATGCTTCGCAATTTCGACATGACCGCGCGTTATGTTGATCAAGGCGGTGGAAAACGCAAAGGAAGCTTTGCCATCTACTTAGAACCTTGGCACGCCGACGTTTTCGAATTCCTAGAACTAAAGAAAAACCACGGCAAGGAAGAACTCCGCGCACGCGACCTCTTCTACGCACTCTGGATTCCCGACCTGTTCATGAAACGCGTCGAGAACAACGAGATGTGGTCGCTCTTCTGTCCCAATGAAGCACCAGGTCTAGCCGAAGTGCATGGCGAAGAATTCGAACGTCTCTACGAGAAATACGAAGCCGAAGGCAAATTCCGTCGCCAAGTAAAAGCTCAGGATTTGTGGTTCGAAGTACTCGAAGCTCAAATTGAAACGGGTACGCCTTACATCTTGTACAAGGACCACGCGAACAAGAAGTCGAACCAGAAAAACCTGGGCACTATCAAGTCGAGCAACCTCTGCACCGAAATCATCGAGTACACGTCGCCCGACGAAGTAGCAGTATGTAACCTCGCCTCACTGGCGTTGCCGAAATTCGTCACAGAAGAAGGCACCTTCGATCACCAAAAGTTGTACGAAATCACGAAAGTGGTTACCCGCAACCTCAACAAGGTTATCGATATCAATTACTACCCAGTTGAAGAAGCTCGTCGCTCGAACATGCGCCACCGTCCGATCGGGTTGGGTGTGCAAGGCTTAGCCGACGTATTCATCATGCTGCGCATGCCTTTCGATAGCGCCGAAGCCCGTGGTTTGAACGAAGACATCTTCGAAACCATCTACTTCGCAGCTATGGAAGCGTCGATGGAAGAAGCCAAAATTCATGGCCCTTACGAAACGTTCAAAGGATCGCCCGTATCGAAAGGAATCTTCCAGTTCGACATGTGGGGTGTAGAACCCAAGAGCAAGCGCTGGAACTGGGAACAACTGAAGCAAGAAGTTAAGAAGAACGGCGTGCGCAACTCGTTGCTCGTAGCTCCGATGCCTACCGCCTCCACTTCTCAGATTCTCGGCAACAACGAGTGTTTCGAACCCTATACTTCGAACATTTATACCCGCCGCACCCTGTCGGGCGAATTCATCATTGCCAACAAGCACCTGATGAAAGATTTGATCGGCCTCGGCCTATGGAGCGAAACCATGCGCCAAAAGTTGATTGCAACAAATGGTTCGGTTCAATCGATCGCCGAGATCCCCCAAAACATCAAAGACATCTACAAGACGGTTTGGGAAATCTCGCAAAAGGCGATCATCGATATGTCGGCCGACCGCGGCGCGTTCATCTGCCAATCACAAAGCCTCAACATCCACCTCACCAACCCGAACTTCGGTAAGTTGACGTCGATGCAC
This sequence comes from Cyclobacteriaceae bacterium, assembly GCA_044226825.1. GTDB lineage: Bacteria > Bacteroidota > Bacteroidia > Cytophagales > Cyclobacteriaceae > ELB16-189. Next base: position 205,548 of record JBGAGH010000006.1, read on the forward strand.
TTCTACGCATGGAAGAAAGGTTTGAAAACCGGCATGTACTACCTGCGCTCCACAGCCGCCGCTGACGCGATCAAATTCACGCTCGACAAATCAGCCATCCAACAGCCGGCCACTGAAAGCGCCGTCGCTCAAGGTGAAGTCGTGGCACAAAACGCAGCAGTTGCCCAAGCGACCGTGACTACCGCAGGTCAGCAAGCGCTGCAGTACGACCAAAGAACGGCTACCGACTACGAACAAAAGATGTCGGATATGGCGTGCTCGCTCGACAATCCGGAAGGATGCGAAGCGTGTGGGTCGTGAGAGTAAACCGTTATTCGTTAGACGTTACTCGTTAAACGTTACTCGTTACTCGTTATTCGGACATCCGGATAACGAGTAACTTTTTTATGGGCTATTCCAAAATCAGTCGGCGGCCTTTTGGAAACCTGATTTCGTAGCGGAGTGCGCGCTTCTCGGTTTTCCCGGGCGCTACCTTCAACTGCCACGTGAGAATACCCGTGTCGTCATCTTTGACGGCTTTGCTAATCGTCAACTCCTCAACGGTGATCTCCTTCGTGTTGGCAACGGGCAATTGGTCTTCAATCCGAAGGTCGATAGGTTGTGCCTTCTTGTTTCGAATGCTGATCTCGAAGTCAAACAATGCCTTCCGGTTGGGGCCTACAAACTGGCTCGACGAATACTGCTTTACCTTTTCGCGTTTCACCACCACGTTTGGATCGCGTCCGAGCGACACCACCAGCGTATCCGTGGTATTCCTCGTATCGAGAACCGTCTTGCCAATGTATTTATCCTCAAAAAAGAGATTGGCTTGACCCTCCATAAAGTTGTACTGCTCCCAATCCGTCAAATGGGCGGTAAGGAACACATCCACATCTAGTCTGGGTGCGCAATAATAACTATACTGTGCCTCTACTTCGTACTCGACCATATCGACCGTTTGCATATCGCCTCCCGACTTGATCGTAAATGGATGGTCGATCTCGAATTCGAGTTGAGTTGTACGCACGACCGGAGTGGCGGCTACGATCCGAGGAACACCCGCGGAGCGAACCGTATTAATTCCCCTTATACGAATCGGCGAGGAAGTCGCGTAACCCGTTACCACCTCGCTCAATTGCTTTACATCGCTTTGTAAGGTCACTTCGATATTTGACCGCCCCTGGATATCGACTTCTTGGGTTTGGAGTCCGATAAACGAAAACACCAACGGGCTTTGATTCCCGGCTGTGGCGATTACAAAATCTCCGTTCGCACCTGTGACGGTCCCATTTGTGGTACCCTTCACCATCACGTTGACGCCCGCGAGCGGCAATCCATCGGAGCCGAGCACCCGCCCGCTCACCGTGTTGTTCGACACCGTTAGCCCGCTCACGCGCCCCTGTAGTAGGTTGCCCATGCCGTCGATACCACCCACATAGTTGTTGAAGCCCAATATCCAAGGCTCTATGGTCGGCCGCTGGCCAATGGCGGCGGGATTGCCCGACGACACCGTCAGCTTTACCTTTTCCCAGTCTTCGCCGCTATGTTGCGAGATGTTTGCCTTGTACGTGATGCTGATCGGTTTATTGATTGACGTGGCTTTGATGTCGTAAGAAGGCATCCAGTTGGCCTCGTTGACGAGATAGGTGACCTTGAAAATGACACGACCTTCTGATTTGGCATCTACCTTTACCAAGATCTCGCCTTTGGGTTCCTCGAAAGGTGGCACTAACTCCGCCTTCTGCTTTTCCAACCTATCTACTTGCTGTTGGTTGTTCTCAATGCGTTGAAGGATCTCCCCTTTCTTAGCGTTCAATTCCAGCAACCGGCTTCGGTAGTAATCGACCGCGTTTTTCAAGTCGTTCACATTTACGCCGGCTGAGCCCCCAATTGATCGATTGGCTTTCAGCATACTCTCCTCCTCGAGATAAATCGCGACAAGTGCTTCGTCCGAAGCAACCAGCTTCTTCAGCCGCTCCACGTCACGTTCAATCGCGCGTTGTTGGTCCTCGAAGTTGAGTTTCGTTCGAGGTTCCGAACGTCTAAAGGATACGCCGAGCATCTTCAATGGAGGCGTCGTCTCCACTTGGATGGAGTTTTCTACCACCCGCGGCGACGTGCCTTCGATTGCAACGGTCGCTTCCCCAACTCTTAGGTCGACGGAAGCACTTCGCGTGACTTGAGCGCCTGAAATAAAAACGGTGACTTCTTTAGCAACGGAGGGAACACGTGAAGTCTGGCCATAGCTTGTCGCACAAAGCAATGCCAGCACAAGAGTAATCTGTGGTTTCATGGTAAGAGGTTGTTTCGTGTGTGTGGTCCTTGTCCACGATTCAACCTTTACCGCGATTCCACACGCGTATGAGCTTTTTACTTCTGAAGCTTGTCGATTTTTTCCTGGGCACTTTTTCTTACGGCGTCACGATACGCGCGCGGGATGTTGGGTTGTACGTTAATTTTTTCTATCGCCAACTTGGCGTATTGGATCGTCTTCTCCCGGTCGCCAGCTTTTTCGTAAGCGTCCGCCAGGGCATCGTAGACGTTGCCCGAGTTTGGATACAGACCTTGGTTTGCCTCGAAGAGTCGTATTGCTCCGGGTACGCGATTAGAATTCATTAGTTGATACCCGATCAGGTTTAACGTGCGCTCGTTGATCAACTGGTTGTAGAACGGCGACTGGTTAGGTTTGCCCCAGTACATTTGTACGGCCTCGTTCCATTGCCTTAGCCCTTCGTCGAGTTTGTCTTGATCAACGACCAAATTCCAGAGGCGGCTTGTAGTCAGTACCTGCAGGTCGGGCTGCGGGTGATTCTTCGAAAGCTTCTCCTTCAAAAAGGAAACGGTTTGAAGAATGATCTCCTTGGATCGCTGGGTATTGTCAAATATATCGAAGGCATGTTGCCCCTCGGGATAGCTGATGAATTCCACGTGCAAGTCTGTGGTTATAGCCATATTCATGAAGGTCTCAATGCCCTTGTTGAGAAATGGGTAGTCCAGCCCCGCCTTCACCACCAAAATCTCCAAATCTTGTCGTGGCGTGGGTCCTGTCTCGGGTCGCCAACCGATTCCGTAATAAACGGCCAGGGCCCGTATATAGCGTCGATTGGACTGAAACGCCAGCGGCATCCCGGTGTTGACATTACCCGAGCAAGACCAAAGCCCCATCCGGTCGGAGTCAATTCCAAGTTCCTGGGCGTGTCCGCGCAGGTAGTCGATCAGCGACTCCCCGTCCTCCAGCGTATGACCTGGTCGTGCCTGGTGGTTGATGGCGACTAGGCCATGGCTCGCGATCAGCCTAGCCCAATCGGTGTACACGCGCCATTGTGGGATGTCGAATCCGCCGACGCCATTATTGAATATCACCACGGGTAGCGGCGCGGCCTTCTTGAAACCCGCTGGATAGTAAACGTCAAGCGTGAGCGTTGAATCGTGGATCGTCTTAAAGATGATTCCTTTGTTGACCAACACTTTTTGCATGGCTGGCTCTTGTACGACCAGCGGCATGATCGTCGGGTTAACCTGCGCCGTAGCGATGATTCGCAGCAGCAGAAAACACAAAACGGATACGACTGTAGCGCGAGATTTCATGGGCGAATTTTCTTGTGAAATTGCCCAAAGAAGTACTGTGAGTCTTCGGTACCGACCGGAGCGTTGCTCTTTTCGCTGCGAAATCCCGCTGACCGGGTTAGATTGGTACTAGGCGGTAAGCCTCTTCACGTGTTGATCGCGAAACTTGGAGGGTGTAGTCCCGAATCGTTTCTTGAATGCTTCGTTGAACGTGGAGACGGCATTGAATCCGGCGTCCATCGCTAGCGCGGCGATCGTAAAACGCATCATAGCAGGGTCGGCCAACAAACGACGGGCTTCCTCCAACCTCAAGTCACCCACATAGTCTAAATAAGAGCGTTGTAACCGTTCATTCAGAACTTGCGACAGGTGATGCCGGGTTGTTTGAAGTTGCGTAGCCAGTTTGTCGATTGTCAGACTGTTGTCGGTAAAGAGTTTCTTCACTTCCATGAGCTCGCGGAGCTCTCGTTCAATTCGTGTCGCCTCTTCGGTTTTGAGTCCTGAGTGGGCATATCGAGAAGTTTCTTGCAGCGGCAGCGATACCGTTAAGGCACGGGGAGCGGAAGAAAATTCTTCGTCGGTCATTAACTTCCACGTGACCCAATAAACGAGGAACGTGAGCGCAACAAACAACAACCTGATGTCAGGGATGCGGCCATAGTATTTAACCATGACCATCAAGGTGACGATGATCACAGCTTCCACTGCTACAACGAAAATCAGGAATTGGCGGAGCGTTCCTTGAATGGAGCCGTCGACTTGATTGACCAGTCGAAAAGAAAAAAATGAATATACCGACAATGTGGCTAGTTCCAGAATGGCCCTTGGAACTGGGCGTCGCACGAGCTGCAGGTCCAACATGCCTTCTGGTAGGACGAAGATCAAAGTGATGACAGCTAGAAAGGGGGCTGCATGCCACATCTCCGACCATCTAAATGGTTGTCCCTTGATCCGCGATTTCACAAACAGGTAGAAAGCCGGTCCCACCAGAAGTGGTAGAAAATACGAGAGCATGTAGAACGCGAGCGCATTTTCCATCAGCCAAATCTTCGTAATCACCTTGGAAAGCAACTGTAGGCTCACGACGACCAGAAAGAGTGTGAGGAAAATGTGTGCAGGGTGCTGCCGTCGCTTTCGAAGCAAGAAAGCACTTACCAAAAAACCCTGGACTGCCCCAAATAATAGCAGGAAGATATTCGCTTGAAATACCATTCTCGATATTACGAGAATTTATTCAGAGGGTTTTCTACTTCTTCTTTCGGATATCGATGTGGGAAGCTTTCGGCTGTTTGTTCTTGTCGGTCGACACCTTCGATTTTTTAGGGCCCTTGTTGGGTTTGTCCTCCAATCGTTTGCCGGAATCGTCGAGCCAGCCCCACACGAAGTTCACCCCCAGGCGCAAGTTGAATACCTGGGTTGAATTGATGTATTCGTTCGCGCGTTGGTGCATCGCCGTCGAAATGGGTAACCTGAGCAAGTTGTCGCCCACCACATAAATTTGAACCGGTGCCAAGTTGAGTGATAACCCGGCGCCTAAGTTATTGAACGACCGATTCGACATGGTGTAGCTCACCGTTGTACTCAAGATGCGACCGAAGTGTTTGTTTGCAGCCAGCGTCCACCCTGGCGCCACACGACCGCGATACGTTTCGGTGTAAAACACGCCGCCGACCGAAAAATTCTTCATCACTTGATAGGTGGCGCCGAGGTAGGCTTTTGACGGAAGCATCGTTTTGTAGGCTGACCCCGCGGCTTCTTCGGGTTTGAACTTTGCATTCAAAGAATCTGACAACGACTGACCATATTGCGTGTTGCCATCGATGAGTTGTCCTACGTCGACACCCGAGAACGTGTAGGTGGCTTTGGTGGGATCGAGTGTATAGGACTTGGTGTCGTTCTTCCAACTAATGTATCCTATGTCGACTAAACTTGCCGACACGGTGAGCTTGTCCAACACGCGATACGTGGCGCCCAGGTCAAGTGCTAATCCTTTGTTCGCCATGATGTCCGCCACCTTCAAACCATTATCAAACGAGTTGAGTCCAGATGTTTTGGCGCCGAGACTCGCGTTCATGGTAACCGCATAACTATCGGCAACCGCAATATTAGCTTGTGCGCGTTCAGTTGTCACGTTGGCCATCCCAAACAGTAATTTCGCCCGTGCGCCCACGGTGAGGCGATCGGTTGGACTAACCGCTAAGCCAACAGAATTCTCGATATAACCGGTACCTTCAAATTCGGGTGAGATGCTTGCACTTGTGCCTACGTAGGCGGCATTTCCGTTGGCTGCCAATGCAATTGCGTCTTTTGGGATCATTGCTCGCGCATAGCCGTGCACAGTGCTATTGACCGACAAGTACATACCGGACCCAAGTCGGAGTCCTAACCTGAAGAGGTCCAGTTGTGAAGTGGTTGTGATATACGTTTTCTGAGGAAGCAGGCTGGATAGCCGAGCGAGGTCTGCCACATTTCGCCCGTTTTCACGCCTCACGAAGTCGTTATAGCTGAACCCGTTGTTGTTGTACGACACATCGATCATTGAAAACGGCAATCCCAAAGAGAACTTATACCGGGGCACGAATGCTGGGTTGGCGTTGACATACTGAGGAAGGCTATTCATAAAGAATGCTGTACCAGCCACCTGCGCTCTTGCTTCGAAACAGAGCGCGATCGCTACGACGAGTGTAATGGCAATCGCTCTCATTCGATGTTCAGTTTAAGGTTCGCCAGAATACCCGCTTCCACAAAGAGGAAATAGTCGGCCATAAATTTCACGTCTTGGGCGGCACCTCCAGCGGTGCGCGATGTCTGAAGAGACGCAAGCAATATCACATGCTTGGCGTTAAAGATGTTGGCAACCTTGGATTTATCTAGTGTGATGGTACCGATGTAGGCTCCGGCGGCCGACATCTCGCCGTCGGCGTCGACCGTACTTCCTTTCACAATGTGCGTTTGCTCTGGAAGCAAGAGCGTGGTCAAGACATTATACTTATCGTCGGTTAATATAAACTGAACGTCGCCGTCGAGTGGGAACTGATTGATGAGCTTCAATTTAAGTGAAGCTGACTCTATTTGTGATGTTTCGGTGTTGGTTAGGTCAAGATCTAGCGTATCGCGCAATGTGATGCCCGAGGCGCTACCCCAAAGGGGAACCTCGATGTTGAGCTTCACTTTCAACTTACTTGAATCGAGGACGAAGTTGCTTCCACTGGTCAGTCCTTTGTTGATTTGTGCTTCTGCCTGGTAGTAGATCTCACTAGGGGCGAAGTTGATCAGGTCTTTCACGTTGGCGACGCTGACGGTCGTTGACTTAGTCTCACCCATGACCGTCGGGTAGGCGAGCGACACCGGGTTTGCAGGATTCAACTGGATCGCGAAGGGTGATGCTCCCGCCTTGTGCGCCTCTAGCTTCTTGAAGTTAACAACACATGGAACACCGTTTTGATTGACAACCGTGAAAAACACCTTTGGTTGCGCCAGCGATAGGCTGGCTTGACTGAAAATGTTGCTATCGAATACGGAGATCCCGATGGTCTCAGCGTTCAGGCTGGCGGTTTGATCTCCGAGAAAGCCCTTCAAGTAGGTGAAGAGCATCGAATTGAAATTCAGATGGATGTTGACGGCGGTCGAGGGAGAAATCGTAGTTGAGGTCGTTGATTTTCGAAACACCAGCACGAGTTTCACATCAAACTTATTGTTGGTCAACGTCATGGTGTAATCCGCCAGGTCGATGACACCGGTACCCCGAATGGACGTGCTGAAGCTCTTTCCCGTAGTCCTCGATTTGAAGCCGGGTAGGACCACCACGACTTCATAATCCAATTTTGATGAGGTGGGGTTGATGGACGTCGAGAAGTTGATCTTGCCACCACGCAACGCGATCTCGGCTAGTTTTTCGGGACTCAAGCCCAAGTCGACCGTAGTCGTGATGCTATCGCTCCGGATGTCTTTGGTGTGCGCTGGAACGGTGAGTCCGGGCAGCACAAAACTTCGGGTTAGGGACTTGGCGGGAATACTAAATAGGTCGCGGATATCGGTCGACGTGAGTTCCTGCTGGTACGCGAGGTACAGCAGCCCGTCGTCGTACTTAGACAGGTGAACGGAGTCTTGGTCCTTGAGAACATCGTTGATGGTCAAATTTCCCGATACGAGTGGGACTGCCAGCGTGGGGCTGAGTGTGATTTGATCTAGTTCATAGTCGGACTGATCGATACACGAATTGCAGAGACACAGCGCGCAGGCTGTGCCGAGATAAAGCCAAAATCTCATAGATCGATAGATTCGCCGAAAGTCCGTTACGTAACCTTAAAATAACGGTTTGGGCGGATTTTCCGTCAACAAAATCCCCGGATCTGCCGACAGATCTTGTCCCGACTCAAAGGGCCCCATTCTTTATTTCCTCCACGACCGAAGGATCGAGCAGGGTGGTCGTGTCGCCCAAATTCGAAGTATCCCCTTCCGCGACTTTTCTAAGAATTCGGCGCATGATTTTACCCGACCGGGTCTTTGGCAGGCCACTGACGAACTGGATCTTGTCCGGCTTCGCGATAGGACCAATGATCTTGGAAACGGTTTCCTTGATTTCGGCACGTAGCTTTTCGGGTTCGTGTGGCTTGTCGTAACAAATCACAAAGGCATAAACGCCCTGTCCTTTGATGTCGTGCGGGAAACCCACCACTGCTGTCTCGCACACCGCCGAGTGTTCGTCGATGGCACTTTCTATTTCGGCTGTCCCCAGGTTATGGCCCGACACGATGATCACATCATCGACGCGCCCCGTGATCCGATAGTACCCATCTTCATCGCGTTTGCAGCCATCGCCAGTAAAGTACTTGCCCGGAAACGTTGAAAAATATGTATCGCGGAAACGCTTGTGATCGCCATAGATCGTTCGCGCCATCGAAGGCCAAGGAAACTTCATGGTAAGCCGCCCTTCGACACCATTCCCGGTGAGCTCGCGTCCTTGTTCGTCCATTACCGCGGGTTGGACACCTGGCATCGGAAGTGTCGCAAACGCGGGCTTCAGGTCGGTGACGTGCGCAATCGGCGTAATCATGAATCCACCTGTTTCGGTTTGCCACCACGTGTCGATGACGGGGCACTTTCCTTTTCCGATGTTCTTATGGTACCAATTCCACGCTTCTTCATTTATTGGTTCGCCCACCGATCCAAGAACCTGAAGGGATGATAGGTCGTGTCGTTCAACAAAACTCAATGGAGCTTTTTCCAGCGATCGAATCGCCGTGGGTGCCGTGTAGAAGATGTTCACCCGATGCCGTTCAATTACTTGCCAAAAACGACCCCAGTCCGGCCACGAGGGAATGCCTTCGAACATGATGGAAGTGGCGCCATTGGCAAGCGGGCCATACAAGATGTAGGAGTGCCCGGTGACCCATCCAACATCCGCCGTGCACCAATACACTTGGCCATCTTGGTATTGAAAGGCTGTCTTGAAGGTGTAGGCGATCTGCACCATGTAACCACCGCAGGTGTGAACCATCCCCTTGGGTTTACCCGTCGAACCCGATGTATAAAGAATGAAAAGGAGATCTTCGGCGTCCATCTCCTCGGCGGGACAAACATCGGATGCCCGAGCTACCTCGTCGTTCCACCACAAGTCGCGACCGGGCTTCATGGCGACCTGCGTTTTCGTATACTTTACAACCAATACCCGCTCGATGGTGGGGCATTTGACGAGCGCCTCATCAACGATGTCTTTCAACTGAATGGTCTTGTCTCCGCGAAACGCGCCATCGGATGTCAACACCATTTTGCATCCTGAATCATTGATTCGATCGACCAAAGAACCGGAGGAAAAGCCAGCGAAGACGACGGAGTGAACGGCTCCAATACGTGCACAGGCCAAGATGGCGTATGCCGCTTCAGGAATCATCGGCAAGTAAATGCACACCCTGTCTCCTTTCTTGATACCATGCGCTTTCAGCATGTTTGCCGTCTTACATACATTCGCGTGGAGTTGCTTATAGGTGATATGAATCGCTTTTTGATCCGGCGCATTAGGTTCCCAGATAATGGCCGTTTGATCGCCTCGCGTAGCCAGGTGGCGGTCGATACAATTCTCGGTAATGTTCAACTTTCCGCCCACGAACCACTTTACCTCGGGCTTGTTGAAGTCCCACTCCAACACCTTGCTCCACTTGGTTCGCCACTGAAATCCAGCCGCTACATCCGCCCAGAAAGCTTCAGGGTTCGACACACTTTGTTGATACACTTCTTGGTAGTCTGCTTTCGTTTGGATGGGCTTCGCCATAAATGCTTATATGTTTGAAACAGAAATATAATGGCATTTCCCACCAATTTCAATCGAATTCACGCCACCGATCATATACGATGAAAGGATCAGCTACTTCTTGGTTGCGTGGTGTGTTCGCGGCGTTGCTCGGGCTTATCTCAATTGAACTTGTGTTGGGTGGCGGTGGTCGCTTGATCGCGTGGGGGCCCATCTCTGCCCGTATGGTGTTGTACTTGGCTGCCATGATCGTAACAGCCTTCGCTTGGCTGCGCGGCGCGCACCTTCCCCGGATATACAATGCCTTGATTGGAATCTTTGCCGGCATGCTCCTTATCGGGATCGTGATCGGCTATTCGGCGGGTTCCAACTGGCATGCGATTCTGGAAGATGTTAAACCACTGCATTACTTTTTCCTGCTTCCGTTCCTTTATTTTTCGATCGACAGCGTTCGACGCGTGGAGCAGCTCGCTCGTTGGTTTCAACTCGGCGGCCTCATTTTGGCGCTGGCTTTTTTGGCACTGTTGATCGCCATCCATACTGGAGCAATACCCTTTCTGTCCTTTTATCACACAGTCGATCCCACGGGCGAGTTCTTCTTCCGTGGCGAGATCACCTTTTTCTACAAAGGATTCCTTTACTTATGCATTGCCTTCATATTTCTCGTTGGCGACACCAGGCACCGTATTTGGTTGCTGCCGATACTTTTGGCCATCGTTCTGTCCGCCACGAGAGGCTTTTGGATTGCGCTGCTGCTAACTTACTCTGGCTACTGGGCTATCCTGAAACGAGGCGGTTTACGTCGACTCATCTGGTCAGCATGCCTTCTGATCGCTGCTGTCCTCTTCGCCTTCTATAGTCAACAACTCATTTCATCGGTGAGTCAATGGTTGGATCGACCCGCTCAGGAAAATACCGTACAAAAGACGGAGGCACCTAGACCCTTCTTGCTCGGCGACCGAGAACACTCCGACAACGTCAGGAAACGACAACTCATCGAGGTCGCTGATCGAACTACCCTTACTTCCACTTTCGTGGGACATGGATTCGGGATCGGCGTTCCGATCCGACCGGTGCACATGGAGATCTCTTACTTGGAAATTTTCCACAAGCAAGGTCTGTTGGGTCTACTTGTGTGGCTTACCGTATTCATCGTTGGGTTTCGGAAATACTTGCTCGCTTCGCACGCACCATGGGCTTCAGCTTTTTTCCTTTCGTTTCTATTTGTCTTTATCCAATCTGTCTTCAATCAATACATCAACAATCCAATTGGGCTGTTTATCCTCACCAGCACCATCGTGGCACTCGACCGACTGGCAGAAAGTGTTCCGAAAAACAATCAATAATACCTTCGGCTGGTGATGGATTTGTTAAAGACACCCCTGTCGTGCAAACTGTGACACGGGTTTTCTTGGATTAAATGTTATAACGCTTACTTTTAACAAGCATCTCTTAGGCTCATCATGGTAAGTGTTTGTATGGCCGTGCACAACGGGGCAAACTACATCCGTGCGCAAGTAGACTCGATTATGTGTCAACTTGGACCGGACGATGAACTTATTGTGTCCGATGACCATTCGCACGACGACACGCTGGCGTTGGTGGAGGCTTACCGCGATAGGAGGATTTCCATTTACCGCAACGACCGCCGTGGCATCGTCAACAACTTCGAGCTGGCGCTACGTCAGGCCAAGGGCGACTATATTTTTCTTGCCGACCAGGACGACATCTGGTATCCTGAGAAGGTATCGGTGATGTGTGCCGAACTGGAGTATTTCGACATGGTGGTGTGCGACTGTACACTGGTGCGGCACGACGCTGGGTCGGCGGCGCAAGGTGTGGTGATGGTGCCTTCATTTTTCAAGTTCAACCGTTCGAGGAGTGGGCTACTTCGCAACCTTGTTCGCAACTCGTACATGGGTTGTTGCATGGCCTTTCGAAAGGAGGTATTACAAGCAGCATTACCCATTCCGAAGCAAGTGGGTTTGCATGACTCTTGGATCGGGATGGTGGCAGAAACACGCTTCCGCACCAAGTTTCTCGACCGCGTGTTGGTCGATCATCGTCTGCACGGAAAAAATGCAAGCACTTCTGGCCGACGGAGTACGCTTCATCCATTGACGAGAATTCAGCAACGTTACCAAATTGTTCGAACGCTTATTGCGAGGACTTTATGAGCAGGATTTCAGCATCGATTGTCGTATACAAAAGTAAACCGCTGATACTTCAGGCGGCGATCGATAGCTTTCTGCGAGCAGCACCGAATAGCGACTTGTACGTCATCGACAACTCCCCCAGTGCGGAGGCACGAACTGTCTGTGAGGGCCCCAACATCCATTATCACTTCAATGATTTCAACATGGGATTCGGCGCGGCACACAATCTTGCATTGAAACAGTCTTTGGCGAAAGGGACCGATTACCACTTGGTTCTCAACCCGGACGTCTACTTTCAAGCCGATGTGCTGCGCAAGCTAATTGCATTCATGGACTCGAATGCGGACGTCGGGCTTGCGATGCCGAAGGTGCTCTATCCCGACGGTCGTCTTCAATACTTGTGTCGGCTACTTCCCTCGCCTACCACGTTGTTGCTGCGTCGTATTTTACATCCGCTGAAACCCGTGAGCACTCGGATCAACGATCGATACGAGATGAAATTTACTGGATACGACCAAGTGATGGACGTACCCTTCCTGAGCGGTTGTTTCATGTTCCTCCGCACGGACGCCCTCCGCTCCACGGGGCTTTTCGACGAGAGAATATTCCTCTACACGGAAGACATTGATCTGACCCGGCGACTACATCGTAACTTTAGAACGGTTTACTTTCCTGACGCCACTGTTTACCACCACCATGTTCGAGAGTCATATCGTAGCTTTCGCGTATTCGTCCATCATGCGCGCAGTGCGATTGCTTACTTTAATAAGTGGGGGTGGTTTATTGACACCGAACGGGATGAAATTAATCGAAGGGCGATTTTGAAGATCGTGAGAGGTCAGTGACTGAGTCTATTCTATCTAAAGTTCGCTTTGTAACGCTGGCAACATCCGTCGCAGCGCTTCCTTTTTCTATTGTCGTTTGCCACCTCGCCTTGGGTGCTTTTCTTTTGTTGACACTATTCGAAGGTAACTTCTCAAAGAAACTCGGTGTCATTTTTAGAAATCCTGTCATTTGGTTACCGATGGCTTGGTTTGGCTTACACCTCCTCGGCGTACTCTATTCACAAAATTCCGCAGCAGGTTGGGCCCAAGTCGAAAAGAAGGTTGGTTTTCTATTGGCGCCCATGCTGATCGGTTCGGCTATCGCCTTCTCAAAGAAAGAAATAGATGCACTTGCCACAGTTTTCATTTCCGCGTGCATCATCGGCACGTTTGTTTGTTTTGCACACGCGCTAACGACAGCAGATGCGTCGACCCCTTCCTGGAATTTTGGACCCTCGAAGCCATTTCAAGATTTGCACCCTGAAGCATCAAACCTTTGGCCCTATTTCACCTATGTAGGGCTCGCTTCCGGAATTGGAATCCACCCGACCTACTTTGCCTTTTACCTGTTGTTTTGCCTTCTGTTGGTGATGGAACGCGGGCTACTGCGGCACGACATCAATAAAATTCTGATGTTTGCACTAATTGGATATCTCTTTGCGGTCATTACGTTATTAAGCTCCCGAATCGTCGTATTCTTATCGATTGCCTCTTTGGTATTCATAGCGATTCACATCCAGCAACGACATGCGTACCGGTGGGCACTCGTAGGTTGCTTCTTGGTTGGTGCTGTCGCTTTGCTGTGGCTCAATCCGATCGCAACGTATCGCAACACGCAAGAATACACTGCTTCGAATTTTCAATGGCCACCCGCTTCGATGGCCGACAACCCAATAAACATTCGAGTTTCTCTATGGTGGCTTACCAGTCAGGCCATTCCAACGGTCAATCCGTTGTTCGGTGTTGGTCCCGGCGACGTCAAGGATTACATCCAACTTTTTGCCGACAACCTGAATGTGCACAACAAGCTTAACACGTACGATCCCCACAACCAATTTGCATTTACCTACTTGGGCATGGGCTTGTTCGGTTTGATCGTTCTGATCGGTATATTCATTTCTCTGTTGCGCGTTCTTGCCAGGGCGAGGCTATGGGTCGGGGTTTTTGGCTTGGCTGCCTGGATTTGCGTTTGCTTGACGGAATCTGCTTTGGAATCACAAAAAGGGATCGTTCTTTTCGTTCTCTTTGCATCGTTGGCCGCGAACCAACTCCGAACGGGACCCGACGGATGGGTGAATAAGTTCACAACCAAGATGGCCGCACTACACAAACGCACCGAACGCTTAGTATCTTAGGGTATGGTAAAAATAAATCTCTCGGCGAAAATTTCGGATTCGATCATTCGAGCTTTGATCTACTCCGACATTTTCCATTACCCGCTAACGGCCGAAGAGATTCACATCCGGTTGGATGTCGAGTGTCAAACCCTAGACCTGGTGCATGCCGAACTTGAACACCTAGTTGTAGGAAAAGTTATCTTCCAATTTGGTTCGTTTTACTCGGTACGCGACGATGTCGCGTTGGCACTGCGCCGGGAATCGGGAAACAAAATGGCGGGGCGAATGATGCCGAAAGCAGTTAGACGGTCAAAGTTGATTGACACGTTCCCATTTGTGCGTGCTGTGATGGTGTCGGGTTCGCTGTCAAAAAATTACTTCGATCGGAATAGCGACATCGACTTCTTTATCGTCACCGCCCCGAACCGTGTTTGGTTAACGCGGGCTCTACTCGGGCTATTCCAAAAGATTGTCCTACTGAACTCACACAAGTATTTCTGTGTAAACTATTATATCTCTAGCGACCGGCTGGTGATCGACGAACGGAACATCTTTACGGCAACCGAGTTGGCCACATTGATTCCGATCTGCAACTCGATCGCCTACGACACCTTGCTGGATAACAACACTTGGCTCAAGGATTTCTACCCACAACATCGTCGCATGAAAATGGCCAATCACGGAACACCGTTTCGGTGGTTCAAGTCGAGTGTGGAATGGTTGCTCTCACCTGTGGCGGATAGGCTCGACCGATGGGCCATGCGGCGGTTGACGGCACGTTCCGTCAGGTTATATGGTGATCAACTAAACGAAGCTGACTTTTCGGTGGCATTCAAATCATCGGAGTTTGTGTCAAAAAATCACGTCAGCAACTACCAAAAGCGGATTACCGACAAGTACCATCACGGCGTTCGCGCCTTTTTTCGCGAAATGGTGGTTTCATGAGCCGGCTCCTCTTCACGCATTCATATTTCTATCGCTTTGACCCGAAGCAATGGCGGGCGCATCAACCCTATCCGCCGCTGGCCACAATTCAAGCGGCGGCCTTGTTGCGAAACACGGGGCATCAAGTCGCATTGTTCGACACGAACCTACGCGAGCATCCGGAAGAAATTGTTGATCACATTAAGTCGTTCAATCCCCACTACCTAATCATTTACGACGATGGGTTCAACTACTTAACGAAGATGTGCCTGACCAACATGCGGGAGGCCGCGTGTCGCATGGCGAAAATAGCCAGCGAAGCAGGCTGCACCGTTATTGTCAATAGCTCCGATTCAACCGATCGTTATGACTACTACCTCGATCGCGGCGTCGACTACGTTGTGTTGGGCGAAGGCGAAGCAACCCTTCGCGCGCTGATTGATGCCCTTGACTCCGGAATTCCAGCGCATACAATTGCCGGTATAGCTTTTCGAGAGAAAGGTACTACCATCAAGACACCGCCGCGTGCCGTCATGCACCAACTCGACGAGTTGCCAATGCCGGGTTGGGATTTAGTTGACATTGATTCTTATCGAAAGATCTGGCTCAAGTACCACGGTTACTTTTCTCTGAACATTGCGACCACGCGGGGGTGTCCATTCAAGTGTAACTGGTGCGCCAAACCAATTTATGGAAACCGCTACCACTCGCGTTCACCCGAGCATGTAGTTCGTGAAATCAAATTTTTGATCGAACAATATCATCCCTCCCACTTTTGGATGTGTGACGACATCTTCGCGCTTAAGCCGGGATGGATTCAACAGTTTCAGAAATTGGTTGAGCAAAATCGTCTTCAGTTCCGGTACAAAATTCAGTCGCGGGCTGACTTGCTCCTAGAAGAGGATACGATCGAAGCGCTAGCGCGTTCAGGTGTAGATACCGTCTGGATGGGTGCTGAATCCGGGTCACAAAAAATTCTCGATGCCATGGATAAGGGCACGACCGTCGAACAAATCAGTGAAGCCACACGATTGCTTCATCGTCATGGTATTCGTGTCGGTCTCTTCCTGCAGTTTGGTTACTTGGGCGAGACCCGCGAAGACATTCAAAAGACGATCGACCTTGTGCTGCAATTGATGCCGGATGAAATCGGAATCTCGGTCTCCTATCCGCTGCCCGGCACCAAGTTTTACGAGAAGGTGCGAGATCAATTGACGGAAAAGCAAAATTGGTCCGACTCCGATGACCTGGCGCTGATGTATCAAGGAACTTATTCCCCGAACTTGTATCGAGTCCTCCACCGATATGTTCACAATAGGTACGCGATCGAAAAAGGGAAGCATTCCTTTCGAAGGATCTTCCACGCTAGATCGATTCGACAAATTGCAGCTCTCACCGTGCACATCCCGCTCGCGGTGGTGAGAAAATACAAACTCGACCACCTCTACCGGCGCCATGTCAAGTAATGCGGCTGTCGACCGTGCCTTTTCCACACAGGCACCGCATTTCGACCAGGAAGACGCGGCCAACGCAGTACTTCAAGACTTGCGCAAACAAGTCTATCAACATCTGTCGCGCGTGCTCAAGCCGGCGAGTCACGTGTTAGAACTCAACGCGGGCACGGGAATCGACGCGCTCTGGTTTGTTTCGCAGGGACACTCCGTGCTCGCGACGGATATCGCCAGCGGTATGATTCATGAGCTAGAGAAAAAGGCCACGCGTGCTGAGGCGCGGGATAAGATCAGCGTCCGTCAGCTTTCGTACGACCAGTTGAGTCCATTGTTGCCCGCGAAATTCGATCACGTGTTTTCCAATTTTGGCGGACTGAATTGTATCGAGTCGTTGCAGGTGGTTGCATCGCAGGTAAAACCACTCTTGGCGACGGGCGGGCTGACCACGTGGGTCATCATGCCACCTGTTTGCCCTTGGGAACTTGCTACTATCCTCAAGGGAAATCGACGTGCGTTCCGCCGATGGTCGCGTCCGGGGGTCCTCGCGCATCTCGAGGGCAACTACTTTAGAACTTGGTACCATTCCCTTGGAGATGTGCGACGTGCATTTGGGGCCAACTTCGATTTAGTGGCGTGCGAAAGTCTCGCGTTAACTTCACCGCCGCCACATCGTGGTGATTTTCCGTCGAAGTACCCGAAACTCTACCACTCGCTGCGCACCGTAGACGCCGCGTTAAGACATCAATTTCCTTTCAATCGGTGCGGTGATCATATCATTGTCACCCTCCGAAAAATACGATGACGACCTACGAATCCTTTTTTCACAAAGAGCGATTCGAGCGAGTGGCTGGCGTCTTCGTGCAAAAGACTCTTCCACCCACCGTCTTCGAAGAGGCATACCTTCCGTTGAGGAAACGCGAAGGTCGATTGCTGGATGACGACACCGCTCGCGGCCTCCCACATATTCCTTCGACTCATCCTCATGCTCGTGAATGGAAGATGCGACAGAAATCGGCTAGCGGACTTGTGTCCGATATCCGGAAGGGCCGCCCTACCACGTTGATGGAGGTCGGTTGCGGCAACGGGTGGCTCACCCGCTATTTGCACCGGCATCTCCAGATTTCAATTTTGGGAGTCGACCTTGGTGGGCTCGAACTGCAGCAAGCCGCCCGGCTCGACGATGGCTCCAACACATTCGCCCGGGTCGACATCTTTTCGGGAGCTCTGGATGCCATCTCGGTCGACGTGGTGGTGCTCGCCGCTTCCATTCAATACTTTTCTGATTTAGATGCGGTCGTGGAACGCCTCCTCAAGATGATTAATCTGGGAGGGTCGATTCACATCATAGACAGCCCATTCTACTCGGGTTCAGCTGTGACAAGTGCTCGGCTCAGGTCGAAGTCGTATTTTGAATCGCAAGGCGTGCCAACGATGGTCGACCATTACTTCCATCATTCACTGAGTCGGCTGACGGTTTACGATGCTGAGATCAAGTACGACCCGACCGACACTTGGTCGCGGGTTCAACAAAAGTTGGGTTGGCGCGCGCCGCTGTACTGGGTGAAAATCCGTAAGAAGGGGTAATTGGACCCAAGTCTCAGGCGCCGAACATTTGCACCACCTGACCGATGAGTAAGATAGCTGCAACGAGCAGCGGAAGGGCAAACGTGTACCAAGGAGTGGGATGGTTCGGGAATTTATACTTCAAGACCTTCTCGACGTCATCGTTGACTTTGTACTGATTGCTGTCGTTGGTTTTCCGCATGACCCACACTTTGCCGATACCGAAAACCGGGATCCAAAAGATGTGAACATATTTTTGACGACGTTCGAAAAGGACATCGCGGTCCATTTCTGCTTCCAGGCCGATGTCGGACGGTTTATGTTTTCCGACTACAAACGAGTTCCAACCGTAGATGAGCATGAGCTTTTGTTATTCAATGAAAATATAAGTAATGACCGAATTTTCAAATTCCTCATCGTTTTCGGCTCGGTGCCGCGGCGGCAAGATTTTTCGAACGAGTTTTTTCATAACTTTAGAAACGTACTGAATCCTTAACCTATCATTTCATGGAATCGCAACTCTCCCGTCGTAACTGGTTCAAATCCGCGTTTGCATTATCAGCTGGTTTTGCGTTGTCGACCTCGGCTGTTTCACGGCTTGAAGCCGGCCCTATGAGCGAGGCTGAGCGCGCGTACTTTCAGTACAGGACTGCAGGTGCCAAGGTGCGGTTGAACTCGAACGAGAACCCGTATGGCCCTTCTCCGAAAGCGCGAGAGGCGGTGATTGCCAGCTTACCCGAGGGGAATCGCTATCAGTTTCAGACCATGGAAGTCCTCCGCAAGAAACTGGCGGAAAAGGAAGGTGTAGAACCCGCATACATCATGTTGGGGGCCGGCTCGGGCGAGATATTGTCCATCGCGGGGGCCGCTTACGGGCTAGAAGGAGGAAGCGTGTTATCGGGGTGGCCTACTTTCTCTTTGCTCATGGACTACGCGATGGGTATGAGCGCCCGATGGGATAAAGTAGACCTCAACGACAAACTCGAATACAACTACGACGCGATGCTGTCGGCGATCAAGTCCGACACCAAGCTCATTTTTACGTGCAACCCCAACAACCCGACGGGAACATATGTAGACCACAACAAAGTGCGGGCATTCACTGAAGAGGCTTCGAAAAAGGCGGTCGTGTATTCGGATGAAGCCTACTTGGAATTCCTCGGCCCCGTGAAAGAAAGGTCGATGATTGACTTGGTCAAGAAAGGCGCGAATGTGATCGTGTCGCGGACCTTCTCAAAAATTTATGGCATCGCTGGACTTCGACTAGGTTATGTTGTGGCACATCCGAACATCATCCGGAAACTCGAGCGTTTTGGCGACGGCTTTTCTGCCAGCCAAACAGCTATTGCCGCAGCGCAAGCGTGTATGGAAGATGAGGCCTTCATTCAAATGGTGCGCACCAAGAACGCCGAGGCACGCAAGGTGTTGACCGACTACCTGACGGCGCGAAAGTGGTATCATGGCAATCCACAAACCAACGTTGTGTTCTTCCCCGCGCCCAAAGATGGAAAAACCATTTTGGCGAAGACCGAGGAAAAAGGCTATCTCATCCGCGTATGGGACTACCAAGGAAAAGAATGGTGTCGCGTGAGCATCGGCACCACCGACGAGATGAAGGGCTTCATCAAGGCTTTTGATGAAGTGGTAGCGGCTTAGAAATTTTGGCCGCTAGGTCGTTACGCAAGTTCCGCGATCACGGTTCGACCTCCTTTGGTTACATCGCCGACCTTGACGATCACTTTTGCATCGAGTGGAAGATAGACGTCCACCCTGGAACCAAACTTGATGAAGCCAAACTCCTGCCCTTGATCTAGGGGTTGTCCTTCGGTAACGTAGCACTTGATGCGACGCGCGAGTGCGCCGGCAATCTGACGAAATAAAATCTCTGTGCCCGTTTTTGTTTTCGCTACGACTGTGGTTCGTTCATTTTCGGTGCTCGACTTGGGATGCCATGCGACGAGGTACTTGCCAGCGTGGTAGCGGAAGAAACTGATCGTACCTGCGACGGGCATCCGATTGACGTGCACATTCACTGGCGACATGAAAATCGAAATCTGTCGCCGGCGATCCTTCAGGTACTCAGGTTCGATTGTTTCTTCGATCACGACCACCTTTCCATCGGCTGGTGCGAGCACGGTCTTTTCACCTTTGTTGATGTCGAAGATTGGATTCCGAAAAAATTGGAGGATTACCAAGTACAACAGCACGCTGATGCCGATCACCACGTTCTGAAGGATCAACGAGCCTGGCGCGAGGTACGCTACTAGGTAGTTAATCCCGAAAAGGACAACCAATGAAACAAATAGGAGCGTGTATCCTTCGCGGTGAATCGTCATGGTGAAAGCGTTGAGGGGCAAAGGTACTACGAGAATTTAGAATTCAGAATTTAGAATTCAGAATTGGAAATTCAGAATTGGGAGCTTCGAATTGAGGACGAAGCCCAACCAAAGTCACTCCCTATTCTAAATCCTAAATCTTAAATCCTAATTCTTAATTCTTAATTCTAATAGCCTCCTCTAAACTTCAACGTCTTCGCCACTTTATCGATGGCGACCATGTACGCGGCGATGCGCAGCGACACTTTGTACTCCATGGCGATTTTGTAAACATTTTCGAAGGCGTCTTTCATGATCCGATCGCTGCGGCGGTTGACACGGTCGGCGGTCCATTTGTAGCCCAAACGGTTTTGCACCCATTCGAAGTAAGAGACCGTGACGCCACCCGCGTTGGCGAGGATATCCGGCACCACGCTGATACCTTTCTCGTAGATGATGCTATCGGCCTTCGAGGAAGTAGGACCGTTTGCACCTTCTACAATCAACTTTGCCTGGATGCGCGGCGCATTCGAAACGGTGATGACGTCTTCGGTAGCTGCGGGCACCAGCACATCCACGGGTAGTGTGAGCAACTCGTCGTTTGTGATCTTTTGTGCTTCTGCGTATCCGTCGAGTGTTCCCTTGTTGGCGTCGCGGTATTTCAGTGCTTTCTCAATGTCGAGGCCGGCCTCATTGTAATAGGCACCGGAGATATCGCTTACTGCCAGCACTTTCAAGCCACGTTCTTCCAAGAGACGCGCGGCCCACGAGCCGACGTTGCCAAATCCTTGCACGGCACATGTGGCCTTGTAGGGATTGATCTTCAATTTTTCCATGGCGGCGAGTGTGCTGATCATCACACCGCGACCGGTTGCTTCGGTGCGCCCGAGCGAGCCACCTAATACTACTGGTTTACCGGTCACCACGGCGTTTACAGTCATGCCTTGTGAGCGAGAGTATTGGTCCATGAGCCACGCCATTTCGCGGGGGCCAGTACCCATATCCGGAGCGGGAATATCTTTATCGGGGCCGAAGATGTCGACCATCGCTTGCGTGTACGAGCGCATGAGACGCTCTATTTCGCCGGCCGACATTTCGCGTGGATTGCAGGCCACGCCGCCTTTTGCACCACCGTAGGGGATGTCCACGACCGCACATTTCCAGGTCATCCACGCCGCGAGCGCTTTCACCTCGTCGAGGTTGACGTGTGGATCGAAGCGGATACCACCTTTCGAAGGGCCTAGGATAGTTGAGTGAATCACGCGGTATCCTTCGAATACGCGGATGCTGCCGTCGTCCATCGTGACGGGTAGCGAAACAATCACCTGGCGTGCAGGCGATTTAAGTACGTTGTAAACCTGTTCTTCGAGTCCGAGGATCTGCGACGCGGTGCGAAAACGCGACATCATCGCTTCGAAAGGGTTCTCTTTGTCGAGGAGAGGTGCTGGTTCTAGGTAGCCCATATGTTGTATTATGTCCGTTGTTGATTGAATGCTAGATCAATAAACGAGATGGAACAGGTTGAGGGTATGTCATTTTGTCCGTCCATCCACCAAAAAATCGTTTCCGAAAACGGTTGCAAAGATAGGAAATGCCCTGGATACGCGAACAACAATCCGAGGTGCCAAATTTTGTTCCTGTGGAGGGGCACAACGCCGAAGGAAATGCGCTGGTAGGAAATCCTTTCGGTTTGAAATTCTAAAAAACTAGATCCCTTCGGTGAGCTCCAAAAAGGCGACAATAGAAGGCGCGGAGATGAGCAGGCCGTCGAACCGATCGAGGAAACCGCCGTGGCCTGGGAGCGCGGTGCCCGAGTCTTTGATTTCTATGCTGCGCTTGAGGAGCGACTCTACGAGGTCGCCATACACCCCGCCGACGATGATGATGGCACTCACACATAGCCACTTCCACATCGGAAGCGACTGGAAGAAGTAGGCGATCCCGAATGTGAAAACCAACGCGAGGAACGCCCCTCCCGCGGCGCCCTCCCACGATTTCTTAGGAGAAATGCGTTCGAAGAGTTTCCTTTTCCCAAACCAAGTGCCGGCGAAATAGGCGCCCGTATCTGTTGCCCACAAGATGAAGAGTGATCCAAAAATGATCTCGAAGTTGTAGGTGCCGTTCTCGAACGCCGCGATGTTCAGCAACGAAAATGGAATCGCCACATAAAAGATACCTAGGAATGTGAAGGCGATGTTCGTGAATGGCTTCCGCTCAAATCTTTTGTACAACTTGATCATGTACACAAACGATACGAGAGGGAAAATTAAGTAATAGACCTTATGCGGTAAGTCGCCGCGTTCGACGAAGAACGATAGTGAGTAGACGGTCATGCCACAGATCGTGCCGAACGTCTTCTGAGGAACGAGCCCGTCGAGTCCCGTGAGATTGTAAAACTCGGTGAGCGTGAGGATACAAATCGTAAAGAAGATGGCGAAGAACGTCCACTCGCTGAACACGACGCCAAAAATGACCGCCGCGGCTCCAACCACGGCCGTGATGATCCTTTGTGCAAGATTGGGGAGACTCCGGAAAGGCACAGCCATTTAGCTAAGATCAGTTTTCGTTCGCGACTGGTAGAAAAAATACATCAGCGCCGCGAACGCAACGGTACCTATCAATACAACCGACATTGGCAACGACTCCGGTTCCACAGAATCCATTCCCAGTTCCTTGTCGACCTGCGTATACATCATCGTGACTTGAAAACCGTTGTTCAGGAAGTGTGCAAACATCGGAACCCAGAGGTTTCCCGACCAATAGTACAAGTAACCAAACAATGCACCCAGGAGGATTCTAGGTACGAGGCCATAGAATTGGAGGTGAAAAGCACCAAAGAGGATGGCGCTAATCCAAATAGCCGCGTGAATATTGTTCGTGCCCCGCTGCAACTCTCGTTGAATGATTCCGCGGAACAACAACTCTTCGGCAAAACCTGGAAGCACGGCGATCACCAGCATTCCCAGAAGGTACTGGCCGAAGGAATCGAACTGTGTGAGGAATAAAGTGAGGTCCATTGCGCGCTGTTCAAAGTCTTTGGCCCAATTCTCAAACGCGCCATCCGGCAAATCGAGCTTAGCGTTTTGTTCGATGATCCACGAACCGGGGCCGATGGATACCAACACGAGGCCCGCCGCTATCAAAAGGTGCATGGGTGTGATAGCAGTGCCCTTCCACAACTGAACGATCCGCTGTTTCTTTATTGCGGTCCAAAAAAGGATGGGTACCAGGGCCAAACCGACGAAAGTTGAAAACCCTTGCACGATGAGGGCGGGTACCTTAACGTCCGGATTCTTGGTGCCCTCTGAAAGTTCTTTCAAGAACTGGAGTCCGTCGCCGGGATAAAAGGGAAATGCCACGAGGAATCCAACCAGTGGTCCCACCAGGCCGAACCCTATGAGCATCGCGACAAGGATTATTGCCAAAACGCTCCAGGGTGACATCGATCGCTGAGGCGCAGACGGTATCATCTCTATCGTAGGCCCGGTGGGCTGTAAGTCTGCCATGCTGGAAAAATGAATTATTTTTGTCGTCCCGTAGTTCTGGGGTGCAATATAATCACCTCAAAAGCAAAACGCGGGGGTATCGTCATGGTGAAAATCGGAAACGTGGAGATTGGGGAGTTCCCCCTGTTGCTTGCGCCCATGGAGGACGTGAGCGACCCGCCGTTTCGTGCCGTGTGCAAGGCGGGTGGCGCCGACCTGATGTATACCGAGTTTATCTCGTCGGAAGGACTGATCCGCGATGCCGCCAAGAGTCGGCAGAAGCTGGACATCTTCGAATACGAACGCCCTATCGGCATCCAACTCTTTGGCGGCAACGTCGACAGCATGCGTGAAGCGGCCGAAATCGCCTCAGAAGCCCGCCCCGACATTATCGACATCAATTATGGCTGTCCCGTAAAAGCGGTGGCCTGTAAGGGCGCCGGCGCGGCTCTGCTGCAAGACATCCCCAAGATGGTCCGAATGACCGAGGAGGTCGTGAAGGCCACCCGATTGCCAGTGACGGTAAAAACACGCCTCGGCTGGGACGAAAAGACCAAAAACATTACCGAGGTTGCCGAGCGTCTGCAAGACATAGGAATTCAAGCTCTCACCGTTCATGGTCGCACCCGCGTGCAGATGTACAAGGGTGAAGCAGACTGGACCCTCATCGGCGAAATCAAGAAAAACCCACGGATCAAGATCCCCATTTTCGGCAATGGCGACATCGATTCTCCCGAAAAGGCCAAACTATATCGCGAACGCTACGGCGTAGACGGTATCATGATCGGGCGAGCTTCAATCGGGTATCCCTGGGTGTTTCAAGAGATCAAGCACTTTTTTGCCACGGGGCAACATCTAGCGCCGCCCGACGTCGCCGAACGGGTACGCGTCACAAAGGCCCATTTCGACTTCAGCGTACGTTGGAAAGGCGACAAACTGGGCGTTTTTGAAATGCGTCGTCACTACGCCAGCTACTTCAAAGGTCTACCCGACTTTAAACCCTACCGCACGCGTTTGGTGGAAGCTGGCACACCCAACGAAGTGTTTGCCATCCTAGACGAAGTGGCCCACGCATATGCCGAGGCTTTTACCACCGCCTAGATGTGATGAACGTTTTTCCTTCGGAGTTGTCGCACGCATTCGTTTTATTTGCCACGCCCTTGTAGGGTCGCTATGTCCGACAATAAAAATCTGAAGGCGATTGTTCTGTTACTCGTCCTTTCACTGATCTGGGGAACTTCGTTCATCTTAATCAAACAAGGCCTCAAAGTATTCGGTCCCACACAAGTGGCCACCCTGCGTGTAAGCGCTGCCTTCCTCTTCCTCCTTCCTGTGGCCCTCACACGCTTGCGCGGATTGCAACTCTCCGATTACAAACTGGTGTTCGTCTCAGGTATGTTGGGGATCTTCCTTCCTGCTTTCATGTTCTCAACCGCTCAAACAAAAATGGATAGCTCCTTGGCGGGAATCTTGAACACGCTCTCGCCAATTTTTACCATGATCGTAGGTACCATCTTGTTTGGACAACGTTTCAAGGGCTCTGCCGTGGTCGGTACCCTCATCGGTCTTCTCGGAACCGTCCTCTTGATGCTATCGCGCGATGGCGCGGGAATCACAGGAATCAATTATTACACGTTATTGATTGTGGCAGCTTGTATCATGTACGCCGCAAATCTTAATTGGGTGAAGTTCAAAATTCAGACACTGCCTCCACTCACCATCACCTCGATTTCTATCATGACGGTCGGCCCTATCGCATTGATTTATCTATTTGGATTCACCGACTTCACCACACGCTTGACAACCGTTGAAGGCGCATGGACCGCTTTCGGGTACATCGTGTTGTTGGGGTGCATGAGTACCGCCGTCGCAACACTCTTGTTCACCAACTTGGTCAAAATATCTACTCCATTGTTCGCCAGCTCCGTCACATACATCATGCCTGTCGTGTCCGTTGGCTGGGGACTACTCGATGGCGAGCAGTTGTATCTCGGACATTATATCGGGATGGCCGCTATTCTCGGTGGTGTTTACCTCGCAAACAGAAAGTGACTGAGTTGTTGGGAGCCTTCCGGTGATCCAATGTCCAATCCGTGTCATGAAGTTAAGTCGGACGCTTGGTTCGGTGTTTTTTAACAGACGATACACGCTCTCTTTTCGAGAAGACGCTTTCCTGTAAATCTATTGTTCGTGTTACACCGAGCTGCGAAGAAGTTTGGCTTGATTCCTTGTTAACGTAGTGACGTGGAACGTCCAATCAGTGCGTGGAAGCGAATGTGGGATCAACCTCTATCGTACGGTGATCATCACGGGAAGGTGATCGGATGGATAATAGGTTCCGTCGTTGTCCGTGATCACCCGGTAGTTGCTTGCCTTCCACTGCTTCGAATAAAAGATATGATCGATCAGCGTGCACGCTGGTCCATTTACCGCGAACGTGCAAAATGTTCCTTGCGTTGACTCCGCTGGACGCGCATCCGTTAGCGTCCCGCTCGACACGATTACCTTATACGGATCCTCGGACGGCTGGCTGTTAAAGTCGCCTGTCACCAGCACGGGAGTCTTCTTTCCTTTTTCTGCGGCAATCGTCTTCAAGATAATTGACGCCGAATTCTTACGGGCTTCCTGACCAATGTGGTCGAAGTGAGTATTGTAATACAGGAATTCTTTTTTGCTTTTCTTGTCCTTGAACAGGCCACGCGTCAATACACGTGTGATAGCCGCATCCCAACTCTTGCTTCCAGGCACATCCGGTGTTTCCGACAACCAAGTGGTCTTTTGCCACAACACGTCGAATCGATCTTTGCGATAGAGGATGGCTGAATATTCACCCTTCTCCTTTCCGTCGTCGCGTGCCACGCCAATGTATCCATACTCGGGTAATGCCTTCAGGATACCCATCAGCTGATGGTGCATGGCTTCTTGCAAACCCACGAGGTCGGGATGGTACTTGCGGATGAGTGCGGGGAGTTTTTCCGTGCGGTTGCTCCATTGGTTGACGCCGTCGGAGGCGACATCCAACCGAATGTTGTACGTCATCACCTCAATGGGTTGGGCCACGGCTTCCGTCGTCAACAGGGCAAACAAAAGAAAAGGGATGATTCGTTGCATGTTCTTATTTTCTCAAATGAAGCAAAAGCCGGCTTAAAACCGAAGCCGTTCAACACATGACGAAAATAACAACAGATTATCCGAGGGCCTCGACGGCTTTCACCTCTTCGGGCATCATGCGCTTGAAGAGATTCTCGATTCCAGCCTTAAGCGTCACGGTAGACGACGGGCATCCACTGCACGAACCTTGTAAGTTCACCCGCACTACGCCCTCTTGAAATGAATGGAAAGTGATAGCGCCTC
The DNA here is from genome assembly GCA_044226825.1 of Cyclobacteriaceae bacterium. Taxonomy (GTDB): domain Bacteria; phylum Bacteroidota; class Bacteroidia; order Cytophagales; family Cyclobacteriaceae; genus ELB16-189. The sequence continues at coordinate 232,753 of JBGAGH010000006.1, forward strand.
CATCTTGCTCCACGGCGGGGCGGATATATTCGTCTAGGATGGTCTTAATCTTGATGACCGTTTCCGTGTCGAACTCGTTGACAGGGTTTTCAGGGGCCTTTACATCGAGGATCAGCTTACCCGCTTCTAGGAAAGACTGGATGTGCTTCTTCAGCTTATCTTGGATTTCCATCCACTCGATACCTTCTTTCTTGGTCACCGTGATGAAGTTGCTCATGTAAAATACCCGATCGACGAACGGGTATTCGAACAGTTCTTGTGCGAGCGGAGCTTCTTGGGCGCTTACCGCGTCCGGGAAATCGAAACTCATTCCTTCAGGAACCAGCATCTCGTTCACCACGAACTTCAATGAATTCGGGTTCGGGTTCGATTCGAGGTAAATGTTTATGCGTTTCGGGGCCGCGGTCAGCATCTGGGTCGGTTTTTTGTTCTCCTAACGAACAAAGGTAGTAGAAAATAGTTCCTCGCGAAGTGCCTTATTCTTTCGCGCCCGGGCCTAATTCTCCCTCCCATTTGGACACCACGGCGGTGGCGACACTGTTGCCGACTACGTTGGTCGCGCTCCTTCCCATGTCGAGTAGGGGGTCTATGCCCAAAAGCAACGCCAATCCAGCCTCGGGGATGTTGAACGTGGCCAGAGTCCCGGCAATGACCACCAGCGACGCTCGCGGAACGCCGGCGATTCCTTTGCTGGTCAACATCAAGACCAACAGCATGCTGATTTGTGTTGGTATCGTAAGGGGAATTCCGTACGACTGAGCGATAAATAATGTCGCAAAAGTCATATACATCATACTTCCGTCGAGGTTGAACGAGTAACCCAAGGGCAGCACGAAACTCACGATCTTGTCCTTGCAGCCAAATAGTTGGAGTTCCTGCATCGTTTTAGGAAATGCCGCTTCGCTGCTAGCGGTCGAGAATGCCAACAAGGTTGGTTCTTTCACGCGCTTAACGAGTTGATAAATCCGCTTTCCAATTACGACGAATCCGGCAAAAATCAAGAGACACCAGAGCAAGAGCAGGCTGAAGTAAAATTCGCTGATAAAAATCGAATAGGTTTTCAGGATGCCAATTCCCTGTTTGGCAATGATCGCCGTCATGGCGCCGAGTACGGCAAGAGGCGCCAGGTTCATCACATAGCCGGTCACTTTCAAGATAACGTGGGCGACGGCGTCGAAAAAAGTAATGAGCACTTTTCCGCTTTCGCCGATTGCCGCGGTGGCCACTCCGAAGAACAGGGCAAACACCACAATCTGAAGGATCTCATTCTTTGCCATTGCGTCGACGGCACTGGCGGGGAAAATGTGGTACAGGAAGTCTTTGAGTGAAAAACCGGTCGCGACGATACCGCTTGTCGAGCCCACGGTGGGCAGCGGCAAATGCATCGCCTCGCCGGGTCGGAAGAGGTTCACCATCACCATGCCCAACAGCAGACTCAAAAGAGATGCGCACAGAAACCAGAGCAAGGTTTTACCTCCAATTCGACCGACTGCTTTTATGTCGCCCAGTTTGGCGACCCCAACAACGAGCGTACTGAACACCAGAGGCGCGACGATCATCTTAATCAGGCGCAAAAAGATGTCGGCGAGCAAAGAAAATGGCTCCACCTTCTTGTCACGTGCCGACAAGATTTGGTTCCGTTCTTTTCCAAGACTCATCAACTCCGACTCCGCCTGTGCCAGGGTGACGCTATCCGCCCCTGCTTTTAGCAGTTGGACTTCCTTGATCTTCGAATCAATTTGCTCCAACGCGAGATTCTCACCATCGAGATAGGTGCGATTCAACAGGAAACCTAAGCCTATCCCAATCAATAGAGCGATGAGAATATACCACGTAAGGCGACTACCCTTCTTGGGCGTTTCTGAATTTGGGGACGTATTCAATGATTTCGGGTTCAGGATTCTTGTTGCGAATTTTCTACACGGTGCGGATCACACCGCGCAAGTAGCCAATCGATTCAGCCAGTCCGGGTATCGGATCGTCGCCGTCTTTTTCATATTCGATTGCGACCCGATAGCGATAGTCAATTTTCTTTAGGGCCTTCACGATCCCGGGGATGTCAATCACACCACGACCAAACTCGAGCGGTGTACCATCTTCTTCGCCTTTGTTCACATCTTTGATATGCAAGTCGTAGAGACGCGCTTTATACTTTTGTATCATGGGGATCGGGTCTTCCTTGATCCTGACGACGTGTCCGACATCGATGCACAAACCGATGCGCGGATCTAGGTCTTTGATTTTTGCCCACACATCGTTGGGACTATGATACAGGTTGTCGCCAGGTCCATGGTTGTGGATGGCGAGTCGGATGTTGTACTTCTTAACTTGTTCTTCGGCAAGTGTCAACAAGTCGTGATTCGGCACTCCGATGATGGTCTCGAGGCCGGCATGGCTTGCGTAGGCGAATGCGTTTTCAACCTCCTCCTTTGTTTTCATGTAGATGACGCCGGCACCATAGAGTTTAATGCCCGCTGCGCGCACTTTCTCGGCAGCCACTTTTATCTCGTCGGGGGAAGCTTCTAGCGGCAAATGCATGCTCTTCAGGGCCAAGAAACCGATGTCGAGCCGTTTGCAGGTGGCGATCACACCATCGAGGGGTAAACTTCGCAGGGTGTAAGAAGCCAACCCAATCATCAACGACGTTGGTCGGTTGTCGTTGGTATGCGCTGTTCTTGCTAGGCTGAGCCCAGGTGTGAGTGCAGCAGCAGTTCCGATGCCGATGGATCGGATAAATTGTTGACGCGTGAACTTCATCTCAACTTACTTTTGCTTGTAAGTTAGGGAAAGTAAGTTGGACTAGATCAGAATTTGTACGCGGGATTTAGCCACTTTTCGGGTGCCTCGTATTTACTGGCGCTGGCCCACTTTATTCCACGCTTGATCAATTCGATCGCATCGGGGACTTCCGTAACATGCGCCAAGTTGTGTCCCACCGATGTATAGAAGATTCGCCCCTTGCCATAGGATTTTTTCCAAGCTACGGGCAACACGGCGCCATCGATCCATGGGTTTACTGCTCCATTGAAGCGCGTGGTGGCCAATACTTTCACATTGGGGTCTATGTGCATGTAATATTGTTCACTCTTCATATGAAAATCTTTCAGGCCCTTCGTGACATCATCTTTATGGTCAACGATTTTCACATCGTAGTCGATTACGTTGCCGGGGTGTGCCACCCATTGGCCTCCGACCATGTATTGATACTCTACGTTCTCTCTGAACGCATCGCCCATGCCACCGTGCCAACCCGCCATCCCCGTGCCGTTGACGCGGACGGCCTCGAGCAATCCCTTCTCTTGTTCTTTAGAAATTTTCGACATTGTAAAGACCTGTATTACCAAGTCGATGCTATCCATGAGGGCCTTGTCGGTATAGGGTTCGAGCGACGGGAACGCTTGTACTTCTGCACCTTCTTCCTTCAACCAAGGCGTGAAATAGTCTACAAATTTCTGGGGCTCATGGCCATCCCACCCGCCATAGGTGAACAGGATTTTTCTGCCCTTTAAGGAAGGGAGAACGGGCGGATGTGCTTGCGCCGAATGGGGAATAAGAGGTAGCGCTGCCGCTGTTGCGAGTGCCGCGGCCTTTGCCAGAAATTCACGACGGTCCGATTTCATGGATGTGTCTTTTGTTGGTCAACGAATTTATAAAAATGTTCGTGCCGAGTTTCGGGTCTTGGGCCGCATTTTTATAGGCGGACCATCTTCTTCACCAGGGCAAGCTGACCCAAATGGTAGATATCGTGTTGCACGATGCCCTCCACGACGAATCCCCACGTGCGTCCAGGTGCATACAGTTGTTCGAAAAATGTGGGCTTGACGTCTTGTAACAGCGCGATCATCGATTTCTGAGATTCGTCAAAATCTTTCATTAGTCTTTTCCATCCACGCTTCTGCAACGTCTCCAAATCTGTCCAGTTGTCTGGATGTTCTACGGAGCCCTTGTAGTCGGGAGATCCTTTCAGTGCTTTGATCAACGGCGAGCGCCAATAAATAACATGGGCAATCAACTCGGCGATCGAGTGTATATCTGGGGCAGGTCGCGTGAATGCCTCCTTTTCCGTGACATCCTCTAGCTTTTCCATAAAAGTATCGCCAAACCAAGCTCCGTCCGCGTAGGTTTGGGTAAGTTGTCGAATGATGTTCTGAGCGTCGATCATGCGCGTTCGTTGTGTAACAAGATAGAGGTTAGGCGCGACATTCCGGAATGGCATGAGGTCAGGCGGCAAGTTCATCAGCGCGCCTATCGAACATGCCGAAGGAATCACCTAGATTTGTACCACTTTTTTATTTACATGAGCAATTCCTACGGCACCCTTTTTCGAATAACAACCTTTGGCGAATCGCATGGCGCAGCGATTGGCGTAATTCTCGACGGCTGTCCCGCTGGTCTGACCATCGACGAAGGATTCATTCAGTCGGAATTGCAACGTCGTAAACCGGGGCAGTCGCGGATCACCACGCAACGCCAAGAAGATGATGCATGCAAAATTCTGAGTGGCGTCTTCGAAGGTAAATCGACGGGCACCCCCATCGCGATCGTGATCGAAAACCAAGATCAACGGAGCAAGGACTACAGCCATATCGAAAATACGTTCCGCCCTTCGCATGCAGACTATACCTACCAAGCCAAATACGGAATCCGAGATCACCGGGGTGGCGGTCGAAGTTCGGCTCGCGAAACGGCTGCACGCGTAGCAGCAGGGGCTATTGCAAAAATGTTCCTCCGCGAACACGGTGTGAGTGTTTCTGCATTCGTCTCGCAAGTTGGCGACATCAAGGCACCGCACTACACGCAGTTGGATTTATCTAAGACCGAAGACAACATCGTACGTTGTCCCGACGCAACAACGGCAAACAAGATGATCCAATTAATTGACCAAGTGCGTCTCGATCGCGACACCATTGGTGGCATAGTCACCTGTGTCATTCAGAATACGCCGGTGGGTCTTGGCGAACCTGTGTTCGATAAATTACACGCCGAGCTCGGTAAGGCGATGTTGGGGATCAACGCCGTAAAAGGATTCGAATATGGGAGTGGCTTCGAAGGCATTCAGCTGCGTGGTTCGCAACACAACGACGAATTCTTCAACGACGGCGGTCGCATTCGCACGAAGACCAACCATTCGGGAGGTGTACAAGGGGGAATTTCAAATGGCGAGGACATTTACTTTAATGTAGCGTTTAAGCCCGTCGCCACGATCATGCAGGATCAGCAAAGTGTGGATAAGGAAGGGAATAGTGCCACTGTGTCTGGGAAAGGTCGCCACGATCCGTGTGTCGTTCCTCGCGCGGTCCCCATCGTGGAGGCTATGGCCGCTCTCGTCATCGCCGATTTTATTCTCTTAGCTCGAACGAATAAAAAGGCCTAAATCCTGAATCCTTAGTCCTTAATTCTAAATTCTTAACTCTAAATTCTTAACTCTTACCCTTTCTCGTCATTACAACTGCAGCGCCGGCCAGTAGCAAAACGGCAAAACCATTTGCGCCCCAGCGGACCCAGTTTGTCCGGGTGTTCGGGGTAAGTTCATTGCTCGCGCCATCAATTTGATTGTAGAACGAGCCCATGTCTGAACTTTCGATCGAGAAGTTCTTTTTACTTTCACCCTGAACGGTCACCACTTGTTTTGAGCGAAGCGTGTCATACTTTTTTGTGGATGTATTGAAGTAAATCCATTTAAAGTAGTCGCCGAGTTTGTATTCGCCAGGTTCTTTCGGAATCATGAAATAGCTAAATGTCTTTGACCCGGTGACGCGTCCGAACTCTCGGTTGATGCTTTGGCGGACGTTGGGTTCATAAAACTCGAAGTTGTCATCATTCTTCAACATAGGCTTGTCGATCGAAGAAATGTTTCCCTCACCATATACACCGAAATCGTAACTGACGCTTTGTCCCGTGTACAGCGAAGTTTCGTTGAGTCGTTCTTCCAACCGATAGTTGCCGACGGCGACAGCATCGCGCAGCGGGTGGGGCGGCAGCTCCTTTACTTTTACTGTTCTCGCTTTGGTATAGAAAGTCTTATAGTCTTCGATTTGATTTTGTCCGAAGAAAGTAGGGTTCTTGGCAATTTTGGGTTTCAACATTTCTAATCCCACCGATGGGAACACGATTTCGTTTGTATTCAACGGGTAGAAAGTGCCTTGATAGATCTTGTACTCCGTAAAGTTGCGCCCATTGATACTCACCAACTCACCTTCAATGTTTTCGATGTTGAAGTTTTCCTCCCAACAGTTTGCAGGACGAAGTTTCTTCATGATGTCACCCAACTGCTTGGGCAAGTTGTGAAATCGGAGCGGCGCCCGGTTGTTGTCGGCCACGAGGAATGCCAACTTGGCATTGATCCCCTCACCCATGTAAACTTCATCTTTGGTGGTCGTGAACGCGAGGAACGCATCCTCTTTGATATCAACGTATTCGGTGGGGCCACTGCGTGAGAAAAAGTCACCTTCATTGGGGTCGAAGAGTGAACGGAAGGGATCACTGTTGCGTGTGGTGGCGGGGGGACCCACGGTTACTTTTTTCCCTTGAACGGTAATCGGTGAGTTGTTGACGGTGATAGTAAATGTTGGAACATTAAATGTGCCTTGTTTGGTGGGCAGATACGTCATCACGACGCCTTGGGAACTTGTGATTTGGCCATTGACGACCATGGTTTGGGCTTGCGTGGAGGTGCCGGCTTTGCGGAATCCGTCGATGTCAGGAAACTTGTCGTAGCCGGTGAGGCGGTCGTTGTGTACGGTGACGGTGATCGTCCAAGGCTGGTTTTCCCCAATTTGATCGGGACCGAGTGTCACTTCTATCTTGTTCGTCTGCGAAAAAACGGCAGTCGTCGAAAACAAGGTAAAAAGGAGTACCACAATAGTGTGGAGTTTCGTTTTAGTAACTGCAAACTGAATCGCAACTTGTTGCATAAGACAAAAATAGAATTTCCTTCCGGATGTTAAACGCGTTTGTTACCTTCAATGATGCATCGCCAGCCGGGCGTGATTTTCTAGCACTTTTATTGTTATTAGAGTAATTTTTATCAAATGAAGAAAATGCTCAATTACTTCAAGTCGATCCTCACTCGCGTGAGTTTTGATGAGAAACTCTTCGAAAAAGAGTTACTGAAGGCAATCAAATCGTTGATTGCCGAGGAGGTCATGGAACTTAAGTCGTGGTGTTACGCCACCTTTGGAAGTCAACATGGCAACATTCTCAACAGGTGTTTTGTAAGAGCTTAACTAGAACCAAAATCTTAACATGAATCGAAGGGGCTGTATAAAAAACAGCCCCTTTTTTTATTCCTTCATGATCCAACGAATATTCCTCTTCAATCCCTCCAACTTGGTTCTTTGAATTGGTGAGTGGCGGAACAACTCACCGAAGACTTCCTCCGTCATGTCTTTCCACTCGTCGACGTGGTCTAATGCCTCGATAGGAGCAAACCGAGGCTCTCGATGTGGTTGGGCAAAACGATTCCAGGGGCAGACCTCTTGGCAGATGTCACAGCCAAAAACCCATCCTTGCAAAGGGCCAGGTGTTTGCGATAACTCGCCCTTCAACTCGATAGTGAAGTAAGAAATACAGCGGCCTCCATCCACGACGTATGGTTCTGGGATCGCATCGGTGGGGCACGCGTCGATGCAGGCGGTACACGATCCGCAATAGTCTTTGGCGGGGCCGTCGTACTCCAATTCCAGGTCAACAATCAATTCAGCGAGGAAGAAGTAACTCCCCATGTTTCGGTTGAGCATGAGTGAGTTCTTGCCCGTCCATCCGAGGCCACTCTTTTCTGCCCACGCACGTTCCATCACTGGCGCGGAGTCGACGAAGGCGCGACCTTCTATCGCGCCTACCTGCTCGGAGATGCGGGATAGAAACTCTTTGAGCTTGTCTTTGATGACGAAGTGATAATCCTCGCCATAGGCATATCGTGCCACCTTCAGGTTGCTTCGGCTAGGAGAATCGTCTTTTGGAAAATAGTTGTACACCAGACTGATGACGCTCTTCGCACCAGGCACCAACAAGGTTGGGTCAAGGCGTTTATCGAAATGATTTTCAAGGTAGCTCATCTCACCCTGGTAGCGACGCTTCAGCCATGCTTCGAGTTTGGGTGCTTCCTTTTCGAGGAACTCCGCTTTTGATATCCCACAAAAACTGAATCCCAACTCTTTCGAGAGCTGCTTAATGAGGGCGGTATTACTCGCCGGGGTCATGGTCACGATTCGAACAGCGAGGGGCCTTTTGTTCCGCGGGGGGGCGGAACTTTCAAGTGCTTGTAGGCTTTCTCGGTGGCCTCTCTCCCGCGGGAAGTTCTCTTGAGGTATCCCTCTTGTATCAAGAAAGGTTCGTACACTTCTTCGATGGTTTCCGCTTCTTCGCCCACAGCCGTTGCGATCGTGGTGAGGCCCACGGGGCCGCCTTTGAACTTTTCGATGATCGAGCCCAAGATACGGTTGTCCATGTCATCGAGTCCATTCTCATCTACGTCGAGTGCATTCAGTGCGAGTTGTGCGATGGATTTCGTGATGGTACCGTTACCCTTTATTTGGGCGAAGTCGCGTGTGCGCCTTAGCAACGTGTTGGCGATACGAGGTGTCCCACGACTGCGCCTCGCGATTTCATAGGCAGCATCTTCATCGACGGGCGTTCCCAAGATACCGGCAGAACGTTTGACAATGGTGGTGAGCAATTGCGAGTCATAATACTCTAACCGGGCGTTGATGCCGAACCGTGCTCGCAGGGGTGCGGTGAGCAGACCGGCGCGGGTCGTTGCGCCGATGAGTGTAAATGGATTCAAGCCAATTTGCACCGAGCGCGCATTGGGTCCGGAGTCGAGCATGATATCGATCCGGTAGTCTTCCATGGCCGAGTAGAGATATTCCTCCACCACGGGATTAAGTCGGTGTATCTCGTCGATGAACAAAACGTCGTGGTTCTCTAGGTTCGTTAAGAGGCCCGCGAGATCGCCGGGTTTGTCGAGCACTGGTCCTGACGTGATCTTGATCCGCGATCCAAGTTCGTTGGCGATGATGTGCGAGAGGGTGGTTTTGCCAAGGCCGGGTGGTCCGTGCAGGAGTACGTGGTCGAGTGGTTCGCTTCGCTGGCGAGCTGCTTGCACGAATACCTTTATGTTTTCCACCACCTTGTGTTGGCCCGTGAAGTCTTCAAAAGATAAGGGACGGAGTGCCTTTTCAAACTCCTTTTCCTGGGCATTCATCCCTTCACCATCCGCTTTCAGGTAGTCTTCACGCATAAGGATCGCCAACACATGTTGGTCATGCTCAAAAGTCCTGATTTATATCCACAAATCAAATGTTCTATCTTGCAGCCCATTTGTATGGCAACCAGCAATCGAACAAAAAATGCGATCTACTCGCTGCTGCTTCTCGCGGCCATCATGGTGGTGTGGACCTGGCGTTCCCGAAGCGAAAAAAAGATGATCACTGTAGTGGGCGAGACCATGGCAACAGAGTACAAGGTCACCTATTTCGATTCGAAACACCGCGACTTCAAAGTTTCGATCGACTCAATCTTGGCGTTGGTCAACAAGTCTATCAATACCTATGATCCCACGTCGGAAGTTTCCCTGTTCAACAAGAGTGTGCACGGAGTTGCTTTCCAACTTCCTTATTTGAGAACGCCGATTGAGGTGGCCGCAAGGGTAAACCAAGCGAGTGGCGGTGCATTCGATCCCACGGTGATGCCGTTGGTGAATGCCTGGGGCTTCGGTCCCAACAAGGGGCCCAAACCCGACAGCGCCAAAGTGGATTCGCTGCTCGAGTTTGTGGGGATGAGTAAGGTTTTCTTGACCGACGATTCGGTTCGGAAGGCTGAACCGAGGGTACAACTCGACTTCGGCGGCATCGGACAAGGCTACGGGGCCGACGTGGTGGCGAACTTCCTGCGCTCGAAAGGTGTTGAAAACTTGTTTGTGGAACTCGGCGGCGAGGGAGTAGCGTTGGGCATAAACGTAGAATCGGGCAAACCCTGGCTGATTGGGATTGTAGATCCCACTGATACGCAAAAAGCTAAAGCCTACCTCGCATTGAATAACAGAGCCTACACAACCAGCGGTAACTATTACAACTTCTTTGAAGTGAACGGACAAAGATTCGGTCATTCTATCGATCCAGTGACAGGCTATCCCGCTCAACGCGCGGTGTTGAGTGCATCGGTGTTTGCTCCCGATTGTACGACCGCGGATGCTTGGGCCACCTCGATTATGGTGATGGGTCACGAAAAGGCAATCGAATTGTTGAAAGGCCATCCAGAACTCGACGCTTTCTTGATATACTCAGTACCCGGTGGTGTCGCCACGTATAGCACCCCTGGTATCGCCAACGCGATCGAAGTGATTCAATAACACATGCTCACGAAACTAGCCGTCCTTTTTCTTACTCCGCTCCTTTCTGGGTTGGCGATTTATCTCGTCAAGAATTTCAAGTCGGCGTCGTTTAAGTTGCTTTTGGTATTCGCCGGTGCCTATCTCTTTGGAATTACCGTCGTCCATATCCTGCCCGAGCTGTACCGCGAATACCAAGAGGTGGAACTGATCGGATTGTTTGTCCTGATTGGATTCTTTCTCCAGCAAGTATTGGAATACTTCAGTTCGGGCGTGGAGCATGGGCACATGCACCCACCGCACCATCACGATGATCACCATCACCACCATCATCACGCGGGAACGCGCTCAGCCTGGGTTCTACTTCTCGCGTTGTGTGTCCACGCCTTTTTGGAAGGTGGGATGTTAGCCGAAAAAAACAACGGTTCAACCAACTACGATTTAAACGCAATCTTGTTAGGGATTGCTTTACACCGCGCCCCCTCTGCCTTTGCTTTGATGACCGTATTGGTGGGCCAATTGCATTCGAAAACTCGGGCGCTGCCTTATCTAGTAGCCTTTTCACTCGCAGCTCCACTTGGTCTTTTGCTTAGTTCCTACTTCGTGTCGACGGAAGTATTATCCGATCGGGGTTTAGTCTTTTTGTATGCGCTTGTCAGCGGAAACTTTCTGCATATTTCCACTACGATCGTGTTTGAGAGTAGTCCTGAACATAGATTTAACGCCAGAAAACTCGCCGTCGCAGTGGCGGGCGCGTTGCTCGCGGTTGCCGTGGAGTACGTGATGAAGTAAACAACGACGCCCACAAACATGGTTTCGAGAGCGCTCAATTTTCTCACCCACCGAATCCATGAACTTCCCGTGTTGGTTATGATGCCCCACAGTCGGTGTAACTGCCGCTGCATCATGTGCGACATCTGGAAAGCTAATGCCAACAAAAAAGAGTTATCCAGGGGGGAGATCGAACGCCATCTGGCTGCTTTTCGGAAACTTCATGTGCGCGAAGTCGTGCTCTCCGGCGGCGAGGCATTGATGCATCACGACATATGGGCAGTATGCGACGTGTTGCATCAACTTCCGATCAAGGTGACGCTTTTGTCGACTGGGTTGTTGCTAGAGAAATACGCCGAGCAAATCGTTACCCACATTGATGAAGTAATTGTTTCGCTAGACGGAAGTCGAGACACACACAACCAAATTCGAAACATCCCGCAGGCATTTGAAAAGCTTGCGGCTGGCGTTCGACGACTACGCGAGCTCAAACCCGGTTTGCGCATCACGGGCAGGTGCGTATTGCAGCGCCTCAATTACCAAGACCTACCCAACATCATTCGGGCAGCGAAAGAAATAGGGCTTCAGCAAGTTTCGTTTCTCCCAGCCGATGTCTCCTCCGTTGCGTTCAACCATCGCGCAGAACACGAAAACGCACGCGTGACCGACATCGCCCTCACTTTACCGGAGATCGATGCTCTCGCTGACATCATCGAAGAAACGCATCGGGTTTGTGCCGATGACTTCCACAATAAGTTTGTCGCTGAATCCATTGATAAGCTTCGTAAGATTCCCAAATACTATCGCGCGATTGCGGGTAGAGGTACCTTCGAGTTTCCTAGCTGCAACGCCCCATGGGTATCGGCCGTTCTAGAATCGGATGGCCGACTGATGCCGTGCTTCTTTCACGAAGCCTATGGTAGTATCTATGATCAGGATTTTTTAGAGGTGCTCAACGCTCCCAATGCGATTCGTTTCCGTAAGCATCTGAAGGTTTCCTCTAACGATATCTGCAAGAAGTGCGTGTGTTCGTTGCGGCTGCCTGTAGTTTAGAGCTGCTACTTATACCGTGATTTTCTGCCAAAGGGGATTTTGATCCAGAATCGCGGCACCGACTTTCGTTTCAAAGTAATGTTTGAGTTTCGCTACATCTATATCGGTGCGTCGCAGCGATCCTTGCACCCGAAACTTATTTTTTAGATGGGTTGGAGCGAGGGCGTCGAGGGCGAGTCGGACTTCGCCTCGAACGATGACCATCGCGATGTCCTTGCATTCCGTTTTCAGAAGTTGGGTGGCGCCACCGGCATTTGCCTTAGGAACCAAGAAAAAGTTAGCGGGAGCGCCTACTTCAATACTTGGAACCGGCACGCGGAATATGTTCGCCGCCACACGACCCACCATATCGATCAATGCATTGTCGCTCGCGTATCCTAAGCGTTGCGCCGCCCGTAATTCTTCCAATAGGCACCAAGAACCTGTGAGCGTCGAGTCTGTTCCAAGGGCGATCGGAAAGTGTTGACTCATCGATCGGATAGAAGAAGTCTTATTAAACATGAAAAGATTGGACGACGGGCACCAGACCATCGCGGCGCCGCTACTTTTCATCAACATGATTTCGAACTCGCCCATCGCCACGCCGTGAATGATGACGGAGTTTCGCTGCAATAGGCCCCGTTCGTGGAGTGTACGAATTTCCTGCTGTGCCAAAGCATCGACACCCTCGGCGGCGTGAATCACAAAGGGCTTCTTCTTGGAGAGCGACTTCGGTAACTTTTTCTCGAACGCGAGGGAGTGCGCCCAATCGATTGGGACTACTTCTACGGGGAATTTTTCGCGGCCCAGTATGCGGCGCCATCGATTATGGTGTACCACCGTCGTCGCTCCCGATATCAGATTTTTCAAACCGCCCCACAGCAAGCGATAGTCGAGGTCGGTCCCTTCAATTTGGATAAGGGGTGTTTCCTTAGGTCGGTAGATGTCTTTTCCCCACTCGGTATAGTTTCGATAGGGCGGCTTCCCGAGTCTCGGGTACAGGTTCATCTCCAGGTGGTCATGAGCATTGATGAAGCCGGGATGCAAGGTTAACTTAGAAGCGTCGATTCGAAGATCTCTTCTTTTGGGTTGGATACGATCGCCCATCTGCACGATTCGTTCCCCGGATACGCGCAAGTCGCCTTCGAAGTAAGGCAAGACGATATTTTGAATCACGAGGCTCACACTTTCACACCGGTCACACCGAAAATTACAGGCACGCCTCGAAAGGTGGGCTCTTGCCATTGCAGGGATTCTACGCCCAAGTGCGACAGCAACGACCTGTATTCTTCCAGCGTGTGCAACGTATGCCTCACTTCGAAAGTTTTCCCATCAACGTCTTTAAAGGTCCGCTTCGCATTCGCCTTGGTCTGTTCAGGGTGAAAATCCGTCAAAATAAGTTGTCCCCCCTCGCGAAGTGCCCCCACAAGTTTTGACAAAACGGATTCAAACTCTTCAATATGTCCGAGTACCAATCCACATACAACGAGGTCGTAAGATCCGACTGGCAGAAAAGCTTCGGATAGGTCCGCGACACTAAACTTAGCTTGCGGGCAGTGCCTCATAGCCTGTTCAATCATCGATGGGGAAAGATCGATACCTTGAACAGAACGCGCCCCTTGTGCGATTAAATGCTTGCAAATCTTTCCGGCACCGCAACCAGCATCGAGCACATCCTTTCCTTCCACCGCCTTTATCGAAGCGACGATAAACTCGTCGGAGAAATCTTTGATCGGGTTACGCTCGACGAAATAAGTTGCTGCCCAGCGGTTGTAAGCTTCTAGCGGTGAAAGCACCGGGATCCGTTGCCGCCACCTGATCACAGTCCTTGAATTTCAGGTTGACGGTAGCGTAACCAGTACTTCATCAAAGCCTTTAGCTCGTACGGGTAGCTGAACCAGTTTGATTTGTACCGCCACGAGGAGGCGAGCTTAATTCCCTTCCGCTGCCAAGTGGAGAGCTTGTAGTCGCTGACGGTTGGATATTGAGCATGAACGACAGTTTCGAAATCGTGGATGTAGCGAATCATTTCCGGCTTAAGCCAAGGTGTCAAAAACTTACGATGAAGATCGAAGTTCAGCCACTTTTCCTCCGTCCATTCGTCGAGTGTTTCAGGGAAGCGGAAACCGCGCTGCTCCGCTTCCGCGTACAGGGTCGATCCCTCTGTTGGTACCGGTGTGAAGATATAGATCACAATTTCTGTTTGTGGGTTGATCTCTTTCACCTCCTTGATGAAAGAAATTTCCGCATCGATTTGTCGCCAAACTTGGTCCTCTGTGGGTGCAGGCAACCCCAAGACGAAAGAATACTCGGGGATGATCCCGAACTTCTGAATACGACGCGCAAACGCCCGAATCTGGTCGCCGGTTTGGCGCCCGCCCTTATCCATCTGGTGAAGTAGGTGGTTGTTACCGCTTTCGGCTCCGAAAAATATCATGGTGCACCCACTGTCGGCAATGAGCTTTAAGGATTCATCGGAATAGTGATCCATTGTGTCGATCCTACCCTCCGCCCACCACTTCATGCCCTCGGGTCGTATAAGTTTTGCGAACTCGACCGAACGCTTCTCTGATACGAAGAAGTTGTTGTCGTGGAATTGAAATGAGTCGGCGCCGTACCGGTCTTTCAACAATTTCAAATCTTGATAGACCAACGAAGCTGACTTTCCTTTCCAACGCGCCTCGAAGATGGGAACTACGCCGCAAAACGAACACGTGAAAGGGCAACCGATACTTGAATGATAAGCCGCAGTCTTGTTACCTAAAAACGTTTTCCCCAACATTTTAGGGATAGGGTAAAAACCATGTAGCCGGTGGTAGGGCAACGCAGCCAATTCATCTTGCTCATATAGCGTCGCCTTCTTCGTCTTTACGATCGCGCCGTCGCGCACAAAGACCAGGTTTTCGATTCCATCAAACGGTCGGTTCTCCGAGAGCGCCGTCAGCAACGCAGGGAACGCCCGATCACCAGGCCCATTGACTACCACATCCACCCACCCAGATCGAATGACCGTGGCGTGGTGGTTCGACGCAAAGTAACCACCCCACACGATCTTCACGTCGGGGAACTCGTGCCTGATTTTCTTCGTGAAAGGGATGGCTTGTCGAAGTTGAGGTCCCGGCATCACCGTGGACGCGAAGAAGCCAAATTCTCCTGTTGACAAATACCCTTGAATCTTCGACCACGGATCTGTCTCGAGATTGCCGTCGACGATCGCGTAGTCGGTGAGCCCTTCAATCGACGCGGCTATCGCTAGGATAGCATTGGGAATAATTCGCACACGATCGCCTGCCTTCGGGTTGAACAGCAACACCTTCTTCATTCAATAAAGATAAGGATGAATTCGTTCTGCGCGCATTCGACCCCTTGTTACTAAATGCGTGACAAGAACTTCGATCGAGTTGTTCGTATCTTTGGCCTGAGTCGACCGTGAAGATCGTTCATCTTAGCTACACCACTCCAAGTCCCAACTACAGCGATCCTGAAGCGTGGCTGAAGCGCGTCGCATTTGCTACAGGTGTTCCCGAAGCGCTCGCGAAGTATGGCGAGCAATTCGTTTTCTATCACCTTCATTATCTTGGAGAAATAACCCGAAACGGAGTTCGATACCTTTTCACGAAGTTGCCTCTGTGGAGATTGCGTTTCCCGGTCTCTTTCAATCGCATGGTAGCGCAATTGACTCCCGATGTTATCGTGGTTCACGGACTAATCTTTCCTTGGCAAGTCATTCTCCTTAAATGGTTTGTTGGCGATCGCGTGAAGATCATCTGTCAGCACCACGCAGAAAGACCATTTCGTGACCCGCGTGGGTTAGTGGCCCGGTGGGCAGATCGATCTGTTGATGCCTACCTTTTTGCTTCGAAGGAGCAGGGGATGGTATGGGTCGACGCTGGGCAGATTCGGTCGGTCACCAAGATTCATGAGGTGATGGGTACTTCATCCATATTTTCTCCCGAAGAACGACCCGAGGCACGGCGTAGACTCGGCATCAAGGCACGCCACGTCTACCTGTGGATTGGGGACCTCGACCACAATAAAGATCCACTATTGGTTGCCCATGCTTTTCAGAAATTCGCGGCGATACACGAAGACGTCGCCTTGTATATGGTATACCAGCGAAACGAACTCGAAGGCGCTGTGCGTCAAGCCATAGGAAACACAACAGCGATCAACTTGGTGGGACCGGTCGTTCACGCAGATCTACAGTCTTGGTTTAATGCAGCCGACTTTATCGTGTCCACCTCGCACTACGAAGGAAGTGGTATCGCTGTGTGTGAAGCAATTTCTTGTGGCTGCGTGCCGATTCTTTCCGACATTCCCTCCTTTCAGATGATGACAGGCCGCGGCGCGATCGGTGTACACTTTCCGGTGGGCGATGAACAAGTACTGTTGGACAAGCTCGAAATAACGAATCGATGGAACTTGACTGAGAAACGCCAACAAGTAATCGATCGATTCAAAACGGAGCTCTCATTCGAAGCAAATGCCCGGAAAATCATGAACATAATCGAACAGATCTCATGAGTCTTCGTCCAGCTGTTGCATGGGTAATACCGGGCGGTGTGGGCACAGGCAAAGATCATATCGGGGTACCTGTATTGAACGAACTACTACACCGGATTGCGAAGGACTTCGAACTAGTAGTTTTCTCGCTCGCCAAGATCAATCCTGGATTCGAAGCGAAAGGTTTTACGTTGGTGGAAGTTCCCTACCGCAACCCTGTCTTGGGCGCCTTTCACCTCTTTCGCGCCGTTCGACGGGAGCACAAACGACATGCGTTCGTGGCAATCCATGGTTTCTGGGGCTTGCCTACAGGTTTGCTGGCAGTAATGGCTGGGAAGTGGTTAGGGATTCGATCCATCGTAAGTGTACTCGGAGGTGATGCTGCCGGGATTCCGGCGATCCAATACGGCCGACTACACAAACCGTTTCACCGTCGATTACTCTTCTGGGGATTACATCACGCCAATTCTATCAACGCGCTCACATACTACCTAGTGAAGAACTTGGAACAAGCCGGGTTTCATCGATCCATCGATGTGTTACCCTGGGGTGTGGACGCCTCCACGTTTCGATATAGAGCCAAGCCACTGGGTACGCCCATTCAATTCCTCCATGTTGCTAATTTCCACCCGGTAAAAGATCAAGCAACCATGTTGCGGGCATTTGCCCACATTTCATGTAAAATTGATTCGCAACTCACCATCGTTGGATCCGGTGTGGACGATGCGCGGGTGCGCGCGTTGATTCATGAGCTTGGATTGGACAACCAAGTGCAAATCTTGGCGCCCATGCCTTATTCAAAGTTGCCCGAAGTGTATCACCGATCGGATGTTCTCTTGCATACGTCGCTGTCGGAAGGGCAATGTGAAGTTGTGACCGAGGCAATGAGCTGCGGCGTTGTCGTGTGCGGCACCCAAGTAGGTTTAATGCACGACTTGGCGCATGCGTGCGTAACATCGGCGGTGGGTGACGACCGAACGTTAGCAGAAAAAGTGCTGGAACTCCTTTCCGATCCGGTGAAGTTTGAAACATTAAGGAAAGCGGCACACGAGTGGACACGGGCCCACGACTTGACATGGACTGCCGCCACGCTGCACAGTCTGTACCAAGAGTCAGTTCGTTAAGGCCAGTCCAGGCTAGGTGTTTTTGTAATTCGTATCTTTCGAAAGAGAAAAACCTACCCTATGAAGCGACTATTTTTCGTGATCCCCGCGATTGCCGTGTGCTTTTCATGCACCACACCTGAACAGAAAACGGACCCATTGGTTGTAGCTATTGACTCGGTGATGACGGCGTTGGTTGATACCGCTCGATTCAACGGCAACGTGTTGGTCGCGAAAAGCGGAAAAGTGGTGTATCAAAAGAATTTTGGGCTTGCCAACTTTTACACCGGGGATAAGCTGAACGACTCATCGCTCTTCGACCTCGCCTCTGTCTCAAAAGCCTTTACATCCATGGCTATCATGATGTTGAAAGAGGAAGGGAAACTTGGGTTCGACGACGATGTTCGCAAGTTCTTGCCGGAACTTCCTTATGAGGGGATGACCATTCGGCATTTCCTTACCCACACCTCGGGAATTCCAGACTATGAGGAGTTAATGATGAAAAACTTTGACAACAAGAAGATCGCATCCAACGCAGACATACTGAAGATGCTTTCGGCGGTCAAGCCACCTATCAATTTCAAACCCGGTGAAAAGTGGCGGTACAGCAATACGGCTTATGCCATGCTTGCGACCATTGTTGAGCGTGCGTCGGGCGAAAAATTTGGGTCCTTCCTTGACGCGAGAATTTTCAAGCCGTTGTCAATGAGTCGCACACGGGTATACATCACACGCCGTTCCGGTGAGGTGATTGATAACTATGCTTATGGATTTGTGTGGTCGGATAGCCTCCAGAAATACGTACTCCCCGACAGTTTGAAAGAGTTCACGTATGTGTACACGCTCGACGGCATCCAGGGCGACGGTGTGGTCAACTCGACGACACCCGAACTCTTCAAGTGGAATGAAGCACTCTACACCGATAAGTTGGTGAGCCCGGCCACCCTTCAAGAAGCTTTCACGTCGGCTAAACTCAATAACGATAGCATTTGCAACTACGGCTTCGGGTGGTTCTTGGAAAATGACAGCATCGATGGAAAAATCGTTCGTCACACCGGTAGCTGGACGGGGTATCGAACGCTCCTAGTGCGCTTCCTCGACTTCAAAGACTGTATTATCATCCTCACGAATACCGAAAACCCATCGGCACGCACGACCGCGGGGCAAGAAATTCGCAAACGGCTACGTTGGGCGCGGGTCCACTAGATTAGCGCCATGGAGCCTTCTGAAAGGCGGTGACATAAGGCTGGCCATCGAGAACAATCATCGGATCGTTGACATTTCGAGGGTGGTTTCTCTTTTCAAGTCGGTAAGATCCCTGTCCGCGCGAGGCAGAGTTATAGAATATCCGGTCACCCTGAACGAACCAAGTGCCTTGATCCGATCCCTGCGAACTCGTTCCGCCCGAGAAGCCCGGCGTGTTCACACTCATCGAGCGCTCCGAATAGTATTGATACGATCCATCACCATTCAGAATGATACACTCATCCGACGATGATCCACCGCTGTTGGTGTTGTTAACGTTGATCCAACACCACTTACCTACCAGTTCTTGAGGTACTTGTCGCCCGCTTCCATTGGGCATAGGTCCTCCGCCATTGTTCGCTCCTTTTTGATACACTACTTTCTGACCGTTGGCCATCATGGTGAGCTGTGTGCCGACCACCGCGTATTGAAACATCACGTTTCCCTGGTTGGTGATCAGCGATACGTGTCCTTGGTTGGCTTCATACTTGAACGTATTTCCCAAATAGATCACTTCACCCGTAGGCTTGAATTCGATGGTCTCACCATTCCCCGACCACACACCCAACAGGTTCTTGTCTATACTGCCACCTGCCGTTGCAATCGTGGTGGGTGTACTGGTATTGGTGACCGGAGATGGGGTTGCCTCGGTGCCGCTCCGTTTGAACGTAACCGCCTGATCGAGATCGCCTCCTGTTAAGGTTAGAGCGTTACCCGAAAGGGTATAGTTGTACTTCGTGGTTTCTTGCTGCGCAACCATCGTCAGCACTAACACACCGGGTTGGGTCGAGTATTTGATGGCTTCACCGTCGAACTCGCCGGTGCCGTCGGGATTGAGCATGAGGGTCATCTGGTATCCGAACTGATCGTTCTGCCAAAGACCTGAAAGTTGTGTGCTTTGCTTTGTCTTCGCACCAATCTGCGCGAAGCAAAAGGTCGTAGCCAAAAAAAGTGCTAGGGTGAGTGGGGTCCGCATTTACCGAAGTTAAGGATTCGGCGGGACAAAAGATTTGGGAATGGTTAGATTACTGATTCGACCACTTTCATCAATTCTTCCAAGTAGATCCGGTCTGTGTCATCGAAGTCGTTCAAACGATCGCTATCGACATCGAGGACCATGGCCACCGCACCATTTTTAAACACTGGAACCACGATCTCTGACTTCGAGTCGGAGCTGCAGGCGATGTGGCCCGGGAACTCGTCGACGTTGGGGACCACGATGGTTTTGCCTTCTTTCCACGTTGTTCCGCAGACCCCTTTTCCAAAGTTGATCCTTGTGCAAGCAATGGGGCCTTGGAACGGTCCCAGCACAAGTTGTTTATCTCTGACGATATAGAATCCAACCCAAAAAAATCCGAACGATTGTCGCAATGCTGCCACCACGTTGGAAAGATTGGCCACCACGTCGCTTTCCCCCTGTACGAGCGATCGGACTTGAGGGATGAGCACCTCGTACCGTTCTTTTTTATCGGTGGATTGGGCAACGACTAAGTTCTCAGCCATGGTTGTTCAATTTCTGTTCTGGCTCTCCTTCCGCGGTATGTGGTTTCACCGATACGACCGTTTCGGAGTTTGATTCCGCATTTACGGCGGTGGGCTCAAACTCCTCCTCTTTCTCTTTGAAGAACTTACGTTGGAAAATCAAAATCGTCACTACGCCAATGAAGATTGAAGAGTCGGCAATATTAAAGACAGGGCTGAAGAACACGAAGTTGTCGCCGCCGAGGAAGGGCACCCATGACGGCCAGAAGAATTCGAAGATCGGGAAGAACAACATGTCGATCACCTGGCCGTGGAACCATTGATATGGAGATCCGACGGGCGCGTTATTCAAGAATACGCCATAAAAAGTACTATCGATCACGTTTCCAATTGCACCACCGAGAATGAGCGCCATCGACACCAAGAAGCCCGGGTGAGCGCCGAGTCGAATGCGGGTATACAGATAGTATCCAATGCCACCCATGGCCACGATACGAAAGAGGGTGAGGCCCATCTTTCCAAACTCACTTTCCCACCGGATTCCGAATGCCATACCTGGATTCAGCAGGTAGTGGAGTTTAAACCATTCTCCGAGCACGTTGATCTCCTCATGGAGGTGCATGTTGCTCCACACGAGAAGTTTCACCGTTTGATCGATGGCGATGACAGCAAGGGCAATCAAAAAATACTTGGCTACTTTCATTCTGTTGTCTTCAAGAACCGCGGTCGGTCAATTTGTCACGGCTTATTTTACGCTGATTTTCACCTTTAGGACAAAATCGTCCATGTCCACCTCGGTTCCGTCGGCAAGTTTCTCCTTTAACTCGAAAGAGAGCGCTTGAGTTTCGGACGTGATATAATCCTTGAACTGGTTCAGAGCTCCAGTCGCGGCTTCACCATGGCCATTTTTTTCGACCTCGATCCCAATTTTGTCCAACACCTCCAGGCCCATGTCTTTCCGTAAATTTTGAATTCGGTTGACGAAATCGCGGGCGATTCCTTCGCGGCGGAGTTCCTCTGTGATGCTAATGTCCAGTGCTACCGTAATGACGCCTTCCGAAGCGACGGCCCAACCGGGCACGTCTTCCGACGAAATCAAGATATCCTCGAGTGCCAACTCAAAACCTTCGCGTGACAAGGTTCCGGCCTTTTCAATAGTCGCAATATCTTGTTTGGTGAACCCATTGATGACAGCGGTCACTTCTTTCATCTTTGAACCGTATTTCTTACCGAGTTTCGCAAAATTCGGCTTCACCTTCTTGACGAGGAGGTCCGACGTATCATCGATGTACTCGATTGATTTCACGTTCACTTCTGCCTTGATGATGTCTTCGACCCTGCGAACGCGTTGGGCAAATTGATCATCTAACACCGGTAACAAAATCTTATTCAACGGGGTTCTCACCTTCACCTTCGCGTTCTTGCGAATGGAGTGTACGAGTGAACAGATCTTTTGCGCATAGTCCATAGAGCGCTCCAATTCTTGCACCTTGATAGAGCCATTGGCTTTCGGGAAATTCGAAAGGTGCACAGAAGTCGATTCGTTGCGGACGAGGTTGCGGTAGATCCAATCGCTGAAGAAGGGAGCGACAGGAGCCATCAATTGGCTGACGGTAACCAAGCACTCATATAGCGTGTCGTACGCTGCCTTCTTATCGGCCGACAGTTCGCCACGCATCGAAGGCAGCCAAAACCGTTTGCGGTTCAGGCGTACGTACCAATTCGACAGATGGTCGTTCACAAAATCTTGGATGGCGCGGGCGGCTTTTGTTGGTTCGTAGTCATCGTAGGCGGCCGTAACTTCCTCGATTAGGGTTTGCAGGCGCGACAGGATCCACTGGTCCAAATGCGTCTTGCCTTCAGGACCCGCGTTTCCCGCGACGTATTTATCGATGTTCGCGTACAACGCGAAGAAAGAGTAAGTATTTAGCAGAGTTCCAAAAAAGCGACGCTGTGTTTCTTTCACACCTTCCTCGTCGAACTTAAGGTTGTCCCAAGGCGGTGCGTTTTCGATCATATACCAACGCACGACGTCTGGTCCATACTTGGCGAGGGTTTCGAACGGATTGACGACGTTACCCTTACGCTTCGACATCTTGTTGCCGTCTTTGTCGAGGACGAGGCCGTTCGAAATCACGTTCTTAAATGCGACGTTGTCGAACAACATCACGGCGATCGCGTGAAGCGTGAAGAACCAACCGCGCGTTTGATCGACGCCTTCGGCGATGTAATCGGCGGGGAAGCTAGTATTGAAAACGTCCTTGTTTTCGAAGGGATAGTGCCATTGCGCGTACGGCATCGCCCCCGAATCGAACCACACGTCGATGAGGTCTGGTTCGCGATACATGGGCTGACCCGACTTGCTCACGAGCACCACCTCGTCGACGAAGGGCCGGTGTAAATCCAAGTTGTCGATGTCGCCCGGGTTCTTAATTCCTTTGGCAACAGCCTTGGCCACTTCTGCTTTCAACTCGGCTACAGAACCGATGCATATTTCTTCTTGACCATCTTTGGTGCGCCAGATCGGGAGCGGTGTTCCCCAAAAACGAGAACGCGACAAGTTCCAATCCACCAAGTTCTCCAGCCAATTTCCAAAACGACCGGTTCCTGTGGATTCAGGCTTCCAGTTGATGGTTCGATTGAGTTCCACCATTCGGTCTTTCACCGCCGTCGTGCGAATGAACCACGCGTCGAGCGGATAATACAACACCGGCTTGTCGGTACGCCACGAGTGCGGGTAAGTATGCTCATACTTCCGCACATCAAACGCCTTGTTCTCTTCCTTTAGAATGATGGAGATGATGACGTCGGTGTTCTTATAGTCTGGGTTCGTTTCGTCTTCGTCGGTGTAGTTCTTCACGTAGAAGTCATTTTCACCGAGTGGCTTGTGGGTCTTGATCCGGAACTGCGCGACACCTTGCACCAACTTCGCCCCGATTTGAGGAATAAACTTTCCTTTCTTGTCGACGGTAGGAACTTCGTTTCCAGCCGTGTCACGGACGGTCATCGGCGGAATGCCGTTCTGCTTGGAAACCCGGAAGTCGTCGGCACCGAACGTAGGCGACGAGTGAACGATACCGGTACCATCTTCCGTGGTCACAAAATCGCCGCTCACCACCCGGAACGCCTTATCCACATCGTACAAGGGAGATACATAAGGCATCAGCTGTTCATAGTGAACTCCCACGAGTTGCTTTCCCGACAACTCGCGCACTACCTGGTAAGGAATGGCCTTATCGCCGGTCTTGTAGTTTTCCAGCTTGAGATCTTTGTTCTTCTCCGAGAAGTACTTCGGGAACAAGTCTTTCGCCAGCACCACCGTGACGGGCTGGTGGGTGTATGGATTGAATGTGTTGACTTCTACGTAAGTAATCTTTTCTCCTACTACCAGCGCCGTGTTGGATGGAAGCGTCCACGGTGTGGTCGTCCACGCGAGCAAGTACACGTGGTTGGAGACTCCTTCGAACAAAAACTCGGACTGAGGTGCGCGCGTCACTTTGAACTGGGCCACGATAGACGTGTCTTTGACTTCCTTGTAGCAACCCGGTTGGTTCAACTCGTGAGAGCTCAGGCCCGTGCCATCCGAAGGGGAATAAGGTTGGATCGTGTAACCCTTATAGAGAAGCTTCTTGTCGTAGAGTTGTTTGAGCAGCCACCACAGAGATTCCACATACTCTTTCGTGTACGTGATGTACGGATTCTGCAAGTCGACCCAGTAGCCCATTTTCACGGTGAGGTCGTCCCACTGGTCTTTGTACATCATGACCGTTTCACGGCACTTCTGGTTGTACGCTTCGATCGATATCTTCTTACCGATGTCGTCTTTGGTGATGCCCAGTTGTTTCTCGACCTGCAGTTCCACGGGGAGCCCATGCGTATCCCAACCGCCCTTGCGCTTCACTTGAAAACCTTGCAGCGTCTTGTACCGGCAAAAGATGTCCTTGACGGTCCGCGCCATGACGTGGTGGATACCGGGCGTGCCATTGGCAGAAGGGGGTCCCTCGTAAAATGTAAAGGCTGGGGACCCTTCACGGTTGGTGACGGAGCGTTCGAAGACCTTTCCTTGGTTCCAGAATTCGAGCACCTCTGCCGCAATCCCGGCAAAGTTCATTTCCTTTTGTTCGCGATACTGTTGAGACATCTGTGCAGATGAGGCTATTTTTCAAAAAATGAGGGGACAAAGATAAGGATTTGAGGCGATCATTCCGCCGATCCTTGCCGGTCGTGAATCCGGATCTTGGTAATGTCGATGGCCTCGTCGTCGGGCTCGCCATAGAAGTTTGGATCGACGTCATCGATCAGTTGGCGATCGATTTTCCGCTTGGGTTTATCGAACGTCATAATGAGCGCGGGCAGCAAGATAAGGTTGGTGAACATTGAGATGATCAATGTGGTCGATGTCAACAAACCGAGTGCTACCGTCCCGCCAAAGTCGGAGAAAGCAAAAATGATGAACCCGGCAAACAGCACAATCGACGTGTAAATGATGCTCTTGCCCGTTTCGAGGATGCTCTCACTCACGCTGCGGGGCACAAAGAAACCTGTCGACAAAAGTTCTTGGCGGTACTTGGCTAGGAAACGTATCGAGTTGTCGACGGAAATTCCAAATGTGATGCTGAAGATTAACGCGGTGCTCGCTTTGAGTGGAATGTTGAAGTAGCCCATCAACCCAGCCGTGATCATCAACGCAATCAAGTTTGGAATTAGGGAGATGATGATCATCCGCGCATTCGCAAACAACAAGACCATCGACAAGGTGATCAGCACGCACGCGAGGATGAGGCTCTCGGTCAGGTTGTCGATTAGAAACTTGTTTCCCTTAATGAAAATCTTCGACGAGCCCGTGATCGTCACCTTTACGCTGTCGGCGGGACCGCGTAGGTTCTTCTTCAGTTCCGTGACCAGGTGATCGGTCTTCGGTTGAATGACGGATTGTACGAGCGAATCCATCTTTCGTGAACCAATGTCGGCCATTTGCATGGAGATGCGCATCTTGGTATAACTCGAATCGATAAACGATTTGAACAAACCGCTGCTGTCGCTTTGTCCACGCAGGTATCGAAGAACGAACGCGGCATCTTGCGGTGAGCTTGGTAATTGGTAACGTGCCGGATTGTTGTTGTGATACGCTTGCTTCGCAGTCTTCACCAAACTGACGATCGAGATTGGTGTCGACGTAACCGTAATTGAATCCAAAGACGACTCGAAGTCGTCGATGGTCCTGATGATCTTCAGGTCTTGCAGCGGCTTCTTGCGCTTCGAGTCGATCTCAACGACCATTTCCAAAGGCATGATCCCGGTGAAGTTCTCTTCAAGGAATCGAAGATCACGTTTCACTTGGCTGTCTTCTGGAATGTCGTCGACCATGAACGACACGGAATACAGTCTCGACATGCCGATTGCGGCGAAGACTGTAATGCCGACGGTGGCGATGTAGATGTACACGCGGTGACGGTGCACCAACAAATCGACCATCTTCACAAAGCCGCCGAGTAACTTGAAGTCGAGGTGTTTCAGGTGCTTAGGCTTCGGCTCTGGCATCCACGCAAGCATACCCGGGATCATGACGAGGCTGATCACGAACAAAGCGATGATGTTCAAACCCGCCACAATTCCAAACTCGCGGAGTACCGAAATGTCGGTCGACAGGAGCGTGAGAAATCCGATGGCTACGGTTAAGTTCGTGAGGAACGTGGCGAGCCCCATCTTCAGGACGACCGCGCGGATCGCGGCTTCCTTATTCTTTCGCTTGACATACTCCAGATGGTACTTATTCAGGAGGTAGATGGCGTTGGTGATTCCAATGGTGACGATCACGGGAGGAATCAAGCCGCTGAGCAAGCTGATCTTATAACCAAGTAGCTTGATGGTTCCCATCACCCAGATCACCATCACGCCAATCATGATCATAGAGAAGATGACGGCCCGAACTGACTTGAAGAACAAGAGCATGATGATACCGGTGACGATGGCCGACAGATATAAGAACATCGACAATTCCGCTTTCACTTGCGTAGCCATCACGGTACGCACGAATGGCAAGCCTGCGTAGTGCAATTCGATACCAGTGTCTTCGGTGAAAGCTTTGCCATATGCCATCAGCTTGTCCACCACTTCGATGCGTCGCGCGGAGTTGGCAACATCTTTTCGGATGGGGGCCAACAGTCGAGTGGCACCGTTTTGCGTATTCGAGAGCTGGGAGATGAGGAACTTCTGCCCGTTCGCAACTTCGAGCAAGCTGTCGAGTTGTGCTTGCGAGGTAAGGGGGTCAGGGAATAAAGAGATGGGAACGAACTTCTTTTCGACGGTGTCTTTGATCGCGATCTTGAAAAGCGGCAACGACAACGCTTGGTTGATGCCGTCGATGCCACGGATCTCGTTGCTCAGACGACGGTACCGTTCAAAATTTTTCAGTTGATAAAGAGCGCTGTCTTTGATGGCGATGGCCACCATGTTACCATCTTCTCCAAACTGCTCTTTGAAGTGATTGAAGAAGATCATGTCGGGATCGTCGAGCGGAACGGTACGCGCGAAGTCGTAACTCATTTCCACCTTCGACGCATAGTAGCCCATCACCACGGTAATGGCGATGATGGCTGCAAAAAGATAATTGCGCCAGGCGAGGATCTTATCTGCTATCTTTTCCCACATGCGGCCCCAAATCTAATTTTTTTCTCACGGATAACACCGTCCGTTTGCATGACTTTTGGCCCTGTTCTAGCTAAAAAAAGGGGAATAATCGTCACGTTTCGGGCGAATGTCTCAGAGGTTCTGGCGGTTCAATTCTTTCACGGCATAGTCTACCGCTCTAGCAGTCATCGCCATATAGGTGAGCGACGGGTTGACGCAGTTGGATGATACCATGAATGACCCGTCGGTGATGAAAACGTTTTTGACCTCGTGCATTTGGTTGAAACCGTTCAGCACCGATGTCTTGGGGTCGCGGCCCATTCGTGCCGACCCCATCTCGTGGTTGGCGTTTCCCGGGAAGGAAAGATTCGCATATGGCTTCACATTCTTATAGCCGCAAGCCTCCAACAGCTCCGCCGCCATCATCGCCGAATCTTGATGCAATGCCTTCTCGTTCTCTTTGAATTCCACATTCATCGTTAAGGAAGGGCGACCATACTTATCCTTGAGGTCTTTATTCAGGGTGACACGGTTGTCTTGATATGGCAAGCACTCCCCGAACGCACCCAAGTTCATACCCCAAGGGCCGGGTTCCTGTGCGGCCTCCTTCAATTCGGCACCCAACAACTGCGATTCCTGTACCCGGCGCCAGCCACCTCGCGAACCACCACCTTGATAGCCGTAGCCCCGCAGGAAGTCGGGGTGCTTTTCCTTGACGTTCCTAAAGCGCGGGATGTAAATACCAGTGGGTCGTCGACCGGAATGGTATTGATCTTCGAATCCTTCGACGGTCGCGTTGGCGCCTGCCCCTTTTATGTGGTCCATGATATTTCGACCCACTTGATCACTCCCGTTACCCAAACCGTTCGGGAATCGATTGGACGTCGAGTTCAACAGAATAAATGCCGTTCCAACCGTGGCGGCATTCAGGAACACGAGCTTGGAATACACCTCCACCGTCTGATTGGTTTCGGCATCGATGTATTCAACACCCGTGGCGCGTTGCTTTTGTTCGTCGTACAAAACCCTGTTTACCACGGCATGAGGTTTCAAGGTGAGATTTCCCGTTGCGAAAGCAGCGGGGAGCGTGCTGGCGTTGGTGCTGAAGTAGCCACCGTAAGGGCAGCCACGCGAACAAAGGTTCCGGAGTTGGCATACACCCCTCCCCTGGACTGGTGCTGTCAGGTTAGCTGTTCGGCCGATGGTCACGTGGACATCGGGGAATTTTCCCTTCACCTTTTCGCGAAAGTCTTTCTCAACACACGTCATCTCCATTGGTGGCTGAAACTTGCCGTCGGGTAAGTGGGGGATTCCCTCTGCCTGCCCACTGACGCCAATGAATTGTTCCACATAGTCGTACCACGGTGCTATGTCTTTGTACCGAATGGGCCAGTCTACTCCAATTCCGTCTTTTGCGTTCGCTTCGAAGTCGAGATCGCTCCAGCGCAAGGATACCCTCGCCCACAGCAACGAGCGGCCACCCACGACATCGGCTCGAACCCAATCGAAACGTTTCGCTTCGTGGTAAGGATTCTCTTGATCGTTGATATAGAAGTGTTTGTTATCCTCGCTAATCGAATAATGGCGTACTTGGATATGGTGGCGTGCACGCTCTTCGGGTGTGAGGCGACCTCGATGTGGGAACTGCCATGGATCTAAAGTGGCGGTCGGGTAATTGGGATGGATCACCGGGCCACCTCGCTCTAGCATGAGGACTTTGAGTCCCTTTTCACAAAGCTCTTTGGCAGCCCAGCCTCCGGAAATTCCAGATCCAACTACAATCGCATCGTAAGTGTTTTGCGCCTTCGCTTGGAGATTCACGTTCATACTACAAGATAAATGAAAATCTCCACGGATGCAGCCTGTCATCCGCCTCGTTGATGGTGAGCGGTCGGTGCCGCTATCAGAAGGAAATTCCCTTGATCTTTCGGTACATCGACAACGCGTGTCGATCGGTGAGGCCAGAGACAAAATCAAGCACGTGGCGAACCATTTGGTCCGGATCGTCTTTCGACGCGATGATCGACTGGCGGATGTCTTCGGGTAACAAGAGCGATAAGTTATGATGACGTCTTGACATCTTCTGCCCGGAGGCAAGTTCCTCGGCGGCGGGCAGAAACTCTTCCAACAAGCCAGGCAACACCACGTAGCCCGCTGCTTCGATTTCCACGACGCTTTGCGTGCGATAGATTTTCTCTACCGAAATTTTGTTGATATCGCCCAGCGCTTTGGAGAAGCGACATAGATCAGTAAGGGCATGGTCAAACTTTCCACGCAGGATGTCGACTTCATGAGCTAAAAATATCTCTGTTGTTGCTTCGATCAATTCGCCAATCGCGAGTGCGCGAAGTGTTCCCAATTTTGCGTTCAGGTCGGAACTGCTCGACAACTTGTTTCGATCCAACTTGGCCCCGAGGATCGGCGACAAGAGATCGACCGTGTCATTGAAAGGAACCAAGTTCAACCGACAGCCATCTTCCAAATCGATAATACTATAACAGATGTCGTCGGCCGCCTCGACCAAGAAAGCCAATGGATGTCTGCACCACGCAAAGTCCCCGGCCGCTATCAGACCAAGGTGATTGGCGACATCGGCAAACGCCTCCTTCTCTTGTGTAAAGAATCCGAACTTTTTCTGGCTTCGCTTCTTCGTGTCCCGATTTTGCAGCCAAGATGGACACGGATACTTCGTAAACGCTCCCAGTGTCGCGTAGGTGAGCTTAAGCCCGTATTGCTTCTTGTTTAGGATTCGAAATCCTTGCGCATTGCCTTCAAACTTATTCAAGTCTTGCCAAGTTTCGCGACTCACGAGCGACTCAAGTCGACTCGCGGCGGGTGTTTTGAAATGATCGGATAGTGCAACCTCTCCGGCGTGACCGAATGGCGGGTTGCCCATATCGTGCGCCAACGCTGCCGCCGCGGTGATGGCACCAAAATCGAAAGCGGAAGTAACAGGTTGGAGGTCGGCGTGCCGCTCCATAATCACGTCGCCTACACGCTTCCCAATCGATCGACCTACACTCGAAACTTCCAAGCTGTGGGTGAGCCGTGTATGTACAAAGTCATGTTCGGGCAGTGGATGCACTTGTGTCTTGTCTTGCAGCTTGCGGAATGGATGCGAGAAGATGATCCTGTCGAAGTCCTGTTCGAAGGCAGACCGCGACGGTTCGCCACTGCCGGGTTGTTGATTTTGTCTATAGGATGAAAGAAGCTGCTTCCAGTTCAAGGTCGTGACGATTCGTGAACTGTAAAATTGCACAAAGGCTCACAAAGATTTGTCAAGACCGACAAATATCGCTGCTCAGTCTTTCAGTGGGTCTTGGCGCAACAGGAGGACAAGGGTTCCGTACAACTCTGGCAGCTCGTGTTTGAACTGGGCAGAGCGCTCGAAGAAATTTTCGACGGCTACTGCAAAGAATTCCTCCACGTTGGTTGATGCGTAGTGTCGTAAGAAATGGTTTTCCCCAGAACGAACCCTTTCAATTTCAATATCAGCTTGCTCCATTACGCGGTTGAATGCCTCCTCATTGAAGATTTGGTATTCGCGCCCCATCAGCTTGTGTTCAAAGTACAGTGCGTGGGCGTATTCGTGCATCAGGAGGTTCAGGCCTCGTTCGTCGCGGTTAAAGCCTTCGATGATTCCTTTCCAGGAGAAAACGATCGTGTGTGCGCCCGGGTTTACCTCTCCCTTGTGGTTACGTTGCGTGAATCGACTGTGGTAATAATCTGGATACAGAACAATCGTGTTATAGAAATCGAAACACTCTTCTGGAAGATTCAGTGAAATCTTGATGGCGGCGCCTCCCAACACGGCCTGCACCTCGTGGGTTAGACGCATGTTCCCCCTTAATTCATAGTCGAACGAATTCAGGAATCGTTTCACGCGAAGGTCAAACTTACGACGCCGACGAAACGACAGTCTCTTGTAGTAGGGGTAGTAATGAGCGATGTACCGCTTAACTGGCTGTGGTAATGGAAAAATGAACCGGTTGAATTTCTGGAAGTTCTCAACGTATGTGACAACCACCAGGAATACCAGGATGAAAATGAAGCCGTAAACGAATTCCAATCTCTATGTCAGATGGTAGCGAGCAAGCTCTTGATAGAACACGCTTTCTCCAGGGTCGGCTTAATGTCAGCGATCCTGATCCTATCCTGCTTCATGCTATCGCGATGCCTGATCGTAACCGTATCATTTTGCAACGAGTCGTGGTCGACCGTTACACAGAAGGGTGTACCGATGGCATCCATGCGGCGATAGCGTTTCCCAATCGCGTCCTTATCTTCGTAATAACAACGGAAATCCAATTTCAAGTCTTTGAGGATTGCCTCAGCTTTCTCGGGAAGCCCGTCTTTCCTTACCAACGGCAAAATCGCGACTTTATTGGGTGCCAGTGGCGCAGGAATTGACAAGACGACGCGTTCGTTGTCCTCTTCGCCGGCAATCTTTTCTTCTTTATAGGACCGCGACAGGGTGGCCAAGAACATACGATCGAGGCCAATCGACGTTTCGATCACGTAAGGAATGTAGCTTTGATTGTCTTCGGGGTCGAAGTAGCGAAGTTTCTTGCCCGAATACGTTTCATGGCTCTTGAGGTCGAAGTCGGTGCGCGAGTGGATACCTTCCAATTCTTTGAATCCCATCGGGAAATTGAACTGGATGTCACACGCCGCGTTGGCATAGTGCGCCAGGTTTAAATGGTCGTGAAAACGGTAGTTGTCGTTGCCGAGGCCGAGTGCTTGGTGCCATTTCAACCGACGTTCTTTCCACCAGTGGTACCATTTCATCTCTTCGCCGGGCTTCACAAAAAATTGCATCTCCATCTGCTCGAACTCGCGCATCCTGAAAATGAATTGTCGGGCGACGATTTCATTGCGAAACGCTTTTCCGATTTGAGCAATCCCAAACGGGATCTTCATGCGCCCGGTTTTTTGGACGTTGAGGAAGTTGACGAAAATACCTTGTGCCGTCTCTGGTCGCAGGTAAATCTTGCTCGACTCTTCGGCGATGGACCCCATGTCGGTGGAAAACATCAGGTTGAACTGACGCACATCCGTCCAATTTTTGGTGCCAGAGATTGGGTCCGCTATTTCCAAGTCAACGACGAGTTGCTTCATCGCCGCCATGTCCGACTTGCTCATCGCTTCTTTCAAGCGCGCGTTGATGTCGTCGATCTTTTTTTGATACTCCACGACGCGCGGGTTGGTCGTCAGGAACATACCGCGGTCGAATGACGTGCCGAAGCGCTTCTCGGCCTTTTCTACTTCCTTCTCAATCTTGTCTTCGATCTTGGCGATTGCATCTTCGATCAAGACATCCGCCCGATACCTTTTTTTCGAATCACGGTTGTCGATCATCGGGTCGTTGAAGGCATCCACGTGGCCCGAAGCCTTCCAAGTGGTCGGATGCATGAAAATGGCGGCGTCAATTCCTACGATGTTGTCGTGGAGTTGCGTCATAAACTTCCACCAGTACTCTTTGATGTTGTTCTTCAGCTCGGCACCATTCTGACCGTAGTCGTACACCGCACTTAAGCCATCATAAATTTCACTAGAGGGAAAAATGAAGCCATACTCCTTTGCATGGGAGATGACTTTCTTCAAAAAATTATCGTCCTGTTGGGCCATAGAAAGGCAAATATAAAGGGTTTGTGTGTCAGATCAATTCTGCCGGGCTAACCCAATGCGATGGTAAAGGTGGACCCTTCACCGAGGCGGGACTGGATGGAAATGGACCCACCCAACTGACCGAGTGTCTCCTTCACGATGTACAAACCCAGGCCGGAACCTTTCGATTTGTCGGATGCGCGATAAAACATCTTGAAGACTTTATCGACATGCTCTTCCGAAATTCCGATTCCATTATCTTGAATGGAGATAGTCGGTGGTTCCTGACCGCGCGATGCCGAAATTCGAATGAACCGTATGTCCTTGTTCGGGTCGTGGTACTTGATCGCGTTGTTCAACAGGTTATTCAGCACAATTTTGACGCGCATTGAATCGGTTGGAATTACCCAATCGGCTGGAAGGTCGTTCTGGACATGGATTCCTTCAGCGCCCTCGAGGTGTTTCAAGTTCGACGACGTTTCCTCCACCAGCTGGTAGATGTTAACTGGCTGCCGGATCACTTCCATCCGTTCGTTGCGCGAGTAGTCGATGATTTCACGAATAAAATCATCCAAGTGATGAATGCGTCCTTTCATCAACTTGAGATATTCTTCAATCTCAACTGGGTTGGTGGTCCGCTGCGCGAGCTGGATAAGTCCCAGCATGGAACTCAGTGGTGCACGTAAGTCATGAGATGCACTGTACACGAATCGGTCGAGTTCCGCATTCACCTTTTGCAATTGGATATTCTTCTCCTTGGTGAGCTTTTCGGAATAATGATGTAGTTGTAGCGTGAAGTAGAGGATCGCCACCGAGATCATGAACGCAAAAGTGAAACTAGAGATCGCCCAGAGATTAACGGGTCGATTTTCTGGGTAGACCCCCGTGTAGGCGACCAAGTACAGCAAGTAGGTCAGGACTACGGAAGCGATGGCAAGCCTGCGGTTCTTGTAGCCGAACAGCACGAAGGCTGCGAGCGCGCTGGCGATGAAGAACTCATGTGGTGCATCTCCCCGCACCCGGATCGCGAAGTAAAACACGGCCATGTTGACTGCCAACAACAAAATTCCGGTCGCCCATTCGTACTTACCCCGACGAGTTAGAATTAAAGAAACGATCGCCACGATAATGACGAAGACGTAAGGGGCAATGGAGTTGTAATATTCGTAATAGAGGTTGACAATGGAATAGTAAATCCCGATGGCGATCACCACCAATTCGAGATAACCGAGCAACAATGCCCGTCGGTAGACCGAGTAATCCTCGATGAATGTTCCCTTTCCGAGGAGAAGGGTCCTGACAAAATTTTTCATCCGGGCGACGCCGTGTAAAATTAGAACTTTTACCCTCGCTCCAAGCGGCCCGTCACACTAGTTCTTTTTTCATAATTTCCGGCTTCTGATGAAAATCACCTACCAGAAACTTGCGTTGGGAGTTGCCTTTTCACCCACGGCGGAGGCAATGCTTGCCGAAACCGCGAGGCTGGCACGATCGTTCCGCGCCGAGTTGTTGCTGATCCATGTCGGGACGAAGAGCCCGGAAAATGAACAACGGCTGGTGGCCTTGCTCGAAAGCAGCGATCTAGACCCTCAAAAAGTCACGGTAGTCTGGGAATCGGGAGATCCGGCACGCGTCATCTTAGATTGCTGCAAAAAGCATGGTGTCGACTTACTGGTCACGGGTGCGCTGAAGACAGAAAACCTCGTTCAGTATTACGTCGGGAGTGTCGCCAGACGGGTGTTGCGGCAAGCCAAGTGCTCGGTGTTTACCATTGTCAACCCTTCGAAGGAAGCACGCCGGTTCCGGAACATCGTGGTCAATGCCGAAGACAGCAGCTTTATAGAGGAGGCCATCGCTACCGCTTGTCAGTTGTCGCCGAAAGACAACGGCACTTGGGTACACATCGTGCGGGAGTTGAAACTCTACGGTCTCACGATGAGTGCCAACGACCAATACACCGAAGAAGAATACGACGACGTGCGTCAAGGGTTAGTAAAGCAGGAGGTTGATCAGGTGGAAGAACTTCTGCGTTCAATTCCGCACGACGGCATCCGTATCAACATCAAGATGGTGTCGGGCAAATCCGGTTTCGAGCTCCCCAAGTTTGCGGAGCGGAAAGAAGCCGACTTGTTGGTGGTGGGAGCTCCACCCCGCAAACTTCACATCTTCGACCGTCTGTTTCCGCACGACTTAGAATACATCTTCGCTGACTTGCCATGTAATCTCTTGGTGGTGCGACCAAGCAAGTATCGGCAAACTGGAAAGGAGGCTGTCCGTGGGTAAACTCTCGCACGACGCGGTGGTACAGTTGCTCGTTCAACTCAGCATTATGTTGCTTGCGGGTCGTGCTTTTGCAGAAGTGGCGCGACGTCTGAAACAACCCGCAGTCGTGGGCGAGATTGTGGCGGGGATCCTGCTCGGCCCCACCTTCATGGGCATGTTGCGACCCGAGTGGTTCGAGTTCTTGTTCCCTGCGGGCAATACATCGGGCGTGGTTTTGGCGGGCATCACGCAAGTGGCCGTGGTGATGCTTTTGTTCATCGGCGGCTTGGAAGTGGATCTTCACGTCGTGTGGCAACAAGGACGCCAAGCAATCATCACAAGCCTCTTTGGGCTGATCATCCCGTTTGGCTTTGGCTTCGTCTTCCCCTACTTCTTTCCCGAATTTTTCGGCATGGCGGAAAACAGCTCTCACTTCATTTTCGCTTTGTTCATGGGCACCGCCATGGCCATCACTGCGTTGCCGGTGATTGTGCGCATCTTGATGGACCTCAATCTCTTCAAGTCGCGGATGGGGCTGTTGGTGGTCTCCTCGGCGATGATCGACGACACCATCGGTTGGTTGATCTTCTCTATGATCCTCGGAATGATCGGTAAAGGAACCGGTCACATGTCGCTCCTGAACACGATTATCCTCACACTTACATTCACAGCTATCATGTTAACCATTGGTCGAGGACTGATCAACCGGGCGTTGCCTTGGATTAACAAGAAGTTGGCGTGGCCCGGTGGGATCCTTTCGGTCTCCCTTGCCTTATGTTTTTTAGGCGCATCGTTTACCGAATACATCGGCATCCACGCTGTGTTTGGCGCCTTTATCATCGGCGTGTCGGTGGGTGACTCGGAGCACTTTTCGGAACGCGCAAAAGAGATCGTACACCAGTTTATCAACAACATCTTCGCACCGCTTTTCTTCGTGTCGATTGGGCTGCGGGTGAACTTCGTTACGAACTTCGACCTGACACTGACGCTCATCATCATCCTGATTGCCTTTGCCGGCAAGATCATCGGGAGCGGCCTTGGTACGCGGCTGGGAGGTTTCTCGTGGCGCGAGTCGCTGGCGGCGGGCTTCGGCATGAACGCGCGGGGTGCCATGGAAATCATCCTTGGCCTCGTCGCTCTCGAAAATGGCCTGATCAACGAAAAAGTCTTCGTTTCCCTGGTCATTATGGCCTTGGTGACCAGTATGAGTTCCGGCCCGCTCATGAAAAAGGTGCTCGGGACAAAGCTCGACTGACGGCTTTCACCGACGCCCACCCCCGTTTCACCTACTCTTTCCCGGAAGCAGCCTTATTCCAATGGCCAAGGGGCCGTTCGCGGCGTTTCTTTACATAAAAATTCACACGCACATGGAACCCTACAACAAAGGCACACAGCCCACCCCCACAACCGAAAACACTGACAAACCAAAAGGACCCGGCGGCCGCGTATGGGCCGGCATCTTGGTAGTGATCGTTGGTGCGGCATTGCTCGCAAGATCGTTCGACATCTTCTTGCCACACTTCTTGTTCACTTGGCCGATGTTGCTGATCGTGATCGGCTTGTTCATCGGGGTTCGTCACCGCTTTAGAAACTGGGGATGGCTGTTCCCATTCGGCATCGGCTTGGTGTTCCTGCTCGACCGAGAGCTGTACTTCCGATTCGACGTGCGCGAGTTCTTGTGGCCCACCGTTATCATCATCGCAGGTTTGTACATGATCTTCCGTCCCCGAAAGGGCAACTCGCCTGACACCAACTGGACCAATTTCGACTTTCAAAAAAAGGCAGCGGAACGCGAATCGGGACAAATAAGCAATGAAGACTATATAGATACCGTCTCTGTTTTCGGCAGCACGCGCAAAAACATCCTATCAAAAGACTTCAAGGGTGGCGAAGTAGTTAGCTTCTTCGGCGGCACGGAACTGAACTTGCACCAAGCCGACATCACAGGTCCCATTCAACTGGAAGTGACGCAAGTTTTTGGTGGCACGAAGTTGATTGTGCCCTCCAACTGGAGAATCCAATCAGAACTGGTGTCTGTATTTGGCGGCGTCGACGACAAACGGATGGTACAGCCTAATGTAGATCAGACAAAAGTGCTTGTCTTACGTGGAACCAACGTGTTCGGCGGATTGGAAATCAAGAGCTACTAGTCTCATCCTCATCAAACACCTGTGCCCCAGTCTCCATGTGGCTGGGGCACAACCCAAACAACTTTCAAAACGCTCAGGTTATGAACTGGTACATCGCAAAAATCATCTTCCGGATATGCAGCGAAGGATCTGTGAAACCTCAATTTGATGAACACATCCGGTTGATCGCTGCCAGCAACTTCGACGAAGCCTTTTTGAAGGCTCGTGTGCTCGGCATCAGTGAAGAGGATGCATTCCTCAACGACCGCAACAGCACAGTGAAGTGGGAGTTCATCAACGTAGCGGAGCTGTTTCCAATTGGGGAACTGAAAGATGGATCGGAGATTTATTCCTCGATTACCGAGACGGACGAAGCCTCAAGCTACATTCGCACGATCCACCAGCGGGCAGTGTTCATGCAAACAAAAGAACGTCCCATGTTCTAAATTCTTTGCATCTTGAGCGCACCAAGTAAATTGAAAAGTCCGTATTCCAAGCTAGTGATCTGGTGGGTCTTTTGGACCACCGTCGGAACAATCCTTGTGCACCAGTTTGCCTTCTCGTGGACACTATCGTTCGCAGATGCCGCACTCACCCAACTGGATTGGACGATCGCAGGGTACGTGCTCAACTCGATGCTGAAGTTTTATCAGCCGAGCACCCGAAACCTGATCAACCTCTTCGTATTCAGTATTGCGCTTGCGGCACTCTTCACCTTTTTGATTCTCCCCTACGGGTTGCCCTGGGCGATAGACTTTATAGAATATGATGCCCGCTATCGTTCGTTCCTCGAAGAGTCGCTGCTGATTCGATTCATCTTATCGTGGATGCAATTGATGTTTGTCGCCGCCACCACCTGGATGTGGTACTTCATCGAAGAACAACAAAGGAGCCAGAAGGTAAAGACCGACACCGAACAGTTGGCCCGCGAGGCTGAACTGGCGCAGCTACGCCAGCAGTTACAACCACATTTTCTTTTCAACAGCCTCAACTCGATCAACGCTTTGGTCGTGTCGCAACCGGAATTGGCCAGGCGCATGATTCAGCAGTTGTCGGACTTTTTGCGTGGCACCGTAAAAAAAGACGACCGGCAAGTGGCTACGCTGGAGGAAGAGTTGCATCAGCTTTCGCTTTACCTCGACATAGAAAAAGTTCGATTTGGCTATCGCTTGAATGCAGAGATTTCGGCCGACGAAGCAACGCGTAAGTCATCGTTGCCGCCGCTCTTACTTCAACCCATCGTCGAAAACGCCATTAAGTTTGGGCTTTACGACACCATAGGCGAAATCACGATTACCATTGCTGCAACCCTCGAGGCGAACGAATTGGTCATCCGCGTCGCGAACCCATTCGATCCGAATACCGCGCAACCTAGGCGCGGAACCGGCTTTGGGTTGAACTCCATCGCCCGACGTTTGTACTTGATTTACTTCAACAACAACCTCCTTCAAACTCATGTGGATGGTTCCACATTTACCACCACCATCAAAATACCCCAACAATGATTAAGGTCATTCTGATCGACGACGAACCTCTGGCCCGGAGCATGGTACGTGAATATTTGATGGGTTGGCCCGAGATGGCAATCGTTCAAGAGTGCAACGATGGCTTCGAAGGTGTGAAAGCCATTGCTGCACACAAACCAGACTTGATCTTTCTCGACATACAGATGCCGAAGATCAATGGTTTCGAAATGCTCGAGTTAATCGACAGCCCTCCTTCGGTCATTTTCACGACGGCATTCGACGAGTACGCCATGAAAGCTTTCGAAGCACACGCCGTCGACTACCTCTTGAAGCCCTTCGCCAAGGAACGATTCGACAAGGCCCTCCAAAAATGGCTGGGTGCCCGTCAAAACCCTGCCACACAAACGGCAACTGCGCAAGTAGTTGAAAATGCCGCACAACCGGAAGAGAAGAACCGTATCGTGGTGAAGAAAGGGAACAACATCGTCATCTTACCAGTTCACACCATTCACTACTTAGAAGCGTACGACGACTACGTGAAGATTCATACGAAAGATGGATTCTTTTTGAAAAAGAAAACGATGGGTCACTTCGAGCAAACACTCGACTCGAAGGAGTTTGTGCGCGTTCACCGGTCGTACTTGCTCAACCTACAAGAACTGACACGAATCGAACCATTCGAAAAAGACAGTCATGTCGCCTTGCTAAAAAGTGGAAACCGCATCCCACTTAGCGCCACCGGATATGCCAAGCTGAAAGAAGTGCTCGGTATTTAGTCACGAAATGGCTTCTACCAAAAAGTCATTCAGCGACTTGATCATCTTGCAGGCGTCGGCGACTTTCTTCGGAAACTGTTTACTCACAACATCGGCGTCGGCGAAGTAGTGCGAGACGACAAAACTCTTGTTTTTCAGGAGATCGATATGGGGATGGTCTTTTGGATAACCCTTTGGTACCGTCTTCAGTCTATCCCAGTCGCTGAGTCCGCCAAAGAAGGATTTAAATTTCTTGTCATTTAAAATCTTTAGGATTCGATCGGGGTTGTAATCGATCTCTTGCCGAACTTTTGCAAGGTTGGCTGGTTCGGGCATATACAAGCCACCGGCGACGAAGCTTTTGTTGCCTGGTTCGATGTGGATGTAGTACCCAGGCTCCTGCTCCATTTTTCCTTTTGGTGAAAAGCCTGCCCCCATATTCGTCTTATACGGTCGCTTGTCCTTGCTGAAGCGTACATCGCGATAAATTCGAAAGGCTTGTTTTCTCGGGTTAAGTCCTGCGAGTCCATCGTCGAACTTCAGCAACTCTTTATGCAAAGTCTCGAGAAAGTCTTCGAAGGCAGTTTTCTGGACGAGGTAATTAGGCTTGTTCTTCTCGAACCATTCGCGGTTGTTGTTCTTGGCGATGGCCTTCAGAAACTTCAAAATGTCTTCCATAGTCAATAAATGCTATTTATCTTTAGAGGAATTCGACGACAGATTCCAGCCCAATGCCACGCGACGCTTTTACCAAGATCGTGGCGCCTTGGATGGGTTGCGATTTTAGTTGAGCTAGCAACGCGTCTTTCTTTTCAAAGTGGCGCGCAAACGGCACTTCATCCAACACCCTTCCGAACAGGCTACCACAAAGGTACACGTCACGGAAACCTCGCTCTCTCAAAAGCTTGGCGATGGCTCGATGTTCCTTGTCGGCTTCTTCTTCCAGTTCGAACATGTCGCCGAGGATCAATACCTTTTTATCTGCCTTCATGGCGGCTAGGTTTTCGATCGCGGCCGCCATCGAACTCGGGTTTGCATTGTATGCATCGAGGATGATGGTGTTGGAATGGCTCTTCACCACCTGCGACCTCATATTCGAGGGGGCGTAAGCGGCAATAGCAGCGTTCGCCTTGGCGGGGTCTACACCGAAATACTTACCGATGCAGAGTGCCGCCGCCACGTTCTCGAAATTATAGGCACCCGTCAATTGCGTTTGAACACGCTCGCCGTTCTCGGCTTCGACCAGCAACATGGGATCGCTCGACACCAATTTGCAACGATAATAATCGCCTTCGCCTGGGTACCAGACGACATTCTTCAATTGGCCTGCCTTCTTTTTCAGGATCTCGTTACCAGAATTGGCAAACACCACCCCCTGCGCTTTTTGCAAATGATCGAATAACTCGGTCTTGCCCTTGATGATGTTTTCAAATCCACCGAACGTTCCGATGTGCGCCTTGCCAATGTTGGTGATAAATCCATGTGTGGGCATGGCGATCGAACACAAACTGGCAATTTCCCCCACATGGTTCGCACCCATTTCCACGACGGCTAGTTCTACATGAGAGTCAATCGATAAAATGGTGAGCGGGACGCCAATGTGGTTGTTCAGGTTGCCCTTCGTGGCATGCGTCGTGAATTTTTGGGCCAACACCGCCGACACCAGTTCCTTGCTCGTGGTCTTCCCGTTCGAACCGGTGAGGCCAAGCACGGGAATGTTGAGTTTTGAACGATGAAAGCGCGCCAGATCTTGCAGTGCCCTCAGTCCATCTTCGACGACAAAGATGCGTGGGTCAGTCGCGTAGGCGGCATCATCGACCACGGCGAAAGCTGCCCCTTTGTCTAAAGCTTGCTTGGCAAACTCGTTTGCATTGAAGCGCGGTCCCTTCAACGCGAAAAATACCGAACGAGGGGTGATCGACCTAGTATCGGTGGAAACGCCTTGGGATGACGAGTATGCGTCGTACAGATCCTCTATCTTCATAAATAGCAACTCTTAACCCGTGTGTGTTTTTGGAGCGGCCGCCAGTGTGCGGTATCTTGGCGGAAAGATAAGAGTACCGTGTGGGCGAACGTTATTGAGAGGCTTGGATTTTTTCCATCAACTATGGGTTTGGCGTTTTACAGAACGGTGGTGCTCGCCCTAGTCTTCGTCTTGCCGGCTGCCGAGGTCAGTGCGCAGTTTACCTATTCGCTCGACCAATCGACGCCAGTGGAAGTGGACGGACAATCATTAAGTTTTCCTTGGGCCGGAGGCTTGAACTCCGCACAATTGAATAAGATCGACTTTGATGGCGACGGAAAAGAGGATCTCGTAGTGCTGGACCGGGCCGGAAACAAGCTATTGCCCTTTCGAAACGACGGCAACAAGTATCAGTATGCGCCCGAGTATACGACGCTTTTCCCGCCATCGGTGAGCAACTGGATGCTCCTCCGCGATTTCAACTGCGATGGCAAAAAAGATCTTTTCACGAGCGACCCGTTCGGGATCGCTGTGTTTGTAAACACCACCAAAGTGGGGCAGCCGCTTTCTTGGCGTTCATTCAACCCGGGGTTCCCACTGCTGACCAAGGGCTTCAATGGCGACATTAACTTGAAGATCAACGATGTCGATGTGCCTGCGATTGACGATGTCGACAACGACGGCGACTTGGACATCCTCGCGATGCGTTTTGTGGGCATCGGCACGATCGAATGGCACAAGAACATGAGCATTGAAAACTCTGGCAAGTGCGACTCACTTCAACTCGAACGTGTCACGCAAAGCTATGGAGGTGTTCAGGAATGTACCTGCGGGGTCTTCGCCTTCGGTGGCCAACCGTGTCCCACAACCGGCGGTCGTGTACAACACGTGGGTGGAAAAACACTCCTGACCTTAGATGCAGATGGCGATGGCGACCGCGATCTGCTTTTTTCTGAAGAATCGTGCGCCACCCTTTATTTGCTCCGAAACGTGGGCACGAACAACGAACCCAACTTTACCATTGCCACGTCATTTCCCACATCGCCGGCCGCGTCGTTTCCGCTGTTTCCTGGCCCCTACTACGAAGACGTCGACTTCGATAACAAACCGGACTTGGTGGTGTCGCCCAATTTGTACGCCCGAACGTTCTCGAATGTCTTGGTGAAAAACTCACTGTGGCTTTACAAAAATTTCGGGACCCCGGCGCAGCCGACGTTCACATTTTCGAAATTCAATTTCTTGCAAGAAGATATGATTGAGTTAGGTGACTACACTACGCCTGCAATTGTAGATTCGGATGGAGATGGGGACGAAGATCTTTTCGTCGGGATTTATGGTAATGAAAACTTCCGCGGGTCGCTATACCATTTCGAAAATGTGGGCACTTCTTCGGCACCTTCGTTCAAGTTGGTCGATTCCGACTACGGCGGCTTGTCGGCGCTTCCCATCTATAACTTGAAACCACTCTTTGCTGATATGAACGGCGACGGCAACACCGACCTTGCATTTACTTGCACATCGTTGGTCGACGGGGTCACCCGTTTGCTGTACGCACCAAATTCCAAAGAGTCAGGACTGCAACTCGACTTTGGCAACTTGGTAGAAACCTCCTTTAGAATTGGTCAGTCTGAAAACATCGAAGTGGCAGACGTGAACCAAGATGGCATTCCAGATTTGTTGGTGGGCAAAGCTACTGGGGCCCTGCAATACTGGGAAAATGGAAATAACAACGGCATGTTTAGCGTCATGACCTTGAAGAACGGATCCTTCATGGGCTTGGGGATCAGCACGTCGCGACAAAACCCTTCGGTCGCCATCGGCGATCTGGACGGCGATGGACTAAACGATCTAGTCATGGGCGACCAAAAAGGGAGCGTCAGTATTTTCGGCGACTACCGGAACTTCAACGCCGCCGTGTCGAGCCCGGCGACAGAAGTAGTGTACAATCGCATCGATCAATCGTATCAAGCCATGAACTTCGGCGGAAAAATTTCTCCCGCCATCGGGAATCTCTTCAACAGCAACAAGCCTTCGATCATTCTAGGCAACACGCTTGGCGGACTTCATATACTTCGAAACGACGAAGGGCAAGACTTACCCGAAGATCCCGTCGTGGGTATCGGACCGAGTCCACTTTTGCGATCCGACGAACTGATGGTAAAGTCGGACCGCAATGTGCGTGTGCAAATTTTCTCTATTCTTGGACAGAAGATGTGCGATCCATTTTTCGTACAGGCAAACCAGACTTTCCCTGTTCCCCTCCAGGGCATCACCGCAGGCGTATACATCGCTCGGTTCATCTTTCCCAGTCGCTCGTTGGCAGTGAAGTTTATCGTGCTGGAGCGTCGCGACTGACCTGCGCCGGAATCATTTCACTATTTTTGCGCCATGAAAAAATTCGGCGTCATCTTCGACATGGACGGTGTGATCGTGGACAGCAATCCCTATCACAAAATTGCACTGCAACAGTTTTGCCGCGAACATGGCTATGAACTCACCGACGAACAACTGTTGAAGAAAATATACGGACGCACCAACCGGGAATGGTTGACGAGCCTCTTCGGTACGCTACCCGAAGAAAAGTTACTTCAATACACGGAGGAAAAAGAAGCGTTGTACCGACAGTTATTTGAAAAGGATATTCAGCCGGTAAAAGGGTTGGTAGACTTTCTGGACCGACTAGACGCCCACCGAATACAACGAGCGATCGGCACTTCAGCACCGAAGAGCAACGTCGATTTTTCCCTTACGAAGACGGGCATCACGACCTACTTCCCAACGATTCTATACGATGTCTTTGTGACCCACGGGAAACCCAACCCAGAGATTTACATCAAGTGTGCAACGGCACTGGGGCTCCCCAACGAACAATGTGTGGTCATCGAAGACTCCCTT
This sequence comes from Cyclobacteriaceae bacterium, assembly GCA_044226825.1. Taxonomy (GTDB): domain Bacteria; phylum Bacteroidota; class Bacteroidia; order Cytophagales; family Cyclobacteriaceae; genus ELB16-189. The sequence goes on from JBGAGH010000006.1 coordinate 276,926, forward strand.
TCAGGGGTCGAGGCGGGTCAAAGAGCGGGGTCGAAAGTAATTGGCATCACTACCACCCACACACGGGAAGAATTAAGTCATTGCGACCTCGTGATCGATCACTTCGAAGGGCTCACGATTGATCAATTGAATTCGTTGTTCGCGTAAGAAAACGAACGGCGCTAGATCATTTTGTGCTCGTAGGCGAACTTGATCAATCCCACGAGCGAAGCGGTCTTCGTTTTTCTGAAGATGTTCTTCCGATGTGTTTCCACCGTTCGTTCACTGATAAACAGTTTGTCGGCGATTTCCTTGTTCGAGAGTTCCTTCGCGATTAGGCGCAGCACATCCAATTCGCGTTCCGTCAGGAGTTCAGGTTCGTCCTTCGGCTTGTTCATTTCGTCCATCAGCAAGCGTGTCACTTCGGGGCTCACGTAAGGAAGCCCTTGCGCCACGTGTCGAATGGCACTCTTAAGTTCAGAGTGTTGAATATTCTTCAGCAGGTATCCCTCCACACCTTCTTTGAGAACGGACTTGATGATGTGGGCTTCATCGTGCATGCTGAGCACGATGATCTTTACCTGGGGATGAAGTCTCCGGACCTGACGGACGAAGTCGATACCCGAGATGCCCGGCAGCGAGAAGTCGGTCAGCAGGATGTGCGGTTGCTGCGATTTCAACAACTCCAACACCTCTTCGCCACTGTGTAGGGAAGCCAGCACCTGGAATTCAGCTTCCTGTTGCAGCAACGATTCGAGCCCATCCAATACAATGTGATGATCATCGACTAAGACAACCTTTATCCGTCTATCCGACATAAAGGATAAAGTTAGCCTACCAAAGTTGTTCGAGGAAGGGATCAAGGTAGAAATTCCAAAGGTATGTCTGTCGGTGCGTAGGCCTTTGGAACCCGGCCCATACGGATCAGGTAGCCAGCAACGATCAGGACCACCGACAGGATAGCGCCGTCGATGTAGGCACCCGCAAAGGAAAGTCCGTAGTACCGAGCCACGAATGCCACTACAAAGGCAACCGCTATTGACAACGCCATCCAAATACCGACGGTGCCCGATGCGCCACCAGAAATATAATGCGCCTTACTTTTGTCCTTCAGGTGAAAATGCAAGACCCGCACAAAAGTCGAGTACGCCCGCGAGCGGTCCTCCACTTCGCTTCCGCCAGTATGGTACTTGTTCGTGATGGTCAGCGGGCGACCTCCTTCCGTTCGCACGAGCGTTTTGAACTCTTTGTCACGCGCCTTGTCCAACACAACCTCGTTGATGCCGGCGTATGGGATCACTTTCTCGAGTTTTCCCTGTCGGACGGTCATGTTGTACTCCGTCAACAAAATGGTGGTGGGCATCTCCGAGGCAGAGGCCCTGAAAGTATACTCCACGGTAGGTCGTTTGGTGTGGTACAAATAACCTCTGGTCGCGCCCCCTTGGAAATACCAGCAGAGAGGTATTTTGTACTCCGTGCTGGCACGGATACTATGCCGCCTCCTGCGCGGCCAGGCCCGGAACGGTGACGACAACCGTGGTTCCTAGGCGCCCGGGGGTCGAATCGATATCGATGAACCCGCGAATCATCGCCAGTCGCGACTGTATGTTCTTCCACCCATTACCCTGCGACAATCCCAGCATGTTCGTGTCGAATCCCTTGCCGTCGTCTTCGATGGTAATCACAAGCTCCTGCAGGTGCTGCACCAACTGGACGTTGATCTGAGTACATCCACTATACTTCATGACGTTGTTGATCCATTCTTGACAGACTCGATACAGGGCCACTTTCTTGTCGGTTTCGTGGATCGGTTCCACATCATAGGCTGTCACTTTCACTCGAATGCGATCGGTGCGGTTGACGCGGTTGGCGAGTTCATCCAGCGCCTCGATCAAACCATTTTTGATCAAGACTTGGGGCATTAGGTTGAACGCAATGTTTCGAATCTCGGTGTTCATTTCGTTGAGCACCTCCACCGCGTGATCCAAAGAGCGCTTATCGATCGCATCTTTTGACAAATTCAACCGCACGGCGGAAATGAGTTGCCCCAATCCATCGTGTAAATCTGCCGCGAAGCGTTTTCGTTCTTGTTCCTGCGACGTGATCACAGCTGTCAACTGAGCCTCGCGTAGACTTGTCTTCGTTGCCTCTAGTTCCACCTTCTGCTTCAATGCCATCCTATTGCGAATCATGAATCCCAACACGATCAATGCCGACACGAGCAGCACGAGACCAGCCACCAGTTGCCGGTTGCGATCTAGAAGCGAGTCTTTCAATTCGTTCTCTTGACGCAAAAACCGAATCTCGCTCTCTTTTTTGTCGGTTTCATACTTGGTTTGCAGCTCTGCGATCTGCTTGGTCTTCTCTTGTTTGAAGAGCGTGTCTTTTACCGTGTCGTAAGCCCGGAATTCTTCAAGCGCTTTCGCGAGATCGCCCTGTGCTTCGTAAATGAGCGCCAACTCACGACGCGCTTCCAACACTTGTTGGCGGGCTACGATGCGTTCGGCCAAGTCGAGACCGCGCAACGAAAGTCTCTTTGCCTCCACCAGGTTGCCTTCCGTGCGATAGACGCCAGCCAGGTAGATAAGGACAAAAGACAGCTCTTTCTTGTTGTCGTACTTTTCATTGAGTTCCAATGCGCGTTGGAGAAACTCCTTTGACTCCTTCTTGTGCCCGAGTTTGTCGTAGGCCATGCCGGCATTGCACAGCGTGGTGGGCAAAAATTGCTGGATCTTCTGCTCTTCGAAGGCACGGGTGGCTTCCAGCGAATAGTACAGACTGCTGTCGTAATTTGGCAGGTAGAAGTACACCGACCCCAAGTTGGCGTAGCAAGCGGCGATCCCAAACTTGTTGCCGAGCTCTTGATAGAGGGTCAGGCCATTTCGATACCAGGTAGCGGCCTGGCGATAGTCTTCTTGCTCTTTGAACACGATCCCGATGTTGGTCGACGTCATGGCGATTTTCGATTTGTCGCCCATGCGTTCGTAGATGCGTCGCGCATCGAAGTAGTTTTTCAACGCATCGTTGAAGTCGCCACGTTCGTCGTAAATGATGCCGATGTTGTTAATCGTGTTGGCCATCTTCAGGTCGTCGCCTAGTTTTTTCCGGAGTTCGAGTGCCTCTTTTTCATATTTGAGGGCATCGGAGTAGTCGCCTTGGGCCTCGTAGGTAACGCCGATGTTGTGGAGCGCCTCCACTTCGAGTTCTTCGCGACCGGCGGACCGGGCGAGTTCGAGGGCTGCCATGCCATAATGACGTGCCGTGTCGGCGTTGGTAAACCGGTATTCCCACGACAGCTCGAGCATGGTCTTAATGCGGTCGACCCCGGAGGTGGTCGGGAGCACCTGTTGGAGGGAGTCGAGGTTGTTGTTTTGGGCTACTGCGGCCAGCGACGCGAGGGCGAGGACTGCCAGGAGGCCAATTTGGGATCTCATAGGGGGGCGTTAGAAGAGGAAAGTTATTGAAGGGCGGGGTTTATCACCCCACTTTTTCGCGCGAAATGGCAAAATTTCGATGATTTTGAAGCCCTAGTATATTTTCAACCAGGTTTTGATAATTGGGGTCTCTTTGCCGATATTTGCAGTCCCATTTTCGAATGGGGACCAAATTTTTGATTGATATGGCTAGAGTTTGTCAAATTACTGGAAAGCGCCCGCACGTAGGAAACAACGTTTCCCACGCCAACAACAAGACGAAGCGCCGGTTCTACCCGAACCTTCAAACCAAGCGTTTCTTCATTCCTGAAGAAAATAAGTGGATCACGTTGAAGGTTTCGACGAAGGCCATCAAAACCATCAACGCGAAAGGTATCACGGCCGTGCTGAAAGAAGCTCGTGCGAAAGGTACGCTGTCGATCTAAACGTCAACGCTCAAAAAGTTAAAGAATCATGGCACGTAACAAGAACCGCATCCAGGTGATCCTCGAATGCACCGAGCACAAGGCTACAGGCCAGCCCGGAATGAGCCGTTACATCACAACCAAGAACCGGAAAAACACCACCGAACGTCTTGAGTTGAAGAAGTACAACCCCGTTCTGAAGAAGTATACTCTCCACAAAGAAATTAAATAACCATGGCAAAGAAAGTTGTTGCTAGCTTGAAGAAAACCGACGGTAAGAACTACGCGAAGGTGATCCGCGCTGTGAAATCTGAAAAAACTGGCGCGTATGTGTTCCGTGAAGAGATCGTTCCGGCCGACTTGGTGAAAGAGACACTCGCGAAAAAGTAATTTTTCGCCTCAGGCACTGTTATCATAGGGGCTGTATCGAAAGTGCAGCCCCTTTATTTTTACCCGCCCGCCCACCTGCTCAAACAACCATCTTATGTTTGGACTCTTCTCAAAGGAAAAAAAACGGTCACTCGACGAAGGGCTTCAAAAGTCGAAGGAGGGATTCTTTTCACGCCTGTCGAAGGCATTCCTCGGCAAGTCGACCGTCGATGACGATGTCCTCGACAACCTCGAAGAAATTTTAATTGGTTCCGATGTCGGTGTCGAAACAACGCTCAAGATCGTCGACCGCGTTCAGAAGAGAGTTGCACGCGATAAGTATACCAGCGCAGCGGAATTACAAAAGCTCCTGAAAGAAGAGGTGGCGAGCCTCCTGTTGGAAAACACAACCCAAAACCCGGCTAGCCCCAATGCCGATTTCGACACACCTCCCGGGGTGAAGCCCTATGTCTTGCTGGTAGTGGGCGTCAACGGCGTGGGGAAGACCACCACCATCGGCAAACTATCAGCTCAGTACAAAAAGGCGGGCAAGAATGTGGTGCTAGGCGCGGCCGACACGTTCCGGGCCGCAGCCGTAGATCAGTTGAAACTCTGGGGCGAACGCGTGGGCGTGCCCGTTATCTCGCGGGGTATGAACACCGACCCTTCGGCCGTAGCTTTTGAGACTGTCAAAGCCGGCGTAGAGCAAGGTGCCGACGTCATCATTATCGATACCGCCGGTCGGCTCCACACGAAGATCAACTTGATGGAAGAGCTTTCGAAGATCCGGCGTGTGATTCAAAAGGTCATCCCCGATGCGCCCCACGATGTGCTGCTCGTCCTCGACGGAAGCACTGGACAAAATGCCGTCGTCCAAGCCCGTGAATTCACAAAGGCCACGGCCGTCACGTGCCTCGCGATCACGAAGCTAGATGGGACTGCCAAGGGTGGTGTCGTGATTGGTATTTCCGATGAATTCAAGATCCCCGTCCGGTACATAGGGATCGGTGAGAAAGTAGAAGACTTGCAAGTTTTTGATCGGAAGGAATTCGTAGACTCCCTTTTCTAGACTTATACGCGTTCAGTCGCGCACGGGGATCCTGATAAACAGTTGGTAATTGATTCCCCACCAATTATTCTTAATGGTGCGGCCATACCCGGGAATGTCATACGATACAAGCTCCGTTTGCCCGTCGGTCCGAAGGCGAAACTTCATCCTGCCCGTGACCCCTAGCCAAACAAACTTCCACACCTTCACCCGAAGTCCCGTGGTGAGTTCCTCCCAATGTGCTCTCGGATCTGAATTGACGGCTTGAACATTGATCTCACCGAAGTTGTCGTCGACGAGGGTGTAGTTCGAGTAATCTTTGTATCGCGTGAACCCGTGCCTGAAACCCAAGAAGAACATGTTGCGGTCGGGGTCCTTGAGCAGAAAATTGATGTCGACCCCAAGCCTCATGTACTTTCCGTCGCTCGCGTAGGTTCCGTTTCCCATCGCATAGTTGGTGGACCAAGAACCATAATCCGCGGTGAGGTAAAAGCGTCGATAGATGTCGGCATCTACGTTGAGTTCCCACCCCTTGAAGTAATTCGTGTACTGACTTTTTCCGATGGCCAACAGGTCGGTACCCACACGAACGCCTGTTGGCAAGTACGGATACTTCGTCGTATCGTTTGCGATTCGATCTTGGGCTTGGACCGCGAGGGTAAAGCACCAACACAGCGCGCTAAAAATACATGTTGATATTTGTCGCGACACTGGAGAGTAATTTTTGATTGGTGATGATTACGTTGTTCTCGGGAAACGTGGAGTGTTTAATCTCGAGCCCCGATTGGAACAAGACGGAACCACAGCTTGGCGCCAACACGCGGGATTGGTTGGTATATCCGAGCACGAGGGTATCCGAACGGGTGCCATAGCGGAAAACGAACTTGGTCTCCGTCGTCGAAGGATCGACCACGAGATCGAGGGCGCCACTGACCTCTTTGTTTTCGACGATGATCAATTTCCCCGGGATGTAGATCGATGTGAAAGTGATGGTTTTTTTGGTCGTTTTGGCCGTAGCGTCGTAGAGGGCGACTTTTACCACGTTGGTGTTGACGTAGAGGCAATCGCCCTTGTCGAAACAAGCGCCCACGACCAACGCCACACAGATCCACAAAAATGCTCGCAACTGGGAATTTTTTGTTGGCAAATATACTTTTTGAGGTTCAGCCCGAACCCGGCGAAGGCATGTATTTTTACTAAATTTGCCCCTCATTTTAGACGCAACACATTGAAAACCAAGGGCCACAAGAAATCAAAAGTAAACATCGTCACGATGGGTTGCTCCAAGAACCAGGTGGATTCCGAGGTCTTGTTGACGCAGCTCCGGGGAAACAATATTGATGCCACCCACGAGTCAAAGAACGACGATGCCAACATAGTCGTGATTAACACGTGTGGATTTATCGACAACGCGAAGCAGGAGTCGATTGACACGATCCTGCGTTATGTCGACGCCAAGGAAGAGGGCATCGTGGAAAAGGTGTACGTGACGGGTTGCCTCTCGCAACGTTACTCCAGCGAATTGGAAAAGGAGATTCCAGAAGTAGACGCGTGGTTTGGAACACGCGACCTGTCGCGACTTCTGAAGACACTTAATGCCGACTACAAACACGAATTGGTGGGCGAGCGGATTTTGACCAACCCCAGCCACTTCGCCTATTTGAAGATCGCCGAAGGCTGCGATCGTCCGTGTTCATTTTGTGCCATCCCGCTGATGCGGGGGAAACACGTGTCGCGTCCCATCGAAGAATTGGTTCTTGAAGCAAAGAATTTAGCGAAAGCGGGAACGAGGGAGTTACTCTTGATCGCGCAAGACTCTACCTACTACGGCTTAGACTTGTACAAGAAACGGAATCTTGCCGAACTGATGGCACGACTGGCGGACGTGCCGGGGATTGACTGGATTCGCCTTCACTATGCCTTTCCCGCTGGCTTCCCATTGGATGTACTGGACCTGATGCGCGAACGCGATAACATCTGCAAGTATGTCGACATCCCTTTGCAACACGGCTCAAGCCGGATGCTGAAATTGATGCGTCGTGGAACGGATCGAGAAAAGACCGAAGCATTGCTGGCGACGATACGCGAACGCGTTCCCGGTATTGCCATTCGAACTACGTTGATTGCCGGTCATCCGGGCGAAACGGAAGCAGACTTCGAGGAGATGATGGGATTTGTAGAACGGTCCCGCTTCGATCGCCTAGGTGTGTTCACCTACTCTCACGAAGAAAATACCCACTCGTACTCGATGCCCGACGATGTTCCAGCAGATATCAAGCAACAAAGATTGGATGCTATCATGGAACTGCAACAAGGAATATCGCTTGAATTGAACCAGCAAAAAGTTGGCAAAACCTTCAAAGTACTGGTCGATCGCAAAGAAGAAGGTCAGTTTATAGGTCGTACGGAGTTCGATTCTCCGGAAGTCGATAACGAGGTGATTCTAGACTCCAAAGAGTACCTCAGGTTGGGCGATTTTGTTAATGCACGTGTTAATTCCGCCACGGAGTTCGATCTTTCGGCAACCGTGATTGAGAATCAATAGATGGAACTTTGAAATCCGTTTCCCGTTATTCGGTTATGCTTTCCTTTCCTAAAACCTGTTGTTGACTATGCAGCTTCACCGGATCGCTCTGGCGGATACCCACTCATTCTCAAGTTTCTTCATAGACTATGCCGAGCGAAAAGAACAGCTAAAGCCGTTCTATGGCCATTTTCCGGAGGTTACCAATTTCAAATCCCAAATCGCGTCAAAGGCAACGTTCCCCTCGGCTCACCGGGATGTATTGGTGCAGGCACTCGGTCGTCAATACGGCGCATTGAAGATCTCGGAGAAGACTTCGCACCACATTCAATTGTTAAAAAGTTCTAAAACTTTCACGGTTACAACCGGTCACCAGTTAAACGTGTTTACCGGTCCGCTTTTCTTCGTGTACAAGATCGTAGCGGTCATCAATGCATGTCGTGAGTTAAAAAAAGCCTACCCTGAGTACGATTTTGTACCCGTGTTCTGGATGGCTTCGGAGGACCACGACTACGAAGAAATTAGGTCCTTCAAACTTTACGGAAAAAAGTACACTTGGCACACTGAACAAACAGGTGCCGTCGGTCGCTTCAATCCCAAAAGCCTAGAAAAACTATTGGGCGAAGTACCCGGCGACGTTTCCATTTTCCGCGACGCGTACACCAAGTTCCCCACGCTGGCAGGAGCCTGTCGCTATTATGTAAACCAACTATTCGGACACGAGGGACTTGTTGTCGTGGATGGCGACGACCGCGACTTGAAATCTCTCTTCAAACAGGTGATTCGACAAGACTTGTTCGAAAACACGCCCAAGAAGTTGGTAGAAGAGAAAAATCGACAGTTAACCGAGCTCGGCTATCACACACAGGTATTCGCCCGAGACATCAACTTCTTTTACTTGGACAATGGGGTTCGCGCACGCATCGAACGCCACGGAGACGTTTTTCGCGTAGTCGATCATCAGCTGCAATTTACAGAGAAGGAGTTGGCGGCATTGGTCGAGAGCCAGCCGGAGAAATTTAGTCCCAATGTCATTCTTCGACCTGTATACCAAGAATGTATTCTCCCCAACCTTGCCTACGTGGGTGGCCCGGCCGAGATGATTTACTGGTTGCAACTCAAAGGCATCTTTGACCATCTTCAACTACCATTTCCAATTTTGTTACCTCGTTGTTTCGCTCTTTACGTCGAGAAACACCATCATACAAAATGGGAGAAGACCGGATTGTCGATGGCCGATCTTTTTAAGGAGAAAAACTTCCTGTTTAATCATTGGGTCCTGAAACACACCCGCCACGACCTCACCCTCGGAACTGAGCTGAAAAAGCTGGGCGACATGCTTGAGTCAATTAAGGGACGCGCGCGAGCGATTGATGCGACCTTAGACCCTTTGGTGGCCGCTGAAGCGGTACGGATGACCCGCAGCATCGAAAAGATTGAACGGAAGATGCTGAAAGCTGAAAAACGATTCCACCGGGAGAAATTGGCGCAGATTGAGGCCGTCAAAGATGCCTTGTTTCCAGGGGGCGGATTGCAGGAACGAACCGACAACTTTCTGAACTTCTACCAACAGGATCCAAGTTTTGTTGATAAGATGATCCAATGGCTGGATCCGTTCGACTTGCGTTTCAACGTGATCTGTGATGACTAAAGCGGAAGCTCGAAAGATCTACCTAGCACGAAGAAAGTCGCTTTCACAAGGCGAGCGCGATACGCTGAACCAACATATCTATCACAACTTCTTTATCAACCCGGCTTTGTCGTTTGTGCGAACCTTGCACATATTCCTCTCCATGGAACGAACATTGGAACCGGATACCTGGGGCATTATCGATCGGATTAGACGCGAGATGCCATTTATCCGGTTGGTGATCCCACGCATTGCTGAAAATGGTGAACTCGACCACGTTTACTTCGAAGGGTTACACCAGTTAAAGCAAAGTGCCTTTGGAATTATGGAGCCGGTGCAGGGAATCCCCGCCGACGTATCTAAAATCGACTTCGTGCTGGTACCCTTGCTTGCCGTAGATCGGCTGGGAAACCGCGTGGGCTATGGCAAGGGCCACTATGATCGATTCTTAAAAGACTGCCGGCCTGATTGTACAAAAGCAGGAATCTCATTCTTCCAGCCCGCGGAGCCATTTAGCGACATAGAACCTCACGACGTTCCGCTCGATCTTTGTTTCACACCCAACGGCGCCGTCGCCTTTCGGTAAAGCTACTCGGTTGTTGTTCTTTCAGGCTTCATTGGCTCGAATCCAAGATCAACGTTTGCCATTTCTACGTTGAGCACGGCGCTAGCAGTATGCACGCTACCCAACTCCTTCGCGATGACTTTAAAATCTTTGCTTAGCTGACGTTAGACGGCGGGCTCTTCGTGACTAAGACAATGAAATGCTCCAAGGCCCCAGATAATATCGCGACAGTCTAGCCCCACGACCTTCCGGTCCGGGAAACAACCTTGCAGAATGTCCAACGCCTTGTCATCATTCTTGTCGTGAAAAATCGGCGTTACGATGTACTTGTTACTGATATAAAAATTCGCGTAAGAAACGGGGAGGCGTTGGTCTTGGTAATGGAACGGACTAGGCATCGGCAACTCAACCACGTTGATCGACTGCCCATTTTCCAACTTTAACTTCGACAATAACTCAGCGTTTTCCTTTAGAGGAGTATAGTTATCGTCTTTTTTGTCATGTTCAATCACGGTGACGACCGTGGTCTCGTTGACGAACCGGGTGAGATCGTCGATGTGACCATCGGTATCATCGCCCACGATGCCGTCTCCCAACCACAAGATATTGGTCACTCCATAATAGCCACGTAGGTACTCTTCAATCTGTTGTTGGTTCAACCTAGGGTTTCTGTTCTTGTTGAGCAGACATGCTTTCGTCGTGAGCACCGTTCCTTTCCCGTTGAAATCTACCGAGCCACCCTCCATCACGATGCCAGGGTGGTAAACAGGGATATTGAGGGCTTCGCCGATCAAGGTGGGAATCCGGTCGTCGAGATCGAATGGTGGATACTTTCCTCCCCAGGCGTTGTAGCCCCAATCGACAATCACCTTTTTCACATCTGCCTGAGGGTTGACCAAGAACGCGGGACCATGGTCGCGGCACCAAGCGTCGTTGGTCGGATGATGCCAAAATTTGATCTTCGACAGGTCGGCGCCGGCTTTGTGGAGATATCCGAGCGCTTTCGCCTTCATTGCGTCGTCGAGAACATTGATGTTCACCACCTCGCCTTCCGCCACGAGCTTGATAAACTCGGCGTAAACAGGGAATATCGTCTCGATCTTACCCGGCCAAGATGCCTCTTTGTGGGGCCAGCTCAGCCAAGTGCTGGTATGAAGGGCAAATTCCGCGGGATGATAGTACCCTTGCGATGCAGGTGTCATGAAACTGGGATTGAGATGAACTTGATACGAACTTAATCTTCGTCGATAAACCGCTTCGTGATCGGTTGGTACGAATCGATGCGCCGATCGCGTAGAAACGGCCAATGCGTTCGGTAGCTGTCGGTCTTATTCAGATCAATTTCTTGTACGTATACTTCCTCCTTTTCGTGCGAGGCTTGGTAGAGAATGCGCCCGAATGGATTGGATACGAACGAGCCGCCCCAAAACTTCATCGCACCATTTTGTTCGAATCCTACCCGGTTCACGCTCACGACGTGTACCGCGTTCGCGACCGCATGACTTCGTTGAATGGTTTGCCACGCGTTAAACTGTTCCGAGTTGGTGGCTTCATCTTGCGCCGTTGCCCATCCGATGGCGGTCGGGTAAAACAGGATCTCTGCACCCATCAACGCAGTGATCCGCGCAGCCTCGGGGTACCATTGGTCCCAGCAGATCAACACACCTAGCGTCGCGAACTTGGTGCGGAACACTTTATAGCCGAGGTCGCCAGGCGTGAAATAGAATTTCTCGTAGTAAGATGGATCGTCAGGAATATGCATTTTACGATACTTGCCGAGGTAGGATCCGTCGGCGTCGATCACGGCAGTCGTGTTGTGGTAAAGGCCGTTCGTCCGTTTCTCAAAGAGCGAAGCAATGATCACGACACCCAATTCCGCCGCTACCTTACCCAATCGCTCGGTGGCAGGTCCTGGAATCGCTTCCGCCAATTTGAAATTCTCGTAATCTTCTACGTCGCAGAAGTACAAGGATCTGAACAGCTCTTGTAGGCAAACGATTTGCGCCCCCTTCTTCGCGGCTTCGTACACCTTCGCAACGGCCTTTTCCAGATTTTCGACGGGGTCGGCGGTGCAACTCATTTGCACGAGACCAACTTTTACTAGTTTACTCAATTCGCTTCTTGAAAATTTTCACAAAAGTAACCCTTTCGTGCGACCGGGCAGGGCTGAGAACCACTGAATTTTTGTCGACGGAGGCAATCCCGGCATCGCGTTTCTACACAACGCGGTTGGCACGCACCATTTCCTTCTTGCCGGGAGGTCCCAACAATGTTTCCACCACTAGTCCAAGGCTCTTAAGATCGCGTTTCACTTGACCTTTGGCGCAGTAGGTCACCAAGATCGAGTCGCGCGACATAGCTCGAAACACCTTGTTCAACATCGGCAACTCCCACATCTCGGGTTGTTTCGACGGCGCGAAAGCATCGAAGTATACCAAGTTAAAGGCGCCATCCTCAAGCGGAATGTCTTCCAACCTACCCTTCAGTTTTCGTAATCTGAAATGGGGCGTCAAGTTGTTCCACACCTCCCATGGCGACCGGTGCATGTCTTGGAACACTTCTTCCGCGCCGTTCCTGAACATGAGTTTTGCGTAGTTCAAAGAGGTGGCGAGGGTCTCGTCAATGGGAAAAGCCTCGATGGTCGTGTAATTCACTTTCCACTCTTCTTCGGCACATTCCATCGCGGTGAGAAGGGCGTTCAATCCAGTTCCAAACCCAATCTCGAGCAAATTGATGGGTTGTCCGGGGTGCATCATCGCCCACCGGCGCAAGCCGTTTCGGATAAAGACGTGGATTGACTCTTGGATTGCCCCGTGCCGGGAATGGTACGTTTCATCGAGCTCAGTGTTGATGAGCGAGTGAGAGCCGTCAGAAGTGATGATCAATTTTACATCCATGGCGGCTAGTTTGGTTTCACGATCGACTGATCAAGACAACGGCAGTAGCGTTGACCCCCTCCTCTCGTCCGACATAGCCAAGTCTTTCGGTTGTCGTCGCCTTGATTGACACGTCGTCTTCGTTGATTCCCATCAAGGGTGCCAGTACCGTCTTCATGTGTGGTATGTGGGGGTTTATCTTCGGTGCCTCCAAACACACTGTGCAATCGACATTTCCGATCGACCAGCCCTTTTCACGGAGCATCCGCGTCACGTCCGACAAAAAGAACTTGCTGTCCATTCCCTTCCACTTTGGATCTCGGTTTGAGTAGTGAAACCCGATGTCTCGCATGTTTGCAGCCCCTAACAAGGCATCACAAATCGCGTGAATCAAGACATCTGCGTCTGAATGTCCGACTGCTCCTTTTTCCGCGGGGATTTTTATGCCACCCAGCCAAAAATCGCGGCCGGCCTCTAGTTGGTGCACATCGTATCCCATTCCGACCCTGATGTTCATAAATCAATACTTAATTGAGCGAACGATAATAGAGCACACTCGCATTGTCGTCTCGCATCACTTCGCGCGACACGCGGACAATGTCTTCGACCGTCACATGTCGGATCATCTCGGATTCACGGTTCACCAAGTCCGGGTCACCCGACAATGCCGCAAACGCCAAGTTTGTCGCGCGGTTCATCAACTCGACTTCGCCAAATTCAAGGGTCGCCTCCGCTTGGTTCTTCACCTTCTCCAACTCCTCGGGGGTAGGTCCGCTTGAAACCAGTTCGTTTACCACCCGATCAATCTCCGTTTCGGCTTGTTCAAATGAAATCCCGCCTTTCAAACGGCCGCTAATCACAATTTGACCGGGGTCGATCGTTCCCGTCGTAAAACTGGAGATCGAAGTAAAAATTTCCTTTTCGTCTACCAACTGTTGATACAGCCTGCTGGAATGACCACGACTCAACACATCGCTAAAGAGGTCTGCCGAATAGAAGTCTGGCGTAAATCGCCCGGCCATGTGGTAAGATTTGTAGATCGCGTTGGCTGGCACTTTCGCTTCCACCGTCTCCTTGCGCTTGCTCGTTTGTCTTGGTTCCACTGGCAATCGTCGCGGTGGCACGTTTCCCTTTGCAATGGGACCGAACCATTTCTCGCTTAGCTGACGAACTTGCTCGACGGTCACGTTTCCCGCAACCACGAGGATAGCATTCGAGGGAACGTAATGCGTAAAGAAGAAGTTTCGCACATCTTCCATCGTCGCATTCTCGATATGGCTGATCTCCTTTCCGATCGTTGCCCATTGGTACGGATGCACCTTGTAAGCGAGGGGGCGCAACTTCAACCACACATCGCCATACGGTTGATTTAGGTATCGTTGTTTGAACTCCTCGATCACCACTTTCCGTTGCACTTCCAACACTTTCGGATCGAAAGAGAGGCTCAACATCCTGTCGCTCTCCAACCAGAAGCCCGTTTCCAAATTGGCTGCCGGTAAGGTTAAATAGTAGTTGGTGACGTCGGTGGTCGTGAATGCGTTGTTCTCGCCCCCCACGCGCTGCAGCGGTTCGTCGTAGTTTGGTATGTTGACAGACCCTCCGAACATCAGGTGTTCAAACAAATGTGCGAAACCGGTCTTGGAGGGATTCTCGTCCCGCGAGCCGACGTCGTAGAGAATGTTCATCACAGCGATCTGCACAGAACGGTCTTCATGCACGAATACCTTGAGTCCGTTCGCCAACGTAAAAGATGAATATGAAATCATGGTGCAATAATACCGGAATGAAACGATCTTAAATAATTTCGATTTCAATCTCCTCGACTTCCACGGTATCGCCCGTAACGGTCTGGCGTGTGTGGATGCTATAGATCACCCAACCGGTACTGCCGTGGACCCTCGAAAAAGTACTCTCTTCGAATACCACATCGGGCATATCTTCCCGCTTGAGCGCGCCGCCGGCCATATTCTTAATGACTTGGTAGGTGGCGTCGGTCATTTGCTTAACATCGAAGGTTTTCCAGACCCGAATCACTGAATTGTCATCTTCGGGATTGATCTCCGTGAGTTGAACGGTCATATCCACGTTCACAGGCACAGAGGGAACACCATTCGACACGAGGGTTTTCTTATACTCCTCGCCCAGCGTATACTTAGCGCCGTGAAACGTATAGTATTGGAGTATATCACGTATCCCTTGGTTCTCAATAGATTCGCGCGTGAGCAGCGTCTTCCCGACATCGTCGGTAATCTTCTTGATGTTGGGCACTGTCTTAAAGTCAGTTTTGATCTTGTCCAGTGCCTTTTTCATCAAAGATTGAATCTCATCCAAGTTAACCACCTGTTGAAATGATCCCATTTCGTCGGTCCGGATCACCACTCTCGTGTTACTTGAAAGCCCCATGATGGCGTTCGTAAACTTGTCAGCGCCCTCCGCGTTCACGGTCTTATACTGCCACTCGACGGTATAAGACTTCTCTGTCGAGTCGGTGACGACCACATCCACTCCGTACGAAAGCTTTTGACGGTTGGATGTATCGCCATTCACCACCTTATACTTGGTGCTAATGACGTTATAACTCTGTTTTTCATTCTTAGACCAGTATCCTATCACTTGTACCGACGAGTCGGCGACGTTGATCTGGGCAAAGGTGGATGCGGATACCGTGACAGCAGCCACAGCGAGGAGAAATTTCATAGGGTGTTGAATTGGGTGTTATTTCTTGCTTGTCAACTCCTTGATGGTATTGACTTCGATTTCGCGATAAGGAGTTCCGTCTTGCTGAAGAATTTCGTGATGCCACACTGCGGGCTCACGACCATCGATGTATGGCTGTCGCCAAGAATCCCATGGTAAGTTTGTTTGCGTTTTGCCCACCACGAAGCCCCAGTTGATCATACCAATATTTTCAGCCTTTCCGATTGGCAAGATGGTTTCAAATAGGCTGTTATTCCCGCGGGCCAGGTATTCGGTGCAAACCATGGGACGCTCATACTTTTTCAAGAAGGCGACAGCGCGTTTAAAGGAGGTAGTGTCGTCGTAGCAATGGAATGAAATGAAATCGGACTCATCCAACTGGATCTTCTCGACCGGAGTCAGTTCTTTGAAGTCTTTGTAATTAATCTTCCACACGCCGGAGGTCAATGGTTGTGTCGGATGCGCGGCGCGCGCCCACGCAAAGGCCTGCGGCAGGAGCTTTTCGATGAGTTCAACTTTATTCTGGGGATCCTCGTAATTGTTGGTGTTCACGTTGTCTGGCTCGTTCCAGATGTCCCAACTCATGATGCGCGTATCGGTTGCAAACGCACCGACGACGCCTTTGACGTAGCCTTCGAGCCGGGGGTATTCATTTGCGTCCACCAATGCCGCGGCACCGGGGCTTTGCACCCAACCAGAATTATGGACGCCGGGTTTCGGGTCGCGTTGCTTGCCTAACTCGGGATTGGGATCCCAAACACTATCGAACAATACCAACATCGGCTTGATGTGGTGCTTTTCGCAGACCGCCAAGAATTGATCGATGCGTTTCTTAAACCCTTCGGGGTCTTGCTTCCACAATAAGTCGTGCAAGAACACGCGCATCGTATTGATGCCCATTGCTTCCGCCCAGCCCAACTCTTGATCGATTCGTGCCAAGTCGAAAGTTTCGGCTTGCCACATTTCGAGTTCATTAATGGCATTGAATGGTACATAGTTGGCACCAACATACCAAGGCTGCGATTTGTACCAATCGTTGGCTTGCTGGGCCGTCCACTTCACAGGAGGCTTCTCCTCTTTCGAACAACTCGCTAAAGCAACAATCGCAATCGCGATCAGATACAGTCTACGGAACATGATTTTTGGAGGGTTTGTATAACGATGTCTTATCCGACATCAGGAATATTCAATAAAAATAGGCTTTTATTCCAAATTCAAGGTTTTACTTTTTCGAGATCCATCGTAATTTCAATGAATGGTTGCCCGAACATTTCCTGTGGTTCTGCTTTTGTTGCTGCTCCTAGCATTCCCAACGTTAGGACAGAAGTACCGTACCGGTTTCGGTCAACTGCTCGACGTGGAGATCCGCGAGGCATTGGCCATGAAGTCGTATCCCGTCGACACCTCCGCGAAAGCGATAGTCTTATACAGCAGAAGTGACGCAGAAGTGTTGCAAGACCGAACTGTCCGATACAAGCATCTCATCCGCATCAAGATTTTTGACAAGCGTATCTCTGAAACGATGGCGCGCCTCACAGACCGAACGTTCTATTCCAACCGCGTTGGATTCTTTACGGTGAAAGGGTTTACCTACAATGAAGAGAATGGTGCAATCGTGCGAACCAAGCTCGACGATGCCAATGTCCACCGTACGCGTCATAACAAGAACTATGATAAGGTGACGTTCTCGATGCCGAACGTGAAAGACGGCAGCGTCGTCGAGTACGAGTACTCCGAAAAAGGGGTGCTCTCGTTTCCAAAATGGGAGCTTCAATATGCCATTCCCTCGTTATTCAGCGAGGTCTATTTTGAAAATGCCTACTTGGGATTTAGATCTGACGTAGGGGGAAAGCTACCGATTCAATACGAAGCACTCAAGTCGAAGCGCGTCCACCACTGGTCGCTGGCGAACGCGCCGGCATTTGTGGCCGAACCCATGATGCCGAGTGAAGATTTCTTTAAATCGAACGTGCAGATCTGGACCTATGAAAAAGACTGGGATAAAGAAGTAAAGTGGCTATGGGAGGTGTTTTTCGATCGCGCCATCTTTCAGCAGTCGGTGCTCGGTGCACCATCCAAGCATATAGCCGACAGCGTGGCCGAACCGAAAGACCGGTTGCGTGCGGTATACGAGTACGTCCGGTCTCATGTCGAATGGAATGGTGAGAGTGATTTCTTCGCCGATGATTTTGCCCATATCCTCAAAGAAAAGAAGGGCACGAGTGGCGACATCAACCTGATGTTGATATCGATGGCTGCAAAATGTGGTATCGCCGTCAATCCCGTTTTGCTCAGCACGCGAGACAATGGTCCTCCTCACGAAGACATCCCATCGTATTCGCAGTTTAATTATTTGGTCTGCCAAGCAATCATCGGCCGCGACACCTTGTACGTCGATGCGACACAACCCGTACTTCCTTTTGGCTACCTGCCCCTTCGGTGCGTAAATGTTCGGGGGTTGAGTGCTCCAAAGGATGGCGCCAAGTGGATAACACTGAAGAGCGCAAATAAACAGAAGTTGTCGACGGAGGCGAATATCGCGTTAAGCGAAAGCGGGGAATTGTCGGGTACGATCACCTTCATCCACGATGGCTACTCCGCGGCATCGGCACGCAGTGGCTTTCGGGAAGACGAGGATTCGTACTTTAAAGAAATGGTCGGGCACAATTGGCAGGTAGACTCAAAGAAATACGTTAACACCGAGAATGTAAATCTACCCTTCCAGGAACACTACGAGGTTACCATCCCGGATCATGCGACCGTAGCGGGCGACCTCATTTACCTTAATCCGTATGTGTATGCGCGGGAGACGAAAAATCCTTTCACCTCGAACACGCGCAACTACCCTGTTGAATTCGAGATTCCGTTCGAGGAAACACTCTTGTGTAACATCGTGCTGCCTCCGGGTTATGCGATCGAAGAACTTCCGGAAAGCAAAGTGATCGCCATACCGGGTAACGGAGCACGCGCCATCTTCAATATCTCGGCCACCGCGACCCAGATTCAAATCATGGCTAGGGTCCAAATCAACAGGACCTTTTTCGACGCGGAGGAGTACTCGCTGTTAAAGGAGTTCTACGCGCGCGTTTTTGCAAAACGAGGAGAACAAATTGTACTAAAGAAAGCGTCGTAGGGCTTACTATTCTAACTCGCGGATTTCAAAATCCTTTCCCGTTCCAAACTTAAGGACGTCCTTAAGCAAGAATCGTTCGAGCGTGTGGATGTCTTTTACTTTGAAGTCGTTGATAAGGATCCGTTCGATGACAAACTCGTAACGTTCGCCAAAATTGACGAGGCTATACTTCTTCCCCACTCGGAGAACATCAAAAGACAATCCGGCCATGGCAATTGCGGAATCTGACTAAACGAGATCCTCTTCGCGTTCCAACAGTAAGACCGATGCCTGCGGAACGATGTAGTACTTTTCGTTTTCGTATTGAACTTCTATTGCACCCTTTTGGAGAAAGATTGCGAGGTCACCTTCTTGTGCTTGCAGGGGCAGGTATTTCACTTGCTCCTCTTTTCCTTTCCAAATATCGTCTTCCTCTGCTGGCACGGGCAATGGATAGCCGGGGCCAACCTTGATGACATAACCGGTTTGAATTTTCTCCATTTCTTGAACGGTGGGAGGTAAATACAACCCAGAGGCTGTCTTTTCTGCGGCCTTACTGGGCTTAATCAGAAGTCGATCACCGACGACGATGAGTTTCTTGAGTTTGTTGTCTGCTGT
The DNA here is from genome assembly GCA_044226825.1 of Cyclobacteriaceae bacterium. Lineage (GTDB taxonomy): Bacteria > Bacteroidota > Bacteroidia > Cytophagales > Cyclobacteriaceae > ELB16-189. The sequence goes on from JBGAGH010000006.1 coordinate 296,182, forward strand.
TACCTTCACGGTGTTCAATTTTTTTTGGGTTCGAAATTTCGACACGATGGCCGATTATTTCAAAGAAGCCATGTCGATCACGAAGCGATATTTTACATCATTTTTGACCATCCTGTCGTAGGCCTCGTTGATATAACTCATCGGGATCACTTCCACGTCCGACACGATATTTTTCTCGGCGCAATAATCCAGCATTTCCTGTGTCTCGGCGGTACCTCCGATCATAGACCCAACGATACTTCTCCTGTTCTTGATCAGTTCAAAGGGATTCACGACGGGGGCTCTCGAGGGCAGTCCTACCACGATCATCTTTCCTGAAACAGCTAAGAGCCTTAAATAGTTTTCGTAATCGTGGTCGGCGGAAATCGTATTTACGATGATGTCGAAATGGCTCGACAGTTTCTTCATTTGGGCACTGTCGGTTGTGAGTGCAAAATGATGTGCACCCAATTTTTTTGCGTCGGCCTCCTTGGACTTGCTTGTACTCAACATGGTGACTTCGGCACCGAACGACACGGCAAACTTCACCGCCATGTGCCCGAGGCCGCCAAGACCCACGACTCCCACTTTATGTCCTTTTCCAGTGCCCACGTATCGCAGTGGCGAGTAGGTCGTGATTCCCGCGCACAGCAGTGGCGCCACGCCAGCGAGTTCGAGCTTCTCCGAAACGGAAAAAACGAAACGCTCGTCAGTCACAATTTGAGTCGAGTAACCTCCCATCGCAATGGTCTTTCCATCCCGTTCGTAGGTATTGTAGGTGCCGGTCATACCCTCATCGCAGTACTGTTCCATGTGTTCTTGACACTGTTTGCAGGAACGGCATGAGTCGATCATCACCCCAACGGCAGCGAGGTCTCCGGCTTTGAAGCGCTTAACATTTTTGCCCACTCGCACGACGCGACCCAAGATCTCGTGACCTGGTACCATCGGGTAGAGCGAATCGCCCCATTCGTCGCGCACCTGATGTATATCCGAGTGACACACGCCACTAAACAGGATATCGATTTGTACATCGTTGTCGCCAGGGTTCCGGCGTTCAAACGTGTAAGGCGCCAACTTCGCCGTCGGGCTCTGCGCCGCATAAGATTTTACTTGCATGGAATTCGTTAGTCGTTAATTCGTTACTCCTTTAATTCATCTCTGTCGTCCCCTCATCCTTTCGTCCCCTCATCCCCTCAACTCCCCCTTCTTCAACAACTCCACTGCATGATTGGCTGCGCGCGCGGTGATCGCCATATACGTCAGAGACGGGTTTTGGGTGGAAGTAGAAGTCATACACGCTCCGTCGGTGACAAACACGTTCGGAGCGGCATGCATTTGATTCCAATTGTTGAGCATAGAGGTCTTTGGGTCTTTTCCCATACGGACGCCGCCCATTTCATGGATATCGAGTCCTGGGGCTTGTTTGCTGTCGTTGGTCTTGATATCGGTGAACCCGGCCTTCTCGAACATCGCGGTATACTGTTCGAAGAAGTCCTTGACCATTTTTTCGTCGTTGTCGTCGTAGTCGATAGAAATGTTCAGTTGCGGCACACCCCATTCATCTTTCAAATCCTTACTGAGCGAGACGAAATTGCTTTCCTTTGGAATTGTTTCACCCATGAACTGGGCTCCCACGTACCACGGCCCGAGTTGTTCTTCTTTATTCATCAACTTTGATTTGAGTTCCTCGCCGAAGCCATCGCTGTTTCCACGACTCGAGCGTCCGCCCCAGAACGTAGCGGCGTAACCGCGTAAGAAATCGGTTTCTTGTTTTTTCACGTTGCGGAAGCGGGGTATGTAGGAACTAGTTGGACGTCCGCCAAAGGAGTTCACATCGGATAGTCCGTCGAACTGTGCACTGATGCGGGCTCTATAATTATGGAAAGCTACATACTTGCCTAACACGCCGCTGTCGTTGCCGAGTCCATTCGGGAAGCGGCTCGACTGCGAGTTCAACAAAATCAAATTTGTATTCAGTGCTCCAGCGTTGACGAAGATCACGGGGGCAAAGTATTCGATCGACTCTTTGGTATTGGTATCGATCACACGCACGCCCGTCGCTTTCCCTTTGGCCTCATCATAAATCACCGAGTGCACCACCGAAAAAGGTCGGAGGGTTAAGTTCCCGGTCTTAGCTGCCCACGGGATGGTGGTCGAGTTGGAATTGTAATATCCACCGAAGGGACATCCACGTTGGCATAGATTACGACCTTGACATTGGCCACGACCTTGTTGGATATGGATTGGCTGCGGTTCCGACAAGTGTGCACACCGTGCATAGATCACGTGGCGGTCGGCGAAATTGCTTTCGACTGTTTTCTTAAAATGGTCTTCGATGCAGCTCAAGCCCCACGCCGGTAGGAACTCGCCATCGGGAAGTGTATCGAGCCCGTCTTTATTACCACTGATACCCACAAACTTTTCCACATAACTATACCACGGCGCGAGATCGTCGTAACGAATAGGCCAGTCTACTGCAAAACCGTCGCGGGCAGGACCTTCGAAGTCGTACTTGCTCCATCGTTGCGTCTGGCGTGCCCACAAGAGGCTCTTGCCTCCTACTTGGTAGCCGCGGATCCAATCAAAAGGTTTCTCTTGAACGTATGGATGTTCTGTGTCCTTACAGAAAAAGTGCTGGGCATCTTCGCGAAACGCGTAGCACCGGCTCACCACGGGGTTGTCTTTTTGTATCTCGTAAGGAATCCGACCTCGGTGTTCAAATTCCCACGGCATCATGTTGGTGGTGGGATAATCTTGCATGTGTTTTACATCGCGGCCACGCTCGAGTAACAGGGTCTTAAATCCTTGCTCGCAGAATTCCTTGGCAGCCCAGCCGCCGCTCATGCCGCTACCGATTACAATTGCATCAAAATTATTGCTTGATTGTGCCATGTGCTTCAAAAGTCTAAAGTGAAATAATTAAGCGTTCGAAACGGGAACGCAAGCCTGAAACTTCGGAGGAATGAGCGTAGTAACCTGCCGAACCTCGGCGAGAAACTGCTTAGAGGTGGTGAACGCCTGGATCGTTCCTTGCTTGACCGCCGAATAGAACCAGCGAACATCTTCTCCAAACTCCTTGGCTTCTTGGTCGGCCTCGACCGCCGCCACAAACTCGTTGCGCTTCGTTTGGTCGAGCTTGACGAATCTGCTTCCCATTTTCGAGCGACAAGCTTCGTCAAAAGCTTTCATTCCCTTTGAAAACTTCTCCTGGTCGTCGGGCCCGAGGCAATCATCGGCCATGACCAGCACAAAGTTCGACGTTTGAAGGTCCTTTGCTCCGATGAAGTCTGTCTTTGGCAAAATCGTCTCCGTAAGTTCGGCCAGCATGTCCTCCTCCGATCCCGTTAATGGGATGTGTTTGAGTACCATGGTTGCCTTGTCTTGACAAGCGTACAAGAGCGCAGCACCGGCCGAGACGAGCACGACGTTGCGTATGGCTGTTCTTCTTTTCATGGAATTCGAGATAGACTTGAAAGGTAAGACTAGATCGTCAACTAGAAAAGACTTTTCAGCCTGTGATCAACGACAAATTCCGGCCAACCTCGATGTGTTTATTGGGGGCTTAGTTTTCCGTAACTTCCTCAGTCACCAAAAAAAGATCCGCATGAGGCTGGAACTTGAACAAGGTTTACGGTATTTCTCTCGCCGCAAGGGCCATCTGGCAATCGTTGTCTTGAGTTTGGCGGCGGGATTCACGTGCTCCATACTCCTCTTGTCTTTTTTGGTTGGAGAAAGCGAGGTGGACCGGTTTCATCCTCGCAGTGAGCGGACCTATCAGGTTATCTCCGAGAATCCATTTGGAGGCGATGGTCACCTCGTGTATACGGTCGGGGGTTTTTCAGACTACCTCACTTCCAATTTTCCCGAAATCGAGGCTGCCTGCCAAGTTGGCGCCGTGAACGGGGCGGAAGTGGAAGTGTCATCGGAAGTCTATTCGCCAGTGGTAACGATCGAAACAGATCCGAGCTTCTTGGAGATCTTCGATTTCACGGCGCGAGTCGGCTCGCTCACCCCCAATTCGATACTCATCACGGAAGCACTTGCACGTAAGCAATTCGGGACTACGGATGTGCAAGGTCGAAGCATCAAGTGGCGGTCGCCGGACACCACGCGCGTTTTTGAAGTTGCCGGGCTCATTCAACCGAAGGGAAAGAGTCACCTCGTATTTGATGCTGTCGTGTTTCACCCTACGGGCGGAGGTGCCACCTATGCCGTGATCAATTCGGCGGCGGCGGATCTAGTCTCAAAAATCAACGCGGATTCCCTGCGACCCACACTAGTAGGCCCAGGTCGCTTGGCATATGGCGTTCAACCTTTGTTCGAATCTTACTTGGACCCGACCAATCGTTTCGCGTTCATGCAGACGCGAAGTCGCGGGTTCATACAGATCGGATGGCTGGTGGCCGCTGTCGTCCTCCTCATTGCGTGCTTTAACTTCGTGAACCTAACGTTGCAATCTTGGCAAGAGCGAACAATTCAGACCGGCATCAAGAAAACACTGGGTATCTCGAACCAGCGGTTGTTGCTGGGGGCATTCGGTGAAGTAACGCTGATTGTCGGCGCATCTCTCATTATAGCTTTGTTTGGAGTGTACACGCTCCTCCCGTGGTTTAGCCAAGTGGTGAAAGCCGATGTTTCAATTTGGGCGCTGGCTAACACGCGCGTTATTGGCTTCGTGCTGTTGTTAGTCGTTTTGATCATCAGCATAATTACCTTTTCGATTTTTCTATTTCAGCGACGGGTGGTCCCAGTGCGTTTGATTCAACATCGACATGTGGCCGCGAAAGAAAGTCAAGTCTTGTTCACCCTCCAGTTCGTTGTTTCCACCGTGTTGTGCATCTGTGCGGTAGTGATGGTGCGTCAAATTCGATATCTAGAACAAGAACCCCTGGGCTTCAACAGGAACTTGCTGCAAGTGGCTCCGCCGCCGACAGAAACGGCGAAGTTGCCGGAATTAAAGAACCAATTGCTTCAATCGAGTAAGATTGACCACGTAGCCCTTTCGGAAGGCAATCCCATATCGGGCAACATGATTGCGCGGTATGAACTGCAAGATGGTAGGATTTTCACGCCGTATCTCTTTCAAGGTGATGCAGACCTCCTGTCGACCTTAAAGCTATCTGGCGTGGATGGCTCGCTAGAGCTCAACGACACAACGGATGTGTTGGTCAATCAGAAACTTGTCCAATACTTCGGTATGACCTCCCCGGTTGGCAAGCAGATTCCCGGCACCAACATGCGCATCTCTGGCGTCGTGAAGGATTTCACGTGCTCGTCTTTTAAACAAGAGGTTCCGCCTGCGATTATCTCGTACGAACCGAAAGCGAAGTTGTTGCTCGTCGATTATAGTAACCAGACCCTAGGCGGCGTGTTGCCCGAACTGCGAAAAAGCTGGAAGGCAGTATTTGGCGACACTTATATGGAAGTGCGTGTCTTGCAAGACGACCTGATGAAGAAGTATTCCGACGAGACCATGCTATTGCAAGTTGTTTTTGCTTCTTCCGTTGTGAGCATCGTCTTGTCTTGTTTTGGACTATTCGCGATGTCGATATCGATTATCCATCGCCGACGCCGGGAAATGGGAATACGAAAGGTCTTGGGCGCCGTCGCTTCGGACATCATTTGGTTGTTGAGTTCCTCTTTCGTCCGACGCTCCGCAGTCGCTTTTGCGTTGGCGGCGCCGATCGCGTTCTACTTCACGAACGAATGGCTCTCACATTTTGCCAACAGGATTTCGATCGATGGCCGTGAGTTTGTGCTCAGTGGAGTTACCATGTTGTTGGTAGTGGTGGCAACATTGATGTTTCAAACCATTAAAGCAGGACAAATCAATCCTGTGGACGAAATCAGGGACCTACCCATCCGTTGACGGTTCGGCCCATATCACCAGATCATGAGCCACATTTTTGTTTTAATTTCATACACTCAAAACTCGCGGAGCCTTATGCGTTGCTTGCTTACAGTCGTCCTACTCTCGATCGCCTCCAGTGTTGCCTTCGCGGCGACAGATCCCGAACCCCTGCCCATCGGTTCGAAAGCCATCGACTTCTCCCTTCCCGGCATCGATGGGAAAACTTATTCGCTAAAGGATTTTGACAAATCGCCGATCCTTGTGATCATATTCACCTGCAATCATTGTCCGACCGCCCAGGCATACGAAGAACGGGTCAAGGACCTCACCAAAGACTACCAATCGAAGGGCGTGTCCGTTGTAGCTATTTCGCCCAACGACCCTTTGTCCGTGCGACTCGACGAAATGGGTTACACCGATCTTGGCGACAGTTTCGAAGACATGAAAATTCGCGCCAAAGACCGAGGCTTCAATTTTCCTTACTTGTACGACGGCGAAACATCCGAGCTATCTAAAAAGTACGGTCCTCAGGCCACGCCCCACGTCTTCATCTTCGACAAGGATCGTATCCTAAGATACACGGGGCGAATCGACGACAATGAGAAACCTCGCTCCGCCAAAGTACATGACACGCGAGCAGCACTCAACGCGCTCATCGACGGCAAGCCCGTTCCAGTAGAAAAAACTAAGACGTTCGGCTGTTCGATCAAGTGGCCCGATAAGCGCGATTACGCCGAAAAAGCTTGGGCAGAATGGGCCAAAGAGAAAGTCACACTCGAAGACCTCAATAACGATGACGTAAAAGCTCTTTTGTCAAACAAGACCGACAACTACAGGCTAATCAACATCTGGGCAACTTGGTGTGGCCCTTGTGTCGCCGAGTTTCCAGACTTCGTCGACATGAACCGCATGTACCGCAATCGCGAATTTGAGTTCGTCACCATCAGCCTAGACGAATACGACCGCAAAAAGAACGCACTCAACTTCCTAACGAAGAAACAGGCATCGGCCAAGAATTACATCCTCAAAGGCGACAAGTATAAATTCATTGAGGCGGTTAACAAAAAATGGGAGGGCGCCATTCCCTACACCCTATTCATCGCACCCGGCGGAAAAATTCTTTATTCCCAACCCGGCACCATTGATCTCCTGTCGTTGAAGAGGTTGATCGCAGATTCGCTCGGGAGAACTTATTGAATTAAGAATTGAGAATTGAGAATTTAGGAGTTGGTGCTTCCAAACGGACGGCGCGAACCGTAATTCTAAATTCTTAATTCTAAATTCTCAATTCTAAACTCTTAATTCTATTGATTTTTCAGTTTGATTGCCCCACGATAAAATATCCACGCGGCGAAGGCCATCACGACATGGCTGATGTCCAAATAGTTGAACCATGTGTGGAGGGAGAGTTTGTTCATAAAGATCAATGCGGCGCAGCTGGCGACGAGGACCGCCATCATGATTGTCGCACTGCCAGTGTCGCGGGTACGGTACCAGACAAAAAAATGAAAAGGTAAAACGACGCCAAGGAGTCCATATCCGGAGTGGAACTCCACCCATCGAAAATCAAGCGTCGTCATCGTAACCGTCATGATGGTCGCCAGCTCGACCAAGTTCAGCACCAAGAAAAACATTCCCACCTTCGGGCTGACCAATTTTTTGGCGTACTCAATTGACGACCGCTCGATGAGTGCTACCGACAACATACTGACAATCCAACCTGGAAGCTTCCACGCGAAACTGAGGGCATATAAAAAACCGTGGCCGATCAAACCTCCCAACAGCGTGGCGAGGGCCATCAGTAAAAAGTAGCCTCTGAAGTAGAGTTGGGTCCTGCCCGGCAATTGCGCCCGTTGCAATTTGATGAACGCATACAAACAGACAGCCGACACCAGTAGGTCTGTCGCCGTGGTCACAGGCTCGTCGATGCGGATTCCAAAAAGATCGATAGACGGCTGAGGTGCAATCATGTTAGTTACGAACTAAATAAGTCTCCCTGATCATCCGAGCGACGTAACAACTTGGCGTCGATGCTCTTAGTTGCCCTCGCTCCCAACTTTTTCAACTCTTCCACCTTGACAACTAGGTTTCCTCCGCCGGCGGAAAGTTTTTTCATGGACTCATCGTACAACCGCTTCGCGGTATTCATCGACTCGCCCACCTTTAATAAATCATCGCTAAATCCCACGAATTTGTCGTACAAATCTCCGGCTTTGGTGGCGATATCCAGCACGTGTCGGTTTTGGTATTCTTGTTTCCAGACGTTCTTTATCAATTGCAGTGATGGAATCAGCAGCGTTGGGCTTACAAAAATGATTCGTCGCTCCAGCGCCTCTTCATATAACGCAGGATCCGCCTGAATGGCTACGATGTAGGCCGGTTCAATGGGAATAAACATGATGATGAAATCAAGTCCATTCTCCGAGAGGGAGTGATAGTTCTTCTCGGCCAGGCTCTTCATATGTTGTCGGATAGAGAGCAAGTGAGCTTTTAACGCAACCTCTTTTTCAGAATCTGTTGCCGCGTTTACAAACCGGTTGTAGGCGTTGAGCGTCACCTTCGAATCGATGACGACATGGCGCCCTTCCGGCAGACGGACAATCACATCGGGTCGACGGCGCCCCTCTTCTGTAAAGAAAGTTTCCTGGATCGAGTACTCACGGTCGCGCTCCAGGCCGGATTTTTCCAAGATGCTCTCCAGGATAAATTCCCCCCATGCACCCTGTGCCTGCGTGTCTCCCTTTAGTGCTCGTGTTAGATTTTCTGCTTCCCGCGCCATTTGAAGGCCTAAGCGTTGAACACCGTCTATCTGTTCGCGCAAAGCGGAGTTGCGGGCGATCGAGTCTTTATGGGTTTCTTCAACGCGCTTCTCGAACTCAACGATCTTTTCACCCAACGGGCGAAGTAAGTCAAAGAGGTTAGACTTGTTCTGTTCCGTGAACTTCTTGGTTTTCTCCTCAAAGATGTCGTTGGCGAGACTCTTGAACTCGGCGGCAAAGCGCTCCTGCAAGGTGGTCACTTCTAGCTTGCGTTCTTCCAACTTCTCCTCCAGGTTGCGATAGTCTGCTTCTGTGGCGGCGAGGCTATTCGTTAGCTCCAAAACTTTAGCTCGTTCTGTTTCGACGTCCCGGCGGAGTTCTCGCATCGATTCGCCCAGTGCCTTGTTTTTTTCTTCTTCGGCGAGCCACTTCGCGCGCACGTCTCTGTCGGCACCTCGCCCGACGATCCAACCCACCAGCAGTCCAATCACGACTGCACCGATGATCAACACGATCTCCATTACAACAAAGTTAATCCGAAATGGCGAACGCACCTCAGGGTCGTCACTGATAGTCAAATACCATGCGCTAGGTATGGGGCAAAAGAGGGGATCTAGGGTACTTGCATCGACACCCATCCTACTTATGACAAAGTTTTTTGCATTTACCCTGCTGCTGACGGTAGCCACGACGGCATGGTCCCAAAACATGGTCGCGGAAGAGTTCTATAAAAAGGGAAAGGAACTCTACGACAACGACAAGTACGAAGACGCGATTACGCCCTTGAAGCGCGCCGTCACGCTTTCGAAAGAATATCCAGACGCAACCTATTACTTGGGGCTTTGCTTTAAATACACGAGCAAGTATCAAGATGCCGTCGAACAATTTGAGCGACTCGAAAAGATGAGCCCCGACTATTGGGCGTGGTACTTCTACGAAGCAGGCGACGCCAGTCTTCAGCTTGGAAACTATGACGCCGCTGTCGTCTATTTCGACAAGTTTCTCACCAAGTTTCCGACCGATGCGAAGCGCACGATCTACCACCATCAAGCGCGCTACAAAAAAGCGTACGCGGCAGGTAAAAAGGTGTTGTTAAATGAACCGAGCACCATGAAAGACCCAGTCATCTTTTCGCCCACTGTGTCGAGTGCGTACGACGACTACATGCCAAATTCAGATCCAACAGGTAAGGTGCTGTACTTCACCTCGAAGCGACTCGGTGGAATTACGCAAGAAGCCCCCGACGCCAAGGCGGGCGACGAAGACATTTATCAAACCGAGTTGGTGAACGGAACCTGGTCAACTCCAACCTTACTCCCTGCGCCTATTAACTCGGCCAACCATGAAGGTGCGAGCGCTTTCTCCGCCGATGGCCAAACAGTGGTCTATACCGGGTGTGACCGCGATGGCGGCGTTGGCGGTTGCGATTTATACATCATGCACCTCGAAGGCGCACAATGGTCTCAACCTGAGAACTTGGGAAACGTGGTGAACTCTAATGTGTGGGATAGTCAACCTACGATTTCGGCCGACGGCAATCGCATCATCTTTGCCTCGGAACGACCGGGCGGCTATGGCAACGAAGACTTGTACATGATTGAGCGCAATGTGTTCGGCGAATGGGGCCCGCCGCAAAACTTGGGTGGGGTAATCAACACACCGTTCACGGATATGTCGCCCTACCTAAGCCCCGATGGCAAAACGTTGTACTTCTCGTCGGTTGGTCATCCTGGCTTCGGCGGCAGCGACCTATTCAAATCTGTTTATGAAAATGGAAAATGGAGCAATCCGGTGAACATGGGTAAACCGATCAATACCTCCGGCAACGATCGCTATTTTACTATCGGAGGTTCTGGCGAAGTTGGCTACTTGGCTAGCGACCGCGGCGGTCAAGGATTAAAACTCTACTCGGTAGAAATTCCCGCCGACATGCGACCTACTCCAACGGTTATCGTGTCGGGAACCGTTACCAACGCCAAGACAAGTGAGAAAGTTGGCGCCTACCTCATCGTCGAAGACTTGAACTCTGGTGAACTGATCGCCATGAGCAAGAGCAACTCGGTAACAGGTAAATACTTAGTCGTACTTCCATCTGGGCGCAATTACTCAGTATCGGCAAACAAGGAGGCTTTCTTCTTCTTCTCCAGCAGTTTCAACGTGCCGGAAAACTCTCGTTACCAAGAAATCAAGAAGGACATTGCCCTCAAGCCCATCGAGAAAGGTGCCAAGGTGGTTCTGAACAACATCTTCTTCGAGACTGGCAAGGCCACGCTCTCTCCGGATAGTAGACTCGAGTTAGAAAAAGCTATGGATCTCATGAAAAAGAACCCGTCGATGATCATCGAAGTGGGCGGCCATACGGACAACGTCGGCGAAGATGCGGCAAACATGAAACTTTCGACGGAGCGCGCTAAATCTGTGCGCGACTACTTGGTAAAAGGCGGAATTACCGGCACACGTATCCAGGCAAAAGGCTACGGCGAATCAAGTCCTGTCGCGACGAACGATTCCGACGAGGGTCGGCGTACAAATCGCAGAACGGAATTCATTATTCTCGAGTTTTAGTTGGTTTAGTTTTTTCAAAGGCCTGGCGCATTTACTGTGCTGGGCCTTCGTTTTATAACTGATCGCAAAATCGTACCTTTCGGTATGATCGACACCATTACTTCCAGCCAAGAGGCGATCCGGTTGGAGGACCAATACGGCGCCCACAACTACCACCCCATTCCCGTTGTTCTCACACGCGGCGAGGGTGTGTTCGTTTGGGATGTTGAAGGCAAACGTTACTTCGATTTCCTTTCTGCGTATAGCGCGGTAAACCAAGGGCACTGCCACCCCCGAATTGTCAATGCGTTGATTCAACAAGCAAAAGAGCTTGCGTTGACGTCGCGTGCGTTCTACAACGACAAATTGGGCATCGCCGAAAAGTACGTGTGCGAAACATTCGGCTATCAGAAGGCCTTGTTCATGAATAGTGGCGCCGAGGCAAATGAAACTGCCATCAAACTTGCCCGCAAGTGGGGATACACCAAAAAAGGAATACCCAACAATGAAGCGGTGATCGTTGCTGCCAAGCGCAATTTCCACGGCCGTACCACTACGATCATTTCTGCCTCCACAGACCCATCATCGACGAACGGTTTTGGCCCACTCATGCCTGGGTTCCAGATCGTAGAATATGACGACGTGGCGACGTTGGAAAAAGCACTTGCCAACAAAAACGTCTGCGGGTTGTGGATCGAACCGATTCAAGGAGAAGCGGGCGTATATGTCCCAGCAGAAGGCTATCTGAAAGCAGCTGAAAGACTCTGCCGTCAACACAATGTGTTGTTGATGATGGACGAGATTCAAACGGGCATCGCGAGGACCGGAAAAATGCTGGCATCAGATCATGAACAAGTTCGTCCTGACCTATTGATTCTGGGCAAGGCTCTGTCAGGTGGCATGCTACCGGTATCGGTGGTACTCGCCGACGACGAGATCATGTTGGTCATCAAACCGGGTGAACACGGATCTACGTTCGGAGGAAATCCGCTCGCGGCTGTTGTCTGCGTCGAGGCGTTGGAGGTAATCAAGCATGAACATCTCGCTGACAACGCCGCTCGTTTGGGTGTCATTTTCCGAGATAGGATGAATGCGATCGCGAAGAAGTCAAAATTGGTGAAACTCGTTCGAGGCAAAGGTCTCCTCAACGCGATCGTGATCAATGATAGCCCTGAAAGTGAAACAGCTTGGAACCTATGTATGCGGTTTGCAGACTTTGGTCTGTTAGCCAAACCGACACATGGAAACATCATCCGGCTAGCGCCTCCGTTGGTGATCAACGAAGAACAAATTCACGAAAGCGCCGACATCATCGAAAAAGCGGTGATGGGTTTTTGAGCGATTACTCGTTCCTCAACGCATCGACTGGATTTGCAATGGCGGCACGCGCCACTTGAAAGATGACGGTCACCAGTGCAAACACGACTACTAACACAGCGGTAGCAAGAAACACGCCCCATCCAAGATCGATGTGATACGCGAAGTCGTTGAGGAACATCGACATCAACCACCACGCGAACGGCGATCCGATGACCGCTGCGGCTAAGGCTAGAACAGCAAACTCGCGGGCCACCAATTGAATGATGCCGCCGACGCTCGCACCCATTGTCTTTCGGATACTAATCTCCTTTTTTCGACGCTCCGCAGTGTAGGCGGCCAAAGCCAATAGCCCAAGTCCCGAAATGATGATGGTGATCACGGTGAAGACCAGCGCCAGCGACCCAGTTGCCCTTTCCATGTTGTACAGTCTTTCGAAGTCGTCTTCCACAAAGGTGTAATTGAAAGGGTACTCTGGCGCAAACTGCTTGTACAACTTTTCGAGGCCGGTGACAACTTCATTGGTTCGAGTTGGATCGAAACGCACCACCACCCTTGCTGGCCAATTCGGGTCATACATGAAGATCAGCGGATCAATGGCTTCATGCATCGAACGTGCGTGGATGTTCTTCACCACGCCGATGATCTTACCGGGCCTTCCCCATTGCACAATGCTTGTGCCGATCGGATTCTCCAAGCCCATCACTTCCACAGAACGTTCGGTCACGACGAAGCTAGCGGTATCGGCTGGAGTAGGATTGAAAAACCTACCTTCCACCAATTCTACACCCATCGCTTCGAGATAGTTGTGGTCAACGATAAGTGTACGAAAAAATGTCTGATCGTCAGCGGGGCGACCGGGCCATTGTACCGATCGGTTCTGGTTGTTCACCTGCACCAGGGAGTTGTCCGACCGAGAAATGATTTCAACTCCGGGAATGCGTTGTACTTCGGAGCGAAATGCGTCGAACCTATCATTGACATCCCCCTGTGCAAAAAAGTTAATGAGCCCTTTGCGGTCGTATCCTAAATCTTTGGTACGGATGAAGTCAATCTGATTTTGTGCTACGATAGCGCTCGCCACCATTACCACTGTGATCGTAAACTGGAAGATCACCAAAAGCTTGCGCAAAGAGGCGCCTTTAAACCGGGATACTGTTCCTCCTTTTAAGACTTGCGCTGGCCGATACGACGATAGGAAAAGCGCGGGATAACTTCCAGCAACCAATCCAGTCACCAAAACGATCAAAAAGCTTGACACGAGAATCGCAGGATCCGTTAGGTCCAATACGATATTCTTCGAGATCAAAGAATTGAAGATTGGAAGGCCTGCATAAACGAAGAATAGGCCCAATAGCATCGACACGAATGTGGTAACGAGCGATTCGCCGATAAACTGGGCGATCAAGCTGGCACGTTGCGCACCGACCACTTTGCGAATACCTACTTCCTTGGCACGCTGCACGGCACGAGCGGTAGCCATGTTCATAAAGTTGATACAGGCGATGAGAACAATAAAGATAGCCACCACCGAAAATATCGTGACGTATTGAACCCGACCGCCGGACGGAACGCCATTAACGTAATGCGAATTCAGGTAGTACTCGCTCACAGGCACGATAATGAAATTGACTCGCGCTTCATCGCCGGGACTAAGCACCTTCACGCGCTCGTCTTCGATGGCATTTACCTTTCGAATGGTCTCTTCGGGAGAAACTCCGGGGTGGAGTTTAACAAACAAAGGGTGGTCGTAATTGCCCCAGTCAAAACCATTTCCACGCTCTTGCCGATAGATTTCAAAAGGGAGGATGTATTCAAACTTTAGGGATGAGCCCCTCTCGACGTCGGCGAAAACGGCTTTCACTTCTAGGTCATACTTCTTGCTGGCCTTGATTACTTTTCCGATCGGGTCTTCGTCGCCGAAAAGGCTTTTGGCCAATTTGGCGGAAATGGCGATCGAACTACGATCGAGTTGCTCCGTACTTCCTTTGACTACCTCAAATCCAAACAACTTGAAAAAAGTGGAATCGGCGTAAAACCCTCTTTCAAGAAATCCGCGGTCACCATACTGCAATAAAGCTGAACCGTTATTCATGGTCCGCACGCACAGTTCTACCTCTGGTATCTCGTGCTGAATGGCGTCTCCCAAAGGACCCGGTGTGTTCTCCCAAGTGAGAATCTCGTTACCGCCTAGACTTAAGTTCGCAATGATCTTGTAGAGCCGTTCTGAATCCTTGTACCCACTGTCGATGTTGTGTTCGTCTTGTATCCAAAGAAAGATGAACATGGCACTGGCGAGGCCGGTTGCCAATCCAAACACATTAATGAACGAGTAAAATCTTTGGCGAAGGAAGTTTCGAATCGCCACCAAAAGAAAATTCTTGAGCATACAACCGAGTTTGGTCAAAGATCGGGTAGCGGCCGTTAGGGTTGCATACCGTGTAAAGGAGTATTTCGCCTGGATTAGAAGATCCGCAAGCGCTCCAATTCCCGCTGCAAGTCCGCAGGCGAGGTAAAGTGAATGGTCTTCAGCCCCACTTCATTGGCTCCTTTGATGTTCTTTGGATTGTCGTCGATGAACACGGCGCGCGCCGGATCGATGCCATATCGATTGAAGAGTATGTGGTAAAAGTCTGGGTATGGCTTGCGCGTCTTCTCTTGGCCTGAGACAACGATCCCCTCGAACCAAGACAAGAACTCGAAATTCTCGTAAGCCCAAGGGAAAGATTCCGCCGACCAGTTTGTGAGTGCGTAGAGGCGATGGCTCTTGTTGCCTTTTATCCGACTTAGAATATCGACGGTTGGCTGAATGGCACCGCTGATGGTCTCGGGGAATCGGCCATACCAAGCTCGAATGGGTATTTCATGTTCGGGAAATTTCCTCACGAGTTCTTCGGTAGCCTCTGCGAAAGACCTTCCTGCATCTTGGTGATCGTTCCACTCCAGCGTGCAAATATTCTCCATGAACCAAGTTATTTCTTCCTCGTTGTTGAAGATTTTGCGATAGAGGTATCGAGGATTCCAATCGATGAGAACGCCACCAAGGTCAAAAATGACTGTATCGATGGCCGGGGTTTGTTGCGACGACAAGACTTAGAAGTTTAATGAATCCTAAAGTTAGAAATTCATGCCTTAATTCCTTTCACGATCCGATCCTTGCCGTCTAGGTCTTTGATCACTTGAACGTCGCGGAAGCCTTTTGAACGGAAAAGTGCCGCGACCTGCTCGCCAAACTGCTCGTTGATCTCTACGAACACGCCACCTCCAACCACCAGCGCGTTGACAGCACTCGACGCAATTGCCTTGTAAAAAACCAGTGCGTCGCGGTCCGGAACGAATAAGGCTAAGTGGGGTTCATAGTCCAGTACATTGGGCGCCATTCGAAAAGACTCGGCCTCGGTGACATACGGCGGATTGCTCACGATTACGTCTAGGTCTTGAACGGGCAGGGGCTGCCGGAGCACATCCACCTCGAAGAAATCGATGCTCGTATTAAATGTCAGGCTATTCTTATGGGCAACTTCGATGGCCTGCGCGCTCACGTCTAAGGCATACACCGTCACATCGTCGCGCTCGCGTGCAAGAGACACCGCGATGCAGCCACTCCCGGTTCCAATGTCGAGAATACGAGCGTTGGCTTTTGGCCGGATGAAGTTCAAAACTTCTTCCACCAACAACTCTGTCTCAGGACGGGGAATTAACACGCGCGCGTCTACATAAAACAAACGACCTAGGAAGTCCGCTTCTTGCAAAATATATTGAACGGGTTCGTTCGCATTGATGCGGTTGACGATCTGATTAAGCTCCTCGTCGTCGTACACCAACTCCCGGTTGGCGAGGATGTGCTCACGCCTAACGCCGAAGATGCTGTGCATGACGAAATAAATCATGCCCTCCCTCTCGCCTTTGTCCGCGTTAAGCGTTAATCGCGCAACGAGTTCGTGAAATAGGTCCTTGGAATTGGCTCTCTTCTCCATGATCTTTGCAATGTTAGCTATTCCCGATGACTTCAGACGAAAGATTCATGCGGCGTTGTCTGGACCTTGCAAGCAACGGCATGGGTCATGTCAGTCCAAACCCGCTGGTGGGCTGCGTGATCACGCTGAGCGATCAGATCATTGGCGAAGGATGGCACCAAAAGTATGGCGAGGCGCACGCGGAAGTCAACGCCGTAGCGTCGGTGAAAGACCCTTCTTTACTTTCACAGGCAACTGTGTACGTGAACTTGGAACCGTGCTCGCACTTCGGCAAAACACCGCCGTGCGCAGATATGCTTGTGGCCCATGGCGTGAAACGAGTGGTCATTGCCAATGTAGACTCCAACCACCTTGTGGCAGGCAAAGGCATCGCCAAGCTGCGTGCCGCTGGCATACAAGTGGAAACGGGTGTTCTCGAAAAAGAAGGTCGGCAGTTGAACCGCCGATTTTTCACGTTCATGGAACGGCAGCGGCCCTATGTCATACTCAAGTGGGCACAGACGTCGGATGGGTTCATCGCCCCACACGAAGGAAAAATTCAAGTGAGTGGTCCCCTCTCAAAAAAAATGGTTCACCGGTGGCGGTCTGAAGAGGATGTCTTCCTCGTGGGACGGCGCACGGCAGCCATCGACAACCCCCAGCTGAATGTGCGCGATTGGGTCGGCCGGAATCCTATTCGTGCCGTCATCGATCCAAAGCTCTCGTTACCAGCGAGCTTACACCTCTTCGATGGATCACAAAAAACCTTGATATACAACTCCGTGGAGGATCGCCAAAATGCCGAAATAGAATGGGTCAAAGTGTCTGAATCAAACTTATTAGAGGACGTCGTGGCCGACTTGTATCGCCGACGTGTACTGTCTGTCGTGGTGGAAGGTGGCACCGAGACCCTCACCCATTTTATTGATCAGGGACTATGGGATGAAGCGCGGGTTTTTACATCACCCCTAACGATGGGTACAGGAGTTCAAGCACCCGCCCTGAAACAAGACGCACGCTTTCGCGATACGGTGGGAGGCGACGTGCTCGAAGTCTTTCAAAACTTCAATGCGAACCCGTTGCCTCTGAACTGAAGTCGCATGGGAGGCCTTCGGTTCTTCAGTAAGGAAGTCTTCTGATCTACCTGACGTAGGTTGTAGCCGTCGATGGCAAGTTGGGCGTGACTCTTAAATGCCCGGGAAAAAGGCAGCGAAGCCACCAATAAGATGGCACCACCCCCAGCCATCAGCCACTCGGGTTCACCGCCGGCAATGGCATTTACTACGGGTATCGCCAACACGATGGCGCCGCCAAAACCAAGAATACCACCCGTACGGTAGTTTTTCAAAGCCACCTTGAACTCATGCGATGCTTGCGGATCGACGTTTACGATCTCCGATACTTGGCGGTGCGACAAGTAGAGCGTATCCATCATGAAATGGGCGCCTCCAACGGTTCGGTGCATCTCGAGACGTTGCGCGTTTGACTGCAAGACAGTCAAAACAGCTACCAAGGAGAGTAATAGGGTTAGGTTGCGGTTCATGGGCGAAGAGTGAATCGGGCTACTATTTCCGGCGGAAAGCTATTAAAAATAAACGAGCGTTTCTCGACTAGCTTTCCGCCGTAAAAATAGTATTTGATTTACTTCAACTTCTTGGCCTCGTCGTGGAGCTTCATTTGCTTTTCGATGAGCTTCTCGTCGCCCACCAATACCACGGTCATGTTTTCATATTTGAAATTGTCGGCCGCCATCTTTGATACTTGTTCTGGCGTCACCGCGTAAATATTCTTAACGCGGTCGGTCAGGTAGCGATCGTCCAATTCATTTATGTCCAGGAAGTTCAACTGACCAATGATTCCACCGGGTGAAGAGTTCTGCAACACGAAGATTCCAGACATGTAGTTTTTGATACCTGTCAACTCTTCGTCGGAAGGCTTCTCCTTCTGGAGTTTGTTGATTTCTTTCGCGATTTCGCGGAGCGACTCTCCGGTATGGACACTCGTCACGTCAGCTTGTTCATACCACACAGACACTCCTTTCCGGTTCTGAATCGTGCTAAACGGTGAGTAGGTGAAGCCCTTGTCTTCGCGCAAGTTTCCGGTGATGCGCGACCCGAAAGATCCACCCAACAACGCGTTGGTTACTTGCAACGCCACAACATCCTCACTTTTGGGAGTTAGCGTGGGTAAGCCGATCATCAAAGTAGTTTGCGGTGCATTTTTCCGGTCGACAATCATTACTTGATTCGTCTTCACTTGCGTTACCGAAGGGTAGCTCACGTCTGGACCTGGCTTCCAGGCTTTGAATGCGTCATCGATCGCCTTGGTGGTGGCGGCTTCGTCAAACTTACCGACGATATACACCACCGAACGTTTTGCTCCGATATTCTTGTCGTAGAAACCCTTCACCATATCCAGCGTGTAGGAGTCGATCATCTTTTCGGTGGGGAAGATCCTTCCATAGGGATGATCTTTGTAGATCGTTGACGCGAACTTTTCTTGCGCTTGCTGTTGTGGCACCTCACGCTGCACGGCGAGGTTACGCTTCAAGTCGCTCTTCAATCGCCCTAGTTCCTTCTCGGGGAAGGCCGGGTTGATGACCATATCGGCCATGATCTTGATGAGCGCCGGTGCAAACTCCGACAGCACCTCACCGGTAATGAACATTTGGTCGGGACCGACGCCCACGGTGACATCGCCACCCATGGCTGCCACTTTTTTGGAAATCGTTTTGAAATCCATGGTAGTGGTTCCCTCTTTCAACAGGTCGCCCATTAAGTCGGCGAGCCACACCTCGTTGGGGCCTTCGTGCACATTACCCACTTTGATCACGAGTTGTACCGTAACTTTTGGAATCGCCCCATACTGTACCATCGTAGTCGTGAGCCCATTCGGGAGGGTAGATTCCTTTTTGCCGGGCAACACGAAATCCTTCGGCTTGCCACCGGGAGGCGGTGTTTGCTTTTGAGCCAGCCCAGCGAAAGAACCGAGCATCAAAGCTATTGCTAGCGCTGTTGTGATATGTCTTTTCATAAGTTGTTGGCTTTAGATTTAGGGTCAACAATCAGAATGGTGCGGTTTCGGGGTGCGAGATACTCGGCCGCTGTTTTCTTGATTTGATCCAAGGTGACTTTTTTGAATTCCTTTTCAAGTTTGTTGATGCGCGATGGATCGTCATCGAACAGCGCGAAAGAAGCCAGCAAGTCCGCGCGTCCAAAACCGTTGCCACCGATGAACGAGTACAGGTTAGAACGCAACTTTACAATGGCGAGATCGACATCTTCTTGTGTGATCGATTGCAGCTCGGCAACCGCTTGATCTACTTGCGCGATGATCGAATCGGGCGACACGTTTTCGTCATACGTTAAATCCGCCATCCAAATCATAGGGCCGTTGTAATTGTACATATTCCCCAGGTAGTTGATCCCTCCGGTCACTTCACCCGTGTAGCCCTTCTCTTGGGCAAGTTTCTGTACCAGCTTAGAGTCTTGCCCTTGCACCATCAATTGGTCAATCAAGCCCATGGCATAATAGTCGATGGTATTTCGATCGGGCATTTTATACGCGACAGCTAGGGCCGGGCGGGGCGCCAACGAGTCGGGTTTATGAAAAATTTGTTCCGCCTCCTGGCGTGGCTCAGAGATATCGGGTTTCGCCGGGAGCGTGGAGGCAGGAATCGACGCGAAGTATTTTTCGATCCATTGTTTCGCCTCGTTTGTTTCAAAATCACCCACCACCGTGAGGACGGCGTTGTTCGGTGCATAATACGTTTTGAAGAACTTGTCTACGTCTTCGAGCTTGGCGGAATCCAGGTCGGCGAGGTCTCCATAAAAGTTATGGGCATTAAACCAGTTCTTGTTGGCATACTGTGGCATGTCGAGCCACGGGAACCCGCCATAAGGTTGGTTGAGCACGTTGACACGCACCTCGCTTTTCACGACACCCTGCTGATTGGTCAAGTTCTCTTGTGTGATGGCGAGTCCTTTCATGCGGTCAGCTTCAGCCCACAAGGCCGTCTCAAGTTTGTGCGCAGGCATCACCTCGAAATAGTTGGTGAAGTCGAAGCGGGTGGAACCATTCAAGACGCCGCCGTTTTGTTGCACCAGTTTGATAAACTCGTTCTTACCCAAATTTTCGGAGCCTTGAAACATCATGTGCTCGAATAAGTGCGCGAATCCCGTTCGATCACGGGGTTCGATTCTAAATCCGATGTTGTAGTACACCGCTATACACACGGTCGGGGCCGTGGCGTCTTGCGAGAGCACCACTTTAAGACCGTTCGGCAGTTTGTAATACTCGACCGGAATTTGGAAGGCGTTCGGATCGGCCGCCTCTTCTGTCTTTCCTCCTCCGCAGGAGGCAAGCAGGCCCACGAGCAATGCGCTCATCGTGCCATGCTTCAAGAATTGGACTATTTGTTTTGTCATGCAGGGATTGATTTATGAGAGAATGAAATTCCTTTTTGGAAGGGGATAAAGATAGGAAATCGGCCACGACGAGAGGTCATGGCTGCTTCCGTATACCTACTAATTCGGTAATCGTAACTAGGACCGGCGGAAGACTTTCTTGGCCAACCGAGAAAACAGGTCGGCGTTCACATATCCGAACAACACTCCGGCACCATCGGCCAATAGGTCGTTCCAATCGAACGTGCGTCCCTCGATCGGGATTTGGACCATTTCGGAGCAGAGGCCCATCAGCAGTCCAAAGCCCACTGCGAACCACCACTTCGTTACGCGCGCCTCGTTTACTAGGGCGGCCGTCCAGCAAGTGAACAATAGGAAGTGAACGATTTTATCTGTGGCAGGGAATCCTGTGTCGGGCAACGATGATTTGGGCCACACCATTGCCACCAAAATCATCACAGTCATCAATATGGTAAAACGGTACTTCGCCATTTGTTTACTTATGTTCCTTTCGATAGTGTTCGCGCAACACGTCGGTCGCAAAGTCATTCGTTAAATCGCGAACGGCAGTGTGCACGTGGTTTGCGTTCGTTTGGGTGTTGTCGTACTCGATCAAGATCGTAGGTCCTTCAATTCTATAGTACGTTCCTTTTCCGGGCTGCACGTCCCCTGCCCAGGCGAAACTTAGTTGATCGGTACCGGCCTTTGTAATCTTGTCCCAGATCCGCGACGAAAAACCCAGCTCGTAATTCTTGACGAATACGTCGACTAAACGGACAAAGGCTCGTTTTTGTTCTTCGGTGAGATCTTTATAAAAGATTCCGCGGGGCTCCAACAGCTTTGCCTGCCGCTCGTTGCCCATGACGATTTCTGGGAGCGCCTTTTCCGCGAAGATTGCCTTCTTTTGTTGTTCCGCCGTTAGCATTTGAAGAAACTGAACGGCGAGTTGCGTCTCATCCTTGAGCGACTCCCACCCTTTCTTTGGCCCCGAGGGAACAACCGCCGGGTTGGCACCAATGAACGACGGCGTGGAGGAGACCATCTGACCGTCGATGACGCTGAAGTTCAGCGACAGGTGGTGCCCTTCGAAACGCCAATGCCATTCACCCTTGCACTCGGGGGTTCCGAAGATTGATACGAAGTACTTCCTTGGGTCTCGATAGGTGTCGTTTTCCCCGCGGCCTTCAACTTCTTTCAAGATTGCCTCCAACGTTTGGACGTTGTTGGCTTTTGTGAAACCCTGTTCGCTCAAAGAGGCCGCCAGCAGATTTTTCACCGACGCTTTTTGCGCGTCGTTCATATCGCCGAGAGGTAACCCTTTGCGTGCGATCGGAACGAAGTTCCAGTTCAACCGTTCCTCATCGGTGTTGGAGAATACAGCCTTACCTTTTTGAGTGGCATCAAGCGAAAGCACGAAAGCCTTCGCTTGCGAACATAATGTACCGTTGCCCTGCGCAAACGTCCCGAACGAGATCAAGCACAGGAGTAAAGACGCGCTCCAACGCATATGAGTTATTGTTTGTTATCGTGCTTATGCCAAGCGCTTCGCCACCTCATCCCAGTTGATGACGTTCCACCATGCCGCTACGTATTCGTTGCGCTTGTTTTGATACTTGAGGTAATACGCGTGTTCCCAAACGTCGAGTGCCAATATCGGTGTTCCCTTTAAGTCGCTGGAATCCATCAAAGGATTGTCTTGGTTTGCCGTTGAGCCAATCTTCAACTTGCCGCCGTCGTGCACGAGCCATGCCCAGCCAGATCCGAAACGACCCATCGCAGCTGCAGTGAACTGTTCTTTAAGCTTGTCGAAAGATCCGAATGAACCGTTGATTGCTTCGGATATCTTGCCCGTTGGAGCTCCCCCGTTGGCTTTCATTACCTGCCAGAAAAAGTTGTGGTTCCACACGCCGCCGCCGTTGTTGCGTGCTTTGGGCGAAAGCTTAGACGCTCCGGAAAAGAATTCCTTTTCGTTAGCGACCGCGATCTTCTCATCGCGAATAGCATCGTTCACATTTTTCACATAGGCAGCATGGTGCTTCGTGTAGTGGATCTCCATCGTTTGGGCGTCGATGTAAGGTTCTAGTGCTGAGTATGAGTAAGGTAATGCCACTTGTTCGAATTGAAACGCAAGCGAGTTTGGCGAAAGACTTTCCGCTTTTGCTACTAGTGGCATTGCCGCAGTGATGATTCCTGCTTTCACCGACGTTTCCACGAATTTCCTCCTGCTGATATTCTCCATGACCCTTTGTGTTTAGTGTTGATTTAGATTGAACGTCGCCGACTGGCGCCGGCATCCTAAAATTACCTAAAAATAATTAGCTTGCGATAGTGAAAATCCCGTGGTAGGCAGAGCGGCGGATATCTGGGATCATTCAACCTTTAACTCCTTCAACGGTCATGAGCGAGCAATTGTACGATCGAATTCCATCGCTTGATTTATCAGATTTTACGAGCGGCGACCCAGTCAAGAAAAAGAAGTTCGTGGCCGACTTGGGCGCGGCATACAATAGCATCGGATTTGTGGCCGTTCGCGGGCATTTCCTCACCGACGATCTGACCGACAAACTTTACGCCACCATCAAGAAGTTTTACGCGCTACCCGATGCCGTGAAACAGAGATATGAAATCGCGGGTCTTGCCGGCCAGCGAGGATATATCGGAAAAGGAAAAGAACACGCGAAGGGTCGCAACACGGGCGACTTGAAAGAGTTCTACCACGTAGGGCAAGAGATCGAAGACGACGACCCGATCAAGTCAGAGTACCCCGACAACGTGTGGCCCAGCGAACTACCGGAGTTCAAAACCATTGCACTCGATGTGTACCGGCGGCTTGAGAAAACTGGTATTCACATGCTGCAAGCAATTGCCCTTTACCTTGGGCTACCGGAAAATTACTTCGACGCCAAGGTGCATCACGGAAACAGCATCCTGCGCCCAATCCATTACTTCCCGATCGAAGACCCGGATTCGGTTCCCGCCGATGCCGTTCGAGCGGCCGAGCACGGCGACATTAACTTGATTACGCTTTTAATGGGCGCAAGTGCCGACGGCTTGCAAGTGCTCCGTCGCGATGGGAAGTGGATACCGATTACGGCTTTGCCCGAACAACTTGTCGTCAACGTGGGCGACATGCTGGAGCGACTGACAAATAAGAAACTCAAATCGACGATCCATCGGGTTGTGAACCCGCCGCGTCATTTGATGAACACGCCACGCTATTCGATCCCCTTCTTCATGCACCCGAGAAGTGAGATGAGTCTAGCAGCATTACCTTCTACGGTTGATTCGGAACATCCGAAGTTGTGGGACGATATCACGGCGGGGGATTTCTTGAACCAACGTTTGAAAGAAATCGGTCTTAAGAAATAATCGTGATCCGCAAGGTCCGATATTTCATATTCCTCCGCGACGTCGCGCTACTGTCGGTTACTTGTTTCGGTGGACCTCAGGCTCACCTCGCGCAATTTCAAAACATCCTCGTGCGCAAGCGCAAGTATCTCAACGAAGAACACTTCAATGAACTGAACGCCCTAGCCCAAGTATTGCCGGGTCCTACTTCGACACAAACGTTGAGTGCGATCGGCTACACGCTGGGAGGCCCGAATCTTGCCTACCTGACCTTGCTCATTTGGATGCTGCCGTCGGTGGCTATTATGACGCTCGCGGGAATCGTGGTGAGTAGCTTGGAAGCAAAACAGGTTTCATTCGAGTTCACACGGTTCATCCAGCCCATTGCTGTGGGCGTGGTGGCGTTTGCCGCTTATTCGATAGGACTCAAAACGGTGAAGACAAAAACAGGCATTGCGTTGATGATCCTCGCCGGCGTTGCCACCTATTTCATCAATACGCCGTATGTTTTTCCTATCACGCTGCTGATCGCAGGTTCCATCACGGCCTTCAAATACCGGAGTCAACCGAAAGAAATCAACAAGCGCATGAATATGCGGTGGGAGAACTTCTTCCTGTGGATTGGCGTGCTCGTTGGCGTGGGCGCATTGGGACTCCTCACAAAAGCGCTGGGGTACGGCGAGGTGTTGTTGCCGATTCGCTTGTTCGAGAACTTCTACCGCAACGGCAGCCTCGTGTTTGGAGGTGGCCAGGTACTAACGCCGATGTTGTACACCGAGTTCGTGCAATATGCCCCCAAGCGCTACCTCACATCCGAAGAGTTTCTGTCGGGGTATGCTCTCGTGCAGGCGCTCCCGGGGCCTCTGTTTTCGTTTAGCGCGTTTATCGGTGCATTGGCGATGCGCGACTTCGGTGTGGGTGGGGAAATTGCTGGCGCTGCAATGTCGGCGTTGGGCATGTTCCTGCCGGGCACATTCTTGATCTTCTTTATGATCCGGGTATGGGAGACGTTGAAGAAATATCGACCTATCCGGGCCTCGTTGGAGGGGATCAATGCTGCGAACACGGGACTGATCGCCGCAGCAGCTATCCTCTTGTTTCAACCATTGGACAACACCGTAACAAACTTCGGGTTCACCATCGGCACCTTTGCCCTTCTAGCTTTCACCAAACTACCGAGTTGGGCGTTGGTGATGTTCGGCTTGGCCTTGGGCTTCCTGATCAAATAACCGACGTCTAGAAAAAGAAAGAGGGCTGTACCCTTTTCGGATACAGCCCTCTGCAATTCTTTGGATTGATTAGCCGAGGCGGAACGTGATCGGCAATACCATGCGTTGCTTCACAGGCTTACCGCGTTGCTTACCAGGCGTCCATGAAGGACAACTTTGTACCACGCGAACCGCTTCTTCGTCGCAACCACCGCCGATACCTTTCACCGCTTTCACATCGCTGATGGAACCGTCTTTGTTGACAACGAACTCCACGAACACGCGGCCTTCAATTGACATACGGCGCGCTTGGGGAGGGTACTTAATTTTATCGTTTACATACTTGTAGAAGGCGTTCATGCCACCTTTGGGAAGTGCAGGCTCTTCAACAATCGTGAAGATTTCGTCTACTTCTTCCTTGGGTTCTTCTGCCTTTACGACGATCTCTTCGACTTTGGTTTCTTGCGAAACTTCAATGTCGAGGTTCACTTTAATCTCGTCTTCGATTTCTTCTTCGTCAGGCACCTCCACGATCACAGGAGCTTGGATTTGCGGGGGCGGTGGCGGGGGGATTTCAGTAGGGGGAACTTCGATGGTCTCTTCGAACACGTCAGTCACCTTTTGTTGCAATTCGGCTGTCGTCGCTTCATACTGCTTCATTTCAAACGCGAAAAGCACGAGTGACATCGTAATAAGAAGCCCTATGCTGAAAAAGAAACTGGTTTTCCGGTTCAGATCAGCTTTTGGATTCTTTTTGACTTCCATATCTGGTTTGTTTAGGATTTCAAATATAATCCTAAGAATGTGTTCGTTGATGGGTAGTCACGGAAAAATGGAAAATTTTCTTCCTTTTTTACCCTATTGAGCAGAATGAACGCACGTTCGGTGCCAAGCGGCACCCGGGTCATTTTGGCGGGAATCAGCGGCGGCTGCCGTAGAAAAGTGTGAAGAAAACCGTGGGGAAAACGCTACGGTTGGAGGCGGAAGGCATCAAGATCACCTTGTTGGCGTAGGCGTCGACTAGGAAACCTGCCTCGAAGCCGGTCACTTGGCTTTTGATGGTCCCCAATTCGAAGTTGAGGGCTGCTTTCAGGTTGGCCCCTATCTGAATTTTCGACTCCGACAGCCCTTCGAACAGGCTACCGGTACCGAGGATATCGGTGTAAGGGATGTCGGGCGTATAAGGTTGGTGGCGGGTCCTGTTGTACACGTCCGTCCGCCGTTCGATGTAGTAAGGTGCAACCAAACCGATGGATGGCCCGGCGGCGAGCACGACCTTTATTTCTACCCCTTGTTGCGGGGCCTTCTTGAAGAAGATAAAGTCGCGACCGTATTGTGGCCTTATGGCATACAGGTAATTGCTCTTGCCGAAAATGAAGAAGTTGCCGGTAAACTGGGAACTGCGGCGCACCTCCTGCGGGTGTTTGACATTCATCAACTCCAGTCCCCAAGTTTCAAGCACGCGGTCGGAAAGTTTACGCGCTTTTTTGAAGACAATTCCGCCAATTAGGCCCCCAGAAGAATTTTTGTTGATACCCCAGATAAACTCATGGTTGTATTCGTAGCTGTCCTGCGTTTGCGCAGTAGCGGCGATGGAAACCGTAACGAAAAGGAGGAGGGAGATTAATTTCACAGCCAGACGCGTTCTTACCGATCTACAGGATAAATTTAGACTTTTAAACGAATAACGAAAAACCTTAACAAATTGGTCTATGGGCTCGATGACTGGCGAATATTTGGGCGATTTACGCACCCGCGACAAGCACCTGAAGTCGGGAAACACCTTGATTACCGACGCCCCTACTGATAACAACGGAAAAGGCGAAGCGTTCAGCCCCACCGACCTTGTTTGTGCTGCTTTGAGTAGCTGCATGATGACGATCATGGGACAGGTGGCGGAACGGGAAAACATCGACATCAAGGGAATGACCACCGAAATCACGAAAGTGATGGCTGCCAACCCGCGGCGGATCTCGGAAATTCATGTGGCTTTCACCCATCCGAACCTCAAGGCCGACGAAAAGCAAAAGCAAAAGTTGATGAACGCGGCCCACACCTGCCCTGTCGCCCTGAGCCTCGCCGAGGGGATCAAGCAGGAAGTGACCTTTAACTGGTAACCTTCGTTAGAAAATCCTTGATCTCGGAGGGGTCGATCGCTCCATGCGAACGATGGTACACTGCCTTGCCGTGATCGATGATCAAAACTTGGGGTGACTCGTGCACGACATCGAACTCGCTTTCGATCGCATTAGACACATCGCGGTGGGCTTTCAAATCTAGGTAGTACACCCGCGCCCCCGTTCCTTGTATGTCGGACGCCCGACGTTGAAGTCGCTGAAGCGCCATCGCGCTAATACTGCACGTGGTACTGTGCTTGAAAATGATCACTGGCGTTGTCGTCGACAGCTGCCGAATCTCTCCGAGTTGAGCTTGAGAAACAAGATTGATCCAATCCATGAGTATGAAGCTAGTCGTTCCAAAGTCCCTTCTCCCCCTTATCATACCTCATCTTACCCGGTTTGTCTTTCAGGTTTGTAGGTTGGGAATCGGAACGTTGAAACAGTTTTGCCCAGAATAACTTCATACCGGTCATAAGAGTTCGATCTTCCTTCGAATTATTCTCGCCCAAGTGGACGAACTGGGCATCGGGGCTGTCGCGGCGTTCGAAGAACTTATGTGTTTTGACGTTGCCTTTGTAATCGACCGACCTCGCGGAAGCTTTCGACAGGAAAACGCCATCGACGGCATCGTCGTTGCTATACCGGTGTTGCATTCGCTTGCCAGCAACCTTGACACCACTTGCAAAGCGACCTGCCTTGTAGTTGACCTCTGGCTTTTCCTTCTTCGTGGCCTCCTCTACGGAATGAGGATTCTGTGTGTACTGACGTTTCATTTTCATCCGCGACTCGATGTCAGCGTCAACGTCTTTGTTGGGCTTGTGGTACTTCGTGGTCCCTTGGAACATGCCGGCACTGGCACCCGATTTAGTCAAATTAATTTGGGTGGTGGCCTTGCCTTGGTTGTTCCACATCTTGAAGTCTGAATTGATCGGGTAGTGTACCTGCTTCTTTGCCTTATTCTTGCCCTGGTAAGTGCCCGCTAAGCCACCATCTTTTGTCACATCCAATCGAGTGACTGACTTTTCGTTGTTGTTCCAGAGCTTATTTGGCGATAACATGACCTTGCCTTTCTCGGGCTCTCGGGTCTTCGACCTCCCTTGAAAATTTCCTGCGGCTGCCGCATCCTTAGATGCTTCCAACTCGGTGACCGGTTTTCCTTTGTTGTTCCACATGCCACCCGTCATGCTGCCATTGAATTGATGTGGCTTCTGCGCCTTCAGGGATCCCGAAAACAAACCTGCTCGTGTCGCATCACCTGGCAAGAGTTTTCCACGAACCGCAGTACCTCCATTGTTCCATACACCTTTCTTCGCGTAGCCGATGAACGTCCCTTTCTTCTGCGCTTTCAAGACACCCGTAAAGCCGGAGCCTTGATCTGCATAGTCCTTTTGTTGTTTGCCGAGCAAGTTCCCAGAGAACAATCCGGCGCGGGTCGCATCGCCGGGTAGGAGTTTACCGCGCACGGCCGTGCCGTCGTTGTTCCAGTTGCCGCGGCGCGCGTAGCCGATGAACTTACCCTTCTTTTGTGCTTTCGTGAACCCGGTGAATCCGGACCCTTGATCCGCGTAGTCCTTTTCACCCTTGCCCAAGGTGTGGCCGGAGAACAATCCCGCACGGGTGGCATCACCTGGGAGTAGCTTGCCGCGAACAGCTACCCCGCCGTTGTTCCAATTTCCGCGATTGGCATAGCCGACGAACTTGCCTCCCTTGCGGGCTTTGATAAATCCAGTAAAACCGGACCCTTGGTCAGAATAATCTTTTTCAGCCTTTCCGGGCGTACGGCCGGAGAACAAGCCAGCATTGGTGGCACTTCCCGGAAGGAGTTTACCCCGTATCGCGACACCGCCGTTATTCCAGCCCGCACGCTTCCCAAAGCCCGTGTATTTACCCTTTTTTTGCGCCTTCAGTACGCCCGAGAAGTCGCCCCCTTGGTCGCCAAACGCGCGGCCAAGTCCCTTCATGTTACCAGAGAAATTCCCCGCCCTGCCCGCATTCGTCGGGAGCGATTTACCCGCAATGGGCGTTGCGTTGTTGTTCCAAAGTCCTCCGGTCTTGCTTCCCGTAAAGCGTCCTTTGCCAATCGAGCGATTCGTACGGAGAGTTCCTGAAATAGAGCGGTAGCCTGAATACTGATGCGTCCCCGGCTGTTCTGCTGCTCCGGGTTTTTTCTTCCGCAACCGGAATCCTGCGATGTCGCCAAGCCATCCGCCGCGGGCTTCCGAACCGGGCATAAACCGGCGTTTGCGTACCTGACCCGGTGTATCACCGTGCGGCCTCCGACCAAAGAATGCCAGTGTATCTCGACCGACGAGGCCAATGCCTGTCGAAGCGAAGTCCCTACGTCTCAGGGGACGGCCGGCCAGGTCGCGCGTGTTCGCCCGTTCCGTGCGCTTCATCTTTCCCCAGTATACATTCTTGCGTCCCGGTGTTACGAAGGGTTTACCTCCTGTCGGCGTCATCACGG
Source organism: Cyclobacteriaceae bacterium (assembly GCA_044226825.1). Lineage (GTDB taxonomy): Bacteria > Bacteroidota > Bacteroidia > Cytophagales > Cyclobacteriaceae > ELB16-189. The sequence continues at coordinate 326,137 of JBGAGH010000006.1, forward strand.
TGCGACCCCATTTTTTGGGAGACGTGTCTGTACCAAACCCAGCAGCTTTGTTCAATGCATCGCGGTTGCTAACTGGTCTATCACTTCTCGAGGGTGACTTCGACACATATTTCGAATACTTGGTTCTTTGCTTGTATACGTTTGACAGGCGCCCTGTTTGCGATGGTGGCGGCGCTAGGGGTTGTCCCTGGATATCACCTTTCCAAGCGCGCTCGTATCGTTGTGGCGTCCGTTTCACCACCGGTCGTCCCGAGGCGGTCTTATTTTCATATCCTTTGAAAGGTTGCTTACCGCGCGGCTCGCGCGTGGCATACTTTCGTTGAGGGTATACATTCTTCCCACTCTCACCTGCCGACGGAGGTTTTATCTTCCTGGGTTTATACCCCGATATATCGCCCTGCCAGGAACGGTCTGGATCGGAGCGGCGCTCTTCGCGGGTGGCAAAACGACGGCTCGACGGCACGCGTGCTGCTCGGTCCGAGTTGTGGCGGGGTTGTCGCGAGGATGTAGCGGGTTGTGGAATACCTACGTTGGCACGGTTGGCCGACGACTTGTTCTTCGTACGAAGACGCCGCCCGGCAATATCCCGGGTTGTGACGGTGTTCTTCTTTTTAACTGACTTTGTTCGCGTCTCCCGTACGGTGCGTTGATTGTTGACGGGGCGGTCGCCTTTGGTGTTCTGCGCCCACACGGGTCGCACCCAAACGACTGCCACGAGTAGCAAGATCGCCCTGAAAAGCTGTTTACGCCGATGGTGGGTCCGGGTCGTCAAAAAAAGTGCGTAGAAACTGGTAAGTTACTAAAAACGACGAAATCACGCGTTTCGCACGCCGTCGGTTAGTAATTCAACAGCTCTTCCAGCCGGGGCTTGATTCGGCCCTTTGGCAAGAAGTTGTTTTCTAGTGTGGGTGCAAATGGAATCGCTGTATCCAGCGATGCTACGCGGACGACGGGCGCATCCAAGTCGCGGAAGCAATGCTCGCCGATCCAAGCGGCAATCTCGGCACCAATCCCTCCCGTCATCGTGTCTTCGTGCAACACCATGACCCGGCTCGTCTTCTTGACGGAGTTCGCCACGGTTTCGCGGTCCCAAGGTAGAAGGGTTCTCAAATCGATGATGTCTGCCTTCACACCATCCATTTGTGCAATCACTTCTTGCGCCCAATGGACACCCATCCCGTACGTCACCACCGTGACATCCGTTCCTTCTGTCACGAGCGCCGCTTTGCCTACCTCCACCGTGTAGTAAGCATCCGGGATCATCGCCTTCGATGAACGATAAAGAAACTTATGCTCGAAGTACATGTACGGGTTCGGATCTTCGATGGCCGCGCACAACAAACCCTTCGCGTCGTAGGGATTTGATGGATACACGATTTTCAATCCGGGTGTATGGAAAAACCACGCTTCGTTGCTTTGCGAGTGAAACGGGCCGGCGGCCGTTCCGGCACCTGTGGGCATGCGTACCACCACATCGGCGGGTTGACCCCAACGCCAATGAGCCTTGGCCAAGTTGTTGACGATTTGATTGAATCCCTCCGTAACAAAGTCGGCAAACTGCATTTCCACCATCGACTTCATTCCCTTGATCGATAAGCCGAGGCCGGCGCCAACAACGGCGGACTCGCACAAAGGCGTGTTGCGCACACGCTCCTTTCCAAACTTAGAAACAAAGCCATCGGTAATCTTGAAGACGCCGCCATACTCGGCAATGTCTTGTCCCATCAAGACCAAATGATCGTACCGCTCCATGCTTTGGCGCAGGCCATCGCTGATCGCGTCGATGTATCGCTTTTCGGATTTGTTCTCACCTGTGGGTTCAATCACACTTTGCGTGAATGGTGCATACACGTCGCGCAATTCTTGTTCGGTATCCGCAACTGGGTGCGTCTCTGCGAAAGCAACTTCTAACCCCGCTTCAATCTGTTTCTTCAGTTGCTTACGTGTTTCATCAACTGTTTTTTGGTCGATCACACCCTCTGCCACCAGCCAGTTTTCGTAATTGTCGAGAGGATCCTTCTTCGCCCACTCGTCGAGGAGCTTCTTTGGAACGTACTTCGTGCCGGAAGCTTCCTCGTGACCGCGCATGCGAAACGTGACGCACTCGAGCAGTATCGGCTTTGGGTTCTTGCGCATCTTTTCGGCAAGCGCGCAAATTGTGTCGTACACCTCTACAATGTTATTTCCATCGACTCGAACACCTTCTATACCATAACCAATTGCCTTGTCGACAAACTGCTTACAACGAAACTGCTCGTTGCTCGGTGTCGACAGACCATAGCCATTGTTTTCAACGAGGAAGATCACGGGCAAATCCCAAACGGCGGCGACGTTCAAAGCCTCATGGAAATCACCTTCACTGGTTCCACCGTCGCCATTGAAAACAACGGTCACCTTCTTCTCACCTTTCAACTTTGTGGCGAGCGCGATACCATCAGCAACTCCATTTTGCGGTCCCAGGTGGGAGATCATTCCTACAATATGATGTTCGTTTGTCCCGAAGTGAAAAGAACGATCACGTCCCTTGGTGTAGCCCATCATGGTTCCCTGCCATTGGGCAAACAGACGCTCGAACGGAATTTTGCGGCCGGTGAAAACGCCCAAGTTGCGGTGCATGGGCAGGATGTATTCATCTGGTTCCAGCGCTTGCGCGACACCCACCGCGATGGCTTCTTGCCCGATCCCGCTGAACCATTTGCTGATCTTGTTCTGACGAAGAAGGATCAGCATCTTCTCTTCGATCAACCTTGAAAACAAGATGCCTTCGTATAGGCTCTTCAGCACATCGTTGGAGTACTTCTTGCGGGCAAACTTCATGGAGGGATTTTGGACGTAAAAATAAAGGAAACGGCATCGTGGTCGGGGCTACCGTGAAAAAATTCGTACTAACTTATCGGCATGAAACACTTCGTCGTCGTCGCGCTCGTCAGCATATTGATCGCGGGTTGCCAGCAAAAGCCAGTTGAAAAGGACCTTGCCTCTCGATTCGACAGTCTTTTCACCGCTCAGATGGTGGGCCAAACCGCGAATCCTGTAAACGGAAACCGCCCGGGCGTGGCGGTGCTGGTGTCGGTGGGCGACTCGGTCTTGTTCACAAACAGCTACGGCCAAAGTGATCTAACCACGGGCGAGTCCATCGATTCGAAAACCCTTTTCAACTTGGGTTCCATCTCGAAGACTTTTGTGGCCACCAGCATCTTGATGCTTCGCGACGAAGGCAAACTATCTCTAGAAGATTCGCTCATCAAATACTTTCCAGAGTTTAAGAACAAAGCGATTGGCCGTAAAGTTAAAATCAAGCATCTTCTCACACACACTTCGGGATTGCCCGACAACCGAAATGTAAACGCCGATACGGTCTTCTATTTGACCGCCAACGACGCGGATAACTGGCATCCCATCACACAAACAGACACACTCGTGTTTGAGCCCGGTTCGCAGTTTGAGTATTCTAATCCCGCTTTCAATGGTCTGGCCCTTATCGTTGAAAAAGTAAGCGGTCAAAAATGGCAGCAATTCGTGGCCGATCGAATCTTCCAACCGGCAGGTATGACAACCAGCACCATCACCGATGGCCCGCACCCCTCATCGGGTGTGTCGCACAGTTATGTGAGCGTCCACGACGAGTGGAAAGAAGATGACTTTGGCGAAGAGCCTACCTTCTGTGCCGCCGGGAATGGTGGGGTGTGGAGTTCCATTGATGAACTTGTATTGTATCAGAAGGCGATCGATAACGCGTTGTTTTCCAGCGCTTCGACTTTGGCGGAAGCGCGTGAGATCAAAACTTTTCCTCAATGGAAGAGCGCACAACCACCTTTCATCGCTTGGTCGTGGTTCGTGGGTAAAGCTGGGGCGGGTTTAAAGACGGTAGGACACACGGGGACGCAAGGTGGGTTCTACTGCGACTATGTGACCATTCCCGAAAAGAAGTTTTTCTACGTGATGCTCGCCAACTTTCCCATCGATCGAGACTTACTCAATGCGAAAGTATTGGAGCTATCGGGTTATTGACCACGAAACAGGGGGATTGTAAACTCGAAGGTAGTGCCAGCGCCGACGGTACTCGTCGCGTGGATGGTGCCGCCGTTTCGCTCCACGAATTCTTTGCAGATCACCAACCCGATTCCTGTTCCTTTTTCCTCTTCGGTGCCAGCTGTCGTAACACCTGTGAGCGTAAAAAGCGTAGCCATTTGTTTCGGTGAGATACCTACGCCAGAATCGGTGACACGAACCGATACAAGATCGTTTTGAAGCACGGCCTGCAGCTCGATTCGTCCACCGGTTGGGGTAAACTTAACGGCATTCGACACCAAGTTTCGAATCACCGTTTGCATCATGCTTCGGTCGGCGAACGCCGCAAAGTCGCCCGGCACATCGATTACCAGAAGGATTCCTTTTCGTTCGCACTCGGTACGGATGAGGCTCGTCGCCGTGACGAGCATCTGGTGGACGGGTATCCGCTCGGCAATGGGCACGAGTTTTTCGCCCGACATTTGGAGGCGCGACCATTGCAGCAAGTTGTCGAGGAAGTCCGACGTGTAATGCAGCCGGTCGCCAATGCGTTCAAGTAGTCGTTGCAAGTCTTGCTGAGACAAGCTGTTCATGTCTTGCATGTCGAGCACACCTTGTAGGGCTATGAGGGGACTTCGCACATCATGCGAGATGAGCGAGAGCAATTTGTCTTTTAGGTTATTGCCTTCCGCCAACTGCGTGTTCTTCTGCCTGATTTCTTCTGTCCGGGCTTCGACCTCTCGTTCGAGGCGTTCCTTCTCCTCTTGTTCGCGGACTAGCGCCCGTTGCTGCGCGTCGGTATTTTCCTTCTGGAGAACTTTGATTTTATCTCCCAACGCGAAGCTGATGAGGAGCGTTTGCATGACGCAGCCGATATACAACGCATTGTCGAGAATCCAATAGTCGTCGACGAGGCCGAGATTCCGGAAGTCGAGCAGGATGCCCAAGATGACCAACGTGGCCCACGCCAACAAAAAGTAGCGGGCAGGTCGATACCTCCGGTAAAAGCAGTAGACGGCTGCCGCCATCATGAAGACGAAATTCAAGAGCGCCAGCAAGCGCATGGGTAAATAGGAAATGTAACCCGACAATCCGATGGTGAGGATTCCAAAGATGACACTCACGACGGCGACGGCGAGAAGCAAACGATCGAGCCAAAAGCTAAAGCGTTTCAAATCAAGGAAAGAACGCGTGAGGGCCACCGAGGTCACGATAAAGAATGGCGATGCGAAGGCGGCCACGAATTCATTGAACCCCGGTGATTCCGGGTTGAGGTAGAGAAAGCCGTAGCCTTGGAAATAGGCCACCACGTTTGTGCCAGCGACCAAGGTGAAGACATAATAGAGAACCGTTCGGTCGCGGATAAAGAAATAAAGGAAAAGGTTATAGAACACCATGATCAGCATCACTCCATAGAAGATGCCGTTGGCAAACTGTTCGTAATAGGTATGGTCTCGAAACCCTTGGGGCGACCACACCGACACCGGTACCTGCAGAGCGGATGTGGACACCACCTTCAGGTAGTAGGTTTCGCGCGTATCAGGTTTGAGAACAAATGGAAAGACAACATGTCGATGTCGGACCGGCCGCGAGGAGATCGGGTACATGTCGCCAGAGAATTGCAGCATCCATTTGCCGTTCACATCGCGCGAGTAGAGCTCAATGTGATCGAGGGGTGCGAAACCAACTTCCAAAAACCAGTCTTGTGTGTTGGACCGGTTCACCAGATCGAATCGGAACCAATGTTGGCCGCGGTCGTAACCCAAGGAGCGACTTCCGTTCAAAGACTCGAACGTTTCCCGTTGTACGGCGAAGATGTCGAGGGTCGGGTCGGTGGAGCGGAAGTGTTCCAGTGTCTCGATGTCTACGCCCGCCGTGCTATCGGTCAGCGTGACAGTAGCACTTGGCGTCGACGCCCAAGAACCAGCTGGCATCAACCCAACGGCTAACAAAAAGAATATCCGCACGAATATTTTCATAGCTGCGTGCATTGAGAAGGGTGCAATGCACAAAACGAAAAAGGCTTGCTCACGCTGGCTCTTGAGGCGAAAGCAAGCCTTTCGTACGAAGGCAAATATAGAAGGGAAAGATGCTTAAACCACTTTCTTGCGAATTAACTTGGCATAGGTGCGACTGACCGGGAAACTCTTGCCGCTCTGCATTTTCACCACCATCCCGCCGTTAAAATGGCGCTCGATTTCCTTCAAGTAATTCACGTTCACGATGGTCGATCGGTGGACGCGGATGAAAACTTCCGGGTTGAGGATCTCCTCAAGTTTTCCAATCCCCGACGAACTAACAAACTGATCGTTCTTGGTCGTAATGATGGTGTAATCACCCGACGCTTCGAGGTATACGATCTCCTCCACAGGCAAGTTGAAGAGCTTCTCCGACTTCTGCACGAAGATGTGGGTGTCGTAGGCTCCTTTGCGCTCGGTCTTCATCGATTGGAGGAGGTCTTCAATGCTGCTGTGCTCCAAAGTCTTGCGTTTGAGCGCCCGGTTGACTGCATTTCTGAACCGCTCTTCATCTAGCGGCTTGAGCAGGTAGTCGACGGCGTTCTTTTCAAAAGCCTTGATCGCATATTGATCGTAAGCGGTCACAAAAATGACATAGGGTTCGTGTTCGATGTCTTCGAGTACGTCAAAGCCTGTCATGCCGGGCATTTGCACGTCGAGAAACACGATGTCTGGTTTGAACTTATCAATTTTCTCCACTGCTTCGGTTCCTTGTTCGGCTTCGGCCAGCAATTCTATGTCGGGATAGCTTTCTAGGTATTCCTTGAGAAGGTCCCGGGCCAATTTTTCGTCGTCAACGATGATGCAGGTAGTACTCATGTGGTATGGATTAAGAGGTATGTTCAGTTTAGTTGTGGAGGGGTTCTTCGACTATTTCTGCTGTGCCGTTTTCCCTCCCCGAGTCGAGAACGGGTTGTCCTTGAAGTTTCTTGTCCTCGATATAGAAGCTTACAGAGTAGCCGCGGTCGGTTGCCCGTACGCGTAACCCGGATTGAGGTCCGAAGTAGCTCTTCAAACGCAAATCTGTGTTGGCCATCCCGACACCGCTGCTCGAGCCATCCATGACTTTCTTTGCGTTGATGCCAAGGCCATTGTCTTTCACTTCGAAGAAGACGATCCCGCCGGCGCGGCGCACGGATAGGTAGATCGTTCCTCCCTCCTGTTTCGGGGCGATTCCATATTTCACGGAATTCTCCACAAGGGGCTGGAGGATCATTGGTGGAATCCTCATCCCCAAGCATGTGGGGTCTATTTCCTTGATGAAGTTGAGGCGTTCGCCGAACCGTACTTGTTGAATCAAAATGTAGTTTTCGATGAACTCGATCTCATCGGCCAACTTCACCATTTCACCATTGTGTGAGTCGAGCGCATAACGGAATATATCCGACAACTGGGTGATCACCTTTCGCGCTTTTTCCTTGCTCGAGTGTACGAGCGTACTGATCGAGTTCAATGTATTGAACAAGAAATGGGGATTGATCTGCGATTTGAGTAGTGAAATTTGCATCTCCTTGTTCTTCAATGCGAGTTCGCTTTTCTCTTGTTCCTTCTTTTGAAGACCTCGGAAATAGCTGATGACGTAGTACACGCCCACGGTGATGATGTACTGATCGTGGAAGCGAATTGCATCCCAACTCATCAACTCCACCATGTGTTCTTTCCAGTGATCAAAATACACGAGCCCCTCGATGTAGTCGTTGAAATAATACGAGAGCGTACCCATGAAGAAAAAGAACAATATGATTCCGGCGATGTGACCCGCGATTTGAATCATCGCTTGGAAACGTGAAAGCCAGTATGTCCACAAGAAAATGAGGAGGATGCAGACGCAAAGGGCTTCGAACAGGAAGAAGGTATTCCAAAGGATGTAGGATTCCGGTGTAAAAAACTTCCACTCCACCACCCCGCTGATCGCGAAATTAATGGCGTGCCATGTGCAGATCATTAAGTATGCCTGTTTCCAGACTTTCGGAATGTCATCCAGCCACTTCACCTCGGAAATTCTTTATTAAAGTTAAAGATTCGTTTACTATTTGCGGCAAACTGTCATTAAGGAGGGTTGAATTCATTTTTCCGGCGACGGACGAACTGGAAAGGTTCGAATTCAAAGTACTATCTTTAAACAGTTGTGTCCTCGTACAACGCAAATGCCACGAATAACGATCTTACTTTGGTGCTTTATTTCTACAGTGGCCTGGGGTCAGAAAGTCACAGTTTCGGCCAGGGTAGTAGATCGGGAAACGCGTGAGCCCCTCGTGTTCGCCTCGGTAGGTGTCAAGGATAAGCCCGCCGGTACCATCACCAACCTGCAAGGTGACTTCGACTTCCACATTCCAGCAGAGTATCGCAACGATATCCTCGCGATCAGCATTCTCGGCTACAAGAATTTTGAAGCCCCTGTCTGGACCTTGCTCGACAAAGACAACCTAGTGATTGAACTGGAAAAAACCACTTTCGTCCTCAAAGAGATTGTCGTTCAAGATTCACTCACTGGCAGCGACATCCTTCGGCTTGCGATGGATCGCATTGACAAGAACTATCCCGAGCGCCCTTATATCCTCGATGGTTTTTACCGCGACATAAAAAAGGTAGGGGGCACTTACATTTCGTTGCTCGAGGCAGCTACCAAAATCTATGATGAAGACTACAAGGCTCCGCGCAACAAGCTCAAATTACGCGAACGGGTGGCCTTGATTGAAGTCCGTCGGAGTCTCGGCTATGGGAACAAGTTCACGACGTTCTTCGAACAAGACAATTTACTGGAAGAACTGTTGCTTCAAAACTCTGTCAAGTATCGTCACTTTCCGGAAGAGGACGTGTTTTTCGACATCGCCAAGCGCACCCAAGATTCTTACTACAATGGTCACGAGATTTTCGTGGTAAAAGTATCTGCCGATTTCGAACTCGAGCTATTCATCGACAAGACGAACTTCGGCATCATTCACATGGAGTACTCTTACCAACTCCCCGATAATTTGAATAAGGTGAATAAGCGTCGAGGGATGGTGGGTCGCTATGGTCCGCTCCGAAAAACACTCGACTTTCGTCAATACCAAGGCAAGCTGTTCTTAAACTACATTTCGTTGAACTCACAGGTGGACTGGTACGAAATCCGAAGCAATGAATTGAAGTTCCACACGGAGTTGTTTCAGCAGCTACTCATCAACTCGATCAATACGAAACCTGAAGAATGGATTGGCACCACCGAGAAGATGAAGAGTTATGGCCTTCAATACCAAGACTTGCCTTACAACAAAGAGTTTTGGGATAACTACAACGTCATCAAAGAGAGCCCGCTAGATCAAAAAATTGTAAGGGACTTAGAAAAACTTGGGCCGCTGGAAAAGCAGTTTGAGGAAAACAAATAAGTTCTGTGTTTAGGCGAGGCAGCGCTCTGCTTCCGCCAAGAGCTCTTTCTTGTCGACCGGCACCACGCCTACGTGTTGGCAAACCAGCCCTCCACCCAAGTTAGAGAGTGCGGCAACGGTCTCTGGATCGAGTCCTAGCGCCACACACACCGATGCGATGGCAATCACCGTATCGCCGGCTCCTGACACATCGGCGATCGTGCGGCGGTGGGCATCGAGTTTCACTTTCTTACCCTTGAAGTTGATGTAGACGCCATGTTCAGAAAGTGTCGCCATCACGCCATCGGCTTGAAGCTTTTCGCGTAGCGTCTCCACGGCCCGTTCGACTTGCGCCATGTTACCCGCATGGACTTCCATCTTCAGACCTTCCCGCAACTCTTTCAAATTTGGCTTGAACAGGGTCACATGGTCGTATGATAGAAAATTTCGCTTCTTGGGATCCACGACGGTGGGCTTTCCTTGGGTACGTGCCCAATTGACCGTCTGGGTGATCACCTGCTTGGTGATGGTTCCTTTGTCGTAGTCTTGAAAGATGACGACGTCGCACGTGGGAAGTAATTTCTGTATGCGCGCCAGGATTTCCTTTTCCTCGTCGGTGGATGCTTCCCGATCTGTTTCGTCATCCACTCGGACGACTTGTTGATGGTGGGCTATCACGCGTGTCTTTTCGGGTGTCGGCCGCTCCGAGCTCACGACGAGGCCCTCTTCCGATGCTTGAATTTGTTTCAAACATGCGCGGACTTTGCCGGCAGATTCGTCGGTGCCTACTAGCGACACGATGATCGGTTGGGCGCCCATTGCGTGCACATTGACGACTACGTTGCCAGCGCCGCCCAGCCGGTAGTCGCGTTTCTTCACATGCACGACGGGCACAGGAGCTTCGGGCGAGATGCGCTCAACCGAACCCCAGATGTAGCTGTCGAGCATGATGTCGCCGACAATCAAAACCCGGAGGCGATTGAAGTCATCGAATATTTTCGCGAAGCGGCTCACTCCGTTGATCGGAATTTTTTTAGTTCAATTTAGCGAGGGCTGATTTCATGCGGCTCATTGCTTCTTTCAACTCGGCTTCCGAAGCGGCGTAAGACAGGCGCACACATGCCTCATCGCCGAATGCTCCACCGGGTACGAGCGACACGTGGCCTTCTTCGAGCATATACAAGCAAAAATCGTCACCGTTCGCAATCTTCTTGCCATTGAAAGACTTACCGTAATAGGAGCTTACGTCGGGGAAGAAGTAGAATGCGCCCTTCGGGTAGTTCGCTTTCACGCCGGGAATTTCTTTCAAGAGGTTATACACGAGGTCGCGACGGCGGTGGTATTCTTCCACCATCTTGTGGGTTGGGGCCAGGTCGCCGGTTACGGCGGCTAGCGCGCCACGTTGCGAGATCGAGCAGTTAGCTGATGTGATTTGCCCCTGTACTTTGATTGAGCCGTCGGCTACCCATTTCGGTGCGGCGATGTATCCAACGCGCCAACCGGTCATGGCAAATCCCTTCGCAAAACCATTTACGGTAATGGTGCGGTCGAACATCCCCGGAAGGGAAGCAATACTAACTTGCTCTTCGCCAAAGACGATATGTTCATAGATTTCGTCAGCGATGACCAGCAGGTCGGGGTATTTCAACACCACGTCGGCAATCGCCTGCAGTTCTGCTCTTGTGAACACGGAGCCAGTAGGGTTACAGGGCGACGAGAAAATGATGGCCTTCGTTTTTTTTGTAATCGCCTTCTCAACTTGAGCGGCAGTTACCTTGAAGTCGTTTTCAATAGTACCTTTTACGATTACCGGCGTTGCTTCGGTTAGGCGCACGAGTGCGTCGTAGCTTACCCAATAGGGTGAGAACACGATTACCTCATCGCCGGGATTCAGCAGGGCAATCATCACGTTGGCGATAGATTGTTTCGCGCCGTTAGAGACGACGATATTCTCAGCTTTGTAGGGTACTTTATTTTCTTTCTGATACTTCGCGGCCAATGCTTCGCGCAGATCAGGATATCCTGCTACGGGCGGGTACGCGAAGAACTTTCCATCGTCAATCGCCTTCTTTGCAGCCTCGCAAATGTGGGCCGGGGTTTTGAAGTCCGGTTCGCCCAGGCTCAAGTTGATAACGTCGATGCCGCGCTGTTTGAATTCGCGGGCTTTAGCGGCCATGGCTAGCGTGGCCGACTCTTCGATGGCATTGATGCGGTTTGAAAGTTGGTGCATAACGATTGATGAAAACGGCGCAAAGAACGACATAAATCGGGCTCTTGTCAAATGCCAGAAACCGCGATTGCGTGCGTACCAGTTGCCTTACAGTTGTCAGGAGAACAAAGTACGACCCATGATGGATCGACCGAGTGTGATCTCGTCGGCGTACTCCAACTCGCCGCCGACGGGTACGCCACGTGCGATGGATGTCACCTTGACGGGAAAGTCTTTCAACTTCTTGTGGATATAAAAGGCTGTGGTATCGCCTTCCATGGTAGGACTAAGCGCGAGAATGATCTCGCGGACTTCGCCCTTTGCCGTAGCCACACGTCGAATGAGCGACTCAATTTTTAGCTCTTCGGGTCCAATGCCATTCATGGGTGAGATGATTCCCCCCAAGACATGATAGATACCGGTGTATTGCGACGTATTCTCGATTGCCATCACATCTTTGCCTTCCTCCACAACGCAAATGGTCGCGTGGTCGCGCCGTTGACTCTTGCAGATATTGCACTCTTCTTCGTCGCAGATGTTGTGGCAGGTTTTGCAGAATCGGATGTTGCTTCGAAGTCGTTGCAAAGCTTGCGTGAGGGCTGTGGTTCGGTTCTCGTTTTCCTTTACCAGATGCAACACCAAACGCAAAGCCGTCTTCTTGCCAATGCCGGGGAGCCTTGACATTTCAGTAACAGCCTCTTCTATCAGTTTGGAAGGAAATTCCAATTCGATGTCCTTTTACAATATCCTCGCGTCGATCCCTACCTCGCAGATGGCGTCTTTCATCGGTTTCAACTCTTCGAGAGAACCGTTCTTGACGGCGCACTTTCCTTTATAATGAATAATCCATGTGCACTGCTCCGCCTGTTCCGGCGAATGCTTGCAAACCCTCATGAGGGTCGTAATGACATGGTCGAAAGTATTGAAATCGTCGTTAAAAACTACCAAGTCCTTCACGTCGGTAGTTTCGACCACTTCCAGAACTTCCACCATTTCCTTTTCCTGGCCCGAAGTGTTCATACCGATCAACACCTTTTTTCCAAAAGTAAAAAAAAGATACCAAGTTTGTAACCCATGTGCTTCACTCTAACTACTACTTGATGACCCCAGCTCTCATCGTTACCATCATGTCGATCTACTTTGCCGCATTGATCGCGATTTCGTGGGTCACCGCGCGCGGAGCAGATACCAACACGTTCTTCACGGCCAACCGTCAATCGCCGTGGTACTTGGTTGCATTTGGCATGATCGGCTCCTCGCTATCGGGCGTCACTTTCATCTCAGTTCCAGGTAACGTAGGCAAAATCGGTTTGGGATATTTCCAAGTAGTACTTGGCTACCTCGCCGGTTATTGGGTGATTATGTATGTATTGATGCCGTTGTACTATCGGCTTAACCTTATCTCTATTTACACCTACCTCGAACAACGGTTTGATAAATGGGCATACAAGACTGGCGCATTCTTCTTCTTGATTTCACGGTCGCTCGGCTCGGCGTTGCGTCTATACCTGGCCGCCAACGTGCTCCAACTTTTCTTGTTCGATCAATTTCATGTGCCCTTCATCGTCACCGTCGCGACTACCATCGTGCTGATCTGGTTGTACACGTTCAAAGGCGGTGTCAAAACAATCGTCTATACCGATTCGTTCCAGACGCTTTTCTTGGTCACCGCCGTGATTGTGGCCGTGTGGCAGATCTCTTCACAGCTGGGACTTTCCTTCGGCGAGATCACAGGAATTTTCAGCGATAGCGAGTATTCGAAGATGTTTTATCTCGACGATCCGAACACGACACTCTGGTTCCCCAAAATGTTCTTCGGCGGAATGTTTATCACGATTACCATGACAGGTATGGACCAGGAAATCATGCAGAAGAACCTGACGTGTCGCAACCTGGGAGATGCACAGAAAAACATGTTCTGGTTCAGCATCGTCTTGGTTATAGTAAACCTGTTGTTCCTCCTTTTGGGTGCCCTGTTGTACATCTACAGTGCAAAGAACAATATCGCGTTGCCCGCAACGAGCGACGACTTGTTCCCGATGCTCGCCTTCAAACACCTGGGCGTCGTGGTCGGTATTTTCTTCCTGCTCGGAATCATCGCGTCGTCGTATGCCAGTGCCGACTCCGCGCTGGCGGGACTAACTACTTCGTTCTGTATCGACTTCCTCAACTTTGCGCGGAAGCCTGAGGAGCAAAAACGTCGCGAAAAGCTTTTCGTCCACATGGGATTCTCGCTGCTGTTCCTGCTCATCATTATCGTCTTTAAAGCAATCAACGAGCGGTCTGTCATCGACGCCGTCCTGCAAGTGGCCGGGTACACCTACGGACCATTGCTGGGTCTCTTCACCTTCGGTTTGTACACACGCCGTCACGTGAGCGGGATTGCTGTTCCGTTGATCGCGTTGATTTGTCCTGTCTTATCGTGGGTCATCAGCACCTATACACCTATCTGGTTCGACGGGTATAAGATTGGATACGAAGTTCTTCTAATCAACGGAGCATTAATGTTCTGTGGATTGTGGTTGGTTTCGTCGGATAAAAATGTGAGTTCGTTAGTTCGTTAGGCGTTAGGCGTTACTCGTTAGGCGTTGGCGGCAGTTTTTTGTTTGTAGCGTCTTCTAATTGGACATTGGTTATCCCATGTCATTGGGTTAAACGTGAGTTCGTGAGTTCGTTACTCGTTAGGCGTATCCGATTTGGGGGATCTCGAAAGAATGCAGGTGATGGGCTACCCACTACGAACAATCATCAAGCTTAAAAAATGAAAAAGGGCTGCCGTCTGCAGCCCTTAGTCTTACCCAACTTCACATTCCAACTCGCCCTGTGCTAAAGCCACTATAGACAGGGTTTATCTTTTCACGTAGTCGAATCGTTCGGTGTGTCCATCGTTCGATACTACCACGATTGTATACTTACCATCACACACGTCGCAGAAGTCGATAACCATTTTGCGGCGGCGGAGTTTTTGAGCGGCCACCAAGTCACCATTTTCGTGGAAAACTTGAACACGTGCGCCGCGCATGCTTTTAGAGGTTGTCAAGACGAACAAGTCTCTTTTGCTCTTCTCTTTTGCTTGCACCTGATTGGTTGGCGAAGCAAACGTCATCGTACCGACTACGAGAAGAGCGAGGGTGATTGTGATCTTTTTCATACTCAATTTCGCGTTACGCGGACTCTAAAGACGATAATGATGCCAGCCGCCTTGGCACGCGAAATCATCAAAATTTGAGCGATTTTCAGGATTTCTCCTCCCATTTTGGGATTAAATGGGTGAGACGAAGACTCGTTTTGGGAAGGAACGTTAGGCGTTGGGCCGTAATCGTTAGGCGTTACTCGTTAGGCGTTACGCGTGGGCGACAGTTTTATTTGTTGCGTCTGCATCGAATTGGGGATTAGAGCGGTTCGGCGATCTAAAAAATTATCAACGAGGCAATTCCACGCTAGGGTCCCAGAACTTCTTATCGAAGTCGACGACTTTGTCTTTCACTACTTTCACACCTTCTTTTTTCAGTCGCTCTTCCATGGCCGACGGCGGTGTGAAATGATGTTTGCCCGTGAGTAGTCCCTGGCTATTTACGACGCGATGCGCCGGTACTTTGGCGTCGGCGTGTGAGGCATTCATCGCCCAACCCACCATGCGCGCCGAGCTTCGGAGACCGAGGTACGCGGCGATGGCTCCATAGCTTGTCACGCGCCCGCGTGGAATGAGCTTTGCCACTTCGAAGACATCTTCAAAGAAAGAGTACTTATTACCAGAAATTTCCTTTTTGGTTCGTTTAGCGGGCATAACATGTAATAAATGTGCTCAAATCTCCTTCAAACGGGTTCACCAAACAAAATTCACACACTAAATTGCCTTGCGATTTTCCTTACCATGAGAGCTCTCTTCTTCCTTTGTCTGTTCGTGCTGGTCTCGATATCGGGTTACAGCCAAAAATTCAACTTTCCAGAAGGCGATCAGTGGCGTTTGCCTGCCGAGGGCGTCGAGACCTCGTTTCGGATTACCACCGATACGGTAGCGCCGAAGTTTTCGATTGAAGGGAGTAACGGCTTTGGTATCCATTTCGACTCGCTAGGCAACTTTTCTTGGACACCGGCTTACGATCTAGTCGATCGGTTGGAGAAGTCGAAAGAAGTGACTGTCATTTTTCAGGGGGAGTGGAAAAATGGGAAAAAAGTACGCCGTCCGATAAGCTTTATCGTACAGCACCAAAACCGGCCGCCGGAAATAGAAGACCTTCCTATTTTTTACGTGAAGCAAGCGACCCTCAATAAGTATCAAATCTCTTCCGATTATGTAAACGACCCTGACGGCGATCCGATCACCTTCAAACCTGTTGCGACGGCGATGCCAGAGGGTGCCTCACTCAGTTCGCTTGGGCTCTTTACGTGGACCCCTTCGCGCAACCAGTTCACGTCGCTGAAGACCAATCCCCTCACGATCGAATTCATCGTTCAAGATCCGGATAAAGCAGAAGTGCGCGGTCGTCTGAAAGTGTTGCAAACACAAATGGATTTACCTCCCGAACTCTTATTGGTTCCGGGCGATTCTGTCTATAGCATCAAAGAAGATGAGCGTGTGAACATCAAGCTTTATGTAACCGACCCCAACGGTGACGAGAATATTTCGAGTGTGTCCTTCGTTTGCAACGACGACCGCGTGCCCAAATCGACATTAAAGGAGAACTCGGTGGTGCAAGCAGAATTTACGTGGTCTCCGGGTTACTACTTTGTCAGCGAAGCTGAGAAGGTAAAGGACGTGGATTTTGTATTCTTTGCTTTGGACAAGTCTTCGAACCGCGTACAACGCCGCGTGAAAGTAAAGGTGTATGACACCGAAAACATCGAGGAGAAAGACAAAGCTCTGTTCCAAAAGTATCGCAACTCGCTGATTGTCGCGAGAGCGCTCATTGTTCAACTTGACGAAAATCACGAAAAGTTGAATAAGATGTATAAACAAGCCAAGAAGGGCAAGAAACAACGCGCGCTGGTAAATGCAGGTTTGGGTGCCACCACGGGTATTACACCGGTAGTGATGAAACCAGAGGAATCGAAGTACATCACAGCGATTGGAGGAACGACCATGCTGACCTTGGGCACGCTGGAAGCAACAGAGGTGCTGGGAAAGTCTAAGTCCGACATTCTCGACAAAATGAAGATTAACGTTGAAATCCGGAACCAACTTCAAATGGAGGGCGACAACTTTGCCCGGAAATATTCACTTAAGTCGGCACGTCGGACGAAGGAATTCGAGACAGACCGCGAGAAACTTTTGCCGATCATCAATAATCAAAAGTTGGTATTGCTAGAATTGGATGCTAGTCGGCCGAGCATGCCCAACTACACGAATAAGGAGATCAAAGAAACGTTTCCAGACTTCAGCGAAGAGTAGCTAACGACTGAAGTTCCAATCGTAAATTCTTACGGACTGGATTTTACCATCGGGCCCAGTATTGAAGTTAACTGGGATTCGATACTGCCTAAACTCTCCTCCCCATCCTTCGAAGGTGTCGAAGTTCCAATGATGGGCTCCGAACTCGTACGCCTGATCATTCAAGTCGAACCACAGTTGTTCGCCTTGTAACGTCACTTTTACCGAGCCGTACAATTTGCTGGTATATGTTCCGGTGAATGCCTGCAGGGGTTGAGATGGTGAAGTCCCTTTCACACGGCTTTTGCTAATCGCTTGTTCGCGCTTTTCATCGGCCGTCTTTAAGGTTTGAAACAAACTCGACACTTCGCCATTCCAGTCTCGATTGCCGCCCAGTGCAAAGAAGTCTAAGCTTTTGTAAAGCAGGGCGTGTCTCACTTCGGCATGGTCGTAGTTGCCGTAAATGAACACGCCGATTTTCTCCTCGGGCATAAGTCCAACAATCGCGGTAAGGCCTTCAATGCTCCCGGTGTGAAAGTTTAGCTTTTTCCCTTTGTAGTCAATTTGGTACCATCCCAAACCGTACGTAAGCCAATTTGGCTTTACGAGCGACAGCGCGGGATACTCCTCGGTGGGAAAAATAGTTTGGGGCTTGAATATCTCTGTCCATGTGTTGGTCGAGAGCAGGCGTTTACCTTGATACTTGCCACTGTCGAGCATACAGGTCATCCAGATTGCCATCTCGTCGGCGTTTGACCACACACCGCCAGCGGCTCCGATGACGGCATCGGTGTCATAACTCAGCACGCGGATGGTATCACGTACAAGGAAATGGGGTCGCGTCATGTTCGCCGTTTTCGCCAGTCCACGCTTGGGCACTGTGGTGGTCATACCCAAAGGCAAAAACAGTTTAGAGGTCATCACCTCGAACCAGGGGCGACCAGTTACTCGCTCGATCAATTTGCCAGAAACGGTGTAAAAGGTGTTTTGATACTCGAACCCGCCTCGAAAGGAGTATTGCGGCTGCACGTCGCGGAGGCGTCGAAACATTTCGTCGGGTGGCTCATTAAAAATTCCGGTAAGGAAATTCGTGCTCGGGTAACCGGTGTTATGAATGAGCAAGTCGCGGACGCGAAGTTCGCGTGTGACCCAAGGGTCGTAAAGAACCAGTTCGGGCAGGTAGTCGGTGACATGATCATCCCACTTGATTTTTCCTTCATCGACGAGCATTCCAAGTACCGCCACATTCATGGCCTTGGTAGTGGAAGCGTTGGCGAACAGTGTTTGCGTATCGACGGGGGTGCCTTTCCCTAGCTCTGTGACGCCGTAACCTTTCTTAAAAACGACGTGCCCATCTTTTACGACGACGATCGACATCCCGGGTACACTCCATTGCTTCCTCGCGTTGTCGACATAACGATCGAATTCATCCAGCTTCTTAGGGGCGATCTGTGAGAAGGCAGACGCGACTAA
The DNA here is from genome assembly GCA_044226825.1 of Cyclobacteriaceae bacterium. Lineage (GTDB taxonomy): Bacteria > Bacteroidota > Bacteroidia > Cytophagales > Cyclobacteriaceae > ELB16-189. The sequence continues at coordinate 344,566 of JBGAGH010000006.1, forward strand.
AAAGGTCCCGACCAAAGCTGCGGCGGTGGCGTATCCATACTTTCGATGCGGTGTTATTCTGTATTGGGTAAGGCTCAGGTTCATCTTCACAATATACTGAACCTGTTACGGAAAGGGTAGCGACTATCCGCGGCGTTTGTTTTTGCCCAGTGAAACTTTGAAGTCCTCGGGGGTTCCCACCACCTTTAAGTTGACGAAACGAATCTTTCGATCGGCCTCGGAGTATTCGATTTCATCAATTTGGTTGTAGTCGATCTCCTTGTTTTTCTTATCGAATAGCGTGTTGAGACCCACCTCTTTCACCATTTTGAACGGGACTCTTAAATAGTACTCCATGGTAAGATCCATGGCTTGCTTGCCCGACATTTCGATGGCTCCTAGCGACGAGTTGATGTTCATGTTTGGAATAGTGAGTACGCCGTTGGCAAAACTCAATTGATTGGTGAGACTGTCGAACCGAATCATGCGCAAGTTCTTGTCCTTGAAGTATCCGGCCATTGCTTGCATGGGTGCGAAGTCGACGAGAGATCCGTCGTAGATCGTTACGTTAATTTGTGCGACACTGTTGTTGACGAGTGGCACGAGGTTGGGGTGCACCTGAACATTGCTTCGAATGATACCCTTGAGTCGCCCTTTCACATTCTTATTCACGACCAAGTCTTGACCTAAATGGTCGAGCTTTAACATGACCTTTTCTAAGTCTACTTGGTTCACGGCGATTGTGCTGGTGAGTAGAATTTTGGTTGTGTCGCGACCATCTAGCATTCCCTTCATGCTCACGGTGCCGCCTGCGATTCCTGCACCGAGGGTGTCGGCATGAATAAAGTGGTCTTCTGTCATGCGCATCCGGGCGGTTAGTCCGGTGGTAATCATGTCGCTGTACTTCATCTTTGCGACGTCGATCCGGAGCGTGAACTCATGAAATGGCAGTGTGAAGATATTGAACGCTTTTGCGTGAACGGATACAGTGTCCTTTTTCGCGGCAGCGACGGGAACGGGACGCGGTTTGCGCGCACGTGTGGAATCACTTCTCTTCCGGCGGGTGGTGTCGGGAGCGAAATTGTAACTGACCAATTCGTCTAGGTCGAGGTAGTTAGACTTCAAGAAGAAGTAGTTCGTCCGCTTTTTGATTGTCTTGTCGGCTCCGTTGAACACGCGCATCGTTAGGTCAAAGTCGCTGTTTCCAATGCTCCCTTTCAACGTATCCAGAGCGAAGATTCGGTTGGTGCTATACTTCACGGTCCCAGAAATGTCTTTCATCAAGAAATTGTGATTTTTCAAGAATCCTGAAGCGTGATCGATGTGGGCCTTCGCGAACCGGAATATGGTATCGTAACGCAAGTCGATCTTGGTCTTGATCCACATGTCGTTCGCTTCTTCGTGTCGATATCCCCGGGGTACAAGTCTGCGGGTACCACGACCTAGGATATCGTCGAAGGCGAAGCGGTTGGATTTGAAATCGAAAGCGATCTGGGTCTTGCCTTTCTTAATGTCTTCAAACCAAAGCTGATAGTTGTTCACACGACCGCTAAACTGGAAGTCGGAGCCGTCGACCATTCCTTTCAGGTCGTTCAAGCGCACCGTGGTGTCGCCGACAGTAAGGGCGGCGCTGATGTTCTTGAACGAATGTTTGTAGTTCTTTAGGGTGGCGTTAAGAATCTTGAGGTCAAACTGACCTTTTGGAAGTGGTCTGGGATTCAAAATTTGATCCACAGTCGTCTGCATCTCGATGCCGAGCTGAAACGAAGTGATTTCCTCATTAATATGATTTGACAGCGCCGTATCGTACGCGAGCACATCTTTTAGCTGGACGTCGTTACTCCGCGCGTTGAACTTGACTGTTACGGACTTAGAGTGATCGCGCAAGAATGCTTGAATGTCGCTCAAACTTCCGTTCACGCGGAGGTCCGATTTACCCAGTGTCAGCCAGGCGGAATCGAGTGTGATGTTCCCATCATGCATTCGTGCATGCACGTTCATGTTCTTCACCGGTATCGGGTGGCCCGGGATGGCAAACGACAGGTCCTCCACGACCAACTTGCTCTGGATGCCGTCTTTTAGCCTAGTGAGTGACTGTTCGGGCAACTTGATATCAATCAACTCTTGAAAGTTCATGTCTAGTTTGATCTTCCCGTTGGTTTGTTTCAAGTCGGCGATCCCGAAAAATTCGCCAAGGAATTTCAGCTCCAACTCGGAATTGAGTTGCATGACCACATGCGGATTGGTGAAATCGCGCATCACAAAGTTTCCTTTGAAGATTCCCTTACCTGGGCGGGCGCTCACGTTGGTGATGTGCAACTCGGACGTTGCCAGCGCGTGGTCGCTACCGTTGAAGTAGTACCCCTTGAAACCGAGTTGATCTACTTTTTGCTTAGCCCCGGGGTTGAGGAACCATGCATCTTCGCAACCGAAGTCTACCTCTATTAGCGGCATTTGGTCTTTTGCCACACGGCCACGAACCATCCCATCGAAGAAGATTCTACCGTCGTATTGAAAGGGTGCGAGGTACGACTTGACGCTTTCGGGTAAAAAAGCTGTGATCAAGTTTAGGTCTGGCTTGTCGCCACTCACACGGAAGTCGATCACACTCTCGCGGGCGACGTTGGCGGAACCGCTGAGTTTGAAAGTTGCTTCTTGCAGTTGAATGCTGCTCGCGGGAATAGTTAGGATGCTCGACTTAGGTTCGTAGCTGGCGTCGATATTGATGCTGAATTTCTTGTGTCGGAAGAAACTCGTGTCGGTGGGGCTGGTCATATCCAACACCATGTTGCTGGCGAGGGTGATTGCCATCGTGCTGTCGCTGTTGAACGATGCGTTCAGCTCGCCGATCTGGGTAGAGAACTTCCTTTGGTCTTCTTGGTTGAGGACCGATATCGCCAAGTTCTTGAACGTGATCTTTTGAAGGTCGAGTTTCAAGCTGGTTGTATCTTTGGACGTGGAAGCTGAATCTGGTTCGAGGTTTAGTGCTCGGAGGATGTCGAGTTCACCATCTTCGAAGCGGACCACGTCGATATAGCCGTTCGTCATTGAGAATCGGCGAAGGTTGTACTTGTGATCAAGCAAGTCGGGGATGCTGATGCCGACGTAAAACTTTTCGAGTTTCACGATGGGGCGCGACCCAGTTTTGTCGGGGCGCAGTTCTAAATCGTGGAGCCCGACGGATACGTAGGGAAAGTGCTTGAAAAGTGAAACCTTGCTGTCGGCAAACGTCACCTCCCCTTTGAATGAGGTGTTGGCTTTTTCGATCGCCATTCGAATGAGACGGTCGTGCTCGATTTCGATGAGGATGACGGCTGTGACGATCATCAGCACGACGGTGGAAACCAGCACGATTGCCGGTCGGAGAATCCAGTGTTTAAAAAAGGGTGTCACGGAAAGACAAATATACCGAAAGGGGATATAACAGCCGGTGGTGGGTGGGGAACCAAATAACGCGGACGCTAGTTTGAATATTGTTAAAATCTGAAGTTGTCAGTGAGTCATTTTAATACAACCCTCTCGGTGCTGGACCTGGCGGGAATCATAGAAGGGGATCAGTCGGTGGGCGAGGCGTTTAAGCGTAGTGTGCGGCTTGCACAACACACGGAGAAGCTTGGCTACCGCCGGTACTGGTTTGCCGAACACCACAATATGGAGAGTGTGGCGTCTGCTGCCACCTCGGTGTTGATTGGACATGTGGCGGGGGCTACCTCCACGATTCGGGTGGGTTCTGGCGGTGTGATGCTGCCGAACCACGCGCCGTTGGTGATAGCAGAACAGTTCGGAACCCTCGAGGCGCTGTACCCAAGACGCATCGATCTGGGATTGGGTCGTGCGCCGGGAACAGATCAAGTGACCGCACAAGCATTGCGTCGAAATTTAAACAGCGACGTCGATCACTTTCCAAACGACGTGATGGAACTCCTGCACTATCTAGGGCCGCGAGATCCATCGGCACGGGTTCGGGCGGTACCGGGACAAGACAGTCACGTTCCCGTTTGGCTGCTCGGTTCGAGTACCTACAGTGCGCAGGTAGCTGCCATGTTGGGACTTCCCTTCGGTTTTGCGTCCCACTTTTCGCCGACCTACCTCCACGAGGCACTGCGGCTGTACCGCGAACACTTCCGGCCTTCTGAATATTTAAACCAGCCTTATGCCCTGGCGTGCGTAAACGTGATCGCTGCTGATACCGACGGTGAAGCGGAGCACATGGCCACGTCGTTCTATCAACTGGCGTTGGGCATGTTTCGAAACACACGACGGCCGCTCCCTCCGCCTGTAGAATCGATGTCGGGTATGTGGACCGAACCGGAACAACGTGGTGTGTTGAACATGATGACGTACTCCTTTATTGGAAGTCAGCAAAAGGTGAAGACTTCGCTCACAGAATTTGTTAAGTCCACCGGGGTAGACGAGATAATGGTGGCGTGCCATGTGTATGACTTTAAAAAGAAACTCAAGTCGTATGAAATCGTTGGTTCGTTAGGGCGTTAGGAGTTTGGGCGTTCCGCGTGAAGGAAGAATCATCACCAATCTTGAATTTGGCGATTCAAAATTCTATTCATGAAGTTAAAGATAGTGTGAGATGAAACTCTCGCAGCGCAGTCTCCCGTCTCAGGGACTTCGCGTAACACAAATAAAATGTGTCATTACTACATGTAGCTTTTTGCAAAAAAGGGGGTCCAGGAGATCCTACGGAGGAAGGGCCTTGTCGCAACAACAAGAGAATTGGTCTGATATTATAGTTCCATTAGCTTGAGGTATCCCTTCATTTTTCGCAAGTTTTCAAGTGAGAACGTAACTCCGTTCAGGTGGGTACCGAAAAAGTCTTCGTCTTGAAATCTCGTTCTCAATATTATTCCGTTACCACACTTTTCGATCTTAAACACCATGGAGCTCAATCCAGCGTTTTCGATTCGGTAAGTGGCGGCCATTTCAATGTCATCGTTGGGATATTTTTCCGTTACTCGTTTACTAAAGAAATTCAGTGTGAGGCTCCCGTTCGACACGGAGTACTCTCCTTTGTAAAAGCTATCACCAGTTATGCATTCGCTGATATAGGCGAATTCATTCTTATTCAAGAAATACAAATCCGCCGAACAACAATCGCACTCAGGAGTGACTTCACAGGACTCTGTGTTTAAATAGGAATACACGACAAACACCTGCTTGGAGAAATCCTGACCGACTACTTGCGAGAATTCGATTGATAAAAGAAAGAAGAGAGAGAATGTTCGCATATTTTCTAAACTAGCCCCCGCGCAAACTACTTCTTTAAAGGTAACAAGAACGCGAACACAATTAAATTGTCGCGGAGAAGACTGTAGTTGCCGATCTTGCCTTGAAAATGCAGTCCTTGTAGCGAGAAATCCCAATCGCGAACCGGAGAAATAAGGAGGAAGGGAAGGGACGGGACGGAACCAAACCCTCGCTTTATTCGTGTGCATTTGAATTCTAAATTCTACCTTGAGTACATGAAATGCTCCTTACCCATTTTACTTGCGGTGCTTGCCATCGCCTGTTCAAGCGAACCGAAACAGTCGACGTCCTCCGACGCCAAAATTGAGTCGGAAGTCAGTGCCGTCGTGAAGAACTTGGTTGACAGTGGGAAAATTGCCGGTGTCGCCGTCGGCGTGTTCAAAGACGACCAGCCGCTGGTTCTCAAGGGCTATGGATTCGCGGATTTGGAGTACGACATTCCGTTGGCTCCCGATGCGTCTTTTGAAATTGGGTCGGTGACGAAACAGTTTACGACTGCCGCCATTCTTCAGCTCGTCGAAGCAGGTAAGATCAACCTCGACGACGAGATTGGGAAATACCTCACCTTCGACACACAGGGCAAAAAAGTAACGGTGCGTCAGTTGATGAACCATACCTCAGGTATCAAAGGCTACACGGAGTTGCCGATGTTCGAATCGTTGGCCGTCATGAAACATAAACGCGACACACTGCTGCGTTTGGTGGAAAAAGAGCCATTTGACTTCGAACCCGGTGATGCGCTCATCTACAACAACACGGGATTTTTCATGCTCGGCTTAATCATCGAAAAAGCTTCAGGGCTGTCGTACGAAGAATACATTCAAAAGAATCTTTTCGACAAGGCGGGCATGACTCACTCCTATTATTGTAGTGAGAACAAAATCGTCAAAAACAGGGCGCATGGTTATGAAATGGGTAAGGAAGGCCTTGTACGTGCCAGCTACCTCGACCATACCTGGCCCTATGCAGCTGGCTCCATCTGTTCGACCGTAGCAGATCTCGCGAAATGGAATGATGCACTACACCACGGCAAGATTATCGGCGATGCGATGTATCGCGAGTACCTAGCGCCTGCGGTCCTGAATGATGGGACGGTAACGCACTATGCCAAAGGGATCACAATTCAAAACAAGAATGGAAGACGTCTGATCGAACACGGTGGAGCCATCAATGGCTTCTTTGCCGAAAACATGTACTTCCCCGACGAAAACCTGACGGTAGTTGTCTTGATGAATACGGCAGGGCCGACTCGAACCTCAGTGGTAGAAAAACCAATCGTCGACTTACTCTTTCCCAATCCCGAAATGGAGAAGGCTACATTTACAGGAGACCTGAATACGCTTACCGGTAAATACAGTGGCCGTGCCCGGGGATCCGACATAGAAGTGACTGTGGCTGCCGACAACGGCACGCTCACCGTTCAACGAGGGGAGGACAAACCCACCAAGCTTGAGTACGTGAAAGATAACACGTGGACAGATGGATATGGCACGTACGAATTTCGCGGCAAAGAGCTGAGGGTGGACCAAGTGTATGGTTACTATAAACTTATTAGAATTGAGAATTAGGAATTTAGAATTAAGAATTAGGGAAAGCGTGGGTTGGTTGGCTAAGGATCCGAAATGCATAATTTTCTCTTCTAGTATCTCCGATGTTTAACGAGACACTACTTTCTCTCACAGCGGACGCCTTGCAGCGTGACGAATACGAACGGTGCACGTTTAAGTCCTGCGACTTTGCGAACGGTCAATTAACGGGGTGTAAGTTTATCGACTGCACTTTCGTGGGATGTAGTTTGAGTTTAGCCAACGTGTCGGGTGTGGTGATGAACAACGCGATGTTTCAAGACTGTAAGATCCTGGGTGTCCGTTTCGAGACTTGCAATCCTCTGACATTCTCGGTCTCTTTTGAAGGATGTCAACTGAATGACTCCTCTTTCTTCAAGATGAAAATGAAAGGGACGAAGTTTTCGAAATCAAAACTCCTTCATGTCGACTTCTCGCAGGCCGACCTCACCTCCGCCAACTTCGCGAACTGTGATTTGACTGACGCGACGTTCGACAACACGATCCTATCGAAAGCTGACTTCCGAACGTCGACGGGTTACATCATCGACCCAGACCGCAATTCCGTGAAGAAAGCGAAGTTCTCCATCGACGGCGTGGCAGGCCTGTTGACGAAGTATGATATCGAGATCAGTTAAAAAACAAAAACGCGGAGCGATCGACTCCGCGTTGTAGAATAATGGGCTCTTCCCTATTCGACTAGTCCAAAAAAATAGAATCAGTCTCGCAATTTTCGGTCGAGACTTGACCAACCGCCGCCGTTGTGTACTTGCGTGTAACCGCTCGACTGCAGGATGCTTTTCGCGGTGGCGCTGCGCATACCCGACGCACAACAAGTGATGACGGGCTTGTTCTTATCCGGTAGGCGATGGAGTTGCGATTGCAACTGGTCTACCGGGATGTTGACCGAGCCCTTGATGTGCCCGCCTTGATATTCGCCTTTCGAACGAACATCGACGATCACCGCTCCTTGTTTCAATAATTCGGAATAGCTGACAGAAGGACCCATGCCGAGGGCCGATTTCAAAGATTCAAACATAGTTGTGTTGGTTTAATATTGTTGGCTCAGCTTTGAACCTCCACCTGTTGATACTGGGGGTCGAAGCTGACAAAAAAGTTAATGTAGATCGCCCGCGAAAGACGAAACGTGACTGGGAACAACAACACCGCCGCGGCTATTGTCGTGACAATATAGGTTGTCCACGAAGGATCGAAGAGCACCCTCAGTGCGACGAACACCGTGGTGAGTAAAGCAACTTGCAGCGCGTAGCTAACGTACATCGCCCCTGTATAAAACGATGGCTCGAGTTTAAAGAACTGGCCACAATGGTCGCAGCGCTCGGGCATCTCGCTAAAGTGGCTCAAGTTATACGGTCCTGATTTGTACAGGTCGCCTTCATGACAACGCGGGCACTTGTGTTGGAGGATGCTGTACATCCGTGTTCCTTTCTTAAGGATCATGGCTCTTAAGATTTGTCTTTGTTCTCTTCTGCTTTCGGTTGGTTGCCCATGAATGAGTTCACAAATAAGAACCCAAGCAACGCGCCATAGGCGGTGCTATTGATGGGCGACGATGTGATGGGGCAGCTACCTGTGGAGCAACCGATCTGCGCCCAGTACAGGTACCCGGCGCCAGCGCCGACCAAAGCCCCGATCCCCCATTTCATCCAGTTTTTCATAAGCAGTGGTGCTCTTTCATAGGAGCACAGAACAAAGATCGTCGCGCGTCAAATCGTGCACAGTGACTTATGTCACATTTTACACTTTTGCTTGGCAGGCAAAGTTGGTCTTCTCGAGACTGGTTTCGGCCAATGTCTTGAAGCCACCCGCGATGTCGATGATGTTGTCCCAACCTCGCGACTTAAGAATAGAAGCAGCGATCATCGAGCGATACCCTCCGGCGCAGTGGATGTATACGTTACCGATCTTCGGAATCTCGGCGAGGTGGTCATTCAAGTACTCGAGCGGAATGCTCTGTGCGTGCACGAGGTGTTCAGCCTCGAACTCGCCCGGTTTGCGGACGTCGAACAACGTCGTAGTAGCTGACTTGGCGCGACGTTCGTACTCGGTTGCCGAGATCGACTCGATGGCGTCGACTTCCTTGCCCGCGTTCTTCCATGCTTCGAAGCCTCCTTTCAAGAAGCCGAGGGTGCGGTCGTATCCGACACGTGCGAGACGCGTGACCACTTCCTCTTCGCGGCCTGCTTCGGTGAGCAACAACAGCGGATGGTCGACACCGGGTATCAGCGTTCCAGCCCACGGGGCGAAGCTGCCGTCGATGCCGATGTTGATGGAGTTGGGAACAAATCCCTTGGCAAAGACTTGGGCATCCCTCGTGTCGATGACAAGTGCGCCAGTTTCGTTGGCGAGTAACTCAAATTGCTCGGGTGTGAGGGGTGTGAGTCCATGGTTCAAGACTGAGTCGATGCTGTCGTAGCCATCGCGGTTCATCTTCACGTTTTCTGGGAAGTAGGCGGGCGGTGGGAGTAAACCATCCGTTACCTCTTTGATGAATTCATCTCGGGTCATGGATGCGCGCAAGGCGTAGTTCGTCTTCTTCTGGTTGCCAAGCGTATCTACCGTTTCCTTCGACATGTTCTTACCGCACGCGGAGCCGGCACCATGCGCGGGATACACGATCACGTTGTCGGCCAAGGGCATTACTTTGCTGCGAAGGGAGTCGAACAGCAAGCCCGCCAACTCTTCTTTGGTCATGTGTGCAGCCTTTTGTGCGAGGTCGGGACGCCCCACATCGCCGAGGAACAATGTGTCGCCGCTGAAGATCGCATAGTCGTTGTTGAGTTCGTCTTTCACGAGGAACGTCGTCGACTCCATGGTATGACCAGGTGTGTGTAGCACTTTGATCGTGATGTTCCCGAGTTTCAGTTCTTCACTATCGGTGGCGACGTGTGCTTTGAACTTCGGTTTTGCAGTAGGACCATACACGATGGCGGCGCCAGTTTTCGCGGCGAGGTCGAGGTGACCCGATACGAAGTCGGCATGGAAGTGAGTTTCCAACACATATTTAATGGTAGCGCCGTTAGCTTTCGCTTTCGCGAGATAGGGACCCACTTCGCGGAGCGGGTCGACGATCGCGGCCTCGTTTCCGGATTGGATATAGTAAGTTCCTTGGGCTAAGCAACCGGTGTAGATTTGTTCGATTTTCATAGTCGTATTGTCAAATGTTTGTAGCAGTCTTTCCCGTATTTGGTAAGACAAAATTGACCATTACGACGCGGAGGATCAGTGACAAAAGTCACCCCTTCGATCTTTTTTGAGGCTGCTCAAAGCCGCGAAAAGGCGGGCAACCGGGTGATGCCGTGGCGCGAGAGGGCTATTACGTTTTGTGATTCGAGTTTTTTGAGGAGCCTCGAGATGACTTCACGCGACGAGTTCAAGTCGTCGGCGATTTCTTGGTGGGTGATGTTGATCTGGTCGCCGCCAAACGCTTCGAACTGACGCTTGAGGTAGAACTCCAGTTTTTGGTCCATGGAATGAAATGCTACTTGATCGATCACTTCGAGCAATTCTTCGAACCGCGAACGGTATGTCTCGAGCACAAAGTAATACCACTGGCGGTGGTCTTTCATCAACGAGTCCATGTAGTGGATAGGGACGGCGAGAGCCTTCACTTTGGTGAGTGCCTTGGCTTTGATGGCGGAGCTTTCGTTTTTAGCAGCGCAGATCATCGACAGTGCGCACGCGTTTCCTTTTTCGAGGTAGTAGAGGAAGAACTCCTCGCCTTCGGCGCCTTCGCGATAGAGTTTCACGCGCCCGTCGAGGATGAGGAGCGAGTTTTTGAAGTACTGGCCCGGGCGCATCAACATTTCGCCCTCTTCGAATTCGACGACATGGCCGATGTGTTCGAGGTGTTTCGAGAGTTCGGCGTCGAACTGGGGAAAGAGCGTTTTGAGTTCTGATGTAGAGGTCATCGCGGACGGGTTTGAGCTTTAAACGCAAATGTCGCTCAAAAAAATTCCCGACGATCACTTCTGGCTCGACTTGGCTTTGGGATTGAAGTCGAGCGACAGTTTGATCCAATATTCGAGGTCTTCGTCTAGGTCGATGGATGATGGATGATGGTTAATGGATGATGGTGGATGGTGGGTGGTGGGTGGTGGGTGGAGGATGGGGGTTGGTGTTAGTTGGCGACCTGTCCGCCGTAGGGTTGAGGGTTATTGTGTTTCGGACCTCGTAGGTGGAAGGCACAAAAATTTGGCGAATTCCTTGGAAACGCTACTTTTGCAGTCCCGTTCTACGGTCGGGGGCGCTTTTTGGGCGAACCTGACTGTAATTTAGAAAAAGAGGAGTGGTAGAGCGGTTTATTGCACCGGTCTTGAAAACCGGAGGCCCTTCACGGGGCCCGGGGGTTCGAATCCCTCCTCCTCTGC
>JBGAGH010000017.1:0-45662 GCA_044226825.1 Cyclobacteriaceae bacterium
TTTTTTGTTGCGTGCCTCGACCTAAACCACCACCTCTTTCTCTCTCGACTCAACCCTTCACGCGAGTTGGTAGTTCTTGTTGGCGTTTTATGGCGATGGACAATGTCATGAAATATTGAATAGCTCGGCTAGCTGATTTTTTTCGGGGATGCTGCCCGAATGTGGCCACTCTACTTCAACCACGGGTCGCAAGCTTTCCCGTATAAAGGGCATGGGATCGATGCTCCGCCTCGAAGGGCGTTGGAACCTATAAGAAGAGGGAGCAACAATCTCTTCGACGTTCAGTCCATCTAGAAAATTCCGAAACGCCGCGATGGTTTTGCCCTTAAAGAGTTCAATCGAGTCGGTCATGCGATTGAAACCCGATTTGTTGCGAAGGATCGCGCACGCCTCCTTAAAGTCGCGCCCCATCATTCGCGACAGCAGAGTATCGTTCCCAACAAAAAGTAGATCGATCATCGATTCAGAGGGTGCCAAGCAGTGAACGAAGATCACGTGACTGTCAACCTCCGCTGTCTGAATGACATGCTTATAAAGATTCAACGACTCGATCGTAAAATCTGTAGGAATCAAGATCGTCTTCGGCATGTGCGCAAAGTCGCCTTAATCCGTTAAAGGGCATTTAAAGTCAGATTAGAATGTGTTAAGAGAATCGTTAGGTTGATTCTCATGCCTGCGACGCGGCAGGGAAAGAGAGTTGGACGGTTGTTCCTTCACCTAGGCTAGACAAGACCGAGATTTCGCCGCCGTGCATTCGCACGATGTTGTTGGTGAGTGGAAGCCCGATGCCATAGCCTTCGTAGCCTTTCACGTTTGACGCGCGGAAGAATGGATCGTAGATGTACTTGAGGTCGTTGGCGGGTATACCGATCCCTGTATCCTTGATGACAATCACTACCTTTTGTTCGGTGGTGCCAGCAGACACGAACACCGGTTGATTGTCGGAATACTTACAGGCATTGCTGACGATATTGGAGATCGCGAGGTGGAGCAATTGCTCGTTGCCGAGGATGTTGAATTTCTCTGGATTGTCGGGGAACAGCGATAGATTGATCTGAATCTGACTCTTGGGATTGATTCGTTCGATCGTGGCTTTGACATCCCACAACAACTGATCGGTCCGTACTTTCTCCGGTTGCAAGTTTTTCTTGAACCCGGTTTGAGCAAGAAATAGAAGTGAGTGGGTAATTTTTTCGAGGCGTTCTGCTTGTTGCAAGACAGACTCGAGCGATTCGCGGTATTCTTCTGCCGTCCGCTGCTTGGAAAGGGCTACCTCGGTTTCGCCTATGATGCTTGTGAGTGGCGTCCTGAGCTCGTGAGAGGCATTACTGATGAAGTTGTTCTGTGTTTCGAAGGCGGTCTCCAGGCGATCGAGCATGTTGTTGAAGGTCCTTTCAAGGACGCTGATTTCGTCGGAGGTATGGCGTTTCTCGAGGCGTAGATTCAGGTTGCTGCTGCTGATTCGTTCTACTCGGTTCGAAATTTCTTTCACCGGGCGAAAGACTTGGCGCGACAATAACTTAGCGATTGCGAACGACAGCATCGACGCAACGGCCACACCCACTAAGAGAATGTTGCGTAGGTAGTTCAAGTGGTGCGAGTAGTAATAGTTTGCGGCTGTCACCACCACTGCATACTTCGCGAATTTGCCCTCGTACAAGATGCCGGCGGAAAAAAGCTCGCCGTCTTGGTAGGTGGCCACGCCCGTGTTCACGATGTCTTCGAAGAAGGAGTGGGGCAGGTTCAACTTGGCGGCGTCTTCGTCGCGCACGCGGTTGTCCTGCAATTCGATGAAGTACTCTTTTTCTTCCGGTAGTTTTTCGAGATGCATTTCGCGGACCTCGCGCATCACGGAAGCGCTCACTTCTTCGTGGTCTAGCTCGGCGCGCGCAGTGATGACACCTCGAATCTCGAGTCTTTTGTAAAAGTCGTCGTAGGAATAGCGCGTATTGAAGAAGTATACGCCCAAGCCTAGAAGCCCAACGATTAGAACCGCGGAGAGAAAGAAAATGAGGGTGATCTTAGTTTGCGTTTTCATCGGGCTCTTTCATCACATAGCCCATCCCGATCACGGTATGGATTAGTTTTCGGTCGAAGTCTTTGTCAATTTTCTTCCGGAGATAGTTGATATACACGTCGACCACATTGGTGCTGAGATCGAAGTTGACACTCCATACAATTTCTAATATCTCGCTTCTGGAGAAAACACGTTTGGGCTGGCGAAGGAGTAAATAGAGGAGTTTATATTCAGTTGACGTGAGTGTGATCACCTTACCTGCCCGTCGCACGGTCTTGGTATAGTCATTTAGTTCCAAGTCGGCGAGTCTCAGTATTTCTGCCTGCGAAGGAGGTTCTTCGCCAGGGCGTAAGGGTATTTCTGCCCGACGCAGCAACGACCTAATTCGGGCCAGTAGTTCGACAAATTTGAATGGTTTCGTGAGGTAGTCATCTGCTTCCGCCTCGAAGCCTGCAAGGATGTTTTCGGTTGTCCCGAGGGCGGTAAGGATTAAGATGGGAATCAGCTTGTTGCTTTCGCGGATGGTACGGCAAACCTGTAAGCCGTTCATGCCTGGGAGCATGATATCTAGGATGACCACGTCGAAACTTGCTTGGTAAGACATTTGAAGGGCACTGTCGCCGTCCATCGCCACGCTTACTTGGTACCCTTCTTCTGTAAGCCCTTTGCGAATAAACGAGGCAACGCTCACCTCGTCTTCAACCAGCAGGATGTTTTTCATGCTGAAATATAGAGATGAGACGTTGCACCCGGCAACCGGCTCGCTAAGATTTTTGAACCCCGTTTAATGGACTTGTCCACAACTGTGCTGGGAAGCCAATTTGGGGCGATTTAAACCTATCCTGCTTACTCAGTGGCGATAGAAATTCTTGGCTACGATCCGCCACCCGTCGGCGAATTTGTACAAAAGGAGGTTGTCGGTAAATATCCGTTTTTCGCCACGGTAGAGTTCGAGCACCACGCTGGCCGAAGTACCTACGATCGAAATGTATTGGAATTTGGCTACAGCCGGCGAGGCGGGTGTCGTGGCGTTCGACGACCTTGCCTTTTCGATGTTCGTTACCCACTCGTCTAACGTCGTCGCCTTCAACTGGTCGTTGTTCAGCACAAACATAATGAACGAAGGATGAAACCCTTTGCGAATGTCGGCGATGGGGCCACCATTGTGAATGCCGCCGACATATGCGCGGTTAATGGTTTCCTTCACGGCCTCTTCGTCGGTCTGCGCATAAGACAAAGCTAGGTTGAAGATCAGGAGGAACGAAAGCAGAAGACTTTTCATATCTTTTTTTGGGTCAAGCTAGCGATGCACCGGCTAGGTATAGCGCCCCATTTAGTGGTATTTTAAGTTCATACACACAGACCACGCGTGTTCTCCGTCCAACAGCAATCATCTACAGATGAATGGATGTGAAATACCAGTTCGGGTTTTAAGCGGTACCTTTCGATCATGCAAATCGTCAATACAACGCTGGCCGATCAAGACGACGTATTCTTATTTTTTGAGCACTCTATTTCATACCAGGAGAAGAATGGTTACGTCTCCTGGCGGAACTACGATCGTCAGGCTGTCATTCAAGACATTCTTCAACAAAGGCAATATAAGATCGTTGTCGACGGCGTTACGGCGATGGTGTTCAGCGTGTGTTTTACCGATCGATTGATCTGGCGCCATTTTGATCGAGGCGATTCGATCTTTCTCCATCGGATCGTCGTTAACCCCCTGTTCAAAGGCCGGCGCTTGTTTGGGGTGATCGTCGAATGGGCCACGGCAGTGGCGCGCGAGCGGAAACTAAGCTTTGTCAGGATGGATACTTGGGCGAAGAATCCAGCGATTATCTCCTATTACGAGACTTTCGGGTTCACGTTGGTGGAGTTCTTCACCACGCCCAACGCAGATGAACTTCCGGCACACAATCGAAATTTGGACTTGGCGCTCCTTCAGTTGCACGTTTAGTCGCGTAGTGCCTTTACCGGATTCTCACGCGTTAATCTCCACACGTGATAGCCGATTGTCACCGAGCATGCCATTAATGCGACGACGCCTCCCGCTGCATAGTATCCAAAACCGTTATCGATGCGGTAAGCAAATTCGTTCAGCCAACTCGAGATCATCCTGTAGGCGATTGGACTAGCAATCGTGAAAGCGATTAGAATGATCAAGACGAAATGCCCAGACAGTGTTTTCGAGAGTTGGAAGGAAGTGGCGCCAAGAATTTTCCGAATCCCTACTTCCTTGACACGCTTTTGCATCACGATGGAGGCCAGGCCAAAAAGACCGATGCTGCTGATGATGAGTGCCAAGGTAGTCGCAAGCGAAACGAGGGATTCCATCTGTCGGTCTGAGCGATAAAGCTCATTCATGTGATTCGAGAGGAAAGAGTATTCGAAGGGGTAGCTTGTTATTGTTCTCCGCCACACCGATTCAATAAATTCGAGGGCTTCTTGTTGTCGTGTGCCATCTATCTTGATGGACATTTCCTGAAAGCCCCAGTCGGGGTGGCATACGATTGCCACAGCGTTAATTGGAAAGTGAAGACTGTTGTAGTGAAAGTCTTTCGTTACACCGATCACGCTCCCCAGCTCATTGTTTTCATACCACGAGTGACCAACCTCGGTGCCAATCGGTTTGCGCAAGCCGAGTTCATGGACCATTCGTTCGTTGATGATGAATGCACGACCTTGATCAGAGGCAATGTCACGAGAGAAGGTTCGACCTTCAGCCAATGGAATTCCGTAGACGTCGAGGTAGTCGTAGTCTACGTTGATGTTTGACGGGGTGAAGGCATAGACACCGGTATCATACTTCACTTTAAAGCCCCAACCATGGAGATTTGTACCCATTCGTTGGTCGGATGCGGTAACGCCTGTCACCAACGTATTTTTGGTAAGCTCTGATTTCAAGAGTTGAAGCTTTTCATTGACTTCTCCATTCATTCCTACCAGCACTATCTGGTCTTTTTCAAATCCAGAATCTGCTGTGCTCATGAATTCGACTTGCGTCTGGACGAGCAAAGCACCTTCTATCATCGCGATGGCGACAGCGAATTGTCCGACGATCATTAATTGATTGAACCACGGCCGTCCTTGGGTGTTTGTGGCGTTGGAAGATGAGACTTTCGATACGACGACAGCGGGATACAATCCGGAAAGCAGGCCGAGAACTACTGCGCCGAGGAGTAAACTCCCCATTGCCCATGGATCTGTGATCAATTGGGAAAAAGTCAGTGAACGTCCCAGCAGGTTGGAAATGGATTGAAGTGAAAGGGACACGATGGTGAGCGCTACCACGACCGAACCAACCGCATGAATCGTCGATTCAAACATGAATTGGATAATCACCTGCATCCGACCAGCGCCAATGCTTCGGCGGATTCCAACCTCCTTGTCACGGAACGAGGATCGGGCCAGCGTAAGGTTCATGAAGTTCACAGCCGCCAATAACAAGATGAAGGCTCCCACGACGATGAACAGATTCAGGTACGCTCCGTTGAACTTTCGATAGTTGTTGTAGTCGTGCTCAATGTCTGTTGATCCAAGGTGTATATCTTCCAGCGGCTGTAAGTACAGCGAAGAGGTTTTGGTCATGTCTGTCACGCCAGTGTTCTTCGCAATGAAACCAGGGAAACCCTTTTCGATCAGGGAGACTTCAGCATGTGGGTTAACGAGAACATAGGTGTTTAGAAAGCTTCCGTCCCACGAAGTTTTGAACATCCTATCTCCGTGTGCGTAACTGGCGATGGATACCAACGCGTCAAATTGTAGATGTGAGTTTTCGGGCACGTCCTGCACGATGCCGGTAACGGTGAAAGAAGTTCCGTCGATGGCAATTACTTTTCCAAGCGCCGCGTCAATTCCCATCAGGAGTTTGCGGGCCGTTGTTTCTGTGAGAACGACCGATTGAGGACGCGCGAGCGCCATCATGGTATTGCCGGCGATTAGTTTGAAATCAAAGATTTCTAGGAACGTGCTGTCGACTGCCGCAGGGTGTTCAATGATAACTTGTTTCTGATCCGTTTGAAACACGGCCTTACCGCGATCCCAATACCTTGTCGATCGTTGAATCGAGGGGAAGTAATGAGGAAGTTCGGGACCCATCCAACCGGGCGTAATGGCAACCTTGTCTGCGGTTGTCCCATAGTTTGGCACACCGTAGATCCGGTAGATTTGTCCGAGGTGTTGATGGAATTGATCGAAACTCTTTTCACTTTTCACGAAAAGGAAGATGACCATGCAAGCTGCCAATCCGATGGCTAAACTAAACAGGTTGATGAAAGCGTAAAGGGGGTGTTGTACAGCGTGGCGAAAGGCCGCAGACCAATAGTTGCGAATCATAGGCGTTGTCTAGGTTCCCTGTGCTTTCCAAAAAGTGTACCGCCTGGTTGTTCGGTGCGACAGGGCCTGAATTTGCACGCTGTGCCACGAATCACGACTTTAGCTTCGTCCGCAAGCGCACAACTATTCCCATTTTCGAGAGTCCATCCGTCGTGGGCGACATTCTCAAAGTTGAAATGGACGTCGATACCGCGCCGACCTAAGATTCAAACAGCATTTCCGCCACTTTTTCTCTTTCGTCGCTTGCCAGTACGATGCACGTCGTCGTCTCACCGTATTCGTAGAGTTTCTTCAGGACGGCGTTGAGATGACTGGTGTTTGGGACGACGGCCTTCAGCAGCATGCACATCTCTCCCGTCACTTTGTACCACTCCACGATCTCGGGTATGTTTCCAATCGCCCGATCCAGTTCTGGCGAACATCCATTGAACGAGCGGAACATGATGAACACCCGCATATCCGAACTAGTCGAATCGCAGTTGATTTTCGTATAGTACCCTTGAATGATGTTCTCTTGTTCGAGTTTAGCGATTCGTTCGGAGACGGCTGGTGTCGATAATCCAATCCGTCTTCCGATTTCAGAAGCAGAAATCCTGGCGTTGTGTTGCAGCTCGCGCAGGATATTTTTATCCAACTGATCGAGGGATTTAGTGCGGGCATTCATAAAACTTCAATTATTAAGTTTTGGGGTTGAAATACGATCAATTTGAAGGCATCCAGCGAGGGGTTCTCTCGTTAGTTTTGACTGGATCCCCAGACTAAACGGGATCGATTATTCAATAGTTCTCATGGTTAAGATGATGTCAACCGTTCAGCGGGTGAAGACCTGGGTCGAGGTCCTAACAATTTTACAAAGTTTGCCGGAGCGGCAAAAGAAATCGAGGGTTCAAATCGAGGCGACGTCGGACGGATTCCAAGTGGCGGCGGACGAGCTACCACAACAGCGCAGTCATACACCCAAGGTGGGTGGTGTGGGACTTCACGACCTTGCTTGGTAAGGCCATGAAGCTGACATTTTGGGTAGCGTGCATTGCAGTCTTGCAATTTCTTGCGGTCGATGCAAGGGCCAGCCGCCGAGACACGACGCGTGCACAATGGGTGATTACGCCGCGCTTGCATTCGATCGGATTTTTCCCATTCACGGGAGCTGTATTGAACCACCACCCCAGCGCCGACCTCAATATTTACTTCCAACAGCGCAAGTATGGATTCTTTTTGTACCAGTCGGCCGATCTGCTCGACCGTCATTCTTTCGTGAACTATCTCCAGCCTGGTGTGTTCCGTTCGTTTCAGGTCAGCCGCCGCTTGGAAGCACGACTCTTCTTGAGCTATATCTGTTCACAATCGGCGGGCTGGTTCGATCGGTATTCTGACTACGTCGTAGCGCCAGCGTTTTATTGGACTGTCAGTCCATCTCTTAAGCTTGAATCGACGACGTTATTTTTCGACTTAACGCAGGGAGCGAAAGTGGCGACGCGTGCACGTGTGATGTACGACTGGCGTGGCTTTCGGTTCGAATCGTTCCTATGGTATCGCGCCGTTTTTTCGGAGCAAGGTGGCGCCTTATCGGCTTCGGTAGGAATAAGCTTACCGCGCGCAGCGCTCGCCCCGCATGTGTTTGTGCAAACGACAATCTCGTATATGGGTTATGTTACTGAGAAGAAACCCGACTTCGCAGCACGCGATGGATTGCTCTTTACCTTGGCGATGCCCATGGAATGGGTCGACCGCTAACGTGGACGAGAGCGGCGGATGAGAATGAACAATAGTGTGCTGAGCCCAAGCAGGTAGGGATAATGAAGATGTTTCATCACATCGATCGGTGTCACTTGTTGGTGCGCAAAGGCGAGGGCCGCCAATATCTGTGCTCCGTAGGGCAGGAGACCTTGAACAAAACACGAGATTGTATCGATGATGCTGGCGCTTCGTTTCGGTTCAATCCCATTTTGATCGGCGATGGTTTTGGCCAAGGGTCCGACAATCAAGATTGTGATGGTATTGTTGGCCAACGCGGTGTTGACGACGGCCGTGAGTGCGGCGATTCCGAGTTCACCACTGCGAACACCCTTCACCCGCTTCGCTACGTGGGAAAGGATGAAGTCGATTCCTCCATAGAAACGAATCAAACCGATCACACCTCCGATGATGAGACATAGCACGCTCAGTTCAAACATCGAGGCCATTCCGTTGTTGGTGGCTTGAATCAAGCTCCAAAGGTCTTGGTGCGCGACCAATAGCCCCATCACCAAAGAAAGGACGATGCCTGAAATCAATACCCAGATCACTGGCATACCGACTAGGGCCGCAACAAGTACATATAGGTACGGAACGATTAGGGTGACGGAGTAGTCTTCGGTCGGTGGAACTTGGGTGAACCCTGGTGTGAAGCAATAGATGGCAAAGGCGACTAATGCCGGTGGAAGGGCAATCCAAAAATTGACTTTGAATTTTTCGCGCATGTCGACTCCCTGCGTTCGGGTGGCTGCAATGGTGGTGTCTGAAATCATCGACAAGTTGTCGCCAAACATAGACCCTCCGACGACGGCACCCAGCGAAACGGCAAGAGTGCCTGGGACGGATTCGCTGAGGCCCACCGCGATCGGGGACAACGCGACCACCGTACCCACGGAGGTACCCAGCGACAGGGAAATAAAACAAGCCGTGAGGAAGAGACCGCCAATTAAAAGTCGCGGCGACACATACGACAACGCAAAGTTGATGGTTGAGTCGACGGAACCGATTGCTTTCGTAAGTCCCGCGAAAGCGCCGGCCAATACGAAAATGAGAATCATCAGCATGATGCCCGAGTCGCCGGCTCCCTTGGAGAACTCTTCGGTTTTGTCGGCGAATGACAGTCTCGGATAGAGTAGAAACGCGACGACGGCTGCCACCAAGAACGCCACGATCACCGGTATCTTGTAGAAGTCATTCAGTACAATCGACGTAACGAGGTAAAGTGTGATGAAGGTAAAAAGGGGCAGGAGTGCCCAAAACTTCGACTTAAACATGTCAGGCGGCGTTTCGCGAGGCAAAAGAGCAACTAAATTCTAGTTTCTCAGCGTTGGACGGGCAGAAAATTGATAGCTCCGCGATGACCACACGATTCGGAGCACTCTTTGTTTGCGGCCGGCGACACATTGTCGAAACGTCTCGTTCTTGTATTTTCGAGCCATGATCGCGGTCCGGTTTTTCCGAAAATCAAAACGGATTTTGTTGTATGGTGCTGCCATGGCCGCGCTCGTTTTCTTATTGAAGTGGCTCGAGTGGAAGTACTGGATCTCAGGAAACTCTATTGACATCTACATCGGATTGGTCGCTGTCTTGTTTACACTACTTGGTATCTGGGTGGCAAACCAGATCACAACTCCACAGGTGGTGGAGAAGGAGGTCGTTGTTCATGTGGCAGAAAAGAACGTCATGAACGAGGCAGCGCTGGAAAAGCTTGGGCTCACGCAGCGCGAGTACGAAGTTCTCCAACTGATGGCCAAGGGCTTTACCAACGCCGAAATCGCGGATCGCCTTTTTTTGTCCGTGAGTACCATAAAGACCCACGCCTCTAACGTCTTTGTTAAAATGGATGTGAAAAACCGGACGCAAGCCATGGAGAAAGCCAATCGCCTCAAAATCCTAGGTTGAAGCGTCCGACTTTAGTACGAGAACGTGGGTTTATCACCGATTGGTACTTTGGTATGAAGGCCGACCCTTCGCGAGCGCCTAGGTTTACCGGCAAATCTTAAAGAAAATGAAACGAAACGTATTGATTTTCGGGGGCGTGCTCGGCGCCATCCTCACGGGAAACATGGTGTACATGGTGAATATGGTGTACCATCACCCAGACTTTGTAGGCAACGACGTAGTTGGTTACGCAGCGATGGTGATTGTATTTTCCCTCACCTTTTTTGGCATTCGAAACTATCGGAACAAGGAATTGGGAGGTGTGATCTCTCTCGGGCGCGCCTTCAAGACGGGCGCTTGGATCGCATTTGTCGGTTCATCTATGTACGTAGGCGTGTGGCTTTTCTACTACTATCTTTTTGTGCCCGATTTTCTCGACAAGTACGAGCTACATCAGCTCACGCAGTGTATGAAGGAAGGTTTCACCGAAGCACAAGTCCTTGCCAAAAAGGAAGAGATGGCCCAGTTCCGCACCCTGTATCAAAACCCTCTGTTCGTGATATTGATCTCCTATGCAGAAGTACTCCCCATAGGACTACTCGTCGCGTTGGTGAGCTCATTCTTCCTCCGCAAACAAGGCTGATGAAAACTACCACCATCCACCACCAACCATCCCCCTACTCCTTCAACTTAAAGTCCAGCACAATTTGAATATCGCCTTCGCCGCCCTGTCCCTCGTTGCACGCGAGTCCGCGCCCTGGGCGATAGGTGATCACGAAAGTTTTGCCAGCGTATGTAGGGTTCGCGATTGTGACGTTCTCGTCTTTCGGGTCATTGATCGAGAGTTCACCCCAGAGGTCTTGAGCTTCTTTCGGGAGGAGGCTGATGTCGGCGTCGCCGAAGTCGCCACAAGAGAACACGATGTGTGCGCAGTCACCTAGCCCGGCGTCGTCGAATGTACACTCCACGGTAGTGATCCCTTCGACGGACACACCCGATACTTCTTGGGTTCCAGACATGTTCCAGAGCGTTGCGTCGTTGGCCAAGTCGGTGAGGATTTCATTGATCGCCACTTCATTGCCTTCGCCGATCCGTCGCACCCAGAATGAGTGGAGCCAGATTCCGGTACTTGTCCAATCGCCATAGCGTTCCATGACGGCGGGTTTGTACAGGGGCTCATAGAAACTTTTGCGGTCGTAAGCGGCTTGGTAGCTTGGACTTGCCTTGAGGTCATACTTTTTAAGGTCTTCGCTTATCTTAGCGCACAACTGTGTGTAGTTGGGAATCGAGGCAATGTGGGCATGCGTCTCCATTAGTCCGTCGATCAGTTCTCGCAGCGGTTTCTTTTGCGTGTCGTTGAGTTTGCGAATAACCTCCTTCACGGCGCCGCCAAAATTCGAATACATCCAGCGGATGTTTTCTTCGCTGCGATCCAACCTGAACAAGGCGACTGCCTTCACGCCAATCTCGTCATCATCGTCCACGGGCATCTGCTCCGTAGAACGGACTCCAATCATCACGCTTTTCGGTAGTTGCGAGAAGTAACGGTAGAAGTAGTTTCCTTTTGGGTTCGGTGGCTCGTCGGGCCAAGCGTAGGTGAGGATATCTTCTGCATATGTTCTCACCCAGTCTTGCACGTAAGGAGTTGCCATGATCACCTCATTGTTTTCCGGGTTGGCGATCAGGTTGTGGCGAAGCTCGAAGCCCGAAAGGTCATCCTCGGGAACTTCGCGTGTTCTCGTTTTGATGCTGGTCACTAGTTTTCCGCCTGCATGTGCGATCGTCTCTTCACGATACGCGATTTGTGATTGATCTTGCGGCAGCGCTTGGATTGAATCTAGTGCTCGCACGTACGATATGTCGATCGGTAAGTAGGTGAGTGCGTTCGTGGCGACGGTCCCGGTGACGCGATTAAACTTGGCACTATTCGCGAAAACCACGGACGTCTGCTCAGCGCCGGTGCTATCGGCGGCGACCAACTTTCCATAGGGTAGCTGTTTGTCTGTCGCGCCAATGTCTGTCGTGCTGACGTCGGTTGAGAAAACCCAGACAACTGCGGGTCGACGATTCTTAGCGAACCCCCAACTTGACATCCATCCCTCTTCTTTTCCAAACTTAACCTTGACGTACAGAGAATCTGAACTGTACTCTATGTATTCTGCCACCGTACCGATTCGAACGATACTCGTGCCATCAGCACCGGGTGAAGGGGAGATCGGAAGCGTCGTGATCACGACTCCCGTTCGGACCTGTTTTTCTAGCATGTTACAAGAAGAGGAGAACAAGATTGCCAGAAATGACAACCTGACGAGTAATCGGTTCATGTTAGGCGGGAGATTTTGAGAAGGAAGATAGTGAAAGTTATTAAGAATGACACGTGGCCACCATCCAAGTAAAAACGTTTAGTTCAAGCACACTTTGTCATATGAGCCGGAACACTCCGCAAGAGAGCGATCTGTAAAAGGCTTCGTCGGAAGATCAAAATATGTTCATCATGGTGACCTTCTTTTCTTCACGTATCCGAACAGGTGGTCACCGTCAAAAAAGCCAACGGTTCGCGCGGTGCTTTTGATTATATTCGGCATCCCAACAAACACTCTTGCTTATGTTGAAATACGGGTCCATCCAAGCTATGCGCTGGGTACTCTTCTGCTGTGTTTTCGTGACGACCGCATTTGGTCAGGGCACACGGCTCCTTCGCCAGCCTTCGATCAGCGCCACACACTTGACCTTTATATATGGTGCCGATGTTTGGCTATCAGATCTAAATGGCGGCAACATACAACGGATCACGAGTACGCCTGCAGTCGAAAGCAACCCGCACCTTTCTCCTGATGGAAAATGGATTGCATTTAGCTCCAACAGGTCGGGTGCGACCGCCGTGTATGTAGTACCGATCGGCGGGGGCGCGCCAACCCGTTTAACGTGGTATCCCAGCGTCTCTCTGGTGCGGGGTTGGAGCCCCGACGGTACACATATCATATATGCGACGGCACGCGATGCGGCACCCGCCGGATTCGATCGGCTTTGGACCGTGCCCGCCGCAGGAGGACCGTCGACGATGCTGACCAAACAGTGGAGCACCGATGGATCTTACGCTCCGGATGGAAAGCAAATCGTGATCGATCGCATGGACCGATGGGATGTAGAGTGGCGCAACTATCGCGGCGGTCAAAACACGCCGCTGGTGATTCTCAACATCGCCGACCAGACCGAACGCTTGCTTCCGCATGAATCGACATTCGACATACAACCTCATTGGTTAGGAAATCAGATCTTCTTCCTGTCGGACCGAGATTGGACTTCGAACATTTGGTCTTTCAATACCTCTACGAATGAGTTAAGGCAGGTAACGAAATTTACAGGTTCGGATGTGAAATGGTTGGATGGCTTTGGTAACACGCTGATCTTCGAACGAGATGGATTCTTATTCACATCCGATTTGAATGGAGGTCAAGTCAAACAACTACCGATCTTGGTGCAGGGTGATTTCCCCTGGGCAGAGACGCGATGGGAGGACGTGACAGGAAGTGCGAAGAGCGTGTCGATCTCACCGACGGGAAAAAGGATCTTGTTAGAATCGAGGGGTGAGATATTTACGGTGCCAGTTGAAAACGGGGACTTCAGAAATCTTACGACCACCTCGAACGCGGCAGATCGTGAACCGATCTGGTCTCCGAAAGGAAATGAGATCGCCTGGTTTTCCGACGCAGGGGGGAAGGGATACAACTTGATGATTGCCGCACAAGACGGCATGGCTAAGCCCAGGAGTATTTCAATCGGCGAGTCGAAGATGGCGTGGGAACCCACGTGGTCGCCAAACGGAAAGATGATCGCATTCACCGACGATGATGTTCGCGTTCGAGTGTTGGATGTCGCCACGGGTGCTGTCAAAACGGTCGATGTCGGCGGCGCCAATATTGAAAGAGGTGGAATGGGCTTGAACTGGTCGCCGGATTCACAATGGTTGGCGTACTCAAAGACAGGTTCCAATAACTTCAGACGCGTGATGGTATGGTCGTCGAAAGACAATTCTACCCATCCGTTAACAAATGCTTTCGCCGATGCCTTTTCGCCGGTGTGGGATCGCGATAGCCACCACATGTACTTCTTGGCGAGCACCGATCTTGCCCTAGGGTCAGGTTGGGCGAATACCAGCGCAATCTCCTCCGATCCAAGCTATAGCATTTACGTCATCAACTTGCAGAGCAAGGACCTGTCGCCCTTTAAGCCGAAGAGTGACGAGGAGTCAATCGCGGAAGAAAAGAAAACGGAAGTTGATCCAAAGGCTGCCAGCAAGAAAGCGGCAGAGAAGAAAACCGAGGAAACGAAAGATAGTAAACCCAAGGAACCTGAGGCGGTTGCGATAGACTTTGACCAAATTGATCGACGCACGATTGCGCTGTCGCTTCCGAAGGCAAACTACCAGGTTTTGTTGGCGGGACCCGCGGGCTCGCTTTTCATTGGCGAACGAAAACCTGGTGCCGGTTCTTTGACCATTCAAAAGTATACACTCGAAAAAGCTGAAGCGAAAGAGTTTATCGGTGGCGTCGCGCAGGCGTCTGTGTCGAACGACGGCACAAAACTGCTCGGCCAAGTGAATGGGTCGTGGAAAGTGATGTCAACTTCTGGCCCCAGTGGCGCCGATGGAACAAATGTAAAGGTGTCCCTGAGAATGAACCTCAACCGCGGCGAGGAGTGGATGCAAATGTTCGAGGAAGCATGGCGATACGAACGCGACTATTTCTACGATCCCAACATCCATGGTCGCGATTGGAACGATGTTCATAATCGATACGCACCCTTGGTACCCTACATCCGGCATCGGTCTGACTTGTCATATATTCTTGATCAAGTGAATGGAGAACTTTCGGTCGGTCATAGCTTCGTATTCGGTGGAGATTTTCCTAAAGTTGATGACTCGATGATGGGTCTCCTCGGAGCCGACTTGGTGGCCGAGAACAAGCGTTGGAAGATTGCGAGAATCTATACGACGGAAAGCTGGAATCCAGAGTTGTCAAGCCCGCTCGATCGTCCCGGTATCAAGGTGCAAGAAGGAAACTACCTGGTGGGTGTCAACGGCAGGGAACTCACCGATGCGAGCGACCCTTATCAATTCTTAGATGGAACACTCGACGTGCAAACGGTTCTTCATATCAATAAGACGCCCGAGTTTGCCGGCGCCTGGACGGAGGTAGTGAAACCGATCCGGAGCGAAGATAACCTGCGCCAACGCGCGTGGGTGGAAGACAACCGCAGAATGGTCGATAAACTCTCGGGTGGCAAGCTTGCCTACGTATGGGTTCCAAACACCGGCGGAGGTGGATTTGTGTCCTTCAACCGATACTTCTTTGCGCAACAAGATAAACTTGGATTGGTAGTAGACGAGCGTTTCAACGGCGGCGGTTTGCTGGATGACTATATGGTCGACTTGATGAACCGACGCCTGCGCGCGGCGATCACGAATGAAGTACCCGGTGGGATGGCTTTCAAACTCCCCGCTGGAATCCTCGGACCAAAAGTGTTGCTTATCAATGAGCTCGCCGGCTCCGGTGGCGACTTCTTCCCTTGGGTGTTCCGTCAACAAAAGACAGGTCCCCTCATCGGAGCAAGAACATGGGGCGGACTCGTGAAATCTTCCGTGCACTACGCACTGGTGGACGGCGGCGCGTTGACCGCTCCCGACAACGCGGTTTTCGATCCCATCAACAACAAATGGATAGCCGAAAATGAGGGTATCGCACCCGACATCGAGGTCCGCCAAGATGCTGTCTCGTTATCGAAAGGCATTGATCCCCAACTGGAGCGCGCGGTGAAAGAAGCGCTGAAGCTTCTTGAGCAACAAGGTGAAATCAAGGTGACGCCACCGCCGTACTCAACACCGGCAAAGCAAAAAGGAAACTAGGCTTTATTCCTTCAGCTCCAACCATCCCTCCAATTTGTCGGGGCGGTTGTTGAACAACACACGGTAGAAGTAAATACCCGAGGGTAGCTTATTCCCGTTTTTGTTCAGTCCCTTGAAGACACGATCGGTATTGTTGTAGTCGGTCGCCGCAAATACTTCGTCGCCCCATCGGTTGTAGATGTGGACTTCGTTACTCTGTGCCGCTCCCAATACGTCGATGTACTCGATGAAGAATACATCGTTCTTGCCATCGCCGTTTGGCGACACGGCGTTATATACAATAAGCTCACCGATTACTTCGATGCTGAACGTTTGAATGGTGCAGAGGCCAGTTTGATCGCAGATTTGAATCTTCACCACATCTTCGCCCGTAAATGAGATTCCGGTATAGTCTATACTCAGAACATTGCCCACTATTTTGGCCACGGCCCCACTCAAAGGTTGTTGAATGATTGCAAGTGTCGATAAGTCGGCATCGTTGTTCGGATCGGAGATCAGTGACGTGAGGTCGATTTGAGTCTTTCCACCAATGTTCGTCGACGCGGAGGTGGTGGCGATGACGGGCGGATTACATGCCTTCACCGTTGCCGTGACGGGAGTGCGAATGCTTTCGCATCCATTCGATGTCACCGTGGCATAATAGATTGTCGTCGCCGAAAGGCTCGGTGTCACATAGGTGTCGTTCGATTGACCGACGATGGCGTTGGCACCCGTCGCGGCAGTGTACCAAGTATACTGACCATTCACACCACCTGTCAACGTGAGTGTTGCCGATGCCGGCCCGCATACTGCCGGGGTGCTGACGATGGTCGGCGCAGCCGGAATCGCTTTGATTAATAGAGATCCAGCATTGGTCGATACCTCTGGGGCAAAGTCACCGTTTACGCGACAGCGATAGTAACCCGCACCAAACGTGCCGGTAGTGTTCACCGACAAGGCCGCGGTCGTGACGCCGGAGTACGCCGCGCCATTCGAGATATCATTGAATGCACTGACACCATCGGTCGAGAATTGCCATTGATAAGTTATGTTGGTCGTGCCCGAAGCTGCCGTTGAGAATGTCGACGTAGTGCCCACACAAACCGATTGACTGATGGGTTGGGTGTCAATGTTGATGGTGGCGACAACACCGTCGCATGTCACATCGGCATTCCAGAAAGCACTGTTGTCTAACCAAATGTATTCGAACGTGAGTTCGCCCGTGGCGCTGGTGGCCACTAAGTCTGTGAGCGTATTAATGCTCGCTTCGGTGGCGATGAGCGGAGCCTTCGTATCTGGACCATCATATACGTTGAGTTGGTCGCTTACGTTGAATGAGTTGAAGTGGACACGGATTTTTCCTCCAGCCGTCGATGGAATCAAGGTGAGTACGGCGTCACGGGAATTAGGACCGACGAGCGTGAAGTTGCAATTCTGAATCTTGCCTTCGAACATCTCGGCTTCAGTATCCACAATAAAACTGTTAGCACTCGTGTCGGTGTTGCCCGCCGTGACAGACACGGACCCAGTGGTGGCTGAAGTTGGCACGATGACAATCAATGAATCGATGGTTCCGGAAACAACCTTTGCGTTGGCGCCATTAAAGCTAACAACGTTGTTCGATGGAACTGGATCGAAGTTGTGACCCTTCAACGTAACGTAGGTGCCGGGAACGCCGTGGCTTGGAGTCATGGATGAGAACTTGAAGAACGGCGCAACCGACATCTTGAAAAAGATCCCTTGGTCTTGCTTACCTCCATTGCCGGTAACGCCGTACAAGAATGTGCCATCGGTTGTGAGTGACCCAACCGGTTGTCGTCCATCATCGAAGTCAAGGTATGTGCTGTAGCCTGTTCCGTCTGGTTTGATTCGGAAGAGGACACCCTTGCCAAAAGCGCCGCCGGCTGTTGTCATTCCATATAGGTATCCGCCGACCGAGATGAGAGAACCTTGAGGATTGCTGCCGCTGTTCGAGCCGTCTAGATCGAGGAGGACGGCGTATCCACTGCCATCGTTGTTGACTTTAAAGACTGTTCCGCTTCCGTTAGCTCCACCACTCGATGTGAAACCGTAGAGGGTAGATCCGACAGCTAACAGTGAACCATGCGGAAACGAACCTGTTGGGTCGTCGAAGTCGTGAAGGGTGACGTAGCCGCTGCCGTCTGGTTTTACTTTGAAGGCTGTACCCGATCCATTCGCACCCCCGATCGAGGTGAGACCGTAGAGATACGTGCCATCAAAGATGAGGGTACCTTGCGGGTTGGCACCGATCGGAAAGTCGAAGTCGACGATCCGCGAGAAGTTGGTACCATCCAACTGCACTTTAAAGAGGGCACCGTAGTCATTGGCGCCACCATTTTGTGCCAGTCCATAAAGAAAGGTTCCGTCGGATATCAAGGATCCCCGTGGCGTCGCACCCGTAGGGGTGTAGTTCAGGTCGGCGAGTAATTGATAACCCGTGCCGTCTGGTTTCACTTTGAAGACAGTGCCCGCGTTGTGAGTCCCGCCCTGCGCGGTGGTAGCATAGAAGTACGTGCCATCATAAATTAGAGAACCACTTGGCTGCGTGCCAGTCGTGGCGCTGGTAAAGTTAAAGACAATCGAGTAGCCAGATCCGTCAGCGTTAATCTTGTAAATGGTTCCTTCGTCGGTCGCGCCGCCTTGGTTCGTAAGACCGAAGTAGGAGGTACCATTGCTGATCGGTCGACCTACGGGACTTCGACCATCGATAGAGAAAGTATAGATTTCGGAATAGTTCGTTCCGTCATTTTTCATCTTGAAGATCGCGCCATAGCGCCCGTCGCCCATCGCCGAACGAACACCATATAAGGTGGTACCGTTGACAAACAAAGTGCCCTCCGGAAGTGGACCGTCGGTGATGCCGAGCACGCTTCCCAACGCTGTCAGCTCGCCGCCGTCGGGTTTCACTCTAAAGAATACACCGTTTGAGTATAGTCCTCCGTCGGTCGACATACCGTAAAAATAAACCCCGTCGAATACCGGACTGCCCTTAGGGGCTCGCCCGACGAGCGCCGAACCGAAGTCGATCATTTTCACGAAGCCCGTACCGTCGGGTTTGATCTTGAACATCACGCCGAAGTTGCTGGAGCCACCGCGCAGGGTGAAGCCATACAGAAATGTTCCGTCGCTCACCAACGATCCAATGGGATTGGCGCCGCTCGCGGAATTAGAAAAATCCAACAACTTTTGGAAACCCGTTCCGTCTGTCTTGACTTTGAAAATCACGCCCGAGTCACTCGTACCACCAGTATTGGTCATGCCGTACAGAAAGGAACTGTCGTAGAAAAGGGAACCTTGAGGTTCACCACCGTCCGTTCCCCCGGTGAATTCAACCAGCTTGGTGTGACCCGTTCCATCTTTGGCAATCTTGAAGACAGTGCCGAATGATGCGGCTCCCCCTTGCGATGTCATACCATACAGCGACGTCCCATCCGTGATCAACGATCCAAATGGAAATCCACCGGTTGGCACATACTGAAACGAAAAGATTGTCGAGAAACTTGATCCGTCTGTTTTGATTTTGAAAATCGACCCTTGCGAGAATGACCCACCGGTTCGCGTCATGCCGTATAGAAACGTGCCGTCGTAGAGCAAATCGCCCACCGGATTGGAGCCATCTCCCCCGTTAAAGTCGTGTAAGTTGGTGATCCCCGATCCGTCGGGTTTGATTTTATAAATCACTCCATAGTTGTTGGCGCCGCCCTGATAAGTTGTCCCGTAAAGGAATGTTCCATCCGAAATCGGCGTGCTATGGGGACCTGAGCCATAGGGAATTTCACCATAGTCGTACAGCTTGGTGTATTGTGCACTTGCCGTCGTAGCCGCAATGAGCAGGATTGAAGCAACGACCCACAAGCGGCCCGATCGGAAGCCAGCGACGCGGCGAGAAAAAAGAGATGGAGTGAGCACGGGGAAACGAATTATGTTAGTTGAGTTGCCAACTATTGATCCGCGCCACGCTAAAGATAACCATCCCGGAGACATCGAGTTGCCTCGGCTGGTAATAAATTTGGGGATTTCAGCCCCTTTTAACGCCCTTCACGAAGCATCGAAGCGTAGGCATTGGGCAAAGGACTACCCTCTACCGCGCGTGCCGCCTTTTCGACGTCGTAGGTAAACCGGATAAACTCGATTTGAACTGAGTTCGGATTCGATAGCGCAAACGATTCATCCAACGTTACCATCACATAGCAACCTCGGGGATCCCCATCTTTTGGTTTTCCGACCGACCCAATGTTGACCGCGTGCCGGTAGTTTCCTTCGCCATCTTTGAAGGTGCGATGGTATGGCTTATGCGTGTGACCAAAAAACATGAAATGCGCGTCGGCTTGCTCCATGATGCGAAGCATGCTCCCTTCGTCACGATCTTCGAAAAGATATTCGTTAATCTTTCGAGGACTGCCGTGCACCATCAACAAGTTGAACTTCTCTTCTTGTAGTTGGTACTCCAATCTGATGTGAGCTGGTAGGGATCGAAGAAACGCTCGTTGTGTGGGAAGAACTTGCTCGTTGGTGTACGAGATCGACACGGCGCCGAACGATTTTTCTTCGTCAGTCTTGTAGGCGCAACCACAGTCGTTGCTGGACCGTCCGATTCCAAAGTCATAGTTGCCCGCAATGGTAGGGATCTTGCGCCCGACAATGATGTCAATCACTTCGTTGGGCCAGATGTTGTATCCGACCAAGTCGCCGAGACAGTAAATTGCGTCGGGCTTTCGCGCGTCTATGTCTTTAAGGCATGCTTCTAAGGCGGGTAGGTTTGCGTGAATGTCACTGAAGAGTGCAATTTTCATACTTGCTTGAATCGAAATGGAAAGCTGGTGTGATGCAATATCCGTTGCATGTTAGAAGGATTTAACCACACATGCAACGGATAGAGTAGATAGTCGAGTCTTTTAGCTACGCCCAAGAGAAAGACCCCGATCAAGACATCCGGATTCATCAATCAGGCGCTGAGGTCAGTTCTAGTTGCAGCAACCGGGTCCGCAACATGAATCGGGCTTTTCCGCGTACACGGTGATGCTCACGATACCCATTTTCTCCTTGCGGTAATCTTCCAACTCGCTAGCACTTAGATACTGATCTAGCACTGAGTCGGGGAGTGTGATGTTTTTTTCTTTTTGAATCTTGATACCTGTAAACCCTGCCTTCTCGATGATCTGCAAGTATTCGTTTTTGTCGATTGCACCTGCCACACATCCGGCGTACATCTCCGCGCTTTGCTTAAGTCCTTCGGGAAGTTTTCCCACCAACACTATATCGGATACACTAAAGTGCCCACCTTTTTTGAGGACACGAAATGTTTCGGCGAACGCTTGCGCCTTGTCAGGTACGAGATTGAGGACGCAATTGCTGACCACCACGTCGGCGACATTCGACGCGAGCGGCATATTCTCAATGTCTCCGAGACGGAATTCAACGTTCGAATAATTGAGCTTCTTCGCGTTCTCTCGAGCTTTCTCGATCATGCGTTCGGTCATGTCGATGCCAATCACTTTTCCTCTTTCGCCGACGACCGAACGGGCGACGAACGCGTCGTTGCCGGCTCCCGACCCGAGGTCCACGACGGTATCACCTTCGCGCATCAGGGCATATTCGGTCGGCAGGCCACATCCCAACCCCAAGTCGGCGTCGGGCACATATCCGTGTAGCTGGGTGTAGTCGTCGGCCATCACCACAAAATCTGCCGGCCCGCAGCCGCATGCGGCACCACAACAACTCGCCGCATTCAATTCTTGCGATTGATCAGCAATCTGTGTGTACTTCTCTTTGACAATTTCTTTGAGTTGGGTTGAATTTTCCATAATCGTAATATTGCGATAAGTTTGAGTAAAAAATTTTTAGCAGCAGTTTGGACCCTCGTAGCTTTCGAACAGGGTTCCAATGAGGGACTGAGCTTTTTTCCAGTTTTTTTCGTCGATGCAATAACAAACGCTCGGTCCTTCGATGTCACCTTTAATCAAGCCGGCATTTTTCAATTCTTTTAGGTGTTGAGATACGGTCGACTGCGAGAGTGGAAGTTCGTCTACGATATCGCCGCACACGCAGGCTTTGGTGCGAATTAAAAATTGCAGGATGGCGATCCGCGCAGGATGCCCCAACGCCTTCGTTAGCGTGGCCAACTCGTTTTGAGCCTTGGTATATTCTGCGGTTTTTGTTAGCCCCATATCGACAATAATCGTAATATTACGATAAAAGTTTCGAATCCCTTAAATTTATTTTGGATGCACCTACAAATGTTACAAGAACCGGCCCTGGGAGACCTGCGAGCGTTTTTGCAAGCGTCTGGTTTGCCGAAAGGTGATCTGGTGCTGGAAAACAGCGTGTTTTTGGTGAGTCGAGACGGAGACGGAAATATTATTGCGTCCGGCGGGTTTGAAACATATGGCCCATACGCGTTATTACGTTCTGTTGCTATCGCGCCGTTGTTGCGAAATATGGGCTTCGGCGTGTTGATAGTAGGAGAACTACTGGCGCAAGCAAAAAAGAAGCAGGTAAGTAAAGTGTATTTGCTCACCGAAACGGCGGAAGTATTTTTTGCTAAGTTGGGTTTTGAAAGAGTTGGCCGGGAGGACGCGCCCAGCGAGATAAAGGCGTCCACCGAGTTTAGCTCCGTTTGTCCGGTTTCAGCGGTATTGATGGTTTCAAAAATCTAGTGATAATGAAGGTCGCTCGTTGGCTGTTGTTAATGACGGTTGTCTCGTGTCAGGATACGAAAGATCCTATTCCCAGTGTTGTGTTCGATAATCCAAAGGAAGTGACCGTACTGGGCTACAAGGTTGATCTGATGGAGCCCTTTCTTTCGCGCGATGGAAAAGTACTCCTATTCAACAACTCGAACGCGGAACCTAATACCAGTCTACACTGGGCAACGCGTGTAGACGATGGAACTTTCACCTATCAAGGGATGATTGGCGGTGTGGATACAAATGTGTTGGAAGGTGTTCCTTCGATGGACGCAACGAGCAAGTTGTATTTCGTATCAACGCGTGACTACGAGGTATCTCAGTCTACGATCTTTAGCGGTTTCTTTCTCTCCGGTTCGGTGGCGACATCCAGCCATGTATTGGGTCTACCTGCCCTTACTGGTGGTAGTGTGAACTTCGATGTAGAGGTAAGCAAAGACGGGGAGACGCTCTATTTCGCGAAAGGAGTGTACACACCCGCGGGTGGGCCGTTCGAAGCGGACCTAGTGATTGCGAAGAAAGATGGTAATGGCAACTTTCAGATCGACACCAACAGTGATAAGATACTGGCGAATGTGAATAGCGACGCGTTGGAATACGGAGCGGCGATTTCATCGGACAACCTCGAACTTTATTTCACGCGGATGTCGGGTAGCACTCCAAGCATTTGGGTCGCCACGAGGTCGAGTGTGCAAGATGTTTTTGGGGAGCCGACACAACTTACACAACTGACGGGCTTTGTCGAGGCGCCTACGATTTCGCCCGATGGTGGAATTTTATATTACCACAGAAGGAACAATGACGGGGTCTTCCAATTGTGGATGGCCACAAGGACTGCAAAGTGATTGGTACCTTCCCCGAATTCCGCCGTTAGTTGATTCTCGTAAGGTGTGCGAATTCCGGCAATCCCCTAATCTCCGTCCAATATCGTATCCTTACGTCTTCGTCTATATAGATGGGAAGTCTCTCGCCGTAGAGACGGTCTCCACCTTCTTTCTTGCAGCCGGATATCCAATAATGATCACCGCTGTCGATGTCGACGTAATTGGATTTGAATCCACCACCTGAAAGTGTTTGGAATGTCCTCCCTGCATAGTGAATGGATTTTCCACTTTTTGAAAAAGTGACGAGCCCAATTCGTGCCTCACCCTTCAGCCCGTCACCATCACTTTTGTTTTCAATGTACATGATTCGCTGGCGGCTCATGATTGTCTTTGTTTAGGAGCTTAGTCCTTCAAACTTTTCACGAAGCAAACAATCCTTGATGCTTCTTCAAAACCAACAGCGCGGTGAAACTTGATGCTGCTATTGTTTTCTAGTTCGGTATCGGAACAGATTTGGCTATGCCCCTTGCTCCGGGCCCATTGCTCGGCTTCCTGCACGAGGCGTCGAGCAACTCCATTGCCCTCGTACGAAGGTTTCACATAAATTCCTTCGATGTAGGCCACGGGCGAAGCATCGGCGCCTTCCACGTAGTCTGACCGTGTGCTGAGTTCCACAAAACCAACGTCGTCGACTCCATCTTTTGCCAGGAAGGCGGTGGCCGTAGGGTTGTGAACGATTTGACTGAAGTGATCGATCATTTCTGGAAGTTCGCTATCGGGCCACAATGCGTGGGCTAGAAGCGCGATGGCGGATGCATTCGAAGCTTGTAGGGGTTCAATGGACAGCATGTATGTCGTGTTAGTCGACCTTACTGCGGCATTTCGGTAGGTGGATTCAACCGTTTTTTCGAAAAGTTGTCAATCAAAATGATGAAGAGCCCGACCATGATGGATACGTCTGCCATGTTGAAAATTCCCGTTTGGAAGATCACGAAGTCGATGTGCATGAAGTCGGTTACCGACCCATATACGATCCGGTCGTAGATGTTTCCAATGCCGCCACCGGCCACGAAGGCCATCCCGACGAGGGACCACGTGGTGGTATTTTTCTTGATAAACATGAAGACCAAGGCAAAAACTAATGCCAACGAAGGTAGTCCCATGAGCGCGACATACTTGACTGATTTGGGGAGTGTCTGCCCGAGGCTGAGAAAGGCGCCCGTGTTTTCGACCTTGAGTAGCGTGACATGCTGGTTGACGAATGTGATCTGTTCGTTGTAACCCAGTTCGGTCCGCGCGATGTTTTTCGAGACTTGATCGCA
Source organism: Cyclobacteriaceae bacterium (assembly GCA_044226825.1). Taxonomy (GTDB): domain Bacteria; phylum Bacteroidota; class Bacteroidia; order Cytophagales; family Cyclobacteriaceae; genus ELB16-189. The sequence goes on from JBGAGH010000017.1 coordinate 24,705, forward strand.
ACCGATGTTGGATCCCAGCACGATCAACACCAGGAGGATTCGAAGGGTAGCTTTTATTTTTTTTGCCATGCCTGCAAGCTTATGTTTTGGTGGAATTGACAATTCGAAAGTTACTAAACTCTTGGTCGAATTGGTATCACGTTCACGTATAGAGGTAGGGTGCCTGGGCGTCGACCAGTTTTTTCACGTTGCGCATGGCCCGCTTCATGTAGACGCGCCAAAAGGTTTTCGCGAAAATCCAGTTCAAGGGAAAGAAAATGGGTGTGCTCGAATGTAGGTTGTAGGAATAATCGATTTGGATGCGGCCGGGTTTCAGTTCGGTGGTACGCCATTCGGCTTGGAAGCGGGTGAAGCCCAGCATCCATGCTTGGAAGTCGGTTACTTCAAACACCCAGCGTTCATTTTCGACCCGGTCGATGATCCGGTCGATGGAGGCGAAGCCGCCGGGCTGGGTGAGTGATTTAGCGACGAAGACTTTCTTCGAAGATCCTATTTTTCCCCAGTCGTGGTCGTCGGTACAGTGCGTGACTTTTGGCATGATCCAAAATCCAGTGTGGATTTGGGTGACATCGCATAGGATTGGGGTTTTAAATGCCCGCTCGAGCGAGCATTCGAAGACCGAAGAGATGTGTACGTGAAACTTGGCTTCTGGCATAGGAGTTCGAAAGGCAACCTAAACTATTGGGCCTGCTTATGTCAGCAACAACTTATCTAGGCTTTGCAGCAAGTTATGGATTTTTCAGCCTTTTGGAATAGGTTTGATTTGTCATGCCTTGTGGTCTCACCTGAAGTTGCTTCTATCCTGATGCCCGAAACCATTTTGAAGTATTGACCGCGGATTACGATTGAAGGCAATACGAGTTTTTGAATTTCCGTTAGGTACCTTTGTTAGAAGTTGAATTCAAAAAGTTTAGAGATTTCATTGCGTTTAGGAGTTTCCGTGTAGTACCCAGCTAGTCTGTTGACATAATTTAGTAATAAAAAAACGCGGCTAGATACGTTCTTGAGTTTAGCGCTACATCAAAGTCTCCAATCCTTTAAGATCATTGAAAGTGACTTTTCAGCCAACGAACCACGAAAGCGAGACTGTCAAAATATTTCACTTTGGCAGGACTCTCGGTTTTATCATTTTCTGTTTTGCGATAGGCGAGATACTGGCCGTTTTTGTGACGTCGATCATTTTTTCCATCGAAACCGGCGATGTGTTCATGGCATTAACGGATCCAATAAACGCTCAGAATGAAATGCTATTGTTGATGGCGCTGTTGTCTAGCGTTTTTCGATTTCTGATAACACCTGGGGTATATCTTTTCATCACCGATAAACGGTCACTATCTTTCCTGAAACCTTACGCACGTCTTAATGTTTCCAGGGCACTGATGACGGTAGCGTTGTTTATTTCAATTATTCCAGTTGTCTCGATGCTAATCGAAATCAACTCATGTATTCGATTACCTGTATGGCTATCCGAACTTGAAGTCTATCTCAAACAGCGTGAAGTTCAAGCTAACCTACTCTTAAGAACAATCCTCTCGGGTCAAGGGCTTAAGAGCTTGGCCTTAGTTGTAATCGTAGTCGCTATCATACCTGGAATCGTTGAGGAATTTTTCTTCCGTGGCATCATTCAAACAAGTCTTTATCCAGTCTTCGCCAACCCGTGGTATGCCGTATTGGTGAGCTCAGCATTGTTTAGCTTTTTCCATTTTCAATTTTACGGGTTTATCCCGCGAATGGCGCTTGGTGTGTTATTAGGTTTTTTGTTTCTGCGCTCAGGAAATATTTGGTATTCGATAATTGGACACATAATCGTTAACCTATCCAGTGTACTCTTTGCTTTTTTTATGGGACCAGAGGTGCTTGACTCAACTAGCATTGCGCCAACTAACATATTACTTGTTCCTTCGATAATACTATCTGCGTTCTTTGTCTGGAAACTGTCAAAGAGTAAATGTGCCTGAAGCAGATCATCGCTGCGCTCGATCGCTTCAGTACGATGAAGTGCCCCTGAAGCCGGCAATAATTGATCGAAAGACTGTCGAATCCCTTGAACTAGTTTGTTAGTGCCTGAAGCAGATCATCGCTTCGCTCGATCCCTTCAGTACGATGAAGCGCCCCTGAAGCAGAAGCTAGAGTTTATGCAAGTATGAAATGCTTCTACGCACTCGAGCACCGGCAGAGATTATTTGCCCCTCGCTCCACCTTCTTCTTTGATTAATTGCTGGTACTACGCAGAAAACTTAGGGCGCTTGATCCGTTTCTAAAAACGCTAAAAATTAATGTTTCGGTTTAAAAACAACGCAATAAGCTAGGTTTAATACAACATAATAAGCTAATTTGCGTACAGCATAATAAGCTAATTATGATACAGCGTAATAGGCTAATAAAAGCCCCAGCAATTTAACATAAACGTACGATGGCAACTCCGTCTGAAAAGCTCGCTCAATCTCTGGAGGTCTTGAAAGATCTTCAGAATGTTGATGGTGCAGCCGCTATTCGAGCCAGCAACATTTCGCGCACACATAGGGAAAGATTGGTAAGGCATGGTTTCCTAAAAGAGGTGATGAAAGGATGGTATATTCCAACAAGGCCAGACGAGCAACCTGGTGATAGCACATCTTGGTATGCTTCCTTTTGGCGTTTTTGTACAGTCTATCTGAAAAAGCGTTTCGGAAAAGAATGGTCACTTTCACCGGAGCAATCTATTTTAATCCACAGCGGTAACTGGACAGTACCACAACAACTTCTTGTCCGCTCACCGAAAGCACGAAACAAAGTTACCCTACTCCCTCACAACACTTCTCTTTTCGATGTGCGTTCGTCAGTTCCCGGACGTGGGGATAGAGAGGAAAAAGAAGGCATGCAGCTATTTTCATTGCCGGCAGCATTAATCTCTTCTTCCCCAGGATTCTTTACAAGCAATCCTACAGACAGTCGCACGGCTTTGTCTATAATCAAAGATGCTTCTGACATCCTTCCGAAACTACTCGATGGAGGACATACGGTAATTGCCGGCCGGCTTGCCGGTGCATTCAGGAATATTGGACGCGACCGAATTGCCGACGATATCATAAAGGCAATGCAAGCCGCAGGCTATGACTCTCGTGAAAATGACCCGTTCGCAAACCGTGTTATCCACTCCGGAACAGGACGCGACAGATCGCCCTATGTCAATCGATTAAGGATGATGTGGTACACGATGAGAGAAACAGTTATTGCTCGCTTTCCAAAAGCGCCTGGACTGCCAAAAGATAAAGCAGGTTTCCTGAAGCATGTTGCAGAAGTCTATGTGACAGATGCATACCATTCTTTGTCCATTGAAGGATACAGAGTAACTCCTGAATTGATCGAACGTGTGAGAAGCGGAACATGGAATCCAGAATTAGATGGCAAAGATAAAGAACAGCGCGATGCGCTTGCCGCCAGGGGATATTGGCAGGCCTATCAGGCAGTGTTGAAAAGTCTTGACGGAATATTAGCTGGACAAAATCCCGGCAACATAGCTGATGCTGATCATGGAACATGGTATCGTGAACTGTTTGCGCCAAGCATATCAGTAGGACTTTTAAAACCAAGTGATTTGGCCGGCTATAGGAACGGTCCAGTATACATAAGAAGGTCAATGCATGTTCCGATAAATAGAGATGTAGTGCGTGATGCGATGCCAGCTTTTTTTGACTTGCTGAGAGAAGAGCAAGACCCAGCGGCACGTGTAGTACTCGGTCATTTCATTTTCGTATACATCCATCCGTACATGGATGGAAATGGTCGCATCGGTCGATTTCTGATGAATGCAATGCTGGCGGCAGGGGGATACCCTTGGACAGTTATTCCAGTTGAGGATCGAAAATCATATATGGAAGCGCTGGAACAGGCAAGTGTGCATCAGAATATTGTCCCCTTTACTAATTTTATTGGAAAACATGTGTTAAGAGGAATGAAGGGCGAGCCGCTTCCTAAGATTCCAGATACTTGAAATTTCAAACAAACTCTTGCAGTTTATCCAAGTATGAAATGCTTCTACGCACTCGAGCATTAAAAAGACCCTGAAGTTTTTGCTTCAGGGTCTGCTTCATCCTGAGTTAAAGGAGAGATTACCGAGTGTTTTGAACGAGTTTTCTTAGGCATTGAGCCAGAGTCATCAACTGAAGCAGATCATCGCTTCGCTCGATCGCTTCAGTACGATGAAGCGCCCCTGAAGCCACCAGTAATTGTTTACTAAGGGCGACGATTTTTGAGTATCCGACGACAAAACAAAACCCTGAAGTGTGTGCTTCAGGGTCTGCTTCATCGTAGTCCCGGTAGGAATCGAACCTACATCCTCAGAATCGGAATCTGAGATTCTATCCATTGAAATACGGGACCGGATAGGCGGCAAAGATAAACGAAATGGCGGAATTAGCGCTTTTTTGAAGATCCGAAATTCTGGATCGCCTCATCCCATCGTCCCCTCATCCCCTCATTCCCATTGCTGAAACCTGATTCCAAGTTGGTTGTCTCGAATGGCAAATTCCTTAGCGCCCCACGGACGAAGGGTAACCTTGTCGAGATTGGGGTGAAGGAACTCGGGATGAGATTTTGAAACCTTTGCGTATACCTCTTCAATGTTTTTTGTGACTATTCGCAACTCCGGATTGTGTTCGCTAGCTAATTGCTCGTCTTGAAAAACCATGATCTCTATCCCGTCTTTCTCCAACACGAAGTAGGGTTGTGAGGAGAGAAGATCCTTGTGGACAATTTGAAACTGAAGGCACTCGACAAAGAGTCGGAGGCCGTCAGAAAGATCGACGTAGAAAACACTGGGTACTAGCTTAGTGAAGTTCATTTTGTATCCGCTCGATGGCCTATCCTTAGTATGTCTCAATTCTTGGAAGGTGCTTTTGAGTTGAGCCAGCTGCCCCATGCTTGAAGGCTTATCCTGACCGGTTAGTAAATTAAGAAATTATCCGCGACGATTCTCTGCAACGGCGTTTGGGAATCGATTTCATTTACCATTGTCGAAGGTGATCGGAATCGTAAATTTTGTCTTCACGGGTCTGCCGCGCTGGTAACCCGGGATCCAGTCGGGAAGTAGCTTCAGGACTCGAATGGCTTCCTCGTCACAACCATAACCGACTGACTTCATTATTTTGAAATCGCTAGTTGATCCATCTTCCCTAATGGTGAAGCCTACAATCACCTGTCCTTTTATGTTATTCTTGGCAGCTTCCTCGGGATATTGGATATAGCGTCCTATGAATGCGCCCAGTGCTTGTAGGCCATTCGGAAACCTTGGCCTTTCTTCGACAATCGAAAATGATCCGTCATTGGTCGCCTTATGCGTTCGAACTATTTCAACCAAGGGACGGATTGGGGCGTAATCTGCCCTGCGAATGTATTCACCTACCGTAAATTCTTCCTTCTTGCTGATACAAAATTCAATTGAGTCGATCGTTTTATTTGAGGCTACATCACGCTTGTTGAAGTCGATTATCACTTGTGAAGGTTCGTTTATCTCCCAGGTTCCCCTTTTTTTGTTGTCAGTATATTGTCCCTTGATTTTAATTTCGCCGTTAGCGTTGGCAATAAGAATGGATCCGTCTTTCTTGCCTTTGTTGCTGTAAGTGAGTTTTGTCATAATCGTATCGTTCATCCAGTAGTCTTTGACCTCACCCGAAAAAGTACCCTTCGCCGTGTCAACTTCGGCTATTCGATAGTGAGTTGCAAGATCCTTCATCGTGATACTGCAGGTGTTGTCGTAGTAAATCGTTACCTGCGAATGACACAGCGAGGTAGTAAATAGGAACACAATAAGGGAGAACAGCATTTTCATATTCTTGGGTGCGAGGTTTTGCCATGAGCCCGAATTGACTCATTCGATTTAACTCTAGTTGTCGTGGACTCCAGCTTCGGAAGACTAAGCTACGAAATCAACCCCAAATAGAGATTCCTGTTGTAAAATTGTATTGGATGGCGATCAAGTAATCATCGTTTCGAACACAATCTTCTCTCAAGCCTCTTTCATACCCCTCTTACTGAATTTTCACTTCAAATTTGTTAAGCCAACAGGTGCAAGTTCAGGCGATAATTTCGTCCTGTTTGAAGTGTTAACCATTGAATTCATTTAGCGACGCCACAGAACCAGCTACTCCAATTCCCCATTTGCGATATATTTGCTTTCCTGATGTTGCCCTGATGTCTTCTTCCACGTCCACCACCGCCCAACCTTTGCTCGACTATTTCGATCGAATCATTCCCCTCGATCAAACGGAAAAGGACCTCATCCAATCTAAGTTTCATTCCCATTTGTTCCTTAAAAAGCAGTTCGCACTTCAACATGGCCAGATATGCGAGTACTTCTATTTCGTCGTCCGGGGGTGCATGCGATTGTACATGGTCGATAAGGAAGGTGTGTACCACATCATGCAGTTCGCCACCGAAAACTATTGGATTCTTGATTTGACGAGCTTTCACAAAAAGCGGCCAGCGTTGATGAACATCGATGCGCTGGAGGACACGGTCGTCCTGCGGGTTAACTACGACGACTTGATCGATCTCTATTTAAAGGCCCCAAAGTTTAATCGCATCTTCCGCGTCTTACTAGAAAATCATTTCATGTTGCAGCAACAGCGCATGCTGCAACTCTTCAGCTCGACGGCAGAGGAGCGGTATCAATTGTTTTTGCAGACCTATCCACACCTTCTCAACCGACTCTCGCAAGTTCAAATTGCTGCTTACCTGGGGATTACACCCGAGTTTTTGAGCAGGATTCGAGGCCGCCTTTCGAAGAACGAGGGCCACTCTTAAACTAGATCAAGGGTTTTTCTTGGACTAGATCATTGGCCCAGAGGTCCTTTCGGGTGTTGCTTTGTACATCATTTTTAAACACAACTCAAATGAAAACAGGGAAACCAAAAGTGGCCATTATCGGACTGGGAAACATCGGTAAAGTGGTGGCTGCAAATCTCGTTCAAGGAAATCGAGACGTGATCTTAGCAAGCCGCAAAATCGATGAAGCGAAAGCGCTTGCGCAAGAGCTGGGAAGTCGCGCAAGAGCAAGTGAAATAGGTGCTGCCGTTCAAGAGGCCGACATCGTCGTGTTGGCCATTTGGTTCGACGCCATCCGCGCGTTTGTCCAACAGTATGCGACCGAACTCCAAGGAAAAGTGATTATCGATCCGTCCAACCCCATTGCTCCCGATGGCAACAATGGTTTCAAGAAAATAATCGGCGCTCAGGAGTCGGCCGGACAAATTATCAAAGCGATCCTTCCGAAGGGCGCGACGTTGGTGAAAGCTTTCGGGACACTAGGTGCGGCTTCACTCAAAAAAACGGCACACCAAAAACCAAAGGCCGCCGTCTTGTTTTATGCTGCCGATGAACCGTCTGTTGAATCACACGTCAATGAATTAATTCAAGATGGTGGATTCGACGCCATCAAGGTGGGCGGAATCGATCAATCAATCCGCATTGAAGTCTTTGGCGATCTGCACGAGTTTGGTGCGCTAGGCAAGACCGTTACCAAGGACGAATACAATCAGTCAATTCTCAAATAAAATATAAACATGAAATCATTATTTCTGATTACTGTTTTGATGATAGGTGACTACGCTTTCGGTCAAGAGATCGTGTTCCAACGACAAAGGTTTGAGCCTAAGAATGTGATCGCATCTGTTGTCAAGTTTCAAGGGCGTGAGGTGCTTAGAGTCGAACGAGACCTCAAGGCGCTACCGTTTGATTCTACCCGTTTGGAGGCCACCGTAGATGAACCCACCTATGTCAAGCTCGCGGATGTCGATTTCGAAGATGGAACGATCGAGTTCAAGATGTATAGTCAGATCCAGAATCCCTCGCCGTTCCGAGCGGCGCAGGGATTTATCGGCATAGCATTTCGAATCGGTGAAAAAGATGCCGCGTACGAGTCTATCTACCTACGTCCCGGCGTTGGGCGGTCTGACAATCAATCATTCAGGAATCGCACCGTGCAATATTATGCATATCCAGATTTTAAGTTTCAGACACTGCGCCAGACAGCATTACCTGGTACCTACGAAACAGCAGCTGCCGTCGGACTTGGTGAATGGATCACCATGCGCGTAGAAGTTGATGGAACAAAAGCTGAAATGTTCATCAACGATGCAAAGTATTCAACCTTTATAGTGACAAAGATGCTGGGGAAAACAACACACGGCGCGATCGGATTGTGGGTAGACATCGGGACTGTTGGTTTCTTTAGAGACTTGAAGGTCGTGAAGCGATAGGCCCTAACGCACATCAAGAACGGGTGACGAGACGCAACTCTGCGAACTCGTTGCCACGTTCCTAGGCTACCAACTTCAACCCATTGGTGATGAGTTTTTCCAGCGATGGATGCTCCACTCGTTTTTTGTTGAGATAGTTTCGAAGCTCGAGCTGAAGGGCCGGTTGCTCCGAACGTGCATGGAGAATCTCTAGCAATTCAAGAACAAGCAACCAGTCTGACGGATATTCCTTTACAAGAGTTTGAAAGAGGCCTTCAAAATCGATCGAAGTTTTTTCTTTTCGACATTTCCGAACCGAAGCATACAGTTGATGAAGTCGTTTAGCCTTTGCGTCGTATGCGATCTTGTGCATCTTCTCGCGTGGTACGTTCACGTTGGGTTCAAAGGCTTCTACGTCCGCGGCGCCGGCGAATGCTGAAACGATTGTATTGCCGATCGCGAGGAAGTACTCCGACGATTCTTCGAGCGTTCTTTCGCCATAGGTAACCTTGGCTCGCTCGATGACAATGAGGACCAGCTTGCCGCGATGAACCAACTTTTCGCGTACTGTGCCCGACACGGTGACACCACTCTCGTAACGGAGTTCTATCCGCTGGCCAGATTCGACCTGCGCCAAAAATTCTTCATGCGAACCGGATATCTTGCCTACCGGTGACGCAAACCCGTTCACGAGACGCTCTTTACCGTACTGGTCGAGTTGAACATGATCTAAGCTTAAGGCCGACGGTCCCGAACTTCGAACGTACAGAACCTCTCGGTCATTCGTGATCATCTCGGTGAAAGTACCAGATACTTGCAGTCCCGAACTGAAAACTAGCGTTCCCGTGCTTTTCGAGTTGATCGCCTTTTGCACGCCGGTGATTCCACCCACCGTCCACGCCATCATCTTCTTGAATTCATTCAACACCGTGGTGAGGTGCGCAAAGTTTGGTGTGACAAAGAGCTGAGGTTGGGGTTTCGTGATGTCGTAGTTGCAGTACATCGCGTCGAGCGTGTACGGGAGTTTTTTCACGTGCGGCCCCAGGCAACTCATGCTTTCGCCAATCGACGACAGCAGTCCGGCACCATAGATTTTATGATCTTCTACCGTTCCGATGAGACCATACTCAACCGTCCACCAATGCAGGTTTCGGATCAGGGCCATTTCCGACGCCGGTCCCATGTTCTTCTGGATGCGATCGATTTCCTTTTCCGCCGCTTCGATGTCGGCCTGTGGTGTACTCGGATCTTCCTTGATGATCGAGAGATGTCGGATCGCTTCGTACAGGACGAAATCTTCGTGTGAAGAAAAGGCTTTGCTACCTGCCTCGCCGATATCTTTTAGATAGGCAGCAAACTCCGGTACCGCCAAGATGGGCGCGTGGCCGGCTGATTCGTGAATGACATCGGGGGCCGGGGTGTATTCGATATGTTCGAGCGTTCGAATGTCGGCAGCGATCACCAATACGTTGTATTTGGTGAACTCCATGAACGCACCCGGCGGGATGAAACCATCGACTGCGACGGCCGCCCACCCGATATCTTTCAAGATGCGGTTCATGCCGTACATCGTTGGGATCTGCTCAAGACCCACACCGGTCATTTGTAGTCCTTTCACGTACGACTCATGTGCGACTTGCCGAACATGGTGATAGTTTTGGCGCATCACGTATCGCCAAACAGCTTGATCGACGGGCGTATAGTCGTCGTAGGGTTGATCGACGACAAACTGCAATAAGTGTGGTGGGAGTTTTTCTGTTACCTCGTTGAGCTCCATTCCTTGACCCTCCTTTTCCCCGCGAAGTTATTCGATTCCAGCGAATTCAATCGAATGCGGTGAAAAAATCACCCTATTCTAACTACCCAAAAAACTAGGCTAGTCTATCGGTTTACTATAGCTTGCTCGAGCCTTCTTATTTTTCCTAACTTCGAAAACGTTCTTTTTTAACGACACGCCACATGACTCGACGATGTTCCCTTATCGTATTGTTTTCGGTATTAGCTGCCTCGACTTTGCCGGTGAGCGCTCAAAATGCCAAGTGGAACGGAAAAAAAGCCGCGGTCATTCTCACGTACGACGACTGTCTAGATGTTCATCTCGACAACGTGGTGCCGGCGCTCGACTCCGCGGGATTGAAGGGCACTTTTTATCTAACGGTATCATCGCAGGCGTTCATCAAACGTCGCGACGAATGGAAGTTGGCGGCCATCAAGGGGCACGAGTTGGGCAATCATACCATGTATCACCCCTGCGAGGGTGGCTCGCCCGGCAGGAGTTGGGTCGCCCCAGAATACGATCTTGCGACGTACACCATCAGGCGCCTCGAAGATGAAATCAAAATGACCAATGTGATGCTGTCGGCGGTGGATGGCAAGAGCGAGCGCACGTTCGCATACCCATGCGGCGACCTGAAGGCGGGGGGCCAACTTTATGTCGGGGCAATTAGCGATGACTTCGTCGGCGCCCGCACCACCGAAGAGAAAGTCATGCAGTGGGGGCACATTGACCCTTACACCGTTGGCTCTTTCAATATTGCCGGCCAGGATGGAGATTACATGATCAACATCGTGAAAAAGGCCATGGCCGAAGGCGGAATGGTGGTGTTCCTCTTTCATGGAGTAGGCGGAGGCCACGGTTTGAACGTAGCTCTACCCGAGCATCGCAAACTCATCCACTTCTTGCAGAAAAATCAGGAAAACCTGTGGGTACCCACGTTTGTCGAGGGTATTCAGTTCGTCAAAGCAAAGTCGAAGTAACCCCATTTAAATGTTGTAACACTTAACGTCGTTTAGGGAAGTCGACTTAGTGGGGGCGATGACTGGAAATCCGTAGTGATTATTTGATTTTTTCTCCTGTTGCCGCGTGAACGGAAGGGGTAATTATTATCTTCAAGCTGTGTTGGCAACGATTGCGCTCCAGCGGAATTGAAACTTCTGGAGGAAACCCCGCAGTCGTCACCACGCCGACCTAACCCTTACCGTGAGATTCGCGATTACTACCCTAGTCGCAATTTGTTGTGGATGTGCTGGAACGGCTCATGACCCGAACGGGCACTATGTGCTTGAGTCCTACACACAACAAGGACGCTACCTGACGCTCGACGTCAAAGACTCTATCGTGTTGTTGAACCGGTCATCGGTGTTCTACAACCAGCGCGACACCATCATCATCGATCCGCGGCAGCACACGTTGAAGAGCGCCGTCCTCAATCACCTCAACATCCGACAATTTCATACCGTCAGCGATTCAGTTTTTTTACACTATGGATCGGGGCCTGTCGGTTCCAAGGCGGTGTTTATTCGCGCTGAAGCGGATGCACTGCGAGATGCATACGCCAATAGTTTGCTGGACGTGAATCCGAATGAATGCGACGCGGGCTGTGTTCATTCTCATGTCGCCGAGAAGGAGAATATGCGTCACTTATTGGTAGGGAAGCCGAAGGCTGGCGTCGCCAAGCGAATTGGGCTGCGGGACGATAGCATCGTCATGGAGTTTCACAACGTGACTTTTCTGGGCATCAAGGAACTTGAGCCGCTGTTGCGCGAAATGAAAAAAGCCGGCGACCTATTGTGTCTCCATGTCGACAAGAACGTGCCTGCCGAGAAATCGACGGAGTTACTGCAAGAGCTTGCCCGTATTGACCGTGAGATCCGTCTGCTAGAGGGGCGATGGAAGGACGGTAAAGTTGTGTACGTGAAGATTTGAGAATCGTCAACGCAACTTGACGCGCCCTTGAAGTAATTTCTTGACCTCTTCAGGTGTTTTCTCCAGCGCCGAAACATCCGCCCTTACCTCCCCCTCGCCAGAGTCGACCAGCACATGTCGATAGCGACCGTCGGTGTGAACCTCTAGCTTCTTGATTTTTTCCCACGGATGACGCGTCACTTTTCCTCGATAATTCAAAATAAGTTCTGAAGGGGTAAGGGTAATCACCGGCTCATGGCGATAGATCCGAATCGCAAGTCGAAATAGGTTGTAACCGAAGACGGCGTCGATTGCTAACACGATCGACAAAAAGACGGGGTTATCCTGAAAGTTTCCATTCAGGAACGAGAACAGGTTTAACCCAGTTAATAGGACCAAAAGGTAGCTGCCAAACAGGATCAGTCTTGTCCGGTTCGCCCGGATTTCGATCGTCGTGGAATTCTTCATTGGGTTCACAATATACCCTGAAGTTTCAAATGCTGGAGCAACATGATCGTCTTTCCATCGCGAATCGCACCGGTGTCGATCATCGTCATGGCATCGTGGAAGGGAATCTCCAGCACTTGAATATTCTCCTCTTCATGAGCCACACCGCCACCGTCGCTCACCTTCATCGAGGGCGTATACTCAGCAATGAAGAAGTAGAGAATTTCGGAGACAGACCCCGGCGACATATAGGCTTCGAACACTTTTTTAACATCCGAGATCTTATAACCTGTTTCTTCTTCGGTCTCGCGACGAATACAATCTTCGGCGTTATCCTTGTCGAGTAGCCCGGCACAAGCCTCTACCAGCATGCCATCGGCATTTCCATTGGTATAAGTTGGCAATCTAAACTGGCGCGTGAGAACCACCGTCCGTTGCTGACGGTTATACAGCAAAATGGTCGCGCCATTGCCACGATCGTATACCTCCCGGGTTTGTTGATGCTCGCTTCCATCGGGTTTTGAATACTGGTAGGTAATCTTTCGGAGGATGTACCAATTGTCGGATAGGATTTTCGTGTCTACGATTTTTACGTTGCTGATCATGGCTGGATGGGTATTTGGAATTTTATGCGAGGACCTTCCCTCGTGTCTCTCGGAGCTTCAACGTCATAGTTTGGGCTTCGTTTTCGATCCAAGCAGAATAATCTTCGATTGCCTGCAGTCGTTCGCTTTCGGAGATGAACCCTTCTTCCGCAATTTGTCGGAGCCCGGCTACTTTGGTCCAAATCGCCAGTCGAAACTTAAAATTGAATTCACCGCGCGTGTGGTGTTCGTTCGCCGGAAATGTCTCGACGTCGCGCAGGTTGGCGGCTTTGAAAACCGGGATCAATTCATCGCCTATCTTATTATTCATGCCAGCCGCTTCGCGCCAAGCAAGAAATGCTTGATAGAACTTTGTCATGCTCTCCGGTGGCGCTGGAGTCCATTCCACTTTCGTGTGATTATAGTCGAGGACAGACAAGGTTCCACCCGGCCGCAACATCGACACCATCCGGTTTACCGCTTGGGGTACGTGACTGAGCCATTGTAGCGTTCGGGCGGATACTACCAGATCGAAAGGTGTTTCGGGCTGATATTGAAACAAGTCCACGTGCTGCAATGCCAAGTTCGGAATGTGTCCATATTGCTTGTTGCCGGTATCGATGAAACCAGACGTATTGTCGATGCCTACCACTTTCCCAGGTGCAACCCTCGCGGCAATGTCTTTGGTAATCGATCCCGTTCCGCAGCCCACATCGAGTACGTTCATCCCCAATTGTAGCAATGGTACCAACGTGCGGTAATCTTGAACCAGTGTCCGGTCGTCGAAGATCTTGGAACTCGACGCATGCTCTCGGTGGATCGTCTTTGTATTCATGATGTTCATTAAGCGATCAAAAATTCTTAATTCCTCTTTCTAAATTCACGTTTCAAAAGAATTTATTTTCGTAGAAGCGACCACACGTTTGTAAGTTATGATACATGTATTGGGAGTCCCTTTCGATCAAAACTCATCGTTTCTGCGAGGACCTGCACTGGCTCCCAAAGTGATACGCGAATGCTACCACTCGGATTCTGCCAACTACTATACCGAGTCCGGTTTGAATTTGCATCAACATCCGGGGTGGAAAGACTTGGGTGACATCGTGGTGCCGGAAGATGCGCACACAGCGATCGCGAGCGCTGTTTCAAAACAAGTCAACGACGTAGGTCGTCTTTTCTCGCTTGGTGGAGATCATTCGATTACGTATCCCATCATCAAGGGATTCGCGACTCGGTACCCCAACTTGACGATCGTTCACATCGACGCACACCCAGATCTCTATGACGACTTCGAAGGGAATCCTCATTCGCACGCGAGCCCTTTCGCGCGCATCATGGAACAAGGGCTTGCCAAGCGACTCATCCAGGTCGGCATAAGAACAATGAATCAGCACAACCGAGAACAAGCGAAGCGCTTTGGTGTCGAGGTCATTGAAATGAAAGACTGGACTGACTCGCGGCGGCTGGCGATTGAAGGGCCCGCCTACCTAACATTCGACATAGATGCTATCGACCCGGGTTTTGCGCCAGGCATCTCACATCACGAACCAGGAGGTTTCACCACAAGACAAGCCCTGTCGATCATTCAAAACTTACCGCACCAATTCGTGGGTGCCGACCTGGTCGAGTTCAACCCCACACGCGATGTGCAGGGCATCACGGGGATGTTGGCCGCCAAGCTGTTCAAGGAAATACTTGATCTACTCGTTCGCAGCGATCGATGACGAAAGGCTTATTCATATTCGCATGTTGCTTCGTGGCGTCTCTCCTGACGTACGGTCAGACATACGATGTGGTGATTCGCGGAGGAATTGTTTACGATGGATCGGGCGGACGGCCTTACCCAGCCGATGTCGCCCTTAATGGCGATACCGTGGCGATGATTGGAGACTTAGCGAAAGCTAAAGGTCGACAAGAAGTAAATGCCAAAGGACTCGCAATTTCGCCCGGGTTCATCAACATGTTGAGTTGGGCGGAGGTCACCTTATTAAAAGATGGTCGCGGAATGAGCGATATCATGCAGGGCGTGACACTCGAAGTGTTGGGCGAGGGGTATAGCGCCGGCCCTCGTAAACCGCGCGCAACCGATAAGCGATGGCTCACCCTTGGCCAGTTTTTTACCTACATCGAAAAAAAGGGAATTAGCCCCAACGTGGCATCATTCGTCGGCGCCACCACCATTCGGATGTATGTGCTGGATCAGGTTAACCGCAAGCCCACGCCCGATGAAATGCGGAAGATGAAAGACCTGACCGCACAAGCGATGCGCGAAGGCGCCCTCGGTCTCGGATCCTCGCTCATTTATGCGCCAGCAAACTTTGCGTCGACAGAGGAGCTGATCGAACTGAGTAAAGTTGTCGCTCAGTATGGCGGTATGTATATCACGCACATGCGAAGCGAAAGCGATTTTATCTACCAAGCGCTGAACGAGACGTTCCGCATCGCGCGTGAAGCGAATGTCCCTGCCGAAATCTTTCACCTGAAGATCAACCACGAGCGCAATTGGAATAAGATCGACACGGTGCTTTACAAGATCGACAGTGCGCGGAAGGCTGGGTTGAAGATCACGGCCAACATGTATCCCTATGATGCGAGCGGAACCACCCTCACAGCGCGGCTTCCCACGTGGGTGCAAGAGGGGGGTGCACGCGATATGCGCAAACGACTCACGGACCCGATGTTGCGCAGCCGCGTCTTACAAGAAATGAAGTTGGGCATCCCGACGCGCAACTCCGATCCCAAAGATGTACTGTTACTGGGTTTTAAGAAGGATTCTCTCAATGTGTTGTATCGCGGCAAGCGGTTGGATCAAGTGGCACGACTCCATGGAAAGAATGCTGATGAAACAGTCCTCGATCTCTTGGTTGCCGACAAGAGCACCATACCGGCCATTTTTTTCTTGATGTCGAGTAACAACGTGAAGCGGATGCTCAAGCTTCCCTATGTCAGCATTTGTTCCGATGCCGCAGCCTATGCCGTCGACCCATTGTTTTCCGAAGACGGCACACATCCGCGGGCGTATGGGTCGTTCGCCAAGTTCCTAGGAGAATATGCACGCGATCAGAAGCTCGTTACGCTCGAGGAGGCGATTCGAAGAATGACTAGCCTGCCAGCGCAAAATCTAGGGCTAACACGGCGCGGCCGACTTCAAGTGGGTCACTTTGCCGATCTTGCGATCTTCGATCCCGCACGGGTAAAAGACAAGGCGACCTACGAGAACCCTCATCAATATGCCGAGGGGATGGTCCATGTTTTCGTGAATGGAAAACAAGTGTTGCGCGACGGGCAACATACGGGTGCGATGCCGGGACGAGCCATTCGGAGGCCCGTCCGTTAGGATGATGAACAACATTTATGTCATCCGAAAGAACCGTTTGATTTCTGCGTATTTTAGTTCGACGATCATAATTTTCAACTCTGCGTTGTAGGTGAATCTATCCCTATGTTTTACATTAAAAATTCCATGCGACTATTCATTCTATTCCTAATCCTCCTTTCGACGACTTTGAACGCTCAGAAGAAGACCGTTCCAATGGTCTATTATCCTGAACCGAACAAGTGGGAAACACGATCGGCCGCCGATGTGGGTATGGATGCAGCAAAAATTTCTGAAGCGATTGAGTTGCACCGCCAGCGTGAATCGAAGAGTCCGCGCAACTTGGAAGCAGCTCATTACCAATCGTTCGGACGCGAACCCTTCGGTGAAGCTATCGGACCGCTTGCCGAACGTGGCCCCGCAACGGGCATCATCATTCGAAAAGGCTACATCGTTGCCCAGTGGGGCGAACCGTCGCGCGTAGACATGACTTTCAGCGTCACCAAGAGTTTTTTGTCAACCGTTGTAGGGCTGGCGTACGACGACAAACTCATCTCGAACATTCACGACTCCGTATACAAAGCGATGGCACCCATCCAAGTGTACGACCCCGCCCAAGCATCTGTTAAAGCCAACTCCTATGGCCAACCCGATCTGATCGACTTATTCAATACGGCGCACAACAAGACCATTACCTGGGACCACATGCTTCGGCAGGTCAGCGACTGGGAAGGAACGCTTTGGGGCAAACCCGAGTGGGCGGATCGACCGAGCGACAAGCCTGCAGAATGGACCACGCGTCCAAGAGTGAAACCAGGCTCGGTGTATGAATACAACGATGTTCGCGTCAACGTGCTCGCGCTTGCCGCATTGAATGTCTGGCGCCGTCCACTCCCCGAAGTATTGCGAGAAAGGATTATGGATTCCATCGGAGCTTCTCGAAGCTGGCGTTGGTTCGGTTACGAGAACTCCTGGGTAGTAATCGATGGACAAATCATGCAGGCGGTCGGTGGTGGCGGTCACTGGGGCGGTGGCATGTTCATCAACGCCCATGACATGGCACGTTTTGGTTACCTCACGTTGCGACGCGGAAAATGGAAAGACAAACAATTGTTGTCTGACCAGTGGGTCAGTTGGGCGTTGACACCCACGCAAGCGCAACCGACGTATGGTTTTATGAATTGGTTCCTGAACACCGAGAAGAAACTCCTACCCAGTGCACCAGCTTCTTCTTTCGTACATATTGGCAATGGAACCAATATGATTTATGTGGACCCTGAACACGATTTGGTGGTAGTCGCTCGCTGGATCGAGAATGCAGCGATGAATGACTTCATCGCCAAGGTTCTCGAGGCGTTGAAGAATTGACGAGATACTCACCTCCATTAACCAACAACTTGACGAAGAACTACCTTCGAGCGTGAGCCATTGGTCAATGGAAATGGGTCGTCTTTTGTCGCGGAGTCTCCTCGCCTCGGGGACCCCGCGTTACATGAACGATCGACCTATAAAAAAGTGGGTTCTTGCAAAGACGCAGGTCCAGGAAACCGGAGACCCTGCTGCGAATTTGAAAAACATGTCGTCCACATACCCCTCATTTGAAGTTTCAGGTGGTCAAGAAATCCACACCTCCATCAACCAACAACTTGCCAAAGAGGTAACGTGAGCATTAAGCTATTCAAAAGAACTTGGTGGTACCTGGTACCGCCACTGGATACAACCCGTTTGCATCGGGCTTGAGTGGCATGTCGGCGTCCCAAGCATAACGACTTGGTTGAAGCGTGAGACCCGAGTTGAGCGCGGCATCCCATTCAACCACGTTGCCTGTATAGGTGGCCAACCTTCCAAGGATCGCTGTCATCGTACTCTTCGCGCCGTTCTCGGCATCGGCAAATTTGTATTCGCCTTTCGCGATGGCGGCAAACAATTCGTCGTGTTCCGATTGGTAGGGATTGTTCTCTTTGGCTTTGTCGAATTGGTAGATCACCTTTCCCTTGCGGTCTACCATGTTCATGTTACCGCAAAAGATGGTTCCCTTGGTGCCGATGATTTGTTCATCGACTTTGCTCATCGTCCCTTTAATGTGGCGGCACTGTGAATTGAGGATACTACCGTCGGCATACTGGAATTCGACGTAGTGGTGATCGAAGATTTCGCCGTAGTCTTTTCCTTTTCGAACCTCGCGACCACCCATGCCCTGCGCTTTCACAGGATAACCACCCTTGAACCAGTTGATGACGTCGATGTTGTGAATGTGTTGCTCTACGATATGATCGCCACAGATCCAGTTGAAGTAATACCAGTTTCGGAGTTGATACTCCATTTCGGTCTGACCCGGCTGGCGAGGATTCATCCAAACACCTTCGTTGTTCCACCATGCTTGAGCGGAGACGAACTCGCCGATCATTCCTTCCTTGTATTTCTTGTAAAGTTCACGATACGAGTTTTGGTAGTGGCGTTGAAGCCCAACCACCACGTTGAGTTTCTTTTGTTTGGCTATGGCTGCCACCTCCAATACTTTTTTGATGCCGGCGGGATCTGTCGCTACCGGTTTTTCCATGAATATGTGTTTCCCTTGCTTCACCGCTTCTTCGAAGTGAAGTGGACGGAACCCAGGAGGCGTCGTCAAAATAACCACATCGGCCAACGGGATCGCCTTCAGGTAGCCGTCGAACCCGACAAACTTGGTTTCGTCCGTCACGGCAATCTTGTCCTTGATGTTGCCAGGTGTTCCCGTCACGTCCGACAAGTCGTCGACGGTGAGAGACTTATAACAATCGTCGAGACGGTCGCGAAACACATCGGCCATAGCGACGAGTTTAACATTCTGCTTGGAGAGCATCGCCTGCATCGCGGCACCGGTTCCACGACCTCCGCATCCAATCAGTGCCACCTTAATGGCATCGTTGGGGCTTGATTGAAAAAATTGCCCAGCTTCGGAGGCGATCGGTAGAGCGGCCAATCCGCCGGCGAGTAGACCGGTTTGTTTCATGAAGTCGCGGCGGGATTTGAGGGTCGGTTCCATAATTATTTTGTGGTGGATAAGTTCAACAATGAATAAGTCAATTTAGAGGATTCTACTCCCTATTTCAAGTAGGCCGCATAGAACGCCTCGATAGCCTCCTTCGAAGGTTGCTGGGCAGGTCGGACCACCCGAAATCCCACGAACATGCCGTCGGTGAGCCACCAGCGGCTTTTTGGAATCTGTGGGTCCCTTTGGTTCCACTTGGTGTCCGACGGGATTCGGTTTGTGCATCGCAGTTCTGTCGCGCCATCTAGGTAAGAACCTCCTCGCACCGTCCTTGGGTACTTCGCCCCAGGCGTGGTGGTCGGATCTTTCGCTGCAATCTTTTGGTAGTAGGCGGGGTCGTACTGATCAATCGTCCACTCGCTTAAGTTTCCAAGGAGATCGTAGAAACCCCATGCATTTGGTTTCTTCTCTTTCACCGGATGAAACTTGGCGTTACTGTTTTCTTTCGAGTAAGCCATTTCGGCAATTGCTTTCAAATCGGGAGCAGCATTGGAGCCAGCTTTGCACGCGAACTCCCATTCCGCTTCCGTTGGCAGTCGATAGAAGAATCCAGTCTTGGAATAAAGCCATTTGCAGTACATGACGGCCGCTTGCTGCGACATGCTGTTGGTCGGTTGATTTGCGGCGCGACCCATACCCCATGTCAAGTCAATGTATTGAGGAGTGGCACGGGTGATGCCATCTACCTGTTTGGTCTGTGGTAGCGAGGTGTCCTTAAAGTATAAGTCCCATTCGGCAAACGTGACCTCATGTTCCTCCATCCAAAAAGGCGAAACTTCTATTTCCTTTTGCGGGGTCTCGTCAGCATCCGCCATTGGATTCTTACTTCCAATCGTAAACTTGCCGCCGGCGACTGCAATCATCTTGAATGATACTTGGGTGCCGGGTAATGTTTGCTCGTACGTTTGAAGACTCTGCGCACACAGGGTTGTAATCGACAGAAGTGAAAAAAGACAGAATAACCTCACGCTAATCATGTTTGGAGAAAAGTAAATATAGTTCAGTGGTTTCAATCATGAATGACTGCCGCCTCGAATTTGTCGCCCTCGAGGCGAGATAAGAGTTATCCCTCTTAACTTAGTAACATGGAATGGCCGACTAGCAATTTCGTCCACCACCAGACGTTTCTACCTAACCGTGCGGGTTGATCACGATCTGCCATTTTGAGTACCTTCAAATCAAAATCCGTGTATTCAGAATGAAAGTACCTCGACCTTTCCTGCTAGGTGCCTGTCTGTCGTTGTGGTGTACCATGGTTGCATGTGTAAATAAGGATTCAACTCACACCTATGTCCTCGACGAAGTTGACCTGGTGCCTGAGGGCATTGCCTATTCACCCACCACCCAGCTTTTCTACCTAACCAGCATCGCCAAATCGAAGATCATCACGGTAAATGAAGCCGGCGTGCAGTTAGATTTTGTAGGTCCGGGCAAAGGATTTACACCCGGTGTCGGAATTAATATCGATGAGAGAAATTT
Source organism: Cyclobacteriaceae bacterium (assembly GCA_044226825.1). Lineage (GTDB taxonomy): Bacteria > Bacteroidota > Bacteroidia > Cytophagales > Cyclobacteriaceae > ELB16-189. The sequence goes on from JBGAGH010000017.1 coordinate 45,463, forward strand.
ATCGGTGCTTGCCTTGGGAGGTTACTATTTGGACGACCAGACAAGAACTACGTTGTTCCGATTTGACCTTCACTCGGGAAAACAACTCGCTACTTATTCGATCACGGACAGCGGTCGTCATTTTATGAACGACCTTGTGCTCAGTCAAACCGGAGATGTCTATATCACGGATACAGATGCAGCATCAATTTACCTGTTGA
>JBGAGH010000007.1:0-292518 GCA_044226825.1 Cyclobacteriaceae bacterium
TATTTTGCAGGTGACCACACGATCACAGCTGGTATCGCGATCGAGCGCTACAAGTCAGACAACCTGTTCTTCCCTGTGTCGAACGGTTTGTACGTGTATCGCAATATCGCGGACTTCAAGACTGCGATCACTGATTTCGTGAATAACCCGAACAACACAGTATCGCCGGTTCCTGTATTGCGTTACAACCTCCGCTACTCATTGTTGCCGAACGGACAAGATCCTTGGCAAACGTTGAAGACCTCGACTTACAGTTTCTACGTACAGGATGAATTCCAAGTAACTGAGAAATTGAAAGTAACAGGCGGTCTGCGTGGCGACATCTTCGCTTACGACAATGGAACTGCAAAAGACTTTTACAACCCGATCGTAGGTGGTCTTACTTTCGCGGATGAATATGGTGCTGGTTACGGTGTGAACACTGGCGCGTTCCCCAAAACTCGTTTGCTCCTCTCGCCTCGTATCGGTTTCAACTTTGACGTGAACGGCGACAAAGTGCTCCAAATCCGTGGTGGTTCTGGTCTCTTCGTATCACGTATCCCTCAAGTTTTGGTGTCGAACCAGTTGGGTAACAACGGCGTGAACACCGCGCTTATCGCGGGTGGTGGTACAACCGGTGCTGCTTCTGTAGCTTATCCCTTCCGTTTGAGCCCTGCCGACCTTCCGGCATCGGTTCGCCCCGATCCGACGAACGTAAACCTCGCCAATTTGGCCCCTTACGTGGTGAACGCAACCGACCCCGACTTGAAATACCCTTCAGTTTGGAAAACGAACTTGGCAGTTGACTACAAACTTCCGTTCGGCGTGATCGCAACAGGTGAAGTGATCTACAACAAAGTGATCAACGGCTTGCGCTATATCGATGCTAACTTGAAAGCACCGAACAGCACTTTCACAGGTGTTGACGGTCGCGATCGTTTCCCGACTTACGGTGGTAACGGTTCGACTCAGACTTCTCCTGTAAACGTGGCACGTTTCTACAATACCAACGTAACGAACGTGTTCGTATTGAAGAACACAAGCCGTGGTAACGCTTACACGTTCACCGCGAAATTGGAAAAACCGACCAAGAAAGGTCTTGGCGCGATGCTCGCATATACCTATGGCTTAGCCCGCGATGTACAATCGGTGGGTAGCACTGTGCAAGCGAACATGCCGACCAACTCTGGACAAAACTACCTCGGTCTCAGCTACTCGGACAACGACCTGAGACACCGTGTCATTGGTTATGCCAACTGGCGAATCACACATGGCGACGACGAAAAAGGTGGCGCTACCATGATCACTTTGGGCTTGTCTTCAACCAGCGGCCAGAAGTTCTCGTACATCTATTCGAACGACATGAACGGCGATGGTCAGACAAACGACTTGATCTACGTTCCCAACAGTGCTTCCGAATTGACTTTTGCTCCGTTCACAGTTGGTACTGGTGCTGCAGCGAAAACTTTCTCAGCGGCAGACCAGCAAGCAGCGTACGATGCATATATCGACAACAACCCTTACTTGAAGACTCGTCGCGGTCAGTATGCTGAACGTAACGGTGGCTTCTCGCCTTGGTTGACTCGCGTTGACTTGTCGCTCGTACGTGAATTCTTCGTAGCGGTAAATGGCAAACGCAATACACTTCAACTGCGTGCCGACATCTTGAACTTCGGTAACATGTTGAATAGCCGTTGGGGTGTTGGTTACACCGCTCCTGGTGCGAACTTCAATGCAATTTCTCCGATTAGTATCGCGAACGGTGGAACGCAATCTCCTACCTATCGCATGGCAACTCAAGTTGTGAACGGTCAAACCGTGTTGATCCAAGACTCATTCATTAAGAGCGTGTCTTTGGCCAACGTATGGCAGATGCAGTTAGGCGTCCGCTATACCTTCAACTAATTTTGGAATAAGGTGTTTTGTGAAACCCCGGCCGATTCGGTCGGGGTTTTTTTATCTTTAGCGTATGAAGAAATATCTCGCGGCGTTCGCCTGCATCTTTTTTGCCTGTGCAGCACTGCCTCAGTCGTTGAAAGATCAATTGGCAGATGGGCAGGTCATGTTGTGCGCACATCGGGGCGGAATGTACCCTCAACTCTCTGAGAACTCTTTAGAAACACTAAAGCGCCTCGAAGAGAAATCGGGCGGACGTCCACTCATGGCCGAAGTCGACATCCGAAAAAGCAAAGATGGAAGCCTGTATCTCATGCACGACGAAACACTGGAGCGAACGACCAACGGCAAAGGCACACTCGCCAGTCAATCCGACGCCTATCTGAAGAGCCTCAAGCTGAAGACCGGGGCTGGAACAGTCACCCAAGAGCCAATTCCGACGTTCGACCAACTTTTGAAGTTCATTCAAACACACAACATATACTTGATGCTGGACGTGAAGATCGACGATTGGCAACTCATCTTGGATAAGGTAAAAAAGGCGAATGTGGTCGACCGTTGCTTGGTCCTGACTTTCAAGCCTGAGAACTCATTGAAGGTGTACTCCATCCTTCCGGAGATAGCGGTTTCCTGCTTAGTCACGAAAGAAGAAGATTTGGTACCACTTCGTCCCATCATGGCTGGTAACAATATGTATGCGTATGTGAATAGGGACGCACCGACTCAGTTGATGGACCGACTTCGTGCCCAAAGAATCCCGTTGGTAAGCGATGCTAGCGAGGCGACCACGCACAACGGCGTTCCTTATGACCGTGGTTTTTATAAGGGATTGTTTCAAAGGGGAATCGTGGTACTTGTGACCGATCTTCCCAACGAAGTGGGCGAATTTCTTAAGTAGATACAGCCCCAAAAATCGCGGGGCATCGTTACTCGCTTTTTTGTACATTCAGGATATGGCGAACCTGAAGTCAGCTTGGCCCACCCCGGTCATCGTCGCCTTGTTGGCACTTCAATCTTGCGAAAAGCAGTCGGAACAAACGTTTTCGACAACGCCGCAGGTGGCCATCGACCTCGATTCAATTAAAGCCCGAGGCTATCTCGAAGCACTCGTCGACAACAACTCCGTTAGCTATTTCATCTTTCGAGGTGAGCCTATGGGGTACGAGTATGAGCTCCTCCACCAGTTTGCCGACGACATCGGTGTCGAACTCCGAATCAAGATCATCTCCGGCGTCGAAGAGTCAATCGACCGATTGAATAAGGGCGAAGGCGACGTCATCGCATTCCCATTGACCATCACCGAAGAGCGCACACGCTACATCCAGTTTTCCAAGCCTCTGTTTACCACCACCCAAGTCTTGGTTCAAAAAAAACCTTCGAACTGGCGCGAAGAGCCGGATTCGGTGGAGGCAAAACTAATTCGCCGCCACGCCGATCTAATCGGGAAGACGGTTTACGTCATGAAAGGTTCGTCTTTCAAGGATCGACTGAATAGGTTAAGTGAAGAAGTTGGGGGTAAAATCACGGTTGTCGAGGACAGCGCCGAGGCCGAGACCGAATCGTTGATCCGACAAGTGGCGATGGGCGAGATTCCGTTGACCGTCACGGATCAAACTTTTGCCATGGTCAACGCGAGTATCTATCCTGACTTGGATATTGAAACAGTGATTAGCCTTCCGCAGGAAATTGCCTGGGCAACGCGCACAAATTCATCCCAGCTGAATAGTGCCATTAATCATTGGCTGGACCAAGTTCGTAAGAATCGCAAGTTTCAGTATATCTACGATAAGTACTTCAAAAGTCCACGTACCGCCGCCGTTCGGATGAGTAGCGACTATTCGTCCCTGAGTGGAGGCAAGTTGTCGGTGTTTGACGAGACCATTCGAAAAGAATCGGAAGCTTTGGGTTGGGATTGGCGATTGGTCGCATCAATCGTCTATCAAGAATCGGGATTTAATCCGAACGTACGGTCTTGGGCAGGTGCCGTAGGGCTAATGCAATTAATGCCGGCGGCGGCGAAGCAGTTCAAAGCTGGCAATGCGTATGATCCAGTTCAGAATATTCGCGCCGGTATCCGAGTCCTTCAGTACCTGGATGGGTTGTGGGCGAAAACAATAGACGATCCGAATGAGCGACTGAAGTTTGTTCTCGCCTCATACAATGTGGGGGTGTCGCATGTTATCGACGCGCGCAACCTAGCCAGAAAGTATGGCGAAGACCCGACCAAGTGGGAAGGAAGCGTCGAGAAATACTTATTGTTGAAAACCAAGCCGCAGTATTATCGAGATCCAGTTGCCTCGGCGGGATACTGCCGCTGTTATGGCCCTGTCAATTATGTGCGCGAGGTGTTAAATAGGTTCGAAGCGTATAAGCTCCACATTGATTGATCGCCTACGAGAGTTGGGCAACGATACGGCCAAAGTCGAGTTGTTCCCAAGTTTCCCGGATGCCGGGCGTAGCCATCACCCCATCCATGATCTTTTTTTGTTTTTGACCGGTGGCGTATGCCTCGGAGTATCGAATGTCACTCCGAAATGTGACCATCGTGTAAAGGGGAATCCAACGATCGGGGAAGAGTTGATGCAGTCGAGCTTCGATTTTCTTGCGCAGCAGAAATTCTTCATCGGCCACGAGGTCCCGCATTTCCACGAAGTTGTCGAGTGCCAGCGCAGCAATCGCGTCAGCATCTGGTTTGCGAAGTGCTTCGAATGCATCTATGGTCGCAGGCCAGTCGTCTTGGTGACGATCGAGTAGCCCGTTCAGAATGCGGCAGTCCTCAAAACCAGCGTTCATACCTTGGCCGAAGAATGGAACGATGGCGTGGGCCGCATCACCGACGAGTAACACGTTGTTTCCCAACGACCACGGCCAGCATTTCATTGTCACCAATGATGAAGCGGGATTAGCTCCCCATTGATGGGCAAGGTCAGGAATAAGGGTTGTAGTATCTGGAAACACCTCGCGAAAGAATCGCTCAGCTTCTTCGCTTGTTCGAACCGATGCGAAGGAAGGTTTTCCTTCAAACGGGAAAAACAGTGTGCCTGTAAAGCTTTTGTCTGGGTTTGGCAGCGCGATGAGCATGTAACTCTCGCGTGGCCAAATATGAAGTGCTTGTGGATCCATCGCGAAGTCACCGTTCGCCGCAGGCGGGATGTGCAATTCACGGTAGCCATGTTCGATATACTCCTGGGAAAAGTTGAATCGGCCACTTGTCTGCAATGCGCCTCGGATAGCGGAGTAAGCACCATCGGTACCGATCAAGTGGTCGTAACGATGTTGTACTTGACCATTGTTCGATTCGAACGTGACGGCGTTGAGCGACGGCTCAAAGTGAATACACCGGTGGTTGAACTGGAAGTTCACGCCTGCGCGTTCGGCAGCCGCCATCAAAATAATATTCAAGTGACTCCTTGAAATTGAATTGATGTACTGACCCTCTTTCCCATAAGCAAGGAAACTGAGCTTGCCCTGGATGTCGTGCATCATTCGCCCTTTCATGGGCAACGCTTCTTGACGTAGAGTGTCGGTAAGCCCAACTTCATCTAGTGCTTGGATGCCACGGTTACTCAACGCGAGGTTGATCGAACGCCCACGGTCGACTTCCGTTCGTCGCATGTCGCCACGACGTTCAAACACCGTAACAGAATAGCCCCGTCGTGCGAGGTAAATAGAAAGAAGAGAACCGACGAGGCCGGCGCCCACAATCGTAACAGAATGTTTCTTCATTGGGAGAGGGCTTTTCCGAAGATCTGGCCAAAGCGCCACACGTCTTCAAAGGTATTGTACATCGGAACAGGTGCTATGCGGATCACATTGGGTTCGCGCCAGTCGGCGATTACCCCCGATCTTGTGAGCTCATTGAAAACGCGTTTTCCATCTTTCATCATAAAGATGGAAAGTTGACAGCCACGTTGTTCGGGATCGGAAGGAGTGAGAATGCTGAATTGGTTTCCGACCGGGTCGAGTGAGCGCAAGAGAAATTCGGCATACCCGGTTAGTAGCACGCTCTTCTTACGAAGTCGTGGCATGCCCGCTTGGAGAAAGAGGTCCAAAGATGCTAAGTGGGCTGCCCCCGCCAGCACCGGAAAGTTAGACAACTGCCATGCATCGACACCGGGCATGGGTACGAACCCACTTTTCATCTGGAACCGGGTGTCTTCTTGATATCCCCACCATCCTTCAAAGCGTGGTAATGCTCTGTTGAAGTTGTGCTCGTGGACAAACGCGCCTGCTATACCGCCAGGACCCGAGTTTAGATATTTGTAGCTGCACCAAACAGCAAAGTCGACATGGTCGTCGTGGAGGGATAGGGGAACGTTGCCCACCGCATGGGCAAGATCGAAGCCCGCGAAAGCCCCGATGTCGTGGGCGACCCGCGTGATGGTCGACAAGTCGAAACGTTGGCCTGAATAGTATTGAACTCCGCCGATCAAGACCAACGCTACCTCCTCGCGATGGCGGTGTAGCGTGGCGACAATGTCTTCGGTCCGAAGATTAACTTCCCCTTCGCGGGGATGCATTTCCATCAGCACATCTTTTGGGTCGAGGCCGTGGAAGCGAATTTGTGAATCGACTGCATATTGATCCGATGGGAACGCGCCAGCTTCCATCACGATCTTTCGACGAATTCCGTTCGGTTGATAGAAAGACACCAACATCAGGTGTAGGTTGACCGTGAGTTGATTCATGGCCACTACCTCCGTCTCCAAGCTTCCTGTGATTCGTGCCAGGGCCTTCTTGGCAAACCGATGGTAGTATAGCCACGGCCGCTTAGAATGGAAATGACCTTCGACACCCCACGTCGCCCAATCCTTAAGTTCCGTCTCGATGAATTTCGAAGTGCTCTTCGGTTGTAGGCCAAGCGAGTTGCCAGTGAGATAGATGGCTGGCTTGCCCTTTACCTTGGGAATATGAAATTGCGACCTGAAGGACTTGAGCGGGTCGGCGCGATCAAGTTTCCGCGCATAGGTTCGATCGTTTTGAAATCGACTGGTTTTCGCCATGGGATCACGTTAGACGAAACGCGGGTCAGCTTCCATGACGGTCCCGCATTTCTTACAGGTGCGCAGATCTGTTGAACCATAGAATTCCCTGAAACGCGGAAGAAAATCCTTTTCAATGTTATCGAGGTGGAATCGGTATTCGTGAAGTTTGTTGTTACACTTTTCACAAAACCAAAGGAGGCCATCGAGTACATCTTGCTCGGGGCGTTTACACTCGATCACAAGCCCTACCGTTCCAGCAGGGCGTTCGGGTCGGTGCGGGGTGTTGCTCGGCAACAAAAACATCTCCCCTTCGCGGATGGGTATGTCGACCGGCTTGCCATCTTCCTGAATACGCACGTTGATGTCGCCTTCAAGTTGATAGAACAATTCTTCCGTTTCATTAAAGTGATAATCCTTGCGTGCATTCGGTCCGCCTACAATCATGACGATGTAGTCGCCCGCGTCGGCATACAGATTTTTATTTCCAACCGGTGGCTTGAGTAGGTTCCGGTTTTCTTCGATCCATTTCTTTAGGTTGAAGGGCCTTCGAATCGACATAAACTTCACATTTTTGAGTACGTGTAAAGCTAAGTTTTTAAAGTCTATATTTACACAAAAGTGTTTACCAATGGATTTGAAACTGGATGGAAAAAATGCGGTGGTTTGCGGCAGTACGCAAGGGATCGGGAAAGCGTCGGCTTTCGAACTTGCGTTGCTGGGTGCCGACATTACCCTCATCGCCCGCGACGAAAAGAGACTTAAGGCAGTCGTGAAAGACTTGCCCACGCCATTGGGACAAAAGCACGATTACCTCGTGGCCGATTTCAACTTCCCCGACGCCCTCCAGTCAGGTCTTGAAAAACACTTCAGCAAGGAACCTGTTCACATCCTCGTAAACAATACGGGAGGTCCAGCGCCCGGCAATGCCTTCGATGCCAAGGGCGATGAGTTTGTGAAAGCGTTTACCAACCATTTGCTCTGCAACCAAGTGCTCGTGCAGGCGCTCGTGCCCGGGATGAGGAAATCGCAGTACGGTCGCATCATCAACATTATCTCCACCTCGGCGAAAGTTCCCATTCGCGGTCTCGGTGTGTCCAACACCATTCGTGGAGCAGTCGCCAACTGGGCAAAAACGCTGGCAACGGAATTGGGCCCTTATGGAATAACGGTGAACAACGTATTACCTGGTGCCGCGATGACCGGTCGCTTGGAGACGTTGCTCAAGAACCGGGCAAAAAAATCCGGTAAATCCGTAGAAGACATGAAGAAGGAAATGATCGCTGAGATTCCCGCTGGCCGCATCGGCGAAGCGTCGGAAGTAGCAGCGGCAGTCGCCTTCCTGGCGTCACCCGCAGCTTCCTACATCAACGGTATCAATATTCCGGTAGACGGAGGAAGGACCGGAAGTCTCTAACCCGATCTCCGCGCATGGAGAGAATAGCAAACTATATCAATGGCGAGTTGGTCCCTCCCATCTCGTCACTGTATATCGAAAACGTCAATCCCGCCGAAGGAAAAGTTTACTCGTTTATTCCCGATTCAGATCAACGCGATGTCGATGCGGCCGCCGCCGCGGCACTCGATGCGTTCAAGATGTGGTCCGAGATGAGCACCGACAAGCGTTGCGCCATCTTGTCGAAAGTAGCAGACTTAATCGATCGCGATCTTGACGCACTTGCACGAGCCGAAAGCATCGACAATGGTAAACCTGTAAAGCTGGCGAAGACACTCGACATCCCGCGCGCGTCGGCAAACATTCGTTTCTACGCACAAGCGGGAGTTCACTTTGCGAGCGAAGCACACATAACAGGTGTGGAGGCGGTCAACTATACACTCCGAGTTCCGTCCGGCGTAGCAGGTTGTATCTCACCTTGGAACCTCCCGTTGTATCTGTTCACCTGGAAGATTGCGCCGGCGTTAGCCGCTGGCTGCACCGTGGTCGCCAAGCCTTCAGAGATCACACCCATGACCGCGTACCTCTTCTCGAAACTTTGTATCGAAGCGGGGTTGCCCAAGGGAGTGTTGAATATTGTACATGGATATGGATCGGTGGTGGGTCAAGCTATCGTGGAACACCCGCGCATCACATCTATCTCGTTTACCGGTGGAACGGTGACAGGGAAGAAGATTGCATCTACTGCCGCCCCCATGTTCAAAAAGTTGTCGCTCGAACTCGGTGGGAAAAATCCAAACATCGTGTTCGCCGATTGCGACTTTGAACAGGCACTTAGTTCTTCCGTGCAGTCTTCGTTTGCCAATCAAGGAGAGATCTGTTTGTGCGGTTCACGAATCTTGGTAGAGCGACCGCTGTATCAAAAGTTCGTCGAAGAACTCGTGCGTCGGACCAATGCACTTGTAGTCGGTGATCCCAACGAAGATGCAACGAACCTAGGACCCCTTGTGTCAGAAGCGCACATGAACAAAGTTCTATCGTACATCGAACTCGCCAAGAGCGAAGGTGGTACAGTGCTCACCGGCGGAAAACGCGTGTCAATCGATGGTAGGTGCCGCTCGGGATATTTCGTCGCACCTACGGTGATCACGGGATTACCCCAGACTTGCAGAACCAACCAGGAGGAAATTTTTGGGCCCGTCGTCACGGTGAGTCCATTTGATTCGGAAGCGGACGTGATCGACATGGCGAATAGCAACCTGTACGGCCTCTCCGCCACCATCTGGACCGAGAACCTGAAACGCGCTCACCGTGTGTCGGCACAGGTAAAGAGTGGAATCATTTGGGTCAATTGCTGGCTCTATCGCGACCTAAGAACGCCATTTGGCGGCATGAAGCAATCCGGTGTGGGACGCGAAGGAGGTTGGGATGCCCTCAAGTTTTTCACCGATGCGAAGAACATCTGCATCAAGCTCTAAGTTCGAAAGAAGCAAATGAGTTTCTTCGACATTCAGAACACCGCTTTCACACTCTTCGGCAGCAACGTAAGTTACTTGGAGTTGATGGGGTTCATCAGCGGTGCCATTGCCGTAGCCCTTTCGGCCCAAGAGAAACTCCTTAGTTGGCCTATCGGCATCATCAACGTGGTGCTGTCGTTCTTCCTCTTCTACCAATCGCAGCTCTATCCCGACATGTTTTTGCAGGTGTTCTTTTTCGTCACGAACGTGATCGGTTGGTGGCGATGGGCACATCCCCGCAAGGGCGAGGAGAATCTGAACAGCCAGCTGCGTGTAACCTACTTGAGTGCGCAACAGCGCTGGCTGACGCTCACCGCAGGTATTGTTGGCACCGTGGGGATGGGTCTATTTGCCACACGGCTTCATGAATGGCTCCCGTCCGTCTTCAGCAAGCCAAGTGCAGCGCCGTTTCAAGACTCTTTCATCACGGTCGTAAGCGTGATGGCCCAGTATTACTTGATGCACAAGAAACTGGAATCGTGGCTCATGTGGCTTCTGGTCGACCTGCTGGCAACGTATGTATATTTCTCGCGCGACCTTCTCTTTTATAGCGTACTCTATTTTGTTTTTTGCGGATTGGCGGTATACGCACTCGTCAATTGGCTGAAAGAAGCAAAGGGCGCGAGAGGCCCTGTGTAATGCGCAATTTTGACCGTTAAACCGGTAGTTGATTCGGTCGCTAGTCGGGTTTATTGGGTATAATCTTTTTGACTTCCCGATCGAAGGCACTTTCAAATGATTTGTCCTGCGCGATCCGGAACTTCTGATACTCTTTTTCCGCGAGAGCTTGAGCGACTTCGTGACTGACATTCCCGGAATCCTTGAGTATGTCGTATTCATTGAATTGCAGGAAAGCATCTAGTTTTTTGACCCAGTCCTCCATTTTCATGGGAATTTGCCGCGCGGCTTGATTTTCGGCGAAATCGAGATACATGGCGACAATCCTTTCTACCGACTTGATTTCACTGGCTTCAAGGTAGTTTTTCGCCACGCTGACGTCGGCCTTTAGTATTTTTCCAGCAGGTGCATTTTTCCAGTTTTTCAAACCCATGTTGGGTTGGTCGGCGTCGGCGCGTGCCACGACCAATTGCGCTGCCGTCTTCCCAGTGATGGCCCAATGCAGTTTGTTTTGGACTGTCTTGAAGAATTTTTGCGTGATTTGGGCATCGGTTTGGTAGTCAATGCTGCATTGCTCGTAGATGTCCGCGATCTTCTGATGGAAACGTCGCTCACTCGCCCGTATTTCGCGGATACGTTCCAATAGTTCGTTGAAGTAGTCTTTGCCGAAGCGGCTACCTTGTTTGAGCCGTTGCTCGTCGAGCACGAAGCCCTTGATGATGAATTCTTTGAGTGTCTTGGTGGCCCAGATCCTGAATTGTGTCGCCTGCATGCTGTTCACCCGATAACCGACCGCGATGATGGCGTCGAGGTTGTATAAGGTTGTCTTGTAGATTTTTCCATCGGACGCAGGTATTTCCATTTTGGAAACAACTGATGATTCCTCGAGTTCACCACAATCAAAAATGTTTCTTAAGTGTTTGCTGATGGCTGGTACTTCAACGCCAAATAGTTCTGACATTCTTTTTTGTGGAAGCCAGAATGTTTCTCCGGTGTAGATTACTTCAATTTGAACGGCACCTTGAGGTGTCTCATAAAAAATGATGTCTGAGTTTGGTGATTTCTCCATGTGTCAAAAATTTAAAGGTTGAACGAATGAGGGTAGCCTCTTTCATGATGTGATTAGAAAAAGGGCTATCGCCGATGGGCTTCAATATAAGTGAGCATCGAAGGCCTTCTACCGCAACCCGCGGGAATGCTCGACTCAATTGTCTGGATTTCCTGACAACCAACGACGATAAACTGCGCGCATTTTTTCAGCGTTAAGTTTTCATTCAAAGAATGAGTGGTGTTGGACAATTCAAGATGCCCAACTTATCGAAAACGGCCTGACGGAATTGACTTTGGACCTGTGCTGATTCAAATGCGAAGAAGATTTCCTTTTTGTCTATCGACGGTCAATATTCCGGTTTCTAATCGTTTTCTTTGCGCCGTGATTCGCGGCCTCGTCATCGGAAAGTTCCTTCCCCCACACCAGGGTCACTTGGCGTTGATTGCCTTCGGTGCGCGCCAATGTGATGAACTGATCGTATCCGTGAGCGCGGGCGAAGGATATGCCATACCTACAGCACTGCGTCTCCAATGGCTTACCGAACTCGTGAAACCCTGGCCTCACGTTAAAGTCAAACCGCTAGTCGATGACTTCGATGACTCCACTCTTCCTTGGGACCAACGCACGAAAGCATGGGCAACTGCCATCAACCTTGCCTATGGATCGATCGATCGCGTCTTTTCTTCCGAAGAATACGGCGAGGCCTTTGCCCGCAACCTCGGCGCCCAACACGTCACCTTCGACCGAGGTAGGCACCAAGTGCCCGTCTCCGCGTCGATGATTCGTGAAAAGCCGTTTCGACACTGGCGATTTATTCCGCCCGTGGTGCGTCCCTATTTTGTCAAGAAGATCTGTTTTTTCGGGGCGGAGAGCACCGGAAAGTCAACAATCGCCAAGAAAATGGCAGCACGGTACCAGACCGTGTCGGTTCCAGAAGTAGCCCGTGAGATGATTACATCCAACGACTTCACGGTGGACGACATCATACGCATTGGCTATGCGCAAACACAACGCGTCGTCGATATGGCCGCGGTCGCCAATAAAGTGCTCTTCTGTGATACAGATGTCATCACGACGGAAGTCTACTCCCAACATTACCTCGGTATAACGCCAGAAGTTTTATTCGACTTAGAGAAGCAGGTGAAATACGACTTGTATTTCTTTCTGGACATTGACGTGCCGTGGGTAGCGGATGGTCTGCGTGGATTGGGAGATCGGCGTCAAGAAATGAGTGATCGTTTCATGACTGAGTTGACACGGCGAAAGATTCAATTCATTACCGTGCGGGGCTCATTCGAAGAACGTGAACGAGTCATCACGCAAGAGATTGATCGTTTGATCGACCGGTACTCCTGAGCGTGCGTTTTCGTGATTTACTCGGCGCGTGGTCGTACGAATTTCTTGCCGGCTATTTCCGAGCGGAACATCTCCACACACTTACGATCTTGTAGTGTGACGTAGCAGGTCTTTCCATCGGGGCCGCCGAAAATGATATTGCTGGTTTTCTTGCCTTTCATTTTCACTTCCCGGATCAGCTTGCCACCGGGAGAAACAATAGCCACGGTGCCTTTGCCATGGCGGGTGATGTACAGGTTTCCCTTCGCATCGCATTTCATGCCATCCATTCCGAAGTCCGGAAACTCGATGAGTAGCCTCTTGTTCGAGATGTTTCCTTTGTCGTCGACGTCGAATGCCCACACCTTCCGTTGTATGCTTTCGTTCACGTAAAGGATTTTTTCATCGGGACTCAACTCGATCCCGTTGGTGGTACCCATGTCGTCTGCTAGTTTGGTGATCTTGCCATCAGGCTCGATTCGCCAAACATTCCCGGTGCTGTCGGCCCAGTTAGGATCACTCGCAAAGATTTGACCTGCTTTGTTGACCGTGATGTCGTTCGGTTGATTGAACCCGCGGTGATGGCATAGGACAGACACACGTCGGTTCTTAGTGTTCACCCGCAAGATGTTGTGGCCCTTCCAGTCTGCCAACAACATGTTCCCATTGGCATCCCACATGATGGCGTTGGCCACACTTTCGTAGGGAAGTGTGACATACAGCGAGACGGAACCATCGGCAGATACTTGACCAATCGTGCCATCCTTTTGATAGTTCACCACGAAAAGGTTGTTGTTAGAATCGACATTCGGGCCTTCAATGTTTTCCGTGAAGAGGTTTTCACGGGTAAGGTCCGTAGCGACGAAGGGTTCTGTCTGCGCTAGGATAGAGACAGGTACGAGCAAGCTCGTCAGGAAGAAGAGGAACTTTTTCATGGCGACTCGAAGAATCAAACATTAGGCCATCCATCGGCCTGACAAAATTACCGACCGATGCGATGGCCTTTTTGTGCGAAAAACAAGATGTACACGTAGCAGGGTAACATCAGCGCGAAAAAGGTGAGTTGAAAATCGTACGTGTCTTTCAAACTAGCATACAGCTTCGGGATGATCGCACCACCGGCAATGCCCATGATCAGCAGGGCCGAACCTTTTTCGGTGAAGCGTCCCAATCCCTCGATCGCCAGCGGCCAGATCGACGGCCACATGAGCGCGTTGGCCAAGCCAAGTGCAGCCACAAATACCACGGACACGTATCCATGCGTGAGGGCTGCAGCTATCGTGAACACGATACCCAAGATCGCTGAAATCTTAAGAGCCTGTGATTGCGAAATGTACTTCGGGATGGCGATCAGACCCGCGATGTAACCAATCGACATTCCAATCAAGGTATAGGCCGTGAAGAACTTGGTTTCATCGGTCGGAATATTGAAACCCTTGCCATAGGTACCGATGGCGTCGCCCGCCATGACCTCTGCGCCCACGTAAAGGAAGATGCAGAGTGCACCGAGTAGGAGGTATGGGAATTGGAAAATACTGGTTCGTTCCGAAGCACCCGAAGCTTTAGAGCTCGCATTGACCGCCGAAGCTTTGATTTCTGGAAGCGCCGACCGAGTGATTAGGAATGCCACGATCACCAACACGATGGCGATGATCACGTACGGCACATAGATACTTGAAGCAAATTCCGTTAAGATCGCTTCTCGGGTTTGCACGTCTGTTGCAGCGGCCACTTTCGTTTCTAACTTGTCAACATCTTTAAGGACGAAGGCCCCAATGATAAAAGGACTCGAAAGGCCCGCGATCTTGTTGCAGATACCCATGATGCTGATGCGCTTCGCCGCCGTTTCAATCGGGCCGATGATGCTGACGTAAGGATTGGATGCGGTCTGAAGCAACGACATACCCGATCCGATGGTGAATAGTCCAAGCAGGGAGAAAGCATAGTTTCGCGCGGCAGCAAACTGCCCGAAGATGAATGCTCCCACGGCCATCACGAGAAGACCGATCGCCATTCCTTTCTTCATACCAGTCTTCTCTAGAATCCAAGACGCTGGTAGCGCCATGACGAAGTAGGCTAGGTAGAAAACGGTTGTCACCAAAAAAGCTTTCGAATCCGTGTCGAGGTCGAACGCGAGTTTCACGAAAGTGATGAGGGGCCCGTTGACCCAAGTCACGAAACCAAATATGAAGAACAACGCCCCCATGATCGAGATGGACACGAGGTACTGTTTGTTTTCGTCTGCCATAATTTTGACTTGAATTAGATTATTTTTGCCCCAGATTTTTTTCGAGTATACGACTAATTGATCAAACCCCAAATGAACAGCCAGCCAAAATTGACATTGCTTGTGCTTGCCGCAGGAATCGGAAGCCGCTACGGAGGAATCAAGCAGATCGACGGCTTCGGGCCAAGTGGGGAGACGATCATGGACTACTCTCTCTTCGATGCGGTCCGCCATGGGTTCACTAAAGTCGTGTTCATCGTGCGCGAGGAAATTCTCGCGACCGTGCGCGAAAAATTTGAACCCAAGCTGAAGGGGAAAGTGGAAGTCGAATTTGTGATTCAGGCGCTCGATAGTCTGATTCCCGCCAACCTCAGAAACACCGAACGCACGAAACCTTGGGGAACTGGCCACGCGATGCTGTGTGCGAAAGATGTAATCCACGAACCATTCGCGGTCATTAATGCCGACGATTTTTATGGTCAAGAAGCATATCGATCATTGTCCAGTTTTTTTCGGTCAGCATCCCATCAAGATCACGCGATGGTAGGGTTCACCCTCAAAAACGTACTCTCTCAACACGGTAGTGTGTCGAGGGGTTGCGGCGAAACAGATGGAGAAGGTTACCTGACCACCGTGGTGGAACGTACCACCATCGTGAAAGAGGGCGAAAAGATTATCTCTAAGGAAAAAGATTTTGACCGTCCGTTGAGTCCTGAGACGCCGACGTCGATGAATTTCTGGGGATTCCAACCCGACGTATTTGACTTCGCGGGCGAGCATTTCAAAGAGTTCCTGCAAGAGAATCACACCAATCTAAAATCGGAGTTTTACATTCCTTTGTTCGTCAATGAAATGATTCGCCGTAAGCGAGGTCGTGTCAAAGTCATCAGCGGCGGCACCACATGGTTCGGCGTTACATACAAAGAAGACAAGGAAGAGGTGTCGCGAAAAATTAAAGAACTCATCGACAAAGGAGAATACCCTTCCAAGCTTTGGTGATCTTAAACGAACAACGCTGATAAGCCATGGATGCTACGATGACCCGAGTGCTTTCGAAGTTCGGCGTCGAAGTTAACGCGCAGCCGCATCCGATTGGGTCTGGGCATATCAACAAGACTTTTCTCGTACGAACTTCCACAAAAAGCTTTGTCCTCCAGCAAATCAATACCAATGTTTTTAAGCAACCTGAGGTAATCGCAGCCAACTTGGAGTTGACCCGGCAATGGCTTCAAACACAAGCGCCAGATTACCTTTTCATTTCGCCCTTGCCAGCCCTCGACGGCGCTACCCTCGTGTTTGACAGCGGAATTCCATGGCGCCTCTATCCTTATTACGAGGACACCTATACCATCGACGAAGCAGAAAATGTGGAACAGGCCCGTGAAGCCGCTATTGCCTTCGCTCGATTCGGACGCCTGATGAAAGGTTGTGACATCGCAGCATTCAAGCCAACCATCACAAGATTTCACGACCTATCGTTGAGGTATCAACAATTCGAGCATGCGCTAAGAAATGCGACACCCGATCGACTCAGCGAAGCAAAAGATGAGATTCGGCAGGCGGAACGATTCGGCACCATCGTCGAGACTTACGAGAGAATGATTGCAAGCGGTACGCTTACGCCAGGAGTCTTTCACAACGATACCAAGATCAACAATGTGCTTTTCTCCCGCACATCGCAAAAGGCCATGGCCGTGCTCGATCTCGATACAGTGATGGAAGGTTATTTCATCTACGACCTCGGCGATTTGGTTCGGACGTTGGTGAGTCCCGCCGGCGAAGAGGAAAAGGATCTTACCAAGGTTACTGTTCGAAAGCCTTTCTATGAAGCCGTGGTCGATGGCTACATGACGGAGATGGGCAACACGATCTCAGAGGAAGAGAAAAAGTTAGCACCCTTTGCCGGGCCTATGATGACGTATATCATGGCCATTCGGTTCCTCGCCGACTTCTTGCGAGGAGACACGTATTATCACATCTCCTATCCCGGGCAAAATCTCGTTCGCGCCCGCAATCAACTCGCGTTGATTGGACACCTTGTCTCTTAACCTCGTCTGCAGGTACGCTAGAATTTCAGAAGATCTGGGAAGAAGTGCGAAACGATCGCGGCGATGATTGCCACAACGATCGCAAAGCCAAAGAGTTTGGCGCGTTGAACATAGCCTTTGACCGACATGAAGCCTCGTTTCCGCATCACAAAATGGAGTGGATTAGGGCCTTCGCAATTAGCCAAGCCACCAACGAAAACAGCAACAGCCCGGCTAAAAACCGCGCTTTTTGGTGCACTAGACGAATATCTCCGGCCTTCATAACTTTTTGATTATCAGCCTCTATACCCTAGTTTACGATTATTCGGTTTAAAACCCATGCAAAGCGGGTTGAATCGCAACTTTTGCGGGACGATCGCCCATAAAATCGCGCCGAAAGGAGGTTACGGGTTAGATGTTTGCTCGCCACCACCCACCATCCACCATCAACTATCAACCATCCACCACCAACTAGCCCCCAACCTACGTCGTTCTCCCCATCACCTGCATGGTTTCCATGGTGGGCGAGCTCTTACCACCGCGGGGTTCGATGGTGACTGCAAATGCAGATGCGCGCCCGGCCTGCTTCATCTTCATCAGGCCTTCAATTGAATTTCCAGCTTGTGGGCTGTCGAACATTCCCATATCTACGGGTTTACCGTCGACGATTGCCCATAGTTGGTATTGTTGGTCGGAAGCCAACTGCTTTAAGTGCAATACGCTCAGGAATACTTCTTCGGATTGTGGATTCCAGTAAACTGAAGCCATCGCGTCGGGGGCATGATCGGTGCCCATGAGCATCACTCGGGTGAAGGAGGGATTATTCATCACCTTCATCTTATTCTCCATCATGTCCAAGCGATGATTTACTTGATTGTAGTCTTGTGCGACTTGGGCATTGAACGCGCGCATGGCGTCGAGCGCGAGTTCGGATTTCTTCCAGTTCCCCCAGAAGGTATACGCCATCCAAAACGCCCCGACCGCCAAAACGACGGAAGCAGCGGTGGCATATTGCCATACCAAGCTAGGCGTCGACGGGGGTGCATCTAGCCGAATCGAGCGCGACTGCTTGGGCGTTGCAACTTGGGCCATGATTCGCTCTTTCACTTCGGGACGCGGTGATCGGCCAGCGCGTGTAGCGAACGTCTCCAGCGTTTCTTCTATGGCTAACAACTCGCGTCTGAGTTCGGGGTGTTCTGCTAAATGCCGCTCCACTGCGAGTTGTTCCAGCTCGGTGAGTTCACCTAGTGCATAGGACTCCAGTATGCCACTCGATATGTAATCTTGAAGATTCACTTTATAATCATCTTCGCTACGTGTGGGGAAGTAGCCATTTCCGTAAATCCATCATAGCCATACGAAGCCGCGTTTTCACCGTTCCAAGGGGAATGCCCGATTCTTCCGCGAGTTCAGACTGCGTGTACCCCCGTAGGTACAAGTACTCAACCACGAATTTCTGTTCCTCAGGCAGTCGGTCTAGCAGTTCGCGCACGCCAATCCCTTCCACAGCTGTTTCGACCTGCTGTGCCCGATTTACCTTACCTACGAGGAGATCGATGTCGTTGGTTTTCCTGTTTTGTGAGATTTCTTTCGACCGGGCCCGGTCGATGGCTAGATTCCGCGTCACATTCAGCATCCACGTGAAAAGCCGCCCCTTCGAGGCATCGTAGGTGTCTATCTTATTCCAGATCTTGAGAAAAGCGTCTTGGAGTACCTCTTCGGCGATGTCTTCGTGGCTGATAATCCGGGAGATCACGCCATTCAGCGCAGCACTATATCGGTCGTAGAGATAGTCCAAGGCTGAGGCGTCGTGCGACCTCAGCTTGGCAACTAACTCTGGCTCCGATATCGTGACTTTCTGAGAGATGACAGCCGGTTTGGTAACAATAACAACATCCCTGACGCGAAGTTCAAACCACGCTTAACGGTACAACGCCTAACGCCTAACGGTTATAACGCCTAACGGTTTAAGCCAGTTAAGCAACCATCAAATATGGATCACTTCTCCGTATGCGGCGGCGGTTGCCTCCATCACGGCCTCGCTCATCGTGGGGTGCGGGTGCACCGACTTGATGATCTCGTGACCGGTTGTTTCGAGCTTGCGTGCTGCAACCACTTCGGCGATCAATTCGGTCACGTTGTATCCGATCATGTGGGCGCCGAGCCATTCACCATACTTCGCATCGAAGATTACCTTGACGAACCCATCCGGGGCACCGGCAGCCTTCGCTTTGCCGGACGCAGTGAACGGGAACTTGCCAACCTTTATTTGATACCCTGCTTTCTTGGCAGCCTCTTCGGTATAACCAACAGAAGCAATTTCTGGCGAGCAGTATGTACAACCGGGTACGTTATTGTAGTCGAGCGGGTGAGGGTTCTGACCGGCAATTTTTTCAACACAGATAATTCCTTCGGCCGAAGCCACGTGTGCGAGGGCAGGGCCCTTGACGATATCGCCGATGGCATATACGCCAGGCACATTGGTGCGATAGAAATCATCTACGACCACGCGGCCTTTTTCTGTCTTCACACCTACGTCTTCGAGACCGATGTTCTCCAAGTTTGTCATCACGCCTACTGCGGACAAAACGACGTCAGCTTCCAGCTTCACCTCTCCAGTTGGAGTTTTGACGGTGGCGACGCATCCTTTTCCCGAAGTATCGACCTTCGTCACTTCGGAGCTGGTGTAAATGTTCATGCCCGCCTTCTTGAAGGAGCGCTCGAGTTGCTTCGACACTTCTTCGTCTTCTACCGGCACGATCCGAGGCATGAATTCAACGATGGTCACTTCTGACCCAATAGTATTATAGAAGTAGGCAAACTCAACCCCGATGGCGCCGGAACCGACGACCAACAGTTTTTGTGGGCGTTGCTCCAAAACCATGGCTTCGCGATAGCCGATGATCTTCTTGCCATCGATGGGGAGATTCGGAAGTTCGCGTGAACGACCACCGGTAGCCACGATGATATGTTTGGCTTCCAGGTCGGTTTTCTTTCCAGCTGCGTCGGTCACCTCTACCTTGCCACCTTTCTTCAGTTTACCGTACCCGGCGATGTGCTCGATCTTATTCTTCTTGAAAAGGAATTGAATGCCCTTGCTCATGGAAGCTGCCACGTCGCGGCTTCGCTTAACCATTCCTTTGATGTCCGGTGAAGCTTCCTTCACATTGATGCCGTAATCGGCGGCGTGTTGTATGTATTCGAACACGCTGGCGCTCTTCAACAAGGCTTTGGTAGGAATACATCCCCAGTTAAGGCAAATGCCACCGAGTTCTGCTTTTTCCACCACGCCAACTTTCATTCCCAGTTGCGAAGCACGAATGGCTGCTACATATCCTCCAGGACCTGAACCGATCACGATCACATCAAATTTCGACATAGCTAAATAGTTTATTGAAGAATGGTGTCGCTGGACAAATACGCCCAGTTCGACGGGTGCAAAAATAGTGAAGTTTGGGCACCCTCGTGAACAAACAAAACGGCGGGCAAAGAAATTTAGGGGCCCGATTTCGCCAAGAAACGATACTTTTGTGCAGGAAACCCAATCTCAAAATGAAACTACTGCAGGGAAAGAATACCCTCGTGACCGGAGCCAGCAAGGGAATTGGCCGTGCGATCGCGATCAAGTTTGCCGAACAGGGCGCCAACGTCGCCTTCACCTACTTGTCGAGCGTCGAACAAGGTCAGGCGCTCGAACAAGAGCTTCAATCGAAAGGCGTAAAAGCAAAAGGGTATAAGTCCGACGCATCGGACTACACCCAAGCTGAGCAACTCGTCAATGCGGTGGTCGCCGACTTCGGTTCGCTCGATGTACTCGTCAACAATGCCGGCATCACGATGGACAACCTGTTGCTCCGCATGACGGAAGAGATGTGGGACAAAATCATGAACGTCAACTTGAAGTCGTGTTTCAATACCGTCAAAGCGGCCACCAAGCCTATGATGAAACAAAAGGCGGGCTCCATCATCAACATGACTTCCGTGGTGGGCTTGAAAGGCAACGCGGGTCAATCCAACTATGCAGCCTCCAAAGCCGGTATCATCGGATTTACCAAGTCGGTCGCCCTTGAACTGGGCTCTCGTGGGATCCGCAGCAACGCCATCGCCCCAGGTTTCATTGAAACAGAAATGACTGCCAAGTTGGACGAGAAAACGGTGCAATCATGGCGCGATGGAATCCCCCTGAAACGCGGCGGTCGCCCAGAGGACGTTGCCGATGCATGCGTATTCCTCGCCTCCGATATGTCTGCCTACATCACCGGTCAAGTGTTGCAAGTAGATGGCGGTATGCTGACGTAGTTGGTGGGTGGTTGATGGTTGATGGTTGGTGGTTGGTGGTTGATGGTTGGTGGTTGGTGGTGGCGCAATCGTGTGAAAGGCGTTTTTTCCGACTATTGGCAAACAATATCGATCGTCCTCGACATCTAATGCCAGGCGAATTTTTAAGACGAATTTGGAAACTCGAAATTTCACTCCTACGTTTGCAAGGCAAGATCGATGAGGCTTCGGCTTAATCGATTTATAAAGAAGCGCTGAGAGAACAGGCTCTATGACGCGCTAGCAACCTTCCTCCTTGTTGGAGATGGTGCTAAAGCCTGCCCGGGCAAGGTGCCGCGGGAACAATAAACCGGTTAGACCCATGAACACCATCATCACCACTCTCGAGAGTCGACTTAAACGGCTCACCTCTTCGATCGAACAATCCCTAGTTTTCTTCCTCCGTACACTTGAGCTCGGCATCTGCATTTGTTGCATGTGTTGTTGTCAATGTATGCCTGCCCGTCAGGTGCGTTGTTGTTGTTAAGCACACTCTGCTAGCAATCTAACCAACCACCGGTCTCGCCAACACGGCGAGAGTTCGTGGCCCCTCAATTCTCCGTCTTATTAAACTTATTTAAACAATTTAAATACGCTCGCTATGTCAAATTTTCGTTTTGAAACCCTCCAGTTACACGCAGGACAAGAAGTAGATCCCACCACGCGCTCGCGCGCCGTGCCGATTTACCAAACCACATCCTACACGTTCAAAGACTCCGATCATGGTGCGAATCTTTTTGCACTAAAGGAGTTCGGCAATATCTATACGCGGATCATGAATCCGACTACCGATGTCCTTGAAAAAAGGATCGCTGCACTTGAAGGCGGCGTTGCTGCACTCGCTGTCGGCTCTGGACAGGCGGCCCAGTTCATCGCGCTGAACAACATCTTGCAAGTAGGCGACAACTTCGTGTCGACCTCTTTTCTCTACGGAGGTACTTACAACCAGTTTAAAGTAGCGTTCAAGCGGCTCGGCATCGACGCACGCTTTGCCGAAGGTGATACCGCAGAAGCATTCGAGAAACTGATCGATAAGAAAACACGGGCGCTGTACATCGAAACGATCGGGAACCCAGGATTCAATATCCCCGATTTTGAAGCGATCGCGGCGCTGGCGCGCAAGCACGACCTCCCGCTCATCGTCGACAACACCTTCGGAGCTGGTGGTTATTTGTTCCGCCCGCTGGAACACGGCGCACATGTGGTAGTCGCTTCGGCCACCAAGTGGATTGGTGGTCATGGAACCTCGATCGGTGGGGTGATCATCGACGGCGGTAACTACAACTGGGGCAATGGCAAGTTTCCGCAGTTTACCGAACCTTCGGAAGGATACCATGGGCTCAAGTTCTGGGAGGTGTTTGGAACTGGCAATCCGCTGGGACTTCCCAACATCGCGTTTATCATCCGTGCGCGCGTGGAAGGTCTTCGTGATTTCGGCCCCGCACTTAGCCCATTTAACTCATTCCTCTTACTTCAAGGTCTGGAGACGCTGTCGCTGCGTGTACAACGTTCGGTTGATAATGCGCTCCTCCTCGCACAATGGCTCGAACAGCATCCAAACGTGGAGAGTGTTAATTATCCAGGTCTCGCCTCGAGCACCTATCACAAACTTGCGAAGAAATACCTACGCAATGGGTTTGGAGCCGTGCTTTCATTCACTGTAAAGGGCACCAAGGAAGACACAAAGGAGTTGGTGAACAACTTGCAACTCATCAGCCACCTGGCCAATGTTGGCGATGCGAAGACGCTGATCATCCAACCTTCTGCGACCACGCACCAACAGTTGTCCGACGAAGAGCAAATCACCGCCGGTGTGTTGCCTACTTTGTTGAGGATTTCCGTTGGCCTCGAACACATCGATGACGTGATGGCTGACTTACAGCAAGCGTTTGAGAAGGTGTTCAAGAAGGCGCTCGCAACCAAATAACAAGTATTTAACAGCACCCTTCGCTCCGGTGAAGGGTGCTTTTCCGTAAATAGAAAACCTATGAAATACGTATCACTACTTTTCTTGCTTTTCGCGACCGCAGTCGCGTCGGCGCAGGCACTCGTAACACCTCCTAACAAACCCGCGCCCGTGCTTTCTTATGGGCCAAACATTTCCTTGGACAACGCCAAGAAAGTGGCGGCGGCGGCGAATGCATACGCAGCGTCGAAGCAGTGGAACGTCGTGATCGTGATCGTCGATACCGGCGGTAACATCGTGTACCTCGAACGCTTCGACAATACCCAAATCGGCTCGATCGAGGTCGCCATCACCAAAGCCAAGACGGCGAACAATTTCAAGCGACCAACCAAGGCGTTTCAAGATGCGTTGGCCAACGGCGGTGAAAACTTGAGGGTACTTTCCCTTCCCAACGGAATTGCCGTGGAGGGCGGGGAACTGCTCACCTTAAATGGCGAGATCGTCGGCGCGATCGGTGTTTCAGGAGTACAAGCATTTCAAGATACCGAGGTGGCAAAAGCGGGAACCGCAGCATTGAAATAGTCAGGCGTTTTTATATACATGATTAAGCACGACCATATCTTTCACTATCCTGTCGAGTTCGCGCTGGAGTCGGGTGGAAAACTTCCTGGGTTCCAGTTGAAGTACACGACATTGGGCCAACTAAACAAAGAGCGCAATAACGCCATCTGGGTTTGCCACGCTTTGACGGGTAGTTCTGATTTCGCCGACTGGTGGCACGGACTTTTCTCCGAAGGCAGTCCCTTCGACCCGAAACAGTATTTTATCATTTGTGCCAATGCCCTTGGAGGTTGCTATGGCTCCACGGGACCGCTCTCGATTAATCCAGCCACCGGCGCTCCTTATTTTCATGAGTTCCCCATGATCACCAACCGGGACGTCGTTCAAGCATTCGATCGTCTCCGCGAAAGCCTCGGCATCAAAAAAATACATACACTGATTGGGGGTTCACTGGGTGGACAACAAGTCCTCGAATGGGCAATTCAGAAACCTGACACCTTCGAGCGCATCATCCCGGTGGCATGCAACGCCTTCCATTCGCCTTGGGGAATCGCCATCAACGAAGCCCAACGCATGGCCATTGCGGCGGATCCAACTTGGAAGGACAAGAATGAACGCGCTGGCGCCGAAGGAATGAAAGCCGCGCGCGCCATCGCCATGGTCTCATTCCGGAGTTACGAGATATACAATAAAAACCAACCTGAAGTTGCTTCCGAGAAATTGGAAGGATTCCGGGCAGCGTCATACCAACGATACCAAGGAACCAAGTTGGCCAACCGCTTTAACTCATTCTCCTACTGGACGCTGTTGAATGCCATGGACAACCACCACCTCGGTCGAGGACGCGGCACTTTGGAACAAGTGCTGGGTGCTATTCGAGCGAAAACGCTGGTGATCGGCGTCAGCAGCGATTTGCTATTTCCTGTTCAAGAACAAAAGTTCCTAGCCGATCACATTCCAGGTGCCCAATTCGAGTTGATCCAGTCGCCGTACGGGCACGATGGATTCCTTGTCGAGTTTGAACAGTTCCGTGAGTTGATTAGAAAATTTGTAAAGGTTAAAGAGAATATTCTTTTATGAGCAAGACTTTGAAACTTGGTTTATTCGGATTTGGATGTGTAGGTCAGGGGTTGTACCACGTGCTCCACGAAACGCATGGCGTGAAAGCATCCATCAAGAAAATATGCGTGAAACATGCCAACAAAAAACGTCCCATCGACGCCTCGTTTTTTACCACCTCGAGGCAGGAGATCCTCGACGACCCAGAAATCGACGTCATCGTTGAGTTGATCGACGACTCCGAGGCGGCGTTTGCTATCGTAAAGGAAGCACTCGAAAAAGGTAAGTCGGTGGTGACCGCGAATAAGAAGATGCTCGCGGAACACTTCACGGAAATCTACGAGCTCCAGCAAAAGCACAACCGCGCCGTGCTGTATGAAGGCTCAGTTTGTGGCAGTATTCCAATCATCCGCAACCTCGAGGAATATTACGACAACGATTTGATCGACAGCATCGAGGGGATCTTCAATGGATCCACGAATTATATCCTGACCGAAATTTTTGATGGCCGGAAGAGCTACCAAGACGCGCTGAAGAAAGCTCAAGAACTCGGGTTCGCCGAGAGTAACCCGGCGCTGGATGTGAAAGGCTTCGACGCTAAGTTCAAGCTGACGATCGCCATCGCCCACACATTCGGCGTGTTCGTGCACCCCGATCGTATTGTCAATTTCGGGATCGACAAGATTTCGGACGTCGACTTGAAATACGCGCGTGAAAACGGCTACACAATCAAGTTGATCGCGCGCGCATTCAAACAGAATGGAAAAGTCTACGGCTTTGTCGCACCCCAGTTCATTGAGACGACGCACTTGCTCGCCAATGTTCGGTACGAGTATAATGCCGTACTGGTGCAGGGTGCCTTTGCCGAGAAACAGGTCTTCGTGGGGAAGGGAGCCGGGAGCTATCCCACCGGTTCCGCCGTACTCTCCGACGTCTCGGCGCTGACGTATGGCTATCGCTATGAATACAAAAAGCGCGAGCAAGATCACCTGTCATTCTCCAACGACGCCTCGGTCGATGTGGTGGTAAGCTTCTCGGGCGACAGCGTAAAACCGACCGACTTCCTCGTGTTCCAAGGTGGTTACAAAGGACACGGTCACCAGTTCCTGAAAGGCACAATTACCATAGAGAAACTCCGTGAATGGGCGAACGATGACCGCGTGAGCGTGATCCTCGATGCCGATGCGAAAGTTTCGCCAGCGCAAGTTTCTGAAAAAGAGACAGTTGCGATAGCTTAAGACGGGCTTAAAGGACCTAATTTTTTATAGGGCCGGAGGGCGTTTATTGGGGACATCAGATATATTTGTAACCCAGTAAACGTCTTCTTTCTTTTTTATGCTCATTGCTTCCTCGATCGTTGCGTTCACGCTGATCATCCTGTTGTTGGTGGCGTTGTTGATTCTTGCACAAAAGAAACTCGTACAATCCGGCCCTGTAAAGATTGTCATCAATGGTGAGCGTACGCTCACGGTATCTGCCGGGAGTTCACTCCTGAGCACGTTGAGTAACGAAAAGATTTTCCTTCCTTCTGCATGCGGTGGCGGCGGTACATGCGCCATGTGCAAGTGCGTGGTGGAATCCGGTGGCGGCGACGTCCTTCCCACCGAAATGGGCCACCTATCGCGCCAAGAGCGAAAAGACCACGTGCGCCTTGGTTGCCAAGTCAAGGTGAAACAAGATCTCAACATCAGGATCCCCGACGAAATATTCGGTATCAAGAAATGGGAGTGCGAAGTGGTGTCGAACTACAACGTATCCACGTTTATCAAGGAATTTGTGGTGAAACTCCCCCCCGGAGAAAGTCTCCACTTCGAGGCAGGTGGCTACATCCAAATCGACGTGCCAGCCACCACGGTCGAATTTAAGACCATGGACATCACCCCCCATCCCGAACTCGGCCATAAAAAGGATGTGTTCCAGAGCGATTGGGACAAGTTCAAGCTGTGGGATCTGAAGATGAAAAATGAAGAACCCATCTTCCGAGCCTACTCGATGGCGAATCACCCGGCCGAAGGAAATATCATCATGCTCAACATCCGCATTGCTACCCCGCCATGGGATCGCGCGAACAACAAGTGGATGGACGTAAATCCTGGAATTTGTTCTTCTTATGTGTTCAGCCGCAAGCCGGGTGACAAGGTCACTATCTCGGGCCCTTACGGTGAATTCCACATCAATAAGACGCAACGCGAAATGATCTACATCGGCGGTGGCGCCGGAATGGCCCCCCTCCGTGCACAGATCTTCCACTTATTTCATACCGAAAAGACCAACCGGAAAGTATCGTACTGGTACGGCGGTCGCTCGAAAAAGGAACTCTTCTACGTAGACCACTTCCGTAAAATCGAAAAGGAATTCCCGAACTTCAAGTTCCATATCGGCTTGTCTGAGCCACTTCCCGAAGACAACTGGAAGGTGAAGTCGAGCCTCGACGATTCTGCTGCCGACGGTTACGTAGGATTCATCCACAAGTGCTTGTTCGACAACTACCTGAGCAAACACCCCGCTCCGGAAGATGTCGAGTACTACCTCTGCGGACCTCCTATGATGAACGCGGCCGTTCTCAAAATGCTCGATGACATGGGCATCCCCAAGGAAAATATCCGCTTCGACGACTTCGGAGGCTAAGAATTCAGGATTGAGAATTCAGGATTAAGAATTCAGAGTTTAGAATTAAGGATTCAGAATTCTGAATTCTAAATTCTAAACTCTAAATTCAATAATGGATCTGACCATTTTCTTTTCCCCCATCGACGAGTCGGTGTACGCCGACGTTTCCGCCCAGAGCAGTTTCTTCAGAAGTGTCAAGTCCTTTACCGAGAAAATGCCCGATTATCATGGCGCACACATGGCCATTTTCGGGGTGAGAGAAGAGCGTGGCACGCCCAATAACTTCGGCGCCGCCAAAGGTCCGGACGAGATTCGCAAGAAGCTATACCAACTGAAAAAAGGGACCGGGATCTATAACATCGTCGACCTGGGCAACCTGAACACAGGCATCGACCTAGAAGAAACATACGTCCGCGTAAGTGAAGTGTGTCGGATGTTGCTCGAAGCCAACGTGCTCCCGATCATCATTGGAGGAACACATGATGTCGACTATGGTCAATACCGGGGATACCAAGACCTCGAGAAACTCGTCAGCCTTCTCAACGTCGACGCCTTCTTAGACTTAGAAGACGTTCGCGAAGCATTGCCGTCGCGTCAACACATCCACAAAATTTTACTCCACGAGCCGAACTATCTCTTCAGCTATACCCACCTTGCGCACCAGTTGTACCTGATCGATCAAAACTCGGCTTCGATCTTGGAAAAACTCTACTTCGATGCGCACCGACTCGGCGCCATGAGACAAAACCTGGCTGAAATGGAACCGGCGATACGCACCGCCGATATGCTTTCATTCGATGTCACCGCCATTCGTTCAGCTGATGCCCCAGGCAATATCAATGCGCAACCTTTCGGATTAACGGGCGAAGAGGCATGTCAACTTTGTTGGTACGCTGGACAAAACGAGAAACTCAGTTCGATCGGCTTCTATGAGTACAACCCCGACTACGACGATGTTCACCGCAAGACTGCTTCCGTTGTCGCCACCATGATCTGGTACTTTATCGAAGGATTCTATCACAGAAAAAACGAGCGTGACTTCAAAAGCAACGACTTCATGAAGTATACCGTTTCGATGCCCACCGAACCGGAAGTAATCGTCTTTTATAAAAGCAAGTTCACTGAAAAATGGTGGATGGAGGTAATGCCCCAGACAGCCAACAAGTACACACGAAATAGTATCGTTCCCTGTAGTTACAACGACTACCTCGCCGCAACCAAAGGCGAAGTGCCCGAGCGTTACATCAGCACCCTCGCGAAGTTACTTTAGGGCATATTTTTGGATGAGGATCACCGACGGGTAAAGCATGACCAAACCCGTTGATGCCAACACCCATCCTGGGTGGGAAGATTCCGCAAGTGCCAGCATCGAACTCATGGACTTGTCGATGTTGCTTGCCCCCAGAACGGTGGCCACAAAGAGAATAATCAGTAAGACAATATTGTACCGGATTCCGTGGGCCAACGCTTTGGGAACGATCGACTCGTCGTTTACGATGATGATGAGGTAAAGTGTAACCAAGGGTAGTACTAAGCCATTCAGCGCCTGCACGGTCAAAATGACTGGAATAGGGCGGATGCCGCTGATTCCAAACGCAAAACCCGTCAACAATACCAATCCCCAAACCAGCCGCACTTTCCATGGCTGATGAAATCCGAAAACCGTCGTGGCAATGACCGACGACGCGAACGGTGACGTAATCGCGGAGGAAAACCCCGCCGCAAACAAGCCGAACGCGAGTGCATAAGCTCCCCAAGGTCCAACGAGGTTAGACATAGATGCGGCCAATGTTTCGAATGAATTGAAACTCGGTACCGATTTACCTGCAATTAAGATCGCAGCGGTAATGGCGCCTCCGATGCAGACAGAGATTGCCAACCCGATTCGCATCAGGCGAATGGTTTGTCCTTTGCTGATGCCCGCCCCAATAAATATGTTGTAGGGTACGATCGTGGTGCCAATGAGCCCCAACACAATCAACTCGGAGCCGGGAGGTATGACGGGTTTGATGGATGACACCGCCAACTCTTGGATCGACAGCGGTTGCGAGAAGGCGAGCGTGGCAAAGGCTACACCCATCATCACCACGAGAACCATCATCAAGTTCGAAATGATGTCACGACCTCCCAACCAAAGGATGGCCGCGCTCACCGCCGTCACTAAGATCGTGAGCATCGACGACGGCCAACCGGTCACGAGGCTCAGACCCGACACGGCTCCTAGAATGTTTCCTGCCTCATACGCGGCGCAACCCAAAATCACACTTCCGCCAACCAACCACTGCAACGCTGTCCCGCGCGTCGGACCGAATTTTTTCTTCAGGGTTTCGCCGAAGGTGATTCCACTGGCAATGGTAATGCGCGCCGAGAGCTCCTGCAGTACGATGCAGCCAAAGGTGGCAAAAGTGACCGCCCACAATAGCTGGAGCCCGTAGCTTGAACCCGCCGACACCGCCGTCGTTACCGTGCCCGGACCGATAAAAGCAGCCGAAATCACAGACCAAAGGATCACGCTCGACAGCGTAGAGGGAGCTTTCTTCATTGCGCCGAAAAGATAGGGATTAGTTTGCTGCAGGCCTTTCAACCCCGACAGGAACAGATTTCATTCTTTTTCGAAACCCTTGTAACCTCCTTCTGCGTTCAAAGTATACAAATAGGAAATTTGATCATGAAGGGAACACACCTCGGGGAATTTGAAGAGATCGTCTTGCTATCAGTCGCCATTCTGGCCGACGACGCATACGGTATTTCGATCAAAAGCGAGTTGAAGAAGCGAATGGGAAGAGATCCGAGTATTGGCGCGTTGCACGCTGCCCTCGGTCGTCTCGAAGAGAAAGGTTTCCTCGAATCGAAAGAGGGAGAAACAACGCCCGAGCGGGGTGGACGCCGCAAGCGCTACTACCGAGTGACGAAAGCCGGGGCAAGGGCCATGCAAGAAGCCAAAAGCCTCCGCGATCAAATGTGGCGTTCGATACCACAGGTAATCCTTGACCTCAGCAAGAAATGAAGTCACACAAACAGCCTCCCAGATTTATCACCCGATGGGTAGAACGCCTCACCGATTGGCGCGAAGCAGAAGTGATTCTCGGCGACATGCAGGAGGACTACCAACAACAACGGCGTGAACTGGGTAAATGGCGGGCCGACGTGGCTTACATCCGGGCATTTTTGAGCTTACTCTTCCACCGTGTTTTGAAACGCAAAACCGATCGTTCACCCTCAACACTACGCTACATGTTTGGAAATTACTTGAAGATTGCCATTCGGCAGATTGCCAGGCAACGGCTACACAACGCCATCAACATTACCGGCCTCGCGCTTGGGTTGGCCGTAACGATCGTTATCACACTGTTCGTTGTTCGAGAAATGAGTGTGGATCGCGCGTATCCAAATGCAGATCGAGTTTACCTCGCGCCGATGGTCTGGAAGTTTGGTTCTTCCGAAGTGCCAGTCGCACAATCCACTACCGCTGTTAGCTATGTGTGGAAAGAAACCTTCAGTGAAGTTGAAAACTTCGTGCGCATGCAGGCGCGCCCGATCACGTTCCTTCATGGAGACGAAGTAATCGAGGAGCGAAGCGCCCAATATGTGGACAGTACCTTCTTCGACGTGTTTGGACTGCCGTTGTTGTTGGGCAATCCCAAATCTGCCTTGGTGGCGCCGCGGTCAATCGTACTCACCGAGACTGCGGCAGCCAAGTATTTTGGAGAGGATTGGCAGAAAACCGACGTCATGTCGACGACCCTGGTGGCGCAGAATGGAAAGCTCTACAAAATTACTGGCGTAATGAAAGACCTTCCGAAGGCCACGCACATTGATTGTACGATGATGATTTCCATGTCGACGTTACCAACCGTCGAAACCGAGCCAAACTGGAACACGAGTTCGATGGTAACGTACCTGCTTTTAACACCCAACGCAGATGTACCAAACATGCTGCGTTCCGTTAAGGAGCGCCTTCAGTCCAAGTTCGGACCAAGGGTGAATGAATTCGTGGACCTCGACTTAGTTCCACTGACGGACGTGTACCTGCGCAACCCAAGGTATCCGGGCTTGAACAACACAAGCGATATCAAGTATGTCTATATCTTCGGTGGTATTGCCCTCTTGGTTTTGATGATAGCCATCATCAATTATATGAACCTTTCGACCGCGCGATCGATGGAAAGGGCGCGAGAGGTAGGTGTGAGGAAATCGGTGGGAGCACTTCGAAGAGAACTATTCGTTCAATTCTTGAGTGAGTCGTTGTTGGTCACCCTTATGGCCATTATCGGTGCTGTCGGTATGGTGTACCTAATGCTTCCCATCTTCTCGAATGTTTCCGGAAAGCAATTGGAATTGGGCCTCGGTGAGCCGAGTCGCTGGTTGCTGATTGTGGGCACGTGGCTCCTGATCAGTTTTCTCGGCGGAATCTATCCAGCTTTTGTACTTTCTTCCTTCAAACCGGCGCTGGTACTGAAGGGCAAGCTACACAATGCCGGTTCGGGGGCATTGCTTCGTAAGGGACTCGTCGTTTTCCAGTTCGTGGTATCGATCTTTTTGATCATCAACACGCTCACCATCAACGATCAACTTCAGTATATGACACGTGCCGACGTGGGTGTCGATAAGGAAAAATTGATTTCGATACCGATGGACAGCATCGCGAGGAAAAATCGTGATGTGATCCGCGAGTCGTTTGCTACGATCGCCGGCGTCGAGGAGATCGCGTTGGCAAGTGGAACACCCATCAATATAGGAAGCAAAGCAAAAGTTTATGGTGGTGACATTGGAAACAAGGAGGTGATCATTTACAACTTCGGTGTCGACCCGGCATTTGTTGCGGCAACTGGCATTCAACTAGTTGCAGGGTCCGACTTTTCGCCGACCTTGCCCCGCGATAGCACTTGGGAGTTTCTGATCAATGAGTCCGCTCTGGAGTTCTTTGGTTGGTCGCGGGAAGATGCGATTGGTAAGAAGCTGGCGATGTGGGGAACGCAAGGTGTGGTGAGGGGCATCGTGAAAGACTTTCACTTGACGTCCCTACAAAAGCCCATAGAACCACTGATCATCCACGCGGGGATTCAAAACGGGAGTTATACGAGTCGCATGTTGGTGCGCGTTCAGGGCGACAACTTTGAAAGAATCACCAATGCCATGTTCGAACGTTGGTCTACCATTGTTCCTGCTTCTCTCTTTCGATTCAACTTTGTTCAAGCTCAGTACGATGATCAGTATCAGTCGGAATCCAGGCTTGGCCAAGTCATGAGTATTTTCTCCATTCTGGCTATTCTCATTGCCGCATTGGGTCTTTTTGGACTGGCGTCTTACACCATCGCTCAACGCACCAAGGAGTTGGGGATTCGGAAAGTATTGGGTGCGTCGCTTGGAAGCTTACTGATGATCGTCTCCAATAGATTCTTGGTGTTGGTCACAATTGCCTTTGTGATATCAGCGCCTTTGAGTTGGTATGCGATGCGACAATGGTTGGCGACCTTTGCTTATTCTGTCCCGTTTAATTGGGTGCTTGCATTGGTGTCGGGTCTCGCCGCGATGATGCTCGCCTTGCTCACCGTCTCTTACCATGCTGCGGTTGCTGCGCGTACAAATCCCGCACAGACACTCAGAACTGAATAGGAGGGAAAAAAAGGAGTTTCTTGTTGAATCTGCGGAGAACCTGTTTTGTTTGAATTTTAGTACAAAACTTTGCCTTGAGGGTAATTTTTGAGCCAATGAGCTCAAAAAACACATCAAAAATCGACAGGTCATGGTTCCCGCAAACGGTGTCGGCAAATAAAGCGGGGGTGTTAAGAATATTCGTGGTGAATAATCGCTAACATCGCTTATCCCTTACGATAACCGCTTTACCCAATGAAGACAAAGAATGTATCCAGGCGCGATTGGTTGAAAAAGAGTGCCCTGGCCACCAGCGCCATGATGACCGGCGCATTTTTCACTAGCCGCACACAAGCGATGCCGGCGCTAGGAATGAAGCCATTTCAAGGCGTCCACCATACCCGGGAGCAGTATCACCTCGCACCCGCCGCCGACTTGACCCAGTTGAAGGCCAGACTGCTTGCCAACGAAAATCCCTGGGGCCCTTCCAAAAAGGCGATTGCGGCCGTGGGCGAGGCAGCGTCGAAGGGCAACCGGTACGTATATAATAGTGCGGTAGAAATGGTGGAGACGCTGGCCAAGAAAGAAGGCGTGGCACCCAACCAAGTTTTGGTGGCGGCCGGTTCAACCGATATTCTCGAAAAGACGGCATTTGCCCTTTGCATGAAAGGTGGGAACGTGGTGTCGGCCGATCCTTCTTACTTGTCGCTGGTGAAAACGGCGCAGGCGATCGGCGCTACGTGGAAAAACATCCCCCTTCGGACCGATTACGCACACGACCTCGACGCAATGGAAAAGGCGATCGACGAGAACACAAAACTCGTGTATATCTGCAATCCGAATAATCCAACGGGTACGATGACGCCCGCAGCAGAGATTCGCGCATTTATCAAGAAAGTAAATTCCCGTGTACCGATCTTCATCGATGAAGCGTACATGGAATTGCTCGACAACCCCGATTCCGAAACGGCCGTAGGTACGATCGGCGAAGGATACGATGTCATCATCGCTCGTACATTCTCCAAGATACATGGTATGGCAGGCCTGCGCGTAGGTTACATGGTTGCAAAACCGGAACGTGTCAAGCAAATACAGGACTTGGTTCGTACAGAGATGGGTCTCAGTGTCACGTCCGTATCGGGCGCGATGGCAAGTTTGAAGGACGCGTCTTTTCAAGAGTTCACGCGTACCAACAACAAGAAAAACAGGGAGTACGTGTTTGAAGAGCTGAAAAAGCTTGGATTTAACCCCATCCCGAGTTCAACGAACTTTATTTTGTTCCCGATCCAGATGCCCGTCAAGGAATTGCTCGACAAAATGCTGGAGCGAAGCGTCGGTATCCGCGGTTACGAAATCGACGGAAAACCCTATGCACGCGTGAGCATCGGCACCATGGACGAACTGAAATTGTTCGTCAAGAGTTTACAAGCCATTACAAGTTCAACCGGCGGCCACTCATCTCGCTAACCTTATGATAAGTTCCGCAGGGATGAAGACGATTTCGCTCTTGTTGCTGATCGTCATTGGGTTCCTATTTAGGAAGAAGATAGGAAGCAAAGAATCGCGCGATGGTATCCGAACAATGATCCTAAGCCTCGCGCTTCCAGCCACCATCTTTATCGCCTTGTTGAAGATCGACTTTGTACCAGGTCTGGTCGTTGTACCGCTGATGGCGCTCGGATTTAACTTGGTCGTGTTTGGAATCCTATCCAAGTTGTCAGTCCAATCGCTTTTCAACCTTCCGAACAATCAATACCGTACACTGATCTTACTTATTCCGTCGCTCGCGCCAGGATTGTCGTCGTTTCCATTTATTCTGGAATACAGTGGCGAGTCGAATTTGGCGATCGCGGCGCTGGCAGATCTTGGAAACAAGATCTTTGTGTTGGTGATCGCATACCTCATTGCGATGAAGTGGTACTTCGCTGCCAACACCCACCTGCAAGGTGGCCGCAGTGTTCGCTTGAAGGCGCTGTGGGTGTCGCTGGTGAACGAACCCGTCAACTTAGTTATCCTAACAGCGGTCGTCATGTTGTCGTTGGGACTAGGCTACGATGCTTTTCCTGAGTTCATACGTGCCAGCGTAGACAAGATTAGTCTCATGATGACACCTCTGGTCCTCCTTTTTATCGGCATATCGATAAAGTTTAGTTGGCAACAATTCAAGGCCATCTTCTCTTTTATCTTCTTTCGATCGGCTATCGCATTTTTGCTATCAGCGTTGGTGTTGGTTTTCTTTCCTGTCACCGATCTCGCAACCGCTTTACTGATCGTGGTGTTTCCCCAGAGTGCGTGTAGCTTTTGGCCATATGCCCACATGGCAGTGGTAAATGATATGGAGTCGAAGCAGGCCGTTGGAACTGCTCGCACGTTCGATTTGGATTTTGCCATGAACGTACTTGCCGTGTCACTACCCTTCTCGGTACTGATGATCCTCTTGATCTATAGCTCTGGAAACTTCTTCGGAACGCCGTTGCACCTTTTTGAAGCAATGGGTGTGTTACTGGCGTTAGCGGTGGTGCCGCTGATGATTCCCGCAAGGAAGAATGTCGAGGTTGTAACCCGGTTGTTCGATCACCAAGAACCAACGAGCAAAGAAGCGAGTTAAAAGAAATTCGAGATCACAGTTGTAAAATCAAGAAGATAGAACATACCTTTGCGTCATGCTTACGAACAGGACAACACAAACGACAATCAACCCACGAAGTGGCGTTGATGTAATATGTTGGCCGTGTTTCTTCCATTGAAAGACTCCTTGCTTTTATAGAAGAACCCGGTCAATCGACCGGGTTTTTTATTTCTCCTGGTTATTGAAGACTCAAATAACCTTCGATTGAAGGGTTGAAATGCTATGCCTTTTTGTAAGGGGGGTTAAGATACTATGATATGAAACGTAAAATTGTAAGTGGGAAGGATCTAGTGAAGTTAGGATTCCCAGAAGGTAAGGCGGTCGGGTTGGCTATCAACGTGATCGTTCGACACTATCGTCGGAATACGAAGGAAGAAATTCTTGCTGCTCTATCGGCTGTGCTGAGAGATCCAAAGTTGTTCGCGACCGACTCGATTTGGAGCACCGTTGCCTTGGCATTGGCACCTGCGGAGAAGAAGTCGTTTCGACACGACTTGTTGAGGAACCGCATCGACTACGCGATTTTTGGCGGTGCGGGCATCGAAGAAGGAGCTCGCAACCAGATGGAAATTGCGATGAAGCTGCCGGTGACCGTCGCAGGGTCTTTGATGCCAGATGCCCATCAAGGGTATGGTTTGCCCATCGGAGGTGTGCTCGCAACGCGAGATGCTGTTATCCCATATGGGGTTGGCGTTGACATTGGTTGCAGGATGGCACTCACGGTGTATCCCATGGGTCAGGTGTTCCTAGAGCGAAACAGGGCCAAGCTCAAACAGATGCTTTTCGATCATACCCGCTTTGGCTATGAGACCTTCGATCGCGTCAAGGATCATCCGGTGTTGAGCCGGCGTGAGTTTCAAGAGATCAAAATGTTGAGGAGCCTCCATGGCAAGGCGGCGAAGCAGATTGGTTCATCCGGAAGTGGCAACCATTTCGTGGAGTTCGGTTTGATCTCGTTGAAAGAAGGCAACGAGTGGAATCTCGCGCCCGGCAGCTACCTAGCTGTCCTTTCGCATTCGGGATCACGTGGCCTCGGAAAGGAGATCGCCACGCATTTCACGCGGCTTGCGAGAGAGTTGTGTCATTTGCCTTCCGAGGCGGCCAACTTGGCGTGGCTAGACTTACGTACCGAAGTGGGCCACGAATACTGGACAGCGATGAATCTAGCTGGGGATTATGCATCCGCTAACCACGATCAAATTCACGAACGGCTATCGAAGGCGTTAGGTGAACATCCTCTTTTCAAAGTGGAAAACCATCACAATTTCGCCTGGAAGGAGTGCATGCCAGACGGAACAGAGGTAATCGTTCATCGCAAGGGCGCCACACCGGCGGGCAAAGGTATTTTGGGAATAATCCCGGGATCGATGACAGCGCCGGGGTTTCTCGTCAAGGGTAAAGGCTACGCGCCGTCGCTGAATTCAGCCTCACACGGCGCCGGTCGCCTCCTGTCGAGACAAGCCGCGAAGACGAGTATTACCAACAAAATGGTGAGACAGGCCCTGCAACGCGCAGATGTCGAGTTGCTGGGTGGAGGACTCGACGAGGCGCCGATGGCGTATAAGGATATTCAAGAAGTGATGGCGAGGCAATCAGATTTAGTCGACGTCATCGGGGAGTTTGTTCCGCGCATCGTGCGTATGAGTGGGGGTGGCGATGCGGGGTGACCGGCTGCAACTCGTGCTCTACGTCGTTTGTCCAATCACTTCTAGCTCATTTCCTTTTTGAATTCGCCTGGATATTGTTGAGTCTGCCGGCCCGACGCCGATGTTGTTCTGCGTTTTTCGAAAAATATGACTCTGGTCCATGTGCGTATTGAGGCAATAAGTACACTATTGTGTTTGGGGTTGAGAAGGACAAAAGAAACCCAATGAATAAGGAATAACGGACAAGAAGCCCGACAAGAAATAAGAAACTAACATTTGGATGCCTGAACAGGCTTGGGGTATATGACTACCCCAATAAATACCGCAAAATAGGGGTTACGACCAGTGTCAATAACCCATTCAGGTGATTTATCCGGCGATCCCCAGCCCGGAACTTTACCATCGTCAAGTGCTAAGGCCTGCCTAAACGAAAGCAACGTTGTTGCAAGCCCTCGTGCATGACGTTCTTTCAACTAAACCAAATGTTAATGATGAAGAAAATTCTACTATGCGTAGTGGTCTTGCTATCCTGTGGGCAGGTGCTGTACGCGCAACAGAGAACGGTGACGGGGAAGGTCACGGCTGCCGATGATGGCACGGCACTTCCTGGCGTCAACGTCGTTGTGAAAGGTACCGCGAATGGTACCGTGACAGATGCCAATGGCGTCTACAACATTGCATTCACCGAGAGTAATGCTGTGCTGGTGTTTTCATTCGTTGGGATGACTACCAAAGAAGTGGTGGTTGGAGCGAATTCAACGGTCGATGTACAATTGTCGATGGATGTTACCCAGTTGAATGAAGTCGTGGTAAACGCCATGGGTGATGCGGTTCCTCGTGATCGATTGGGTTCGGCTCCGTCGACTGTAACGGGTGCGGCAATTGTTTCTTCTGGTGAAGCGAGCGTATTGAATGGCTTGGCCGGAAAAGCGCCCGGCCTCAACCTCGTGCGGAACGGTAGCGACCCGGGTGCTGGTTCATATATCCAGATTCGTGGTCAAAGTACCGTAACGGGCGACTTGCAGCCGTTGATCGTCATCGACGGTATGCCGATGTACAATAGCTACCAAGACAACGGAAACCAGGTCGACGGGGTGCAGCAGCAATCCCGCCTCAACGACTTGAACCCCGACGACATCGCATCGATAGAAGTGATTAAAAGTGCTTCTGCCGCAGCGTTGTGGGGTAGCCGTGCCGCCAATGGTGTGATTGTGATCACCACCAAGAAAGGAGCGAACAGCAAGGGTAAAGTAAACATTAGTTATAGCGGCACATTGTCTTTCGACCAGGTGAACAAGGTGCCCGAGTTGCAAACTGCATTTGGGCAGGGATCACAAGGCAAGTATGTGTACAACCAAGCGCGTAGCTGGGGCGACAAGATCTCGACGCGCGCCGGGGGTACCGACACGTACAACACAGGTGGCCCCGGCTACACCGGTTATACCGAGTTTGCCGATGGTTCGCGCCGTTACCGCATTACCAAGAAGAATACAACGGATGTTTATGATCATGCCAAAGAGGTTTTTCAAACAGGTCACTACTTGGAAAACTCGTTGAACATGAGTGGTGGTAATGATCGTTCGAACTTCTTTGCTAGTTACTCGAACTTGAACCAAGAAGGTATCATTCGTCAGAATAGCAATTACAAGAAGAATACCTTCCGCGTCAATGCTTCGACGATGCTGACGGATCGCTTGCAGGCTTCTGCTAACGTGACCTACTCTGGCATTCGCTCGAATCGTATCCAACAAGGATCCAACCTGGGTGGTATTTTCCTCGGCGGTTTGCGCACGCCACCCGATTTCAACAACGAACCAGTTGAGGGTACCTACTACGATGCGAACGGCGTTCCATTTCCGAACCGTCAAGTGTCGTTCCGCAATACCAACGGATCGTCTACCAACCCTGGCTTCGACAACCCTCTTTGGACCATTGGACACAATAAGAGCTATTCGTCGGTCAATCGTTTTCTCGGAAACATTGAGTTGAACTATGAACTCACCGATTGGCTGTCACTGAAAGGCAACGTGGGTGTCGATAGCTACTCTGACCGTCGTACCGATTTCGTGAATGCGCAGTCTGCCATTACGCTGGGTGGCTCGTACCGCGAACAGTACATCGTGGAGTCACAGTGGAACACCAACTTGTATGCTACAGCGAAGAAGCGCTTCTCCGAACAGTTTGGCGGTGGGATCGTCCTCGGCTTTAACTACAACAGCCGTAACTTTAACAACTTAGGTGCACAAGCATTTGGCTTTATCATTCCCGATGCCCCTGCAAACCTAGCCAACTCGGATCCATCGAACCGGATTCCGTTCAACTCGGCGAGCACGATCAAGACAGCGGCGGCCTTCACCGACGTGAATGTAGATTTTGCGAACCAGCTGTTCCTGAACTTCACGGCGCGTGCCGAGAGTGCCTCAACGTTTGGACCGTCGGCGCAAAGCATGTTCTTTTATCCATCTGCAAGCGCGGCATGGCAATTCTCGCAAATCATTCCCGACAAGAGCGTGCTCAACTTTGGTAAACTGCGTGCATCGTACGGTGTTGTGGGTCGCCAACCCGATCCATACCTGAACTTAACACAGTACCTGCCAACCGTATTTACCGAATCCTGGGGCGGAACACTCGTGGGGGCCAACTATGGCGTGGGTGGTTATTCTATTTCTACCACTGCGGGTAACCCGAATATCAAGCCCGAGCGTAAGCATGAAGTGGAAGGCGGTTTCGATTTGCGTTTCTTCCGCGATCGGGTCGCGGTTAGCGCTACGGCGTTCTATAACAAGACAACCGATGCGATCCTGCCCGTCAACGTGGCGCCGTCAGCCGGTTTTGCCAATATCGTGGGCAATGCCGCATCCATCGAGAACAAAGGTCTCGAGTTCTCCTTGGAGCCTACATGGATGAAGACTTCCAGTGGCTTTACGTGGAGTACCAGTTTCATTTGGTCGAATTACCGCAACAAGGTGTTGAGCTTGAGCGGGGCCGAATCTGTCTTGCTGACGGGTGGTGGTTTCTCGGATGGTTCATCACGCGCCGTGGAAGGACAACCTCTCGGCGTTTTGTGGGGAACCAGGTATGACCAAACCAGTACAGGTGCCTATGTGCTCGATGAAAATGGTTTCCCGAAACTGGCCCCCTCAGAAGGAGTGATCGGAAATCCGAACCCTCAGTATCGAATGAGCATCGGGAACACCTTTAGATTCAAGGGTTTCACCCTGTATGCGTTGTTCGACATGCAAGCAGGAGGTCAGATGTGGAACGGTACCCGTGGCGCGCTTGTCAACTATGGCGTTGCGAAAAGCACCGAAACCGAAACGACTGTCAGCGCTGCCGAGGCAGCGACCATCAAAACTTTTGATGGCGCGACTGTCGCAACTTCTGGCCGCACCGCCCCTAATGCCGACGGAAGCTACACCTTCCGCGGAACCGTGGGTGACTTCGGGGGCGGCAAAGTCGCACTCGACCAAGCTTGGTATACCAACACTGGCGGTGGTTTTAACGTAAACGCGCCTTTTGTCGAAAAATCAAACTGGAGTCGCCTTCGCGAATTGACATTGAGCTACACGTTCAATGGAGCAAAATTTAAGAGCGCGAGCAAACTCAACTCGATCACCTTGGGTGTAACAGGTCGTAACCTCTTGCTGTGGACACCTTACACAGGCATCGACCCTGAAACCAACTTGACAGGGGCAAACAACGGACGTGGTATCGACTACTTCCAGAACCCGAACACCAAGTCAGTGCTCTTTAA
The DNA here is from genome assembly GCA_044226825.1 of Cyclobacteriaceae bacterium. Lineage (GTDB taxonomy): Bacteria > Bacteroidota > Bacteroidia > Cytophagales > Cyclobacteriaceae > ELB16-189. Next base: position 41,106 of record JBGAGH010000007.1, read on the forward strand.
GTTGTCCATCACCTATTAATGATTAATACGATGAATAAGAAACTATATATCAAAACAGGTACGCTGGTCACAGCCCTAGTGCTGGCACTGGCATCTTGTAATGAACTGACCGATGGTTATTCGACCGATCCGGTGAACATCACCGATCCGAGTGTGATCTCGACGTTCAAGTATTTGAGCGGAGCCCAAACCAACCTCATCGGTGCGTATGAAGGCGACGTGAATCGCTTGGTCGGGATGTGGACAGGCCATTTCAGTGGCGAAGATCGCCAGTATATCGGCTTGGGTAACTATTCTGTTTCTGGACGTGACTTCAACGGCGAATGGGCTGCGATCTATTCTGCGGTGCTGAAGAACACCCAGATCGTGAAGAGTAAGGCACGGGTGGAAAAGAACCACCGAGTTCTCGGCATCGCGCAAGTAATGGATGCGATGTCGCTAGGTCTGGCTGCTGACCTGTGGGGCGATGTTCCCTACAGCGACGCATTGAAGTATCCGATTGTAACGGAACCCAAGTTTGATGCGCAAGCAAGTGTCTACAGCAATGTTCAATTGATTCTTGATTCGGCGATCAACAATTTGGCATTGCCCGTACCGAACGTGCTTGTACCTACGGCAGCCGACATTTTCTTCGGTGGCGACCCGGGTTCGTGGACGGCGGTAGCCCACACCTTGAAAGCTCGTTACTACTTGCATGCACGCGATTACACAAATGCCGCCATTCACTCGGCACCCGGTACCGGGATCACCGCTGCATCTGGTAACATGATGGCGACCCATGGTACAGCCTACTTGCAGACGTTTAACTTGTTCTACTCGTTCATCACCTACGATCGCGCGGGCTACATGGGCGCTAATTCATATGCGCCGCGCTTGCTTGATGCAACTGAGGCCGGTAATCGGAACAATGCAAAAACGAACGAGGAAGCGCGTTTGAACTTCTTCTACTTCCCAGGTGGAGGTCTCAACTTTGCGTCGATTGCTTACGAGCCGAACGTGCTGTGCGACTACGATTGGGGATCAGGCGCTGGATACGATGGTTTCTTCGGCTGTGAGTCGTCATTCCCGATGGTAACTTTCGAAGAGAACATGTTGATTCAAGCCGAAGCACTGAGCAAATCGAATGATTTCGCAGGTGCCTTAACGGCGCTCAACCAGCTCCGTGCCTACTATAACACCGGCGGGCATGTAAATCCAGGCTATGCGGCCGACTTCGGTTTGAACTACGCCCCTTACACGGCGGCTGATTTCGCACCAGGCGGGATGGAAAACCCCAACAACTTGGCCGACAACACAGCGCTGCTGACCGAGATTCTAGAGGAACGCTACATCACGCTAACTGGTCAGTTGGAAGGATTCAACGATGTGCGCAGAACCGGAAACTTCTTGAAACTTTCCGTAAGACCCGGTAACCCGTCGCTACCGCTTCGCCTGCTCTATCCTCAATCTGAGCTGAATACCAACAGAAACGTCCCCAGCGTGACGCTATTCGAGGCAACACCCATCAATACAACCACTTACTAGGGAAACTAAGTGATTTGTTGAGGGTGCAAAAAAGAGGGCTGTATCGAAAGATACAGCCCCTCTTCTTTTTATTGGTGCTCAGCTCAGGATGAAAACAGCCGAGACCTATTGGTTAATTGTAATCCGTGAGAATAGGAGCCGACACATAGTGCTCCTGCAACGCAACCCTGACCACTTCCGATTTTGAATTGACCTTCAACTTCTTGTAGATGTTGCGGATGTGCGTCTTCGAAGTTTCTTTAGAAATGTTGAGTTGTTTAGCGATCAACACATAGGAATTGCCCTGGGTGATCAACCTCAGCACCTCAGTCTCACGGGTCGTCAATGGCGATACTCGAGAAATTTGGATCGATTCGATAATCATCCGTGCAATGAATGGACTGAGCGGCGAGCCATGGTTGTCAAGTTCGTCTAGGTAGCTGATAAAGTGATAGACACACTCATTTTTCAGGATGTAACCATCCGCCCCAGCACTCAATGCATTAAATACCCTTGATTCCTCGAGCGGATCTGCCACGATCAAGATGTTCGTGTGAGGCAACATCTTCTTAATCTTCGTAATGGCCTCCGCGCCATTCATACCCGGAAACTCAACATTCATGGCGACAATGTCCGGAAAGTCACCGTGTAGATTCTTAATGGCTTCTTCGCAGTCACCATAAGAGTTTACCGTGGTGTAATTGGTCGACGCATCCACTAAACTCGTCAGCAATTCGCGGAACTTTTGCTCATGCTCGATCACAACGACACGCTTCCTGATTTTGTGCATAAGATTTGGTCTTTCGTCTACAACGTTGGTATTACTAACACAAAGCAAATCCCCAAGTTTGGTTTAGATCCGTTTGAATAGACTAATGGCTATTTAACGTGATTGGCGTTTTGCATCGTCACGAATATAGACCATTGGTCACAGAATGGGACAAAACGATGGCAGCTATAATCGAATACTAATGTGTTCGTGAGGATTAGCTGAGAATCTTCTGAGAATCAACGTAGAATCTTGATTCACTTGAGTAAATCAATACATACCGCATTTTGTGTGATAGGAAAACTCGATGAGAGGGCTAGTTCGTGCGCCTGAGCCGCAGTGTTATTTCAATTCAAATCTTATGAATACTGTGTTTACAATCTCAATCGATTCAAAACTTAGACTTGATAGGAATTTATCGCTAGACATGCTGGCTTCCGACTGGTACTTAAGGCGCTGATTTTCCATCCCTACAATGGCGTTAGTGTGAACTTCTCTATTCCTCTCCTCTATAGACGTCGCTTTGCCTAACTCTTGATTGACTGCAGTCGCCATCAACTGGGCTTTCTTCCGCGCGATTGACGTCGCTTCTAACAAACCTTTCATTTTCAATTCGTCGTATTGGGTGTGGTGAACATGATCGATCACGACATTGGAAATCTGTAGATCTTCCAATATCGAAATAACCTTATTTGCGCTGGCAGCGTCGTGGACGAGCACAATATACTCCCGGGTCACGATGATGTCGTCCGCTGAGAACACCTTCATGGTGTAATTACTAGCCAGATCTCGTATCGTCACTTCTTTCGAGAGATCAATCCCGATCTCCTTGAATCGCCCAAGCATCTGTTCTTGTTTCTGCTGCAGTTGCGAAATCCGCTTACGCGGGTCGGCAATTCGGATTCTCAAATAGATTTGGTCGGGCAATACAGAGATGAGGGATGTGCCCGTCACTTCTATGCGGTTCGACTGTGGTACAGTCGCCGGACTTTGCGCCTGCCCCAATGCGGTAGAGAGGAAGGCAAACCAGAAGAGTAATGTGTTTTTCATTGATATGTGTGTAAGGTTTAGAATTTTTGATTTAGGACAATAGACAGGGGCGTCAGCTCGCGCGCCGACGCCCTGTCACCTCTCACCACCCAAACCAACTTATTTCTCCCATCGTAGATTTTTGGTTGTTGCTTTTTCTTTGATAGACTTGAGCATAGCGGCGTCCAACATCGCGTCTTTTTCTTCCTTAGTGGTATTGGCATCGATGTACGATTGCCGTTTGTTGGCTAGTTCTTGAATTTGCTTTTGCAGCAGTGCTCGTTCCTCGGATTTCTGTTTCACATACGCTTTACGCTGCTCCACAGTCATACCCTTCATTTCTTTCGGCAGTTCGGATTCTTTAGCAGTCTCAATAACTTTTGAGTCGCCTTTCGCTGCATCAATCAAGTCCCAAGTCGAGTTGCTGTATGCTGAACTGCTTTTCGCGATGCCACGTTCTACCTTATTTTCTCGGCTGATGTAACCAGCGTTGCTGTCTTGCGCTTCTTGTTGCTCCTTTTTGCGTTCACCGGATTGGCCATAGTAGACGTAAGTGGAGTTCAAACGCGTGTTCAAGGCGTCGATTTGATCATCATATGGAGTGGCGATGTAAACTGTTTTTCGATCTTGTTCTATGCTCATGTAGCTACCACCCGTCAACACTGCACCGTCCTTCCATTCAGTTTCAACACCTTCACCGTAAGGGCCGCAAAAGATGGTGTTGACGACAACGTCCTTGTCTTTTGCCAGCCCACAGGCGGTGCGGTAAGGCACCTCACCTTGTGTAAAGGGTTCGTTTCCTGCAATAAAGATCATCTTGAGATCGGCGCGCGACCCAGACCAGTCCAGCTCGTTGAGCGAAGTTTTAATCACTTGTCCACAGTATTCGTTGCCACCGTTGGTCTTCAAGGAGAAGAGTTTTTCCGAGATCAGGTCCAAGTCGCTCGTGAGCGGCGTCACTTGGCGGATATATCCTAGTGTGGCAGGAAGCCCGTTGTTACCATATTCGTACAACGCGATCTTGATGGTGGGGCGTGAGTTGTCGTCGCATTTTGCTTTGGCGAGTTCGTTCACGATTTTCCACAGTTGGGATTTGGCTTGGTCGATGAGCCCGTCCATGCTGTTGCTGGTGTCGAGCAATAGTGCGAGCATAATACTCTGTTTGGGAGCCGGACTCTCTTCATGACGAGGAGCTGCGGCAATAGATGAGGTTGCTGCTGACAGGATGATGAGTACCGCGGCAGCGAGTTGTTTCGCGCCGCTGGGTAAGATCTGGTTCGGTTTCATGGCGATTTGTTTTGGTAAATTTTACGCGAGAAAATCTTGTAGGGTACCTGCACTTAGTGGGCGAGCCGATCCGCTGGGTGAGCGAGCCAATTGACCGGGTGGAGGGGTAAAAACCTCCAAAAAGCCGCGATTTGCGTATAATTTCTAAATGCTAACTTTCGCCCAATGCGGTTTTTGAGCCCTCGGCAATTCCTTTTATTTACAGTCGTCAGTATGCTGTCGGTGGGTGCGCTCTTTGCCCAGAAGGAGGACGACTCTAAAGTCGATCCGACAAAGTCGAACACTTCAAACCTTCGTAAATACCGCAGCTCCAAAAAGGAATCTTCCGACGCGCGGCTGAAGCGAGCGGAGGCTGGAAAAGATAAAGACCCGAATGCCGCCCTCGACGATGTGCAGGAGGCGCTTGCGGAAAGTATTGCTAACGAGAATACCCTCAACGAAGCCCGGTCGTATACCCTTCTTGGTGAGATCAACGAGCGGATTCAAGAATGGACGCTCGCTGTTCAAAATTTCGAAAAGGCCTTTGTCATTCTTTCTTCCGACTACCCAGGTTCCGACGAAGCGAAACGTGCGTTGAGGGGATTGTCGAACGCAAACCTGGAGGTTGGAAACTACGACCGCGCAGTTGCGAACTACAAGGAGTTGTTGACTTACAAACTCGACGAAGGAGAGTCGAACACGGCACGGCTAGGACTTTCTGAAACGTACTTCCGGATGGGCAACTATGATGAAGCGTTGCGCATCGCCGAGACGCTGCCGGTTTCGAAGAACTCCGGTGGCTCAGCCGTTCGAGACAATCAAATCGCGAAAATTTATGCGAAGAAGAACGATGTAGATAAGGCCCGCGGTTTTCTCGACCTGTCTTCAGCCGATCAAGCTTCGGCGGCACCGGTCGCTGGAAATTCGCTCAACACAATTCAGCAAGCAAAGGAAGAAGTAGCGCAGAGCCTCCGCAGTCAGAAGTTGTACGATGATGAATTGAAACTTCGCGCACAGTCCATTGAACTTAACGCTTTAGCCCGCGACTTTAAGGAAGTGACAAAAGATAAGATCGAGATAGGTAAGACACTCGACGCCAAAGGCGAACGCTCGGCCGCGATCCGCGAGCTCGTTGAAGCATCTTCGCTTGCCGACACGATCGACGATCCCAGTAGCCGTGCGGCCGCGTATTTATCCCTTGCAGAACTCTATCAGAAATACGGTCAAACCGAGAATGCACTTTCGGCGTACCATCGATATAGCGACGCCGTGCGGCAGTCTACCGAACGCGAACGTGCCCTCGCCGAACAGCGGGCGCAGATTATCAAGAAGCAAGAAGACATAGAGAAATTCAGCAGTCAACTTTACTTAGAGCGTTCCGAGGACAAGTCGCAACAAGCTATCATAGCTACGCAACGCATCGTCATTGCTACGCTAGTGGTGTTGGTATTGATTGTGGGCGTTACGAGTATCATTACATGGCGCAGTGCGCAGTCCAGCAAGCGCGCCAACCAACTTCTAGCTCTCAAGTCGTTGCGGAGCCAAATGAATCCTCATTTTATCTTCAATGCCTTAAACTCGGTGAACCATTTCATCGCCCAACAGGATGAACGCACGGCAAACCGGTTTCTGTCGGACTTCTCCCTGCTAATGAGGTTGGTGCTTGAGAATTCGCAAGAAGACTTCATCACGTTGCAAAAAGAACAAGAGATCTTGGCACTGTACATGAAACTCGAACACTATCGGTTTAGAGATAAGTTCGACTACGAGATTTCTGTCGATGCAAACATCAATCCTGAGACGTTTTTACTGCCTCCGATGTTAATTCAACCCTACCTAGAAAATGCGGTGTGGCACGGGCTTCGCTACCGCGAATCCAAAGGGGTTTTGACTTTGACGATGAGATTGGAAGGCGATCAAATTTTGGTTCGAGTCACCGACAACGGCATTGGGCGCCAGCGTTCCGCCGAACTTAAGACCGAAAACCAAAAGAAACATCGGTCGACGGGCCTGAAGAACATCAAGGAGCGTCTGACCATCCTAAACCAAGTATACCATACCCACTATGACGTGAACGTATCAGATGGCGCCGGGGGCGAGGGTACGGTCGTGGAGATTCGAATTCCCGGTAAACACCCCAAGGTATGAAGGCAGTAATCGTGGATGATGAAAAAGACAGTAGGCAGATCTTGGCGACCTACCTAGGAAAGTACTGTCCCGATGTAGAAGTTGTCGGCTTTGGCGAGTCGGTTGCGACAGGGCTTGCAGCGATACGCCAGTTCAAACCTGATGTGGTGTTCCTTGATATTGAAATGCCCTATGGCAATGGGTTCGATTTGTTAGCCCAAGCTGGCGACCTCACATTCGAGACAGTATTTGTTACAGCTTTCGACAACTACGCGATACAAGCGCTCAATCAGAGTGCGGCCTATTACTTGTTAAAGCCGATTGACATTGACGAGTTGATAAATGCAGTAGACAAAATTAAGAAGGAGCAGGCTCAAGAAAACTACATGCAACATGCGCGGGTGTTGCTGAATAACATGAGCAAGGGCCCGCAAAAGATCATGTTGCCGACATTAGAAGGATTCGAGATAGTTGATATCGCTAAGATTGTCTACTGCGAGGCGGTCGACAACTTTACGAGGTTTCATTTCGAAGAGGGCAACCCTTTGTTGATTTGCCGCACGCTAAAATATTTTGAAGAGGTGTTGAAAGACCACCGTTTCCTGCGAATACACCGCTCGCATATGATCAATCCGGACTTTGTGATCCGGTATTCGAAAGGTAAAGGCGGCTACGTGACACTGAAAAACGACAAGGAACTGGAGGTGTCTCCTAACAAGAAGGAAGAATTGCTCGCAGCCTTCGGCAAGAACAATTAGAGGACGTTGTTGAGTTGTTCCTTTATTTTCTCCAGTTCTTCTTTCATGAGTACGACTTCGCGTTGCATTTCGGCGTCGTTCGACTTAGACCCGATCGTGTTGATTTCCCTGCCAATCTCTTGTGCTAAGAACCCGAGCTTTTTTCCGTTCGAAATGGGTTCCGCCAAAAGCTTCAAGAAGTAATTGAGATGGGTACTCAAGCGCACGCGCTCTTCATGAATATCCAGTTTTTCGATATAGAAAATCAGTTCCTGCTCTAATCGATTCATGTCGAACCCTTCGGCACCAAAAAATTCGGTGAGATTGCCTTTGATACGACTTCGAATGCGTTCCACACGTTGTGGATCGAGTTGCTCGACTTTCTTCAAGGCATTCGCGATGCTCTGGATATACGTCACGAGCTTCTCTTCCAATGCTTTCCCTTCCGTGACGCGAAACTGATCGCATTTCTGAAGTGCTTCACTGACCAATTTTTGTAATGAATCCCAAAGCGCCGGGTTCAGTTCTTCGCGCCCGCCACCGACCACAACGTCCGGCGAGTTGAGAGCCAGTTCGAAGAGCCCTTCGTAACCAGCCATTGTCTTGTCGGCGAGTTTCTTAAGCTCGGTATAGTAAGCAACAAAAAGCGTCTCGTTGTATTGTTGCCGTATCTCGGCGCGTGTGGTTTGCATGTCGACGGACAGGCTGATTTTACCGCGTTCGAGTTTGTCGGCGATCAAGTTCCGAACATCGAGCTCTTTTTCATTGAAGATTTTTGGAAGGCGCAAGTTGACGTCGAAGAACTTGGAATTCAATGTTTTCACTTCCACCATCAAACTCACGTCGCCTTTGTTGAGGCTGGCTTGGCCGAAGCCAGTCATAGACTTAATCATTGTAAACGAATTAAAACGAGGAGCAAAGGTAGTGTTTTGCGCCGAGGGGTAACAACAAGAGATTTTCTGCTAGAAGTCGAACCCAAGCGTGACCATCAACCGGGGTTGCTGCACTTTGAAGTTCTCGACGGGCCAAGCAAAGTCGAACTTCAGGTAGTATCCTAACATCACCGAACGTAAGCCTACCCCGTAGCTGTACAACCAAGGGTTGAGGTATTCGTTGAGCGACACTGTGAATGGCCCGGAAACCACTTGTTTGCGCCGAACGCTTCCACCTGAATTGAAAGGGGCGGGGCCACTCCAGCTTGTTCCAACATCGTAAAACCCTACGATCTGCATGTTGCGGAAGAAGTTGGATGTGACAGGGCCTCCGGCCAAAGCCCGAATGAGCGGTATTCGCAACTCCGCATTAGCAAGCAATACGTTGTTTCCATACAGCGTGGCGTAGTCGAAGCCACGGAGGTTGGTGGCGAATTCCGTAAAGATCAAGTTGCCGTTGAATGCTCCAGACCGCGATGCGAGTGGGTTGCCCAAGCCAGAGGAATTGATATGCGTTCCGAACCAGTTGTCCATACCACCCAGTGCGTATTGCTTAGGTGCATTGCCGAAGAAGCTGCCAGCAAATCCGCGTACCGCAAAAACGATCTCTTTATAGATCTTCTGGTAGTGTCGGATGTCGGCGGCAATATTGGTGAAGCTGGCGTCCTTGTTGCCCAGCGCTTCGTAATGGGTCATCGTGATCTTACCGCGCGTTCCTTCAATCAAGTTCATCCCAGTTGTGATGCTGTTGTCGTACACGAGTTCAGCCTTGGCTCCAGTGTAAAACTGTTGCACCGATGGCAGGAACGACGGCGGCGTTGCAGGAATACTGTTGTCCGGCCCGCGATCGACAAAGCGGGTGTAGCCAATGTATGGCTTCAACGTCACGCGCGTGCGTACGTTGAGCGGGAGCGAGGCGCCAAATTCGATCTTCTGGAACGAGTATTTCTGGAGGAAACGCGTAGGTCCAGTTACATCGTTTAAATCGCGTTGATCCCAGAAGATCACTTTTCTGTCGACACGCAAACTGTAGTCGATGCGATGGGGTAGGTATTGCATCTCCGCATACACGTCGCCACTCTTCCAGTCGAGCGCACTCTGAAGTCCGCCGTAGAAGCGATAATTCTCGAGCATGTCGTTCATCTGTGTCTCGATGCGCAAACTGTAGCTCCGGATCGGGTCGATGACTAGGTTTGTCACCAGGTTGTTGTAGTTGAACTTGGGATCGTAGGGGAATGGACCCGTGATCCGATTGTTGTCGCGCGCTTTGAGATAGCGTGTCAGGAAGGTTTCCGTGGGTTGCTTCCCTTTCACCACTTCGTCTTCGAAAGTATAGTCATCCGTATTTACCTTGTCGGGATCGGGTTTCTTGGGGAGCGACTCCACAATCTTGTTGGCGTTGGTTTTTGTGGTGTCTTCTTCAAACTGGTAGTCGTCGGTATTGATTTCGCCTGCCTTGGTGCTGTCGGCCGGAGCTTTCTTCTCAACCGGCGGTTCTTCTTTTTTGGGGAGGTCGACTTTGACGGTATCGGATTTGGCACGGAGTCGCGAATTGATCAATTCTTTGATCGACATATTCGTATTCTCTTCATTCAACCGACGTTCGGTAATCGCTTTGGCTTGTTGTACTTCTTTTCGTCGGGTGGACGGCGTGAAGATTTGACGGTCGTAATTGAAATTGTTCAACAGGAAGATTTCTGCCGACATGTTCTTCGAGAGCACCATCGCGAGTTTGTGATCGACAAAATTCAAATCATACTCTTCGATATTCGTGTTGAAGTTTGTGACTTGACTGTAGATTCCATTCTCCTTGTTGAAACGGAATAGGTTAAAGATTCCCCTCTGGTCGCTCAAGTAAAAAAAGTTGTTTTCATCGGCCGCGATAGGACGCACGTCTTTGCTTACTGTGTTGGTGAGCTTGGTTACGGTCGCGTCGGTCGAATCGAGGTCGTAGGTGTAAAGGTTGTAGATGGGTGACAGGTTTCTGTAGCCCTTGAAAATCGTGTTCACACTGTCGGTGGAGCGATTGGAGCTAAATACGATTCGATTGCTGTTGGGGATGAACGTTGGATCTAGGTCGTCGAAGAGGTCGTTGGTGAGGCGCCGGGTTCGGTCGCGTCGGCTGCTCAATAAGAATAGATCGTTTTGTCCCTCGAAGTCGGCGCTCATCACGATCAGCCGGCCGTTACCCGAAAAGTCGAAACTCCGTACGTTGCTGAACTTGTCGAGTTCACGGGGCAACTTGCTTTTTGTATTGAGGTCGTACAACCAAAAGATGTAGGCTCCGTGTTTCACGCCAATCACACCAAGAGTGTTCGGATCGGCCCAGGAAATCAAGGGCACACGAAAGTCGACATCTTGCTTGATGACCTTGTTCCCACCTGAAAGAATCACCGACTCGCGGCCACTTTCCAGCGATTTCACTTTGATGAGGAACTTTCCCCGATCGTTTTCAGCATAAGCGATTTTCTTTCCATCGGGGCTGATCTTTACCGTGGGGAAAATGGTCGTCTTATTGTGACGGGGCGAGAATCGAGTGGAGTCGTCGGGCGACGTATAGCTTTGCGCGACGCGTTGTTCTTGTGCCAAGTAGAAGTTCTTCCAATCCGCCATCAGTTGGCGAAATGGAACACCAAGGGTGATTAGGATACTTTTCTGTTCGTTGCGAATGACCCGTGTGTAATTGAGGATGTTCGAAACGCTGCTTTTCCCATACTTCTCGACGATGTAATTCCAAATCGATTGGCCTACCAGCGCCGCCTCGGGACCTTTCATCCGAAGGGCTCGGTTCACCTTCCGGCTCACAACAAGCTGTCGCACGTAGTCATCCATTTGGTTGCTCCAACCTTTGGCGGCATACAACGACGCTCCATCGACAAACCATTCTGGAAGGTTTAGCAACACCGCGTTTTGGAACATGTCTTTTAAAGACCCACCGAACATCATCTCGTTGACCATGAGGTCCGCCATCTTGTAGATAAGCTCTTCCTTGAAGTCGGCGAGGTTGCCCGGGTGCGCGATCTCTACATAGGGTTGAATGAACTCCGTTTCACCACCCACATGGTACATGGTCTCGCTGAGCCCCACGTTGCTTTGTTGCTTGTCGGTAACCGAGTTGTAGAGGAAGACCTTTGTCTTCAGATAAGGTGGATAACCAATGAGGTCGGTGATCCGATCAAATTCTGATTCTAGATATTGAATGGCTTCTTGAGCTACCTTCCTTCGGTCGTCATAGTAGTACACGTCGAAGTTCTCGGAGCTGAGATATTGCCACTTGAATTCCTTGTATTGTATGCGGTTTTTTCCAAACACTTCGCGGGCCTGTTGAGCCATTGTCGAAACGCTAAGGGTGAGGAAGAAAAAAATGACGAGCGACCTAGACAACCAACGCATACTTCAATCTCGGGACTTCGAATATAACGCATAAAATCGACTAATATTTACTTCCGAATCAATTTGCCCGGTGCCCAAAATATGGTCGACTAATTGGTTCGAACAGTAGGGCGCGAAGCTCACGCCTTTCGTTCCCAAACCGTTGAAAATAAAGGCGTTCGGTATCACCGGGTGGCGCCCCATCATCGGTTTCCGGTCCCTGACGGTGGGTCGTATCCCCCAAGATTGGGCACGGATTCGGAAGTTGGATCGGAGCAGGTTATGGAGGCCAGTTTCTAGTTCTACTTTCGCCGCCTGTGTGACACCCGGTGTCGTGTCGCGAAGGTAGGTGGCACCCACCCGGTATATTTTTCCACCACCTACTCCCGTTTGGTCGGTTGGCACCACGTATACACCCCGGTTGAAAATACAAGGTGGCTCCCGGCGCAACTCGACGTCGAGGGTTTCGCCTTTCAGAGGAGTAATGGGAGCCCAACCAAACCAGGGGTTCTTGGATGCGTTGACGCCTTCGCAAAAAATAACGGCGCGCGCCCGGTATGTGCCATAGACCACTTCATCACCAGCAAACTCGAGCGCATCGTAGTTGAACTCGCCCGGTATATAGCCATCTTCCACCTTCAACCAATCGCGGACCGAGTCCAGGTATCGATTCGTATTGATGTAACCGGTCTGTCTCACGATCACGCCCCCAAACGTCTCGTGCACGTAATCGCTGAACCGCTTACCGCTGTATACTTCTTCGATAAATGAGTCGGTGGCCGATTGCCCCATCATCATGTTTTGTTCTTCGATGGTACGTAGGGGAATACAAAGACGCATCGGAAACAGGAACTTCCCTCCGGTGGTCTTTTCGGCATCGGAGTAGAATTGATGTAGGTAAGGAAATACCTGCTCGGCGCGCCATGATTTTGCCAAGGCTTGTCCAGCAATTGGGTTGAACAAACCCGCTGCCACCCGCGACGCTTGGGAGGAGTGCGGCGCATCGAACATCACCACCCGGTGACCACGTGCACGCAACTGCAAGGCAAGAGTAGCCCCAGCTAAACCGCCTCCAACAATCAAGAATTCAGAATTCAAGTAGGTGCTTTAATGGACGAACACAGACCTGCTGGCCGTGCCCAAAATTCTCAATTCTCGTTTCTTAATTCTACATTTACGGGATGTTTTCGGTCGAAATTTTTCAGTTCAACCCCTTCCAAGAAAACACCTATGTCGTTTACGACGAGACCGGCGAGGCGGCGGTGATTGACGCTGGCTGCTACGGTCGAAGCGAAGAACAGGAACTGGCATCCTTCATCGGCTCCAAGGGGTTAACCGTCAAGGCGTTGATTAATACCCACTCGCATCTCGACCACGTACTGGGCGCGTATTTTGTTAAGGATCGTTATAAAATCCCACTCCTCATCCATCGCCTCGACGAACAAACCCTTCGAATGGGGAAGGTCGCGTCCGTTATGTATGGCATCGATCACTACGCTGAAGTAACTGCCGACGGCTTCCTAGACGAACGAATCCCCTTCCGTTTCGGGAAACAAGCATTCGACGTCTTGTTCCTTCCCGGTCATGCGCCGGGGCATGTAGGCTTCTACCATCCGCAACAGAAAGTATTGTTTGGTGGAGATGTGTTATTCCATCGCAGCATCGGTCGCACAGACTTGCCCGGTGGCGACTACGATACACTCATCGATAGTATCCATGATAAGATATTTACGCTTCCCGACGACGTGGTGGTGTATCCCGGACACGGGTCTTCCACTACGGTCGGCGAAGAGAAAGCCGAGAATCCCTTTTGTGCCATTACCCGAAAATAGATGAGGCTCCTACGTCACTTACCCAACACCCTCACCAGTTTGAACCTATTGTGCGGTGTTGTCGGAATCGTGTGGTTGATTGACTTCCGTACGGGATCTGACCTAGCATTTTGGGTTGTGCTGGTCGCGTGCTTCTTCGATTTCCTCGATGGCTTTGCAGCGCGGTTGTTGAAAGTGTCGTCACCAATTGGGAAAGAGCTAGACTCGCTCGCCGATATGACAACCTTTGGCGTCTACCCTTCTCTTGTCATGATGCTGGCCATCCGCGACGCGGGAGCCCCCAACGACTGGCTGCCGTATACGGCGCTGCTGCTGGCCGTGTGCTCGGCGCTGCGATTGGCTAAGTTCAATACGGATGAACGTCAAACAGATGGCTTCATCGGCGTTCCTACTCCAGCGAACGCGCTGTTTATTACCTCTGTCCCCCTTCTCCTACCCCAAATTCTCCCCCCGGGAGACGGTATTGAATGGTACGTGCTGGTTGGGTTAACTTTGCTTTTTTCGTGGTTGATGGTTTCGCCCTTCCCCTTGTTTGCCCTCAAATTCAAGAGCTTCGGGTGGAAAGGAAATGAAGTCCGATTTACTTTTCTCGCGCTTGCAGTATTATTGTTCGGTTTCCTGCGCGTTGCATCGGTACCATTGATCATAATAATCTACGTGGTCCTATCGTTGGTGGTGGGCAGACGGGTGGAAGGGACGGTTTCCAAATAAGACTTATTGGTAAACGGCCATCCGGCAACAATCGCCGACTTGGGTTTACCGCCAAGTGTAATGTTAGCAATAGCCAATGGCGATGCTCTTAATTCGACGTTTCGTATTGATTGCCCTCCTCGCGGGCGTGTGCCCGCTCATGTCGTGGGGACAAACTGCGTCGGGAGAGTTTCCTGCTACTTCTTATAAGTTCAAAGTCACCGACGACGGCATCTATGCGATCACGTTCGATGATCTTAAGAACGCCGGCATCGATCCGGCTTCCCTCAAACCCAATCGTATCTCCATCGCGTGCTTTCCCACGGGCATGCTGCCTCAAAAGAATAGCGCACCACGACCTTCATCCCTGCAAGAAATAGCCATCGTCGTTCAAGGTGAAGAAGATGGAAAATTCGATCGCGGAGACAGGATTATCTTCTTCGGACAAGGCCCGGACAAGTACACCTACCGTGCGTCGAAAGGCATATTCGCCTATGAGAACAACCTGTATAGCGACGAAAACTTCTACTTCCTTATCCCCGATGGCGGGGGCGATGGACTGCGCGTCGGTAAGTCTTCCCTTCAACCCGGCGCCCATAACGCCATCAGCCAGTATACCGATCTAGGATATTACGAAACGGATCAATACAATGATCTCAAATCTGGCCGCGATTGGTTTGGTGAACAGTTTGATGTAAAGAACGAAATCACCATTCGGTATTCCATGGCTGGGATTTTACCGAATAGCGACATCCGCTTTGTATCCAACTTGATGACGCAGTCCTACGAAACGTCGAACTTCAAGATTTTTTGGAATGGGAAGAATATTCTCGACCGCGACATCGATACCATTCCTCAAACAACCTATGGTGCGAAAGGCGCCTATGGGATCGATACGCTGACGATCAACTCGAGCTCGGTCAGCGCACCCTCGGCTACGAATCAAGACATCCGCATTCTCTTTACAAAAGGTGGAGGCAATCGCTCGGTTGGTTACTTGAATTACATCTTGTTTGCCCTTCAGCGAAAAGCGGCCCTGTACAACGATGTCACGCAGATGACAATCCCAAACCAAAACACCGACGTCTCCGATTTATCGATTGAATCCTTGACGAGCGACGCCTTGGTGTGGGATGTCACCAATCCCGCTCTGGCTGTTCAGCTCAATGTCTCGTTTAGCGGGTCCATCGCCAAGGTGGCACTGCCAACCACAAGCGATCGTTCACTGGTGTTGTTCAAGGAATCCGGAATCACGTCTCCGAAGTTTGTTGGCACCGTGACAGGGCGAAACCTCAGGTCCCTCGACACACCAGCCTTGTTGATTGTTGCCCACGCGAACTTCGTATCCCAAGCACAGCGACTTGCTTCGTATCGCACGTCCACTGGAATCCAGTCGACCGTTGTGACCACCCAAGAGATCTATGACCAGTTTTCCGGTGGTCGTCAGGACATCACCGCGATCCGTGATTTCGTCCGATTCCTTTACAACAATCAACCTGGCAAACTGAAGAACCTGTTACTTTTTGGACGCGGGTCGTACGACTACAAGAACCGCTTGTTCAACAATACGAACTTTGTCCCCATTTATGAGTCTCGCAATTCACTCGAACCACTCGCTACGTATTCGTCGGATGACTACTACGGTTTCCTAGAGGAAAACGAGGGAGAATGGCTCGAAGAATATGGTAAAGATCACACCCTGGAAATCGGCGTGGGACGATTACCGGTTTCCACCGCAGATCAGGCAACCATGATCGTCGATAACCTGATCGCTTATGGCCAAAGCAACGACCTCGGTTTGTGGCGCCAACAGGTGTTGTTTGTTGCCGACGATGGCGACTACAACATCCACCAATCGCAAGCTGAAGACCTAGCGGAGCAATTTGAGAATACCTACAAAAGTCATCAGACATCGAAAGTGTACTTGGATGCCTACGTGCAGCAGACGGTGTCGTCGGGGCAGATATCACCCGAGGCAAAGGCGGCCTTGGCACAGGCGTTGAACCGTGGCTACAAGATTGTGAACTACACTGGCCACGGCTCGGAGCGAGTCTGGATGCAGGAACGAATCCTAGACCAAGAGACGCCGGCTCAGATGCGCAACGACGCGAAGATGCCCGTCTTCTTAACGGCCACTTGCGAGTTCGGACGTCACGATGACCCGTTGTTGATGTCTACTGCCGAAATGCTTTTGTTCCGGAAGCGCGCTGGTGCCATCGCGTTGGTGACCACTTCGCGACCAGTAAATACCGTGACCAACTCATTGCTCAATCGCGCATTTTATAACGCGTATTTCGATCCGCTACGCGCACGGCCTGATCTCGGCGAAGTGTTTCGAGTCACGAAAAATAAAAGTCTAAGTGGCGTGGCCAACCGAAACTTTTCCTTGTTGGGAGATCCTAGCATGACCTTCTCTCCAGGTGGGGCCCAAGCGGTAATTACTTCGGTTGCTACCGCCGACGGAAGTAACATCATCAAAGCGCTTTCACAGGTAACCATGATGGGTCAAATCAAATCGAATGGGTCTCTTGTGACCGACTTCAACGGTACCCTCGACGTGGAGGTGTTTGATCAGCGAAGCGCGAACGTCACCCTGGGTGATGAGAGCAGCCCCTTCAATTACAAACTGTGGGATCATTCGATCTTCCGTGGTAAAGCCAAGGTGGTGAATGGAGAGTTCGCGTTTGAATTCGTCGTACCCCAGGGAGTTTCAAGTCAGGTCGCAAATGGAAAGGTCGTTCTGTATGCCCACGACAAAAACTTGCGTGAGGCAACGGGGGTGTTGTTCAACTTAAAGGTGGGTGGGGTCGATCCAAATCCCGCGACCGACAACTCGGGACCTGCGATTGAGCTGTTCATGGGCGACTCAACTTTCGTGGAAGGTGGCTACGCAAACGCGCGCACGTTCGTCGTAGCAAAACTATCGGACAAGAACGGCATCAACATCTCGGGTTACGATAAGGGAACAATCGAGGCAACACTGGATGGGTCGACGACTTTTCGACTGACCGAATTCTACCAAGCGGCAGAGGACGACTTCACGAGCGGATGGGTCAAGTTTCCCCTTAGCGATTTGAAGGAAGGGCAGCACACCATCGTATTAAGAGCATTCGACACGTTTGGAAACCCCGGCACAGCCACGCTCAGCTTCCTTGTCGGAGAGAATGGCGCTCTTGTCGTGGAGGATTTCTACGGCTTTCCTAACCCGTTTTCCGATGGGTCGCCTGTTACCCTAGAGTTTCGTCATAACCGCACCGGTGAAGACTTGGAAGTTCAGGTGGCCATCTTCGATACGATGGGGAAAATGGCCGATTTCCGGCAGTTTACCGTAAGCGCTAGCACGTACAAAGTACCCCTCTACGAATGGGATGGAAAAGACCTCAGGGGGACAAAAATGACACCGGGTGTATACTTTGTGAAGGCGGTCATTCGTTCCATGTCGGATGGGGCGAAAAATGCCAAAGTTGCGAAGCTAATTCTCACTAATTGATTACCTTTACCCTCTTAGAACTTGATTATGAATAAGTTAAGGCCCCTGATCGTCCTGTGCTGCGGATTGACCTTTTCTTTGACTGCCTTGGCACAGCCGAAGCTTGGGACGTTGGTAGGTCAAGATAGTTCTAATCACATCATCACAACGGCTGTCCCGTTCCTGACCATTTCACCCGACTCGCGTGCTGCGGCCATGGGTGAAACGGGTGTCGCGACGTCAGCCGACGCGAACTCTGCTTACTGGAACTCTGCGAAACTAGTGCGCATCGACCAAGGCTACGGCGGAAGTGCCTCCTATACGCCCTGGTTGAGTAAGATCGTCCCCGACATGTATATCTTTTACCTGTCAGGGTTTTACAAAATCACCCAAGAACAAGCCGTCGCGGTTTCGATGAAGTACTTCGACCTCGGCAGCATCCAGTTCAACAAGGGCCCCAATCCACAAGACATTCTCGGAAGATACAATCCGCGCGAGTATGCGTTCGACGTTACCTACTCTCGCGCCCTGACCCAAGAACTCAGCATCGGTGGCGCTCTTCGGTACATCCATTCCAACCTCACTGGTTCGGGAATCGCGGGCACTGCCGACTCAAAGCCAGGTAACTCACTCGCCGTCGACATGGGGGTGTACTACACCAAGCAAATGATGTCGAACAGTTCCGTTCTATCGCTCGGTGCCAACGTGAGCAACCTTGGAAACAAGATTTCTTATTCCGACGCGCAGAGCAAAGACTTTATTCCCGCGAACCTCCGAATAGGCGGTAGCTTCAAAACCGATCTTGATCCTTTCAATAGCTTGACGTTCGCGATGGACTTCAACAAACTCATGGTTCCCTCGAACTACCCGGGGAGCAAGAGCCAACCCTTCCTTTCGGGAACCTTCTCGTCGTTTACCGATGCTCCCGGCGGCTTCAAAGAAGAGATGCGCGAGGTCACAGTATCGACCGGTCTCGAATATTGGTATAACCAAATTTTTGCAGGACGCCTTGGATACTACCTCGAAGCTTTCGACAAGGGAAACAGGAAATACTTGACCGCCGGTGTTGGCTTCCGTTTCAATGCCTTCGGCTTTGATATGGCTTATGCCGTGCCCACCAACAAACGCGAGTTCGCTACCGCCGAACAAATCCGCGTAACCCTCATGCTCCTGCTAGCGAAACGCGCGAGTGAGGATGAATCGGTAACCGATTAGAATTGAGAATTGAGAATGAAGAATTTGGCGCGGGTCTGTTTCCAAATCCCAAATCTTAATTCCTAAATCCTAAATCCTAAATTCTAAGTTCTCTTTATCCGACAGTCGCAACCACCAAGCTCTCTTCGTTCACATATTTTTCTCCGACTGCCATGAGGTCGTCGGCAGTGAGTGTGTCGATGCGTTTGAACAGATTCGGGTAATAGTTATTGGGGAGCTGGTGTAAGAAGATATTCTTCACCTTGTCGGTAACGGAAAAGGGATTCGCCACCTCCGATTGAAGCGAACCTAGGAAGTGGTTCTTGGCGATTTCTAATTCTTCCGCATCCACGGGTTCTGTCCGCATCCTTTTTACCTCCTTCGAGATCTCGTCTAAGGCTAAGGTTACGTTTTCCTTGTTTACGTCTGCGCCAATCACGAAGAAGCTATCGTGGAGGAACGGGTTGATGGAAGAGTAGATACCGTACGTGAGCCCTTTCTCCTCGCGGATGTTTTTCATCAATCTCGACCCGAAGTATCCGCCCAAGATGTGGCTAAACAGAAGGAGGTCGGGGTAGGACGTGTCGGTGCGCAGGAGCGATCGACGTCCGAGGCGCAGCGTGGTTTGAACACCTTCCTTTGCGATGTGTTCGCGGGCAGGTCCAGCCACCGCTGGGGGATGTTCTTTCGCCGACGAGGGTGCTGGAACAAGTGTCGCGAAGTAGGAAATGATGTCGTCGATGCTGATCGAGGGCGGACTCGTGATAAAAATTGCGTTGGGCTTAAAGGCCTGTGCATGGAACTCTGCGAGGTCGTCGCGCATCACGGCGCGAGCATCTGTCTCTTCGATAGAAGTCCCGTAAGGATGATTTCCAAAGATGTTTTTTCGGATCAGTTGCCCGGCAACGAACGAAGTCTTTTCCTTGTTGATACGCAGGTTCTGGAGGAAGATGTCGCGCATCAAGTCCAACTCGTCCTGATCGAATGACGGTGTGGTCAACATTTCAGAAAGCAACGCGACACTTTCCTGCCAATTTTTCTTGAGTGCATAAACCGCCACCGACGTATGGTCGTACCCCGCGGAGATCTCGATGTGGGCGCCCAGACGATCAAATGCCTCGGCGAGTTCGGTCGAGTTGAGCCTCTGCGTTCCCTTGTCCAACATATTGGATGCGAAGTGAGACACACCGGATTTTTGCTCGAACCATTTCCCTGCTGGGAAAATGATTTCAACCTTCATTACGTCCTGCCGAACTTCTGGAACGGTGAAGACAGGTATTCCTCGTACGTTTTTCTGTTGATAGGGGGGCAGGTCAAATCGATCTGACTTGACAAAAGGAGGGGGAACTGTCCTGTCTAGCATATTGATGTTGGTGGGACGATCGGTTTGGATCAATCCATCGGCACATTTACGTGCCTTTCTGCGTGATAAGAAGAACGAACCAGCGGTCCAGCTTCCACATATTTTAGTCCACGCTTCAAGCCTTCTTCCTTGTACATGGCGAAGGTATCCGGATGAATAAACTCCGCTACTTCAAGGTGCAGTTTTGTGGGCTGCAAATATTGACCGAGGGTCAGGATCATCAATCCGTTTGCCGCGAGGTCATCCATTGCTTTGAAAACTTCTTCCTTCGTTTCGCCCACACCCAGCATGATCCCCGACTTCGTCCGTTTACCAGCTTCTCGGGTGCGGCGAATCTGCTCTAGGCTGCGTTCATACTTGGCCTGGGGTCGCACTACGCGATATAGTCGCCCTACCGTTTCCATATTGTGAGAAACGACTTCCTGCCCACCTTCGATCATCCGATAGAGCGCATCCCAATTCCCCTTGGTATCTGGAATCAGGGTTTCAATCGTGGTGTCGGGGCTTTGCTGTTTTGTTTGCACAACCGTTTGGTACCAGACTTCGGCACCGCGGTCTTTCAATTCATCGCGGTTCACCGAGGTGATCACCGCGTGCTTCACACCCATCAATCGAATGGCTTCAGCCACGCGGCGGGGCTCATCTTGATCGTACTCAGTTGGCCTGCCCGTGGCCACGGCACAAAACGTGCAGCTTCGCGTGCACACATTTCCGAGGATCATGAACGTGGCGGTACCTGCACCCCAGCATTCGCCCATGTTGGGGCAATTACCGCTTTCGCAGATAGTGTGCAGTTTATGGGTATCGACGAGCCGACGGACCTTCGCATACTCCGGTCCCACAGGCAACTTCACCCGGAGCCACTCGGGCTTCCGCTTCTTTTGTTCGGCGTCGACAACAGGCAGTTCGATCATGGTATATCCCGGTCTTTGATGCCCGGGGGTAACTATTAGAACAGATTACTTACCAATTAGTTCCTTGTACTGGGCCGCTGAAAGGAGGCCTTCGACCTTGCCAGAAAGCTCCACTTTGATCATCCAACCATCGCCGTACGGGTCCTGATTTACTTTCTCAGGGCTTGCTTCGAGGCCTTTATTCACTTCCACCACCTTGCCCGCGATCGGCATGTACAAGTCCGACACCGTTTTCACGGCTTCGACAGTACCAAACACCTCGTGTTGTGCAACAGCCTTACCCAGGCTGGTAATGTCCACGTAGACGATGTCGCCCAATTCGCCTTGCGCAAATTCAGTGATGCCCACGGTCGCCAGATTGCCCTCAATTTTGATCCATTCGTGGTCTTTGGTGTAATGGAGTGAGTCGGGAATGTTCATGATAAAAGGATGGTTTTAAGTCGGCGCTAAAATACAAAATCCCGCACCGAATTTTGGCATCTCCGCCCTTTATTGGGCTAGGTTGAAGAGGATCTTCGTGCCGAACTTGGTGGTGGCCCTCGGGAACGAATTGGACACCTTCGGTTCGTTGATGTTCCGGTCAAAATAGAACTGGATGTTCAACTTCTGATTCACGACATAGCTGATGTTGGGCCGGATTTGAATGTTCAGGTTACCGTTCGTGACAATGTTGGTTTCGTCAATCTTGCGCTGAATGGTTTGTCCGTTCGTTACACTCATGTTCAGTTTGAATGTTACGTCGTTTTTCAACGTGATGATCCTCCCCTGATCCTTAAACGGTAGACGCAGGTTGTTCTTGGTGTAGCCGAGTTCGAAAGACCAGTCTTTATTGTTTACTTCCGTGATTTGGGCATTCGAAATATTCATCGATACGTCGCGCTTGGTCTTATACTCAAAGCGTGCCGAGAGCTTGTTCTTCGTCCGCACGTTGATACCCACCAACGGGGCAAAGGTCTCGGAAATCATCACTTGACTGATCACGAAAATGGGAACCAGTTGGTTGGCATCGTTGACTTGTGATGCGAAGTTGTTACCCGTATTGTAGTCCGACAGCGAAAGACCACCAATGTCACCGTATTTCAACGAGTTTGTGAAGTTCATCACTTGGTAAGTCGACGAATATGCGTGGCTGATTGTCACGGACTGAAAGATATCTTTCAAGTTTCCAAGCTTCGTAAGGCCGTTGTAGTCGAAGCGCCAGTTGGGCATAGGTCTTTGCGGGAACGGTGTGAGCGCCACCGACCTAGCGTCCTTGCCCGTGTAGGCAGCGATGAAGGCAGGGATCAACACGTCTTGCGACTGTTTCTCAAAACCACTTCGGATCTCCGTAAACCGTTGTTGTATCACGTCTCGGTTCTCAACAAAATCATTGAAAACTGTTGAGTTCACACTCGAGTTATTCTTAAATGCCGTCGCGATGGTCAACATCGACACCCGGTACGAGCCCGTCAGCGCCGGGTTCAAAGCCCCGAAACCCGGTTGCGTAGGCGTATCGATCCATCGGTAAATTTCCTGGAAGGCCGTATTGGTGTTTCGCTTCACGTCCAGTTGCACCTTGAGGTCGGATGCGGGCTCCAAGGCGGCTCGAATGCTTAGATCTTCCGTCTTCGATTGGCTGAACGGTGTCGTCAACTTCTTACTCTTGGTCAAGTAATCATCGAACTGCGATGGATCAATGTTCTGTTTCCCCGTTACGAAGCCCCATCCCGGCTGCGACCAATTCTTATCCATCCCAAAAAGATGGGGTGTGCCCGTGAAACCTGGTAGGATCGTGCCCTCGGTGCGCGTATATGTGCCCGTTATGTTTCGCACCGACATCAAAAGGCGCAACAACCCTTTCACGGTTTTCAACTCCGGTGGTTTTCTCACACTATCTGGCTGGGCCTTCGCTTGTTTGGCCTTTTCGAGTGGTGTCAAAGGCCGCTTCGGGGTGTTGATGTCTTTTAGGTAGCCGACCTTGTTGTACAACTTCGTTAGATCGATCCGCCCATTCAACGCCTGCTCCCGGTTGTTCTGGATGATGTTTCCAAGGTTGAGACTATCGGCATTGAGCGAGCCGATCGCGAGTGGCCCTGCCTTCCATGAGTAGCCTACAGCGTAGCGGTATTCAGTACCCAGCCAATTCGTAGCTGGGAATTTTTCGAAGGGCACAGTATAATTAACGGTGGCATTTTGATCGAACGCTTTCATACGTCCGAACGACTTCAGGTTGTGAACCACAGAGTCGTATTTTGCTTGCGTGTCGATGTCGCCGACCGGCTCGTCGATCATAGCGTTGACACGGGCACTGTAATCCAACGTGAGCGCCTTTGTGAATGCCCACCTAGCATTGTAGTACCGGTTGAAGACAAAATACTTTTGAAAGTTGGGCGCCGTATTTGTCAAGTCGGGATTCGAATTTCGATAAGCAATCTTCGAGAACGATCGGTCGAGTTCGGCGCGAATCGTCACGTTCGATGGGAGTGGATTGAAATTGAAATCCTTGACCAACTGAAGGTACGGCGACTTCAATTTTTCAGACTTCTTAAATGGCTCAAACCCTTTGAAGGTAGGGGTGTACTGCCAGGCGACGCCACCCTTAATGTTCCGCTTGGTGTTCTCCAATAAGTTGAAGTTCGTTTGCGTCGCTTCGCTGTAGGCGTAGGTGAAGGAGAAGTTCTCTAGGTCCCACACGTGGATGGGCGATTCTTTATTGAGCTTGACTTTCCTCACGTTAGTGAAGTTCAAACTTCGTCGAACCTGCCGGTCTTGGATAATCTTCTTGTATGCTTCTCGTTCGGCGTCGGTGTTGAACGAAAGAAGGGCGGCCGCGAGCCGCATGTCTGGGTTCGCCGGATCGAAGTTGGGGTTCATCACCTTGCTTTCATAGCTCGCGAACACCGGGATGCTAAGGCCCGCCTTCTTGGGGAGAAGCTTGTCGAGTTGGATGTTGGTCGAGATGTCGTAGGAGGTTGTAACCCCGCGCGCGCGTTCGTAGATTTTCGATTGAACGCCGCCGTAGCCGTAGGTCGTGTGGCGAAGCGAGCCGGTGAGTGTGCCGAGGTCTGCCAGCTTGGTGCTCAAGACTACGTTCGAAGCCCAACCCGCTGTTCGGTCAAAGTCGGTGAGACGAAGTTCGTTGGCCCAGATGCACACATCTTTTGACTTCGCGTCGGGTGAACGAGGGTTCCGAACGCCAATCATCATCAACTTTACTTGACTTAAGTCCGGACGCCCCATAATACGAATGCCATGTTTGCCCACCATGCGGGGGCCTTGCCGCGGGTAAAGTTCACTCAAAGGAAAGCCTTCGCGGTCGCGCGTCGCCTTCATGGCATATAGTTCATTCAGGTCTAAGTCAATCTGATTGTCTTCAGGCCATACGGCTTCCAGTGTGTTCGATCTGGGGGGCGTCACCTTCAGCGGCAACTCAATCTCATAGTAGTTTTGGTCGAAGTCTGAACCGAGGCGTAAGAAACCGATTAACTCGTTGTCTTGTATGTTGTTCTTCGGACTGTGGGCGCTGATGAACATCTTGATTCGGCCATAGTTGAAGAAGTCCATCGTGACGTTCTTGTAAATGGCACGGGCATCGCCATCGGTAAGCTCGGTCGCACACAGTTGGACCGATTGCTCATTCAAACGGCGTTGCTGCACCGATGTAATATCGCGGTCGCGACGGAGGGGCGGCACGTACGCTGGCTTTGTGTCATTTTCCTTTCCGTTTTCCTCTACGTTCACCACCGACACCGAGAAGTTGTCTAAGTTGGGCTCCACGTTTTCCGACAACTGCGACTCCAACAAGTTACCCGTGTACCTCCGCCAGCGATTGCCCACCGCCCGGAAGTTGGCCATCCGAAGTACAACGGGTTCCGAGAATCCGGTCATATACATCCGCACGTATTTGATCGATTTGAAATCGTTGATCTGCCCGTATTTCGAATCAAACTGACGAACGGGTATCCGGAACAAATACCAAGTCACGGTCTCGCCACTGACGGTCACATCGATCTTGTCGAAGATGAACTTACGACCTACTGACAGCGTCGATGGGCGCAAGTCGATGTTGTATACGTAATACCCTTCTTCGTCGAGCGAGTACAGCGTGTTGTCTTGGTTCAAGTCTTCATTGTCTGGGATCGTCGTGGAAGATTGTGGTACGATAGTCGTGGCAATGGGTGAGTTGTTTTCTAAGCCGGTAAAGTTTTTGTAACGCCCGAGCACAGTTGCATTTTGCTGGTCGTAGAAGGGGCTCAAGAAATGATGAAAGTCGTCGGCCGATGGGTCGGTCGACACAGCCTGGCGCGCGGAACCGGAGGTAATCTTGCTCAGGAAGGAATTTTGGAAAACAGTGTTCTCTTTCTCGTTGGCAACACCATCGAGACCCACGTCTTGATTGGGGCGCGCGGCGGGGTCATTGGCAAAGGCGGCGTTCAGGTATTGTTGCGTGGTCACGTAACCCCATTCGTTCTTGGTCACCTGTGTGTCGTCGCCGTCGGCGGGGAGCCCGTTCTCGAAGGCGTGTTTTCCGTCGCGCATCACATCCTCGGCAACCGTACCCATGTGGAACACCAATTGTCCTCCCGTGGAGTTGGGTTTCGGATTTTGTCGACCGTCCGCAACCACCCCACGTGCTGTATTGATAAAAGGATCCAACATCCAGAACTCGATGTACTCCACGTTCGCCTTATCAAAATCAACTTCAGATCGAATGGCTGTCGTGATACCTCCCCAGTTTGCCGTCGGGTTCTTTAAGGTACCATCGGGATTCAAGTCTGGATTGTAGTTGTAGGGCCCGCGTTCGGAAGGATAGTAGGCGATGTCAAGAATCTGTTCGTTGAAGTTACCCAACGTCTGGTCCTTGAAGGGGAAGATCTCCTGCGGTCCCACTTTGCGCACGTAGTGGTTCTGCAGGTCTTCATCAGAGATGTTGCTAGGACGGCGATTTTGTCCGCTGTTGATGTAGAACACGGAGTTGTCGATCGTATACCACGACAGTTTCGCGCGATTGTAGCCTGCTGTGATGTCATCCAACGCGCCGTGACTTGGATCCAAACGATTGTCTGCCGTCTGTGGCACCGAAGATATCTTCCACCCCTGCGGGTTCATGAGCGTTGTAGGCGTAGCGGTATTTTCAAAGTCGTCGATGAACGAAGTGCCTTCGCCCTGTACAATGTTCGATGTACCCGGAAGCAGTTGTGCAAACTCCGCATTCAAATTGACGGTAGAGGTCTCCTTGGTTTGCAGGAATGGCAACGCATCTACCATCTTCGTCAAGAATCGCGAGTTCTTCTTTACGTTCAAGTCAATCCCATACTGCAGGTTTCGGGCGGGTTCTGTTCCAATCAGGTTACGACTGATCAGAGGCCGTTCGTTGTAGTACAATACGGTGGAGCCGATGTTCACGTCTTCGCTCAATCGATAGTCGAAGCGTGTACCGACCAACGAACGCGTCTGAAACGCAAATGGGTCTTGCTGTTCGTAGGTGATGTTAATGTCCTTCCCCGAACTTAAAATCCCCTCGTTTAAGATCGTCACCTTACCAAAGGTATAGTCAACTGTGTAGTCGGTACCTTCACGCAACGGCGTACCACCGGCATACACCTTTACCGACCCTTGTGTGATGTTGAAACCTTGGATGATAATGTCCTTGCCGGTACCGGACTTAAACGTACCGACGATATAGAATTTGTTCTTGGTGGCGACGAGTTCCGCCTCCGCCTTCGTAGTATGATACAACGTATCGTACACGTACTTGTTGACAAGGAAATCTTCGAGTGGTTTGTTCTTCTCCGATTCGAACAACTTCCTTAGAGGAGAATTCAGTGGCTCGAGGTAGGGAAAGATGATCAACCCTTGCTCTGCGTTAACAGTAAGTTTGTCCACGTAGTCGAAGTTTCCGTCAGGTTGAGGGTCGTTATACGGATTCAATCGATCCAATCCGAAAACCTCGATCAACTGTTTCCGCTTAGACACAACACCATCTTGCAGTTGCGGGTTGTCGATACCCGTCCGGTCGTCGCGGTAGATGACTCGCAGTTGAAAACCATCGCGCGACAACCCTTGCACGTTCAGGTTATAAATGTTTTTCATCATCAAGTTCCACGTCGGCACGATCGTGTTGTTCACCTTCGTGCTCACCTTCTTTGGTCGCAGGAGTTTCAAGAATGCGACGGCGTCTTCGGGCAGGTTGGAATAGTCATCGGACAATTCGCCGACGCGGTACACGTTGCCGTTGTAGCTATACTCGAAGGCGACGGCGACGGCTTCATCGTTCTGTAGCTTGCGTGCCAGCGTGATGTAGCCAAGTTCTTTGTGAAAGGTGAATTCGGTAGGCGCGAGCTTGCGGGCACTGGTGATCTTCTCGTAGTCGATGCTGCCGCGAAAACCTGCGGCTTCAAGAAATCCGTTGATACCGTCTGAGTTTCGGCCCGCCGGATCATTCAATTTCGGTAAGATGTCAAACAGGTTGTTCACTTTGTTGTCCGCCGGATCCGTACCGAAGCCGTTTGGTTTTACGAGCGGGTTGAAGGGCTTAGCCTCGCCAAGGTCCATGAGTCCCACCACGTTGCGCAAGGTTTGGGTATCATTCTGGCGGTTCATCAGGTACACTTCAACCCGAAGGATGTTGAGCCCCGACGTCACTTGCGGCAGCGTACTCAACCAGTTTTCGAAGTTGTCGCGGAAAAATTGGGCAAGGAAGAAGTGCCGGTTGTCGTCGTAGTTCGAGCCGACAATTTCGAATGGACGTCCTTGCGATGCACCGTTGGTGGAGCCCGCAATTTGAATGGAGTTTTGCTTGCCGCGTTGCGTAGTAGCGATCGTCGTGACAAACAGTTTACCAAACTGCATCTGGGCTTTCACACCGAACAAGTTTTGTGCACCTGTGATTAAGCTGTTGTTCAATGGCAGGCTCACGTTTCCAAGTTCGAGTTTCTTCAAGATGTCTTCTTTGAACCCGGTGTATTCCACTTTCATGTTGTTTTGAAAGTCGAAAGAGTTGTTGTTGTCGAAGTTGGTGGTGACCGCGAGTTTTTCGCCAATCTTTCCTACCACGCTCAAGCTGATTTGTTGGTCGAATTCGAAGCCACCGTTCCGCTGTTGCCGCAAAGGGATTGCTGGATTCTTGATATTTTGGAACGAGGCACCGAAATCGAGGGTCACAAAACCCCGCGGGACAATCTCTACATAACTGCCGCCGAAGATTCGATCGAGTACGGGGCTCACATAAATCCTTGGAATCAAGTTCCGAGAAGAGATGGCACTCTCGCCGTCGAGGGCCTTACTCCGCGTTTGCCAATAGTCTTTTAGGATGAGTTTGTTTTGCTGCTGGCTGAAGTCGCCGAACGACATCGAGTTCCGCGGGCGGTAGTACACCTTGCCCATTTTCTCTTCGATGGTGTAGTTGCGACCAGTGTCCACCTCCACCTCGGTTTTCATGCTCGTCGGGTCCTTCAGGAAGAAGGGCGACTTGGGAACAAAGTTGGAGAAGCGATCACCGTATCGGTCACGGTATCGGAAGGAGGGCTTGTAGGGGTTCTTGTTTTGGTAGGTCGTGTCGACGCGCGTCGAATCGCGCTGCTGGCTATATGCCGACAGCGGTGCCAGGCATGCGAGTAGCAACACGCCCAGTCCAAGAATGAACTGAAAAATCCGTTGGCTTAGGTTCAATCGTACGTCAGGCGTTTTTCAGTGCTTGCTTAACCAAATCTTCCAAAGTAAGGCTATTTCCCGACTTTTTAAGGACCGCATCCACGCTTTTTTCGGCTGCAGCACGGGGTATACCCAATGTCATCAGGGCAGTTAACGCCTCCTGTTTCATTTTATTATACACCGGCCCGGAACCCGTTGTAGCTTCTTCGCCCCCCTCTTTTTTCAACTTGTCTTTCAGTTCCAAAATGAGGCGCTGGGCGGTCTTTCCCCCGATCCCCTTGATCGACTGGAGGGCAACCGCGTCGTCGCGCAGAATCGCGTTCCGAAGCTCCGCCGGCGGCATGTAGCTCAACACCACCATGGCGGTATTCGGGCCTATCCCGTTTACGGAAATCAGGTTCAAAAACATGGCCCGCTCCGATTCCGAACCGAAGCCAAAAAGAATGTGCGCATCCTCCCGCACATGTAGGTAGGTGGCAAGTTTGATGTCCTCCGAATCCTTGACCTGCGAAAAGGTATTCAGTGAAATCTGGACCTGGTAACCGATCCCATTCACGTCGACGATCAAATGAGTCGGATCCTTATGTACCAGCTTGCCTCTGAGATAAGCAATCATAGTTTAAAAAATAGGACCGTGATGAAGTCGACAGGTGCGACCTGCTTTACTTCATCACCGAATATTAGTCTCTTACAAGTGTCCATCTTTCTCATGAATCTGCGCATCGACAACGGCAATCGCCGCCATGTTCACAATTTCACGAATAGAACTGCCCAACTGCAAAACGTGCACAGGCTTTTTCATTCCCAGTAGGATAGGCCCGATGGTTTCGGCTCCGCCAATTTCCATCAACAGTTTGTAGGCAATGTTTGCCGAGGCAAGGTTCGGGAACACCAACGTGTTGGCACCATCTTTTGCCAAGGAGCTAAACGGATACAACTCTTGCTGGAGTTCCTTGTTGAGTGCCACGTTTGCTTGCATCTCGCCTTCAATCAAAAAGTCTTTATACTTCTCTTTCGCGATGCGGGTTGCCTCCATGGTCTTCGTGGGGATGTCGCCTTTATTTGAGCCAAAGTTGCTGTAAGAC
This sequence comes from Cyclobacteriaceae bacterium, assembly GCA_044226825.1. Taxonomy (GTDB): domain Bacteria; phylum Bacteroidota; class Bacteroidia; order Cytophagales; family Cyclobacteriaceae; genus ELB16-189. Next base: position 71,020 of record JBGAGH010000007.1, read on the forward strand.
AACACAGCTACGCGGGGCTCAGCCCCGAAGAACCGAGCACCTCGGGCAGTCAGTCCTATAATTTCAACCAGCTCGTCGGTTGTCGGGTCCACGTTTACGGTGCAATCACCAAAAAAGAAGTTGCCCTTCTTGTTCATGATGATGTACATACCAGCGACGCGTTTTACACCCGGCGCCATTCCAATGATCTGAAGGGCGGGGAGGATTACTTTCGAGTAGTCGCGCGTTAGGCCGGAGATCAATGCGTCGGCGTCGCCCGACTCCACCATCATCGCGCCAAACGCATTGCGCGTCTGCATCAATTTCCGAGCATCGAATAAGCTCATCCCCTTTCGCTGGCGTTTTTCGAAGAGCTTGCGGGCGTATCGGTCTAGCATCTCTTGTTCTTCGCGGGGATCGATGATCTGGCAATCACTTAGGTCAAGTTTATACTCTTCGATCAGGCGTTGAATCTCTTCACGCTTGCCGAGCAAGATGGGCACCGCGATCCCCTCATCGCTCAACACTTGGGCCGCCTTTAGAATCTTGTGATTGTCGGCCTCGGCAAAGACTACACGCTTCGGATTCTCCTTCGCTTGTTCTATAATTCTTGAGGTCAGCTTCTCATCGATACCGATGCGCTTCAACAATGTTTGGTGGTAAGCACCCCAATCGGTAATAGGGTTGGTCGCCATACCCGATTCCATCGCTGCTTTCGCGACAGCCGGCGAAACAGTTGTAATTAGGCGAGGGTCCAATGGCTTAGGAATCAAGTACTCGCGTCCGAACTGAATTTTTTCTATTCCATACGCTTTGTTGACGATATCCGGAACAGGCTCTTTCGCCAAGGAGGCCAATGCGTGAACTGCTGCGAGCTTCATGTGCTCGTCAATCTCTTTGGCGCGCACGTCGAGCGCACCCCGGAAGATATAGGGGAATCCAAGTACATTGTTCACTTGGTTGGGATGATCGCTACGACCAGTTGCCATCACCAAGTCTTTCCTTGTACCCATCGCCAAATCGTATGCAATCTCAGGATCCGGGTTAGCCAATGCGAAAACAATAGGGTCATTCGCCATCGCTAATATATCAGCAGGTGTCAGTACGTTTGCGATCGACAAACCAACGAACACGTCGGCGCCTTTAATCGCCTCTTGCAGGGTGTTTACTTTACGCGTCGTTACAAACTCAGACTTAATCGCATCCAACCCCGTACGCGAGGTGTTGAGCACACCCTTGCTGTCGCACATAATCAAGTTCTCTTTCTTGATGCCGACCGCCATGTACAGTCTTGCGCACGAGACCGCAGCAGCTCCTGCGCCATTGATCACCACGACCGCAGACTCCATCTTCTTACCCACCAGTTCAATCGCGTTGAGCAAAGCGGCACTCGAGATGATCGCCGTGCCGTGCTGATCGTCGTGCATGATGGGAATGTTGACCTTCTCGCGAAGTTCGGTTTCTATCTTGAAGCACTCAGGTGCTTTGATGTCTTCCAAGTTGATGCCGCCGAACGTAGGTTCGAGTGCCTTGACGATTTTTATGAACTCGTCTGGATCTTCTTCCGCAATCTCAATGTCAAAGCTGTCGATACCTGCATATTTCTTGAAGAGCACGGCTTTACCCTCCATCACCGGCTTTGCCGCTTCGGGACCGATGTTTCCCAAGCCGAGTACAGCGGTACCGTTCGAGATCACCGCCACTAGGTTTCCTTTCGATGTGTACTTATAAACATCCTGCTTGTTCGCCGCGATTTCCAGGCAGGGCACGGCCACACCCGGCGAATACGCGAGGGCTAGGTCGAGCTGTGAGGATAGGACTTTAGTAGGTACAACTTCGATTTTTCCAGGCTGACCCTGCATGTGATAGTTGAGGGCATCCTGCTTTCGAATTTTGATGGACATAGCCAGAGGTTGAAAAAAGGCAAGTTAGCAAATGTTTCGTCGCCACCCCCAAACCCCAGGTACCTACTTCGATGCGACTGAATCGGCCGGAATGGTCGCCTTAGACTCTAAATTGAAGGTGCGCAAGATCACTTCCATCTGCCGGAGCATCTCACGCAAGTCCTTCGAAGGTCCATACAAGAATCCTTCGATGTAGTAGAACTTGCCGGTGGCGGGGTCGGCGATCGCATACGACAAGAAGGGTCCGCCCATCGTCCTAGTATTCGTGCGCCATAGGCCGCGCATCTCGACGGCGAAATTACCGTTGACGTTCACGTTTCGAACGGTCACGGGCTTATGGGGAACGCCCGTCTCGATCACGATATAGGAATTGATATGATTTGGGTCTTCGTAGATGTACTTCTTGGTTACTTCATTTCTAAAGTTGATCAAGTTTTCTTTCGTGAATTGGCTCTCGGAGACATAGTCGGTAACGGCCACAAAAATATCGCGATCGTCATTCGTGTTGATCTGTCGAGCCCAAAGGAAGTCGCGTTCATTTTGCACCAACTTGTACCCATATGGGATCTTCATGTTCACATGAAAGTTGTCGCTCATCCATTTGTCAATCCCTACCACGGTACCGGCCTTGAACAAAGTAGCATTTAGTCGGTCGCGTTCTACCTTGTCGAAGAAGTCAATCAGTTTCTGACTGTTTGTACGAAGTTTGTGAAGCATCTGCGCCTCATTTTGAGCGAACAGGAACATCACTTGCTGCCCACGCGCGTAAACATCCCTGTAGGTTTGCACGAACTCGCTGCTGTCTTTCGCGATGTGGTCTAACAAATCCTTTGAAAACAGACTACGTACAATTTGAGAACCTTGGCCCGGATGGTCAAGTGTCATCAAAAAGATCAGGTTCCGGCGTTGCTTCAGGACGAAGTTCATCTTACGAGGGTCAACCGAAGAGAGATGGAAGATGCCTTCTTCACGCGGCAGTCCGATCATCTCTTGGTTAAAGATCGAGTCCATGACCTCGCCAATCTTACCTTTCCATTGAGTTGAGTCGACGAACAGGTAAATGTCGCCACTGAGACCCGCTGCCACGGGGAGCGTGGAAGACTTGTCACGGTTTCCGCAGCTACTGGCGATGATGGCCGTTAAAACGAGGATATAGAGCGCCCGCATAGTTTGGATCAAATTCATTTAGTAATACAACAAGGGAACCCAAGTCACGGTTCAAAGATTTTTTCAGACACCAAAAGTCTTGGATTAACTAACGATTAGCTTCTGGCCAGGCTTAAGTTCGTTCGACTTCAGATTGTTGAGTGACTTGAGTTTTTCGACGGTCAGACCCTGAAACTTGCGGGTAATGTCCCAAAGCGTATCACCGGGTTGCACAATGTATGTCTTCGTACCAGGCGCTAAGGTATTCTTACCCGCGGTTGGTGTGGCGCTCGCCACCGAAACGCGCTCTTGTTGGCCGGGTAGCAACCACACGTTCAACCGTTGACCCACGCGGATCACGTTGGAGTTCATGTTGTTCCATTTCTTGAGGTCTTCTAACCGAACGCCGTATCGACGCGCAATCGAACCAAGCACATCACCTGACTTTACACGATACACCATCATCTCGCGACCAAGGGTATTGCCAGCGGCATTCTTCGCCAAAGCCTCGATTTCAACTTTGCGATAACGCATCGCCGAATCCAAGATCAATGAACGATTCCTCAAGAGTTCTTCCTTCGCATCCAACGGAATGCGAATAACATGCGCGCGTCCATCGGGGAGCACGTCATGTTGAATGGCTGGGTTCAGCTTGCGGTAGTCTTCGAGGCAACTATTGGTGAGCTTTGCCAAGGTCTCCAAGTGCAGGTAGCCATTCACTTGAAGCGTGTCGTGACGAACCAATTGCTCGCTTCCTTCAATGAATAGGTTATGATCGGCGGCGTGATTCAACGCGTACACCATGGCAACATATTGTGGAACGTAAGCCCTCGTTTCGCGAGGCAGGTAAGGATAGATTTCCCAGAAAGTTCGCTTGCCACCCGATTTACGGATCGCTCGCTTCACGTTGCCGGGACCTGTGTTGTAGGCTGCCAGCGCAAGTTCCCAGTCTCCGAAAATGTCGTACAACTGTTGTAAGTACTTACATGCCGCTGCTGTCGACTTTTCAGGGTCCATGCGTTCGTCTACATACCAATCGATTTTCAATCCAACGTGACGTCCCGTATAGGACATGAACTGCCACAGTCCCACGGCGCGGGCGCGCGAAACGGCATGGGGAACGAGGGCGGATTCGATCACCGAAAGATACTTCAGTTCGTCGGGCATGTTGTTCTCTGCCAACTGCCTCTCAAACAAAGGAAAATAAATGTCTTTTTTGCGCAACACGTTTCGCGTGTGTTCGCGGTCGCGGATCAGGAAGTAGTTGATAAAGGCGTGTACCTTTTCGTTGTAGGTGAGGGGGATGTCTTTCTGCAAGCAACTGAGGCGGTCGGCGAGCACTTCCGGCGTTTCGTCTGCCGGCACATATTCCAAGTCGTAGGGAACCGATGTGAAATTTGGCGTCACTGTGTCGGCCATCATCATGATGTCGTCTGGAACTTCAAGGTTGATCACCAACGAGTCGGTATTGGGCAATACTGGCCCTTGACCCTCTTGGGCAAATGCCAACCCGGGCAACAAAAGCACCAACCAAACCAACAGTTTTTTCATCCTTCGAGGTTAGTTCAAACCCAAAAATACCTCAGAAAATCTAAATAAGTCTAATTCCTTAAAATCGTCGGCTATCAGTTGCACGCCAATTGGCAGCCCCTGGTCATCGTGGCCACAGGGTAAAGAGATGCCTGGTATGCCTGCCACATTAGCTTGAACGGAAAAAAGGTCGGCCAAATACATCTCGACCGGATTATCTGTCAACTCGCCAATCTTGAATGCGGTGGTGGGCGTGGTGGGCATGATGATGAAGTCGTAGTCTCGGAAGACGTCTTTTGTCTTTTCGCGGATCAACCTGCGTACTTTCTGTGCCTTGGTGTAATAGGCATCGTAGTAGCTTGACGACAAGACAAAATTTCCAAGCAGGATCCTGCGCTGCACCTCTTTTCCAAAGCCTTCGGCCCTGGTTTTCTTGTATAGCGATTCTAGGTCCGTCGTGTTCTTGCTTCGAAAGCCATACCGAACGCCATCGAAGCGCGACAAGTTTGAACTCGCCTCAGCGGTGGCGAGAATATAGTAAGTGGGTAAGACGTATTCGAGCAGGGGAAAGTCAATTGCTTCGACGGTGTGCCCGCTAGACCTCAGTTGACCGATCTTGTGCTCAATTGCCTGGCGGATTTCCCGCTGAAGGGCAGACGATTCTAACGTTTCACGGATATAGGCGATGCGATATGTCGTTGCTCCCTCTTTCATCTCGCGGTGATAGCTGGGCACCGGCAGACTTGAAACCGTGCTGTCGAACTTGTCTGCGCCCGCGACCACTTCGAGAACCAGGGCGATGTCTTCTAGACTTTTGGAGAACACGCCGATGCAATCGAACGAAGACCCGTAGGCAACAAGTCCATAGCGCGATATGCGCGAGTATGTGGGTTTCAATCCGATCACGCCGCAAAATGCTGCGGGTTGTCGAACGGAACCTCCGGTGTCGGAGCCTAGTGAGACTTGGCACATGTCGGCCATCACGGCCACTGCTGAGCCGCCAGACGAGCCACCGGGTACCCGCGTGGGATCAATTTCGTTGCGAACGGGGCCGAATGCTGAGTTCTCGTTGGAGGAACCCATCGCAAACTCATCGCAATTCTGACGGCCGATGATAATGGCGTCTTCATTCAGCAGGCGTTGCACTGCCGTGGCGTTGAATTGTGAAATGAAGCCTTCGAGAATTCGGCTGCTCGCTTGTAGTGGATGGTCTTTATAAGCAAGCACATCTTTCAAACCGACGACCATGCCGGCGAGCTTGCCAGCGGTTCCATTCTTGATCTTCTCGTCGATTTGTTGGGCACGCAACAACGCTTCCTCATCGTAAACGGTGAGGAAAGCGTTGAGGTGTTGTTTGCTTTTTATTTGGTTGAGGTGGAATTGTACCCGCTCAACACAGGTGAGGCGTCCTTCCTTCAGATCTTTTTGGATTTGCGGGAAGTTCAAAGCCCCGGGGTATTGCGTGTGGAAAACCGAGGGAACGGATTACTTACCCTCGTCAATCTTGCTAGGTTCTTTGGCTGAGCTTTCGATGTCTTTCTTTACATCGCTCATCGCGTCTTTGAATTCGCGAACGCCTTTGCCCAAACCTTTCATGAATTCAGGAATTTTCTTCGCACCGAAGAATACAAGTACAAAAATGCCGATGATCAGGATTTCCTGAACCCCTACACCCCCCAAGAACAAAAGAATAGCGTTCATAAAAATATAATTAGCCTGTAAAGATAGCCATTATTCAAACGAACGCAAAAATGGTGATGGGCGGGGAGAAAGGCCCAAAAATGGGCAAAAACAGGGTTTTTGGGGTCAATTTCGGAGCCATTGCTGGGGGTCGACCGGTACATTGCTCTTGTAGATCATGAACCGCAACTCGGAGACGCCTTCGCCATTTACCATCAACTGGCCAATCTCTTGGTTCGCCGCTACTTTGTCGCCACGTTTCACATACACTTCTTTCAAACCCGCATATACCGAGTAGTAGTCACCGTGATTGACGATCACCGACGTGCCAATCACGCCGATCGTGACCACCTGTCGCACCTCACCTTTGAAGATGCACTTCACTTTTTCCGCTTGCCGAGTCTGGATATTAATTCCCTTGTTGTCGATCTCGATCCCTTTTAAGACGGGGTGCTTTTGACGGCCAAATTTCTGCGACACGAAACCAGCCGCCGGCCAAGGAAACTTATGCCGGTTATCTTCGAACGATTCCGACAACGCCACCGTAGCTTCGTTCGCTTTGCCGGCGTTGGCGTTAGCGCGTGCTTTCGCTTCGCGTGCTTCTCTCTCGGCTCGCGCCACTTCCTCGCGAATAATCTCTTCGATGGCCCTATCCAAGATGGCCACCGCCTTCTTCGTGTCTTCCAAGTCTTGACGCAAGCGGCGCTCTTCCTTCTGCAGTGACCGCACCACGTCTTTTTGCTTCGACTTTAGTGTCGATAGATTTTGGTTCTCTTTCAATTCTTCGCCCAACAACGAGTTCTTCGCTTGCTTGACAACTTCCGTTCTCTTGATCTGATTTTCAAGAATCCTTTGCGTCCGCTCAATGGCCTCGGCTTGGTCTTGGCGCGTCTTGCTGTATTGCTCCATGTACTTGAGCCGCGCCGACAACTGAACAAATGAAGTGGAAGAGAAAATGAAGGTCAGTTGATCGATTTTATTATTTGCCTTCTGCGCCGCAAAAATCATGGCGGCGTACTCACGCTTTAAGTTTTTGACATCTTCCTGAAGCGCATCGATCATGTCGCTGTCTTCTTGGATGTTGCGGTCGAGCAACCCAATTTCACCCTTAATTGAATTGATGAGTTGTTCCTGTTGGTTGATCCGCTGATTCAGAGCCGAAAGCTCGCCCAACGTGCTTTTCTTTTGCTGCGCCGTCTCGTCGAGGATGCGTTCGGTTTCCTTGATCTTCTCAAGGTTTTCCTGCCGTTCCTTTTGCAGCTGAGTTTTTGATTTCCCCTTCTGCGCGACAGCCGGTGCCGCCACCAGCATCAAGAAAACTACGAGTCTAGCGGCGCTCATATCGCTTCGGAATGTTGAACGGGAAACGCAGTTCCCGACCACCCACTTCGGCCTTGCTATATTCTACGATGATCTGATTGTTGATCACGCCCGCAGGTGTCTTATAAAGAATGTTGATGATGCCGTTATACGGGAAGACCTTCGGACCAACATTCTGAAAGTTGGAATAGCTCACGTCAAGTGAATTATTGGAGTTCGCTTCTTTCAACTCCACCTTTTCAAGCTTGGTGCTCGCGGTGTTGATGTAATTCTTGATTGATGTTGTGCCGATTAGTTGCTCAAGGATGGTAAAGGTGCCATCGGTTTTCACTTGGTCTTCGGGCCTGCGGTCGTATAGTAAGTTGCCCAACAACGCCGCCTGCACAATCTCATAATTGATTTCGAAGTTGAATCGTTTCGACAATTCCTTAAACTCGAACACGTAGTATTCTTTATCCACGTTGCTCCTGATGGTGATGCTGTCGTGATTGATCAATGCCCGGGCACCCGATACGCCCACCACGGAAATGTCCATCCAGATCACGCTGTCCTTGCGAATCCGAATCGTAGCCTTCACATCGCGTTCCTTTTTTTCATCCCGCACATTGATCCGGGCTTTCGCTTGGAAATATTCGAAATCAACTTCGTCGATCTTGATATTCTTCGGCGATGCGGGTGGAAGGGTGGGGGAAACACGCTTGCTGCAAGATTGCAACAGCGCTCCGGACAGGCATACAAATAAGAGCAGTCGTCTCATCAAGACAGAAATAAACCCGAATGTAAGCCTAGGAATTGAATTTTGCAGATGCCTGCCGTCAATTAATACAACCGCCGGTTCGCAATCTTCCGATCAATCGCTTCATTATTGCCGTCCAGGGACTTGGCTTTTTGCCATTGCCGCACGGCTTCGTCGGTTTCACCCAGTTTAAAAAGTATGTCCCCGTAATGATCAAAGTGCGTCGCCACCGCGTCGCCAGTCTCTATCGCCGACTCCATGGCGCGCTTTGCTTCCTTGTACTTCTCTCGCATAAATAGAACCCACGCGTACGTGTCCAAATAAGAGGCATTCTTTGGGTGCGCCTTGATCAACTGTGCCGCCATTTTCTCGGCCCGCTCCAAGTTCTCGCGTCGAAGTGCCAAGTAATAGCTGTAGTTGTTCAATATCAGATCGTTTTCGGGATTGAAAGCAAGAGCTTGTTCGTAGGCATTGTCCGACTTAGGATAGTCGCGCATGCCGTTGTAGACATCGCCAAGCATACCGTTCACCTCGGCTACAAAGGCTTGATTCGATGCAGACAACCTCTTGGCCTGCTCCAGCGAGGTAGACGCTTCCCGATAGTGCCGCTTGCGCATGTGCGCATACCCGTTGAAGTAGTAGAGGGCTGCTTGGTTTGGGAACAACTCCAATCCCGCCTCCGTGTGCACGATCAGGCTGTCGAATTGATTAAGTGTCGACTCCAAATACAATAGATTCTGCCACGCTTGAAAATTGGTCGCCCCTAGTTGAACGGCCCGCAGGTAATCGGCCTGTGCCTGCTTGTTGCGTTTCATTGTCGTGAAGAGGTCGCCAGTCACGCCATATAGTTCAGCGTTGGTCGGATAGTTCTTCTTCAACTTGTCAATCAACTGAAGTACATAGGATTCCAACTCCGGGTCGATGGTTCCTTTCGTGATTTGCTTGCTCAACGCGACGTTATACGAGCCCAGCACCAAGATCTTATTCCCGCCCTCAATTCGAGGATCATCAAAAAGCTCATTCATCAACGCTCGCGACTTCGCCTCTTGACCATTTTCTCGATAAAGTTGAGCTAACAAAAAACGAGAGTTACTGGCATCGGGATTTTCCTTCACGTATTGTTCGATGAAGGTAATGGCCCTAGTTCCCATCTTGTTTTGGGCGAGTGCTTCCGCCAATTCCACGACATAACGCTCTTCGTCCGGGTAAGCCTCTACCAGCTTCTCGCCCTCACGAATGGCCTCGTTGATACGACCGGTTTCTAGATAGATCTTTTGTTTTTGAAGCGAAGAGACCTCGTTCACACCTAAAACCTGCTCCGCGCGGTTGTATACCTCGAGCGCCTTATCAAGTTTCTTGTCGTACAGGTAGAACGCCGCGAGTTCGTACAGATACTCTTCCGTCCCTTTTACCTCCTTCATCATCGTTTCAACGGTCTCTTCAGCTTTTGAAAAGTTGTTGAGCGTGCCGTAGATGTTCGCGGCTAGGAGATAGTAGTATTTGTTTTTGCGTTCGAGTTTTAGGGCTTCGTCTATCGCTTGCGCCGCCTTCGCCAGGTCCTCTTCGCGGTTGCCTTTGGTTAGGATCTCGGCAATCTTATAATGCGCGGCGGCACTCTGTGGATTTAACTCCAATACCCGCTGAAAGTACAACAACGATTTCGTGTAGTCTTCTAAGATGAAATACTTCTGTCCTTCGGTGAAGTAGTATTCGGCATTCGCCGACTTGGCAGCAGGCGTGAGTTCGTCAGACTTTTTTCTTCGATCGCGTTGGGCATGCGACGCAACGTGGGTCGCAAGGAGTGCCACAGCTAAAAGAAAAGCTATTTTCGAAGGATTCCGCATCAACTCAATTCACCGTAGTCCCCGACGCTAAGATCTGAAGCGCGGCCATCAAAGTTAACGAAATTTCCTAGGACACTGTTGTCTAACTGTGCCCGGGAAATCTTCGAATTTCGTTGGATGATCGAATTTGTGATACGCGAATCCTTCACGATAGTCTTTTCACCAACCGACACATGTGGACCCACGACCGAATTCTCGATCACGACCCCATCGCCGATAAAGCAAGGTGGTATCACAACAGAATTGATAAGCTTGGCCCCCTTGGCGACAAGTGGTTGGTCCTTGATGAATTCGAGATATCGTTGATTGGTTTGAACTAGAACATTCTTGTTCCCGCAGTCCAACCATTCCTTTACTTGTCCTGGTACAAACCTAGCCCCCTTCTTCTGCATGTTGATCAACGCACTCGTGAATTGGTACTCGCCCTTGTCACGGATGTCATGGTCAATTAAGTATTGCATCTCGTCGCGGAGGAATGCGCCGTCACGAAAAAAGTAGATCCCAATAATGGCCAAGTCCGAAACAAACGTCGAAGGTTTCTCGACCATTTCGATGATCTCACCGGATGCATTGAGTTTCACCACGCCGAAAGCGGATGGGTCGCTTACCTGCTGCACCCAAATGATGCCATCTTTGCTCGTGTCGAGCTTAAAGTCTGCCTTGAATAACGTGTCAGCAAAAGCTACTATCACTTTACCTTGCAGAATTTCTTTCGCGAAAAGAACTGCATGGGAAATACCCAGTGCTTGTTCTTGGTAGTAGATTTTCCCCTGCGCGCCCACGGCTGCCGCCACTTGTCGCAAGTCTTCTTCGACTTGCTTACCAAAGGAGGGGTGGATGATGAACCCGATGTTCTCAACCTTTTCGGGGCATACGCGCGCGATGTCCTCCACCAATCGATGAACGATAGGCTTGCCTGCCACGGGCAACAAGGGTTTAGCGGTGGTGAGTGTGTGCGGGCGAAGTCTCTTGCCCAAGCCAGCCATCGGAATAACAATGTTCATCGTGTATAGTTGATACGTGGAAGATCCAGATTCGGATCAAGTTAAGAAATCAAAACCTTTTTACCGCCTATTAGGAACACTACGCCAAGCCATCCTAGAATAACCAACGTATGAACGGTGATGCCCAGCCAGATGTTGTCGAAGACAAACTGGTTAACGACATAAATTAAAGCTGTTGTGAGGATTACATATAAGGTGTCTGCCACCATTGGGTAAGGAATAGGATAAAACTTCTGACCCAATAGATAGCAAGCTGCTGTCATGGCGAAGAACACAAACGCTGAGACCCACGCACTTCCTTCATATCCAAACAAGGGAATGGCCACATAGTTGAGGCCGATGGTAAGCGCAACGCCACCGATGGTAATGTAAGTGCCATAAATGGTTCTATCTGTTAGCTTGTACCAAACCGTCATGTTGTAGTAAACGCCAAAAAAGAAATAACCCAAGGCCAATGGAGTGACCACCACAATTCCTTCCCAATAGGAGGGTGCCACTAGGTATTTGAGTACGTCCATGTTGATTCCAATACCCAACAAAATGAAACACCCGACGATCACGAAATAGTGATTGACCTTCGCAAACAGCTTCGGAGAGTCTTTTTCTTGGGAATGATTGAAGAAGAAGGGTTCGGCCGCCATTCGATAGGCCATCACCGCCAAGTTCATCAATACGGCAAATCGATACGACGCACCAAACACACCCATCGCGAAAGCAGAAGAACGTCCTTCATAAAATCCTTCCGGCAACCAGCGTTCCAATAAGATTCGTGAGAAGAATTCGTTAGTCGTGCCCAGTAGCCCAGTAAGGACGATGGGGTACGAGTACGTCAACATCGCAGGAAAAATGCTTCGATCGAAAGTCGGACGCCAACCGATAAATGTCTTCCAGAAAAAAAGTATGTACATCGAGTTCGCAATCAACATCGCAAGGAAGGTGTATCCAACACCCACCGACGGATCGTACACCACGAATAAGAAGTACAAGTTTAAGATGAATACGACCAGGACATTCGCAATTTTATAGATGGCGAATTGGATCGGTTTGTTTTCCAACCTCAACCGGGCGAAGGGCAACGATGAGATGTTGTCGATAAACATGATGGCCGCAAGCCACAAGATAAAGTCCGGGTGATTCCCTACGCCCAACGCACCGGCCACTGCTGGCGCAAAAATCGCGATGCCGCCCGATAACACGATGCCAACGCCAATCGTCACGGTGAGGCCTATTTGAAATACACGCTTCGCATCGGCACCTGGTTTGGTGGCGAACCTAAAGTACGTGGTTTCCATCCCGAAAGAGTAGAGGATGTTCATGAAAGCCACCAGCGACATCAAGTAGGTGATCACTCCGAATTCCTCTGGATCGAAGCGAAACCGCGCATGGATCGGGAACAGTAGGAAATTGATAGAACGGGGAACGATGTTTCCCAGCCCGTATAAGAGCGTGTCGCCTGCGAGTTTCCGAATCTTCGTCAAGGAGCTATTCTTGTGCTGATGTGTTTCCGAGGTTAGTGACCCTTAAAGTTGGCGGCACGTTTCTCGACAAAAGCGCGTGTTCCTTCCTTGAAATCCTCCGTCGCAGCACAGTCGCCAAATGCCGTAGCCTCCGCCTGGTAGCCGCGATCTTCGAATCCATAACCGGCGTTGACACTTTCGATCGACTTCGCCACCGCCACCGGTCCCTTCGATGCTATCTTTTTCATCATCGACAACGCCATCTCCATTGCCTCCGCCTTGGTCGCCACTACATGGTTTACAAGCCCAATCCTCAACGCCTCTTGGGCATTGATCAAATCGGCGGTAAGAATGAGTTCCAATGCCTTCGCTCGACCCACCAATTGTGGCAATCGTTGCGTTCCTCCATATCCGGGAATTATTCCCAAATTGACTTCTGGCTGCCCAAATTTGGAATTTTCGGTGGCTATTCTGAGGTGGCACGCCATGGCCAACTCACAGCCTCCACCCAGGGCGAACCCGTTGACGACGGCAATAATGGGTTTTGGGCAATTTTCGAGGTTTTTGAACAGATTTTGGCCTTTTTCAGCCAATTGGGTTGCCTCGGGACCGCTTAAAACGGCCAATTCCTTGATGTCAGCGCCCGCCACGAAGGCCTTTTCGCCGTCGCCTGTAATCACAATGCCGCGCACTTCTTCCGCTTGGCAGGCCGCTTGCAAAACGCGCCCGAGCTCATTCATGACCTCTCGATTTAAGGCATTCAAGGCCTGCGGTCGGGTAATAGTAAAAATCCGGGTCGAGCCTTGGTTTTCAATATGAATGACGCTCATGTCGAAGTGGGTTAATGTCCTGCAGACACGTGCAACTTAGGTTGAAGGAGTAGAAAAACGAAATAGGTAAGAACGAGAGTTATGAAAAATGTGATGCGGTTGGTGGTGATGGTGGTGGTTTCGAGTGTGGTTTCTATTGGCGCTTTTGCCCAGAACTATACTTCGCTGAATAACGGAAGCTGGACCGCACCGGCAAACTGGTCGAATACATCGGGCTGGGGTACAGCCACGCCGCCTACCGATGGTAGCCAGGGTTCTGGTACCATATCGGTGAACCACAACGTCACGATCGCGGGCAACTACAACTCGGGTAGTGCCACGTTGAATATCTCGTCGGGCAAGACCTTGACGATAAACGGTAACATGACGGTAGGAGGTGGTTCCACAATCAACATCTCAGGTAATCTCGTCGTTACCGGTAATATTACTTTAAATGCTGACTTCAACATCCTTCCTGGAGGCTCAGTAACGGTCAATGGTTCTATGTTCGTGGCAAGTTCGAACTACCTGAACATTGGTACCAACGTGGCGGGACCTCCCTATGCTGACCTTATTATTAAGACAAACCTAGTTCAGCAAAACAGTGGTGACGTAACGGTAAACCGAAACGGTCGTGTCGCCGTGTTTGGAAACGTGACCGACAGTGGCAACGGCGGTACCTTTTTGAAAGTAAACAACGGCGGTCAGATGTACGTCAATGGAAACATCGGCTATTCCGGTGGTGGTAGCGACATCGTCAACAATAATACCGTGAGTCCTTATGGTCTTTATGTAAATGGGACCACTTCAAATACGGGTGGCGGTGCTACTACGACTTCAAACAAGGGCAATAAAACTACGATGCAGACAACGAACCCTACTTTTTATTCATGGGTGGCAGCGATTCCCGGTAGCCCCCTTCCGGTGACGTTGGTGTTCTTTCAAGTGAAGCGTGTGTCGGCTTCTGGCGTGGAGTTAGCATGGGCTACCGCATCCGAGAAGAACTTCGACTATTTCGTTGTAGAAAGCTCGGAAGATGGGGTGCAATTCACTTCCGTGGGACGCGTGAACGGTCATGGAAATAGTGAAGTGAGAAATGATTATTCGTTTGTCGTCGCGAACCCCAAGATTGGTAGGTCTTATTATCGACTTAAGTCGGTTGACTTTGATGGCTACACGGAGATTTTCCATGTCGTGACCGCCAACTACGAAGCGGCAAAGTCTGTCGCGATTTTCCCCAATCCGGTTGTTGATTCGAATTTGAATGTCAACTTCAATTACGATGTAGAAGGCGCGATTGTCTCAATCACCGATATGAGTGGGATGGAAGTGGCTCGTTATACGATCAACGGATCGGAGAACTTGTTGACGTTGTCACTCGACCCTGGCACGTACGTCGTCAAAGTCTCCTCGACCGACGCAAACACCGTGATGCGCATCGTGGTTCCTTAACCTCGTTCCCTCGTTCTCATCCCCTCCCCAAATTCCTCAAAATATCCGCCGTCATCTCCTCCAAACCGAAGTTATGTTTCCAACCCCAGTCTTGTCGGGCGGCGGTGTCGTCAATTGACTTAGGCCACGAGTCTGCGATCGCTTGACGGAAATCTGGTTGATAGGTAATCTGGAAGTCTGGAATGTGCTTCTTTATCGTAGCGGCCACTTGTGCTGGACAGAAGCTCATGGACGAAATGTTGTAAGAGGTTCGCACCTTCACTTGTTCTGCGGGTGCTTCCATCAAATCAATGGTTGCCTTCACTGCATCGTCCATATACATCATCGGGAGGTACGTATCTGGAGCTAAGAAACACTCGTATTTTTTTTCTTTGATTGCCTTGAAGTAGATGTCGACGGCATAGTCGGTGGTGCCCCCGCCGGGAGGAGTCTTCCATCCGATTAAGCCTGGATATCGAAGGCTGCGAACATCGACACCGTATCGACGAAAGTAATATTCGCACCACAACTCGCCCGCCAACTTCGTAATGCCGTACACGGTGGTGGGGTCCATGATCGTGTCTTGCGGGGTGTTGCTTTTCGGCGTTGTTGGACCAAAGGCTGCGATGGAACTGGGCCAGTAGATCTTATCTAACTTCAGCTCGTAGGCGGCTTCCAGTACGTATAAGAGACTCTCCATGTTAAGTTTCCAAGCCCACCTGGGGTCCTTTTCACCCGTTGCTGAAAGCAATGCGGCTAGGTGATAGATCTGGGTTATCTCGTTCTTGCGTAGGATTTCGAAAAGCTTGTCGCGTTGCATCACGTCGAACTTTTCATAGCGTCCCTCCTTGAGAATGCCGACCGGATCTTTGATGTCGGAGGCAATCACATTGTCTTTACCGTAAATGTTCCAAAGTCCTTGGGTGAGTTCGGAGCCAAGCTGGCCACCGGCGCCTATGAGGAGGATGCGAGTTTGATGCATGAGAGGAAATCCAAGATCAAATTAAGAATTAAGATTCGACAAATCGACAACCCCACGGGCGCTTTTGTGATGCCGGCGAGGGCCAACAGATTGTCTAGTCAATGAATGGAGTTTTTCAATTTACCGCTTCAGCGCAATAAACATCCGAAAGATTCTTGGGTGACTGGATAATTGTTTCTTGCTCCCATCGGAATTCAGTATATTATTTCAGTGCGGAGATTTTCTTTCGCATTCCTTGATCTGTCGTAATTTTACGTGTGACCTTCGAAGAATACCTGGCAAAAAAGAAAATCGACGCGGTGTCGTTTCAAGCTGCGCAACCCGATCGCTTCGCCGATTGGAAGCGTCTCTTTGAACAAATGAGCGAGGCAAGCTTCACGTCACAGAAGTTATATCTCGTGAATCCACTGCGCCGCCAATTTCCCGCCAAGGAAGTGCCTCCCACACCTTCGTCGCAAGAGGGCGATGGAAAGCCGAAAGTTTCACGTCCAATTCTAAAACCGAAAACTAGTTGATCCATGTACCGCAAGCTGCAGCCCGTCCTTGAGAAAGAACTTAACAGCATCCGTGAAGCTGGCCTCTTCAAAAAGGAGCGAATCATCACCACGCCGCAAGGTGCCGACATCCAAACATCGGACGGGAAGCAGGTGATCAACTTTTGCGCGAATAACTACTTGGGTCTTTCGTCGCATCCACGTGTGATCGAAGCCGCGAAAAAGGCAATCGATACACACGGATTCGGTATGTCGTCGGTACGGTTCATCTGCGGAACACAAGACATCCATAAAGAACTCGAACAAAAGATCAGCACCTTCTTAGGAACGGAGGACACGATATTATATGCCGCGGCGTTCGATGCCAACGGCGGTGTCTTCGAACCTCTGTTGGGTGCGGAAGATGCCATCATCTCCGACGAGCTCAACCACGCGTCGATCATCGACGGTGTAAGACTCTGCAAAGCCATGCGCTATCGCTACAAGCACAACGACATGGCCGATTTGAAGAAACAACTCGAGGATGCCAAAGCGGCAGGTGCCAAACAAATGATCATCGTGACCGACGGGGCCTTCTCGATGGATGGCACGATTGCTCAACTCGACAAGATTTGCGACCTCGCCGATGCCTACGAAGCATTGGTGATGACCGACGAATGTCACTCGACTGGCTTTATTGGAAAAACAGGTCGAGGCGTTCCCGAATATCGAGGCGTGATGGGACGTGTCGACATTATCACAGGAACGTTGGGCAAGGCCTTGGGTGGAGCCTCCGGCGGTTTCACCTCTGGCAGAAAAGAGATTATCGAGTTGCTGCGGCAACGATCACGTCCTTACTTGTTTTCAAACACACTCGCACCTTCTATCACCGGGGCTTCCATCGAAGTCTTCAACATGCTATCGGAGACCACCGCCCTACGCGACAAGTTGGAGCGCAACACCAAGTACTTCAGAGCAGAAATGACAAAAGCAGGGTTCGATATCAAGGCGGGGGAGCACCCGATCGTACCTATTATGCTTTACGACGCACCACTCGCACAACAATTCGCCGATAAGTTGCTCACGAAGGGTATCTACGTCATTGGATTTTTCTTCCCCGTCGTTGCCAAGGGGCAAGCACGTATACGCGTGCAAATTTCTGCGGCACACGACCAACATCATCTCGATCAGGCCATCCGTGCCTTCACGGAAGTTGGTCGCGAGCTGGGTGTTCTCAAAAAATAGATTACTTGTCGCGGCGGATGCCGATCACGGAAGGAAACAAACCGTACACGACGTCGGATTCTTCGCAGGGTAAGAAGAAGATCTTGCCCTTGCGACCACGAATCTTCATCCGGTACAAGTTGAAGATCGGAATGAAACGCAACGACTTCACCTCATCCCATTCATAGCGCTGCACACGGCCATTCGCGATAACGGCAACTTTCTTCTTCCCGAGTGCCACACGTTTAATCTGCGTGGCGAACACCAACTGGACGGAAAGTAAAATAAGGCCTATCGTAAAAAATAGGAACGCTACCCATTGCCCCTTTGCCGTCTCGCTAAAGCGCGAAACAAATACAAGGCTGATGATCCATTGCAACGCTCCAAAGGCCAGGAAAAAGTATTTGGCGAAGTAGTATTTCACCAGGCTGGCTTCTTTCATTCTTTGTAATCGATTGGTTTTCAATGAAGTAATATACGCAAGTTATGTACATTTAGTTCACAATTCCTTCATTGCGTTCAAGTTTGTGAGGTAACGGTCTACTTTTCGAGCGTCACCGGGAAGTCTTGTCCCCTCGAAAACGTGTACGGGTATTGAGGCTTGCCTTTCATCTTCCGCGTCATCTCGGGAACTTGGTCATCCAAGTAAGACTTCAGTTCATAGATGGTGACCTTACCATCTTTCGGAGCACCATCGGCATCGCCTTCAAGCGCTTTCAACAACAGATACGTAAACAGTCCATGACCAAGCTCCGCAAATTCCGTGGCAAACTGGTCGCTACCCGCGCTGGCCATCACGTGAATACCGGCACTCCGCGATAACTGGGCGATGGCTTTTTCTTCACTTGCACCACGCGTCGCCAGCATTTCCACCGACCCACCCGATTGGCAGGCATCCATGATGATTAACTGTTTCAACGCCGGGATGTTCTTCAACTTATCCTGTAACACCGATGCCTCTATCGCCTCGCTCTTCAACGAACTCGCATCGTATAGGCGGATGCTTTCTGTAGGGATGAAAAAGAATTGATTGTCGACCATACTTCCGTGCCCGGCATAATAGAACACGAAGACGTCTTCGGGATGAATCTTCGCCGACAGTTCGTCCAACGTCCGGAGGATATTCGCTTTCGAAGCTTCCGTGTCGTAAAGCGTGTGCAACTCTACATTCTTAAATAGAGAGCTACGCTTCTCCATCACTTCAATAAAGGATTGAGCATCCGGTCGTGCATAGTTCAACACCATCCGCGGGTTCTTGTATTGGTTGATGCCTACTGCGAGTAAATAACACACGCTGTTCTTCGCGATGTGGTCCGACACGTACTCCACAACTGGTGCTGTTGCCTCTACGCGGTCGTGGTTCGAAGCCGATGCTGTGAAGAAATTGGTTCCGGAGATCAGTGTAATTGGCGTTCGATACGTAGTCGTCGGTTGTTTCGACGAGGGCAGTTGCAACTGGCTTCTGTCAATCGCAATACTCTTTCCATTGTGGTACACTTTCAGATTCTCCACCCCGCTTCCGTTGTCCGTCATCCGCACAAACAATTCGCCCTGCCCTGGCTCCTTGCCGGGAATCATTGCCACTTTCAAAGTAGGCGGCGGCGACGACTGGAGCTTGCCCTGAATTCCACCTTTCGATTCATCCTTCGACCCACCGCGGTTTTGGAAAATCTTCGGCAGGAGATCGGGCCGGTAGTACTCTTCGAAAAACTGGTCGACCGCGTAAGTCTTGGTCCCATCTACGAAGTGAATGAAGGCACGGGCCGCGTCGGTCCCGTTGAAGTAGCCCTCTGGGTTTTTCGCAAGCCAGTCTTTATCACCAAAGTGGATGTGTTCGAAGAACTCTCGACCCGTGGCGAGGTCCCAAAACTTCGTCACACCATCTACGCTGTGACTGATCAACATCTTGTTGTCGGGACTCAGCAACAACGACGTTACCTCCGCGTGATGACCTTGAAATGTCTTAACGACTTTCGACGTAGCGACATCCCACAAACGAATCGTTCGATCGGCACCACCCGAGTAAATGTTTTTTCCATCCGGACTGAAGATGGCAATGTGCGCCGGACCGTGGTGATCGACTAATTTCCCTGTCATCAAACCAGTACCAACATCCCACAGGCGAATGCTCCCGTCCCAACTGGCAGTCATCAACGACTTTTGGTCTGGACTCATGACCATCGATGAGACAATGTCCGTGTGACCCACAAAGGTTCTCACGGCCGTCTTGGTGTCGATTTCCCACATCTGTATGGAGTTATCTAGCCGCGAAGAGAACAAGTACAGGTCGGTCGGGTGAAACATGACGTTGTACGCCGAATTGTTTTCAAACTCGAAGAAGTGTTCCAACACCTTCGTGTTGATGTCGTGCACTTTCATCGTCGCATCCCAACTGCTGCTCACCACTTTAGATTCGTCGCTGTTGAAGCGAATGTCAAAAATTGGCTCACGGTATGAAGCAATTGTCTTTAGAGAGTCACCCGTGTTGGTGTCCCACAGGATGATTTTCCCATCACCACCGCCCGTCACGAGGCGCTTTCCATCTTTCGAGAGATCGTAGGCTAAGACGGCTTTCGTGTGACCGACGTATTCCATCTCGGTACGACCTGTGGGGATGTCCCAACGTTTCACCTTCGTCCCAAATTTTCCTTTTATCAAGGTTTTTCCATCACGACTGAGAAGGAGCTTGTTTCGGAACCGCACGTACTTCGCAATGTTCGACTGCCAATAAAAGTTGGGATCATAGTTTAATCCACCCTGGTCGCGCATGTTCAAGATACCTGTCAGCGACGCGAGTTCCCGGTTGCCTGCGTGCACCCAACGATGCAACGTGTTGTCGTCGCTCGCAATCAGCAGGATCTTGTCGTTAGGTGTAAAAGCAACCTGGTGAAGCTCTGGTTTTTCTGTCGCTTGATACTGATTAAGTACCTTTCCAGTCACTTCGTCCAACGTCTGGACGCCGTGTTCGGTGCTCAAGGCAAGCGTCTTCCCGTCATGACTGATTTCTAGGTCCGTGATGTCGTCGACTTCTTCTAGGTAAGTCCGTTCCAGTTTCCCATCGCCCAAGTTGTATTTCTTGAACGGGCCGTTGTTAGAAACCATGTACAGGTGCTTGCTGTCTGGACTGAAGGTCACTTTCGTGCCACATCCCCCACAGGAGCCTTCTGGTATTTCAAACTTGTAAGCTTCTTTCCAATCTGCTGTGCGGTACACGATGGCCACGCGGTTGTCTTGACCGACTGCCAAGTACTTTCCGTCATTGCTGACCGACACGTCGGTTCCAGTTCCCAGCCCCTTATCGGGATCGGCATTGAGTTTCTTAGACACCTTGCGCGATTTGAGGTCAATCACCACAACGCTGTCATCCCATTCATAGCTGCGACCCACATATTCGGTTTGGTATCCACCGACAAACACATATTTAGATTGTTTGTCGATTGCCACCGAGGTAATCCGGTAGTTCAGATTGAGTGAGCCAAGTTGTTCTCCCGACAAAATATTCCAAAAGCGAATGGTCTTGTCGTTGCTGCCTGTCACTAAGGTTTTTCCATCAGGTGTGAAAGCCATAGCAGTGACGCTGAAGTCGTGCCCTAGGAAAGTCCTCACCTCGCGACCGGTCGACAGTTCCCAAAGTTTTGCCGACTTGTCGCGGCTTCCTGTGACAACATAATTGCTATCGAGGCACGCGACAGACACGACCGCAAGTTCGTGCCCCTGCTGCAAAACGGTCTCAAGTGATTGGGAAAACGCAGAGGATGAAACGAGGATACACGCAACCAACAACCTTCTCATAAGTCAACAGGAAATAGTACAGCAAAAATAGTGGATTGCGATCAAGCGTCGCTGCGCACACCCGAAAGGGTTTCATGTTCGTCGTGAACTTCGTCCCACTTTTCGGGTTCTTCGTTGTGGAGGTATTCGAGTATCTTCTGTTCTACCTGTTTCAATTTCAGGGCTCTCAAATACTTCCCATTGCGGGCGAGCACCAAACGACCCGTTTCCTCGGAAACCGCCACCACCAACGTATCGCTGTTTTCGCTCATGCCTAGCGCAGACCGGTGGCGTAAGCCGAATTGGGGAGGTAGGTGGTCATTCTCGCTTACCGGTAATACACAACGAGCTGCTTTGATCCTTCCCTTGTAAATGATGACCGCGCCATCGTGCAGCGGACTGTTCTTGTTAAAAATGGAGAGGAGTAGGCGCTTATTTACCTGTGCGTCGATTGGATCGCCGGTTTCCACATAAAACTTCAGTTCCGTATCCCTGGAAAAAACGATGAGGGCACCGGTGTGGGTAGCCTTCAGCGTCTTCAAGGCTTCGATCACCTGGTTGATATCGAACTCTTCGTGCGACTGGTGTCGCCAAGAAGCAAAGGAGCGGATAAGGCCTTCGCGATTGAATTCAGTTGTCCGACCAATCATCAATAAGAACTTTCGAAGTTCCGGTTGGAATAAGATGATCATCGCGATCATACCAACACCCATAAACTGGCCCAAGATGGTGGTGAGTAGCTCCATCTGAGCCGCCTTCACAATTAAGTATACCAAGTAAAGGGCCAGGATTCCTAAGAAGATATTAACCGCCAAGCTTCCGCGGATCAATTTGTACACTTGGTACAGGAGGATTGCCACCAAGGTCACATCCATGATGTCGACCCATGTGATTTCCAGGAATCCGATATGTAAAGCTAGGACCACGTATCCAAAATTAGCGATTTATGAGCACGTTGTCGACAGGGCGACGGCTACGGTGCCATCTTCAGTTTCTCCATCAGTTGAACGCATTCGCGGGCTTCCTTCACATCGTGTACCCGTAAAATCGTTACCCCTTTTTGGAGGGCCACCACGTTCAGCGCGGTTGTGCCGTTAAGGGCTTCCGATGGTTGGATGCCCAATGTGCGCCAGATCATCGACTTTCGCGACAAACCGACCAATAGAGGCTGCCCGATCAAGCGGAAGTCTTCTAGGTGCCGCAGCAATTCAAAGTTTTGCTCCACCGTTTTTGCGAATCCAAAACCTGGATCCAACGCGATGTCGACCAAACCCATCTTACGGAAGTTGGTCACTTTTTTTTCAAGCACATCGATCACTTCCCTGACGACATGGCTGTAGGATGTCAATTGACCCATGGTCTTTGGCGTCCCGCGCATATGCATCGCGATGTATGGGGCTTGGTAACCAACGGCTAGGGCAGGTAAGGTGGTGTCGTGGTCTCCGCCGGTGATGTCGTTGACGATTGACACGCCCGCATCCAACGCAGGCTTGGCAACCGAACTTCTGAATGTGTCGATTGAGAAGAGTGCACTTGGAAACTCGCGAACGGCTTGAGCGATCACGGGAAGGACTCGAGCGCGTTCCTCCTCCGCCGAGATGTCGTCGGCGCCCGGTCGCGACGAATACCCTCCGATGTCGATCATGTCCGCTCCTTCGGTGAGCATTCGTTCAATTTGATGGAGGGCACGTCCAGGTTCCCGATACTTGTTGCCATCAAAGAAGCTGTCGGGCGTTACGTTGAGGATTCCCATGACGCGGGGCGTAGATAGGTCGAGCAAGCGCCCCCTAGCGTTCCATGTAATGTTCGTTGAAAATGCATTATTTTGCATCGCTCTATGAATCCAAAAACGGCTGCCGAATATAAGGAGGTCATTGCCACTTGCAAAGCCCTGTTCGCGAAGAAGACTCACGACTATGGAACCGCGTGGCGTATCCTTCGAATGAGTTCAATCACCGACCAAATCTATATCAAGGCACAGCGTATTAGGAGTATCCAAGAAAAAGGAATACAGAAAGTAAACGATCCCATCCGCGACGAGTTTACGGGGATCATCAACTACTGTATCATCGCCATGATCCAACTAAAGCTTCGCGACAGCGGCGAATTCGAACTGTCGTGGGAGCAAGTAGAACCTCTCTACGATGAGGCGGCCAATGAAACATTCGACCTACTTCAAAATAAGAACCACGACTACAACGAAGCTTGGCGCGACATGCGTGTCAGTTCCATGACAGACATAATTCTTATGAAGTTGTTAAGGGTGAAACAAATTGAAGACAATTCGGGTAAAACCCTTGTTAGTGAGGGTGTCAAGGCTAACTACCAAGACATGATTAACTACTCTGTCTTTTGCCTCATCAAAGGCGAAGGATCCTAACCAAACCTGATTATCTCGCCATGAGGTTCATCGATCAAGTCTCTCGTTTTCTCGTAGGTGGTCTTTTCATCTTTTCTGGGCTCATCAAATTGAATGACCCCATTGGCACTGCCATCAAAATGGAGGAGTACTTCGAGGTGTTTGCCGAGGACTTCGGTTCGTTCTTCGCCTTATTTATTCCGTGGGCACTTCCGATAGCCATGATGATGATCGTGCTCGAACTAGCGTTGGGTGTGGCCATCCTGATCTACTATCGAATGAACCTCACAACTTGGGTGCTGCTTCTGCTCATGGTGTTCTTCACATTTCTCACGGGTTATTCAGCAATCTTGAATAAGGTGACGGACTGCGGTTGCTTCGGCGACGCCATTAAGTTGACCCCCTGGGAGTCGTTTTGGAAGGACGTCTTCCTGATGGTCTTTGTTCTTCACCTCTTTTGGCACCGTCGGCGTTTCGATCCAGTGCTTCGCACCCGAGAAGGCCACTTCGTAGTCGGCGCCACTGTCGCCCTTTGTACCTACTTAGGAATCTATGCTGTGAATCACCTTCCGTTCATTGACTTCAGAGCATATCGCGTGGGAAATAACATTCCCCATGAAATGTTGCCACCCGTTGCGGCGATCGGTGAGTACGTATTTAAGAAGGATGGTCAAGAGGTGAAATCTGAAAAGTATCTTTCGCCCGACGAAGGGTACGAGTATGTGTCGTACAAGATCTTGAATGAAGACGAAATAAAGCCCAAGATTACTGACTATGCGGTAACGACCCTCGAGGGGAACGACACCACTCAATATACATTCCAAGGACCTAAACTGATTCTTGTGATGTACGATATCAAGAAGTCCTCGGCTGATCATATTGCTGACATTCGTTCCCTGCTGCAAGGAGTGGAGGGAAAAATCGATGCCTTTATCTTAACGTCTTCCTCGGCGGAGGACGTCGACCGTTTTCGTCACGAACACCAACTGGCAGTGCCATTCTATTTTGCCGATGCAACGGTGCTCAAAACTATCATTCGAGCAAACCCGGGTATTTGCCTTTGGAAAGATGGTACCGTGTTGGGCAATTGGCATTACAACGATACACCGACAACCGAAGAGGTACTGTCGCTGCTCCCATGAAAGTATTCCTGCTCGGATTGCCTGGATCGGGTAAGACTACGCTCGGTAGAAAATTGGCTCGTGCCTTATCACTTCCATTTATCGACTTAGACCACGAAATCGAAAAGACGGAAGGGCAACCAATCCCTGTAATCTTCAAGGAAAAAAAGGAAGACTATTTTCGACGTTTGGAATCGTCGGAACTGCGCAAATGGGCAAGCCACCCAGACGATTTCGTGATGGCGACCGGCGGCGGTGCTCCGTGTTTCTTTGACAACATCGACGTCATCAACACATCAGGGCGAAGCGTTTTCATCGATGTGCCAGCGTCGGAAATAGCGCGTCGCATTTCGCGAACAGCCGTCGAACAGCGACCACTACTCGCTGCTAGCGGCAAGGATGGACTGAAGGACCACATCGAGTTCATGCGGTCCAACAGACTTCCGTATTATCAGAAAGCTTCAGTGGTATTGCAAGGTACCCATGTCACCGTAGACCAGATTGTCGAGGCGCTCAGAAAGTAAAACCAATAGTGGCGATGAAGTTCTGTTGAACTTGTCCGTACAATAACAGCGGGCTGTTCGCGCTGTTGAGCGTATAGGGACGATACGAGTTTCCAGCGTTTTCACCCGACTTACCTGCCCAAGAGTATTGGTAGGCGAAATCGATGAAGTAAGTGCTTGTGCGGTAACCGGCTCCCACGGACGCGGTCGTCCAACTCCGCGTAGCATTATTTTGCTGTGCTTTGTATGGATCGGGCATGTAACTTCCACCGGCTCTAAAGCGGTAGTTCTTCACACGAATTTCGCCACCCGCGCGGTAATTGAGCACCGAACCGTAGAGAGACTTGATCTCGTTGTTGTCGGTGGTATACGAAACCCCAGAGGTTTGCGACTGATACTTTGCTGAACTGTAGTTCCGATTCTCAACTTCCACCGACACTAAGCCACGTTTACCAAAAATGTAGGAACCACCTACTGTGATCCTCCACGGCGTATTCAAATTGTATCCAGCGGTAATGACGTCATTCTGCGCCGATTCATTAGAAAGGATCGTGTTGTTGTCATATTGGAAGTTGTTCCAACTGCTTCTCATCGTCGCGCTATAGGTATCGGTCAAATTATAACGGGTGGGTGTTGTCACCGATCCGCCAATTTGCAGGCCTTCGACCGGGCGAACGATGGCGCCAGCCGTAAAGTTGATACCAGTGCCTTTGATCTGCAGATTTTCCGTCAGTGTAAAGTAGTTCAGCGGTTGATTGCTGAAGTCTTCCCGGTACGCTTTTTCAGATTGAAAGTTCAAGGCGACTACACCTAGACCAGCGCCGAGGAAAAACTTGTCGTTGAAATTAGCTCCGTATGAGAAGTTCCATTGATTTTGTCCACCTTTTGTTTGCACGGTCTCCGTCTGCAAAGCCATCCCACTGATGTCGGAGAAGTATTGCGTGGGATCACCATTGGGATCGAGGATGGTTTGTTCACCAATCAGGTAATTGTCGTACCCGAGTTCCGTTACGGTGTTGTACATCGAACCACTGGAACCGAATTGATCAGGCGTATTTCCATTCGCTTGTTCAATGAAGTAGTCAATCAGCGACGTATTTGGGTTTGGAGCACCACTCGAATACTTGACATTGCTGTTGAAGTCGTTGATTCTGGTCAAGGTAACAGCAAATGAACCTTGGATAAAGCCGCCGGCATCTTCTTGCGGTTTTGAGAAGATCATCCCAAACGCGGGGAGACTTAGGCTTGTTTTCGTAGCGAAATTATCGGTGCTGAGTTTGTTGTCGCCGGAGAAATAGCTGCCGGTGTTCTTCAGATTCAAATAGCCGGGCGATAGCGAAAATTCAGATCGGTTGTACATACCAAGACCGGCAGGGTTCGAGTACGCCGACGACAGATCTGCTCCCAGACTAACCGAGGCACCACCCATGCCTAGGATTCGGGCACTTCCTGTTGGACGTGTTCGGCTGAACAACAGGGCTGTTTCCGAATAGCTTTGTGCCCACACACCGCTCGCGACAAGCAATAGAATTGCAGCGAGCGCGAGCCCGTTCATTTTTTTCATACCTAAATGATTAGTTGATTATCTGGACCAATTAGTGTCGACCGCGACTTCCGCCGCCACCACCTCCACCGCCGCCGCCACTGAAGCCGCCCGAGCGTGAGCCACCACCACCGAAGCCGCCGGAGTGAGACCCTCCGCTGAAGGAGTTGCTGCCGCCGGACCAAGAGCTGCGTGAGCCGCCGTTGGACCAAGAACTGGAGCGTGAACCGCTGTTGTCAAAACCACCGCTGTTGCTGAAACCACTGTTCCCTCCTGAACTCCAACTTCTGGTGCGACCTGAGTTAGAAGTGCTGTTGGAAGATGTACCGTTCCAGAACGAAGAACGCGAAGTAGAAGTGGTTGTTGCGTTGCTTCTCCATCCGCGTTGGTAATAGTCTTGTGATTGTGCGTTCTGCGTAGCCATTCTACCCGACGACGCAATTGGACGACCCGTGCGTGTGGTTGAACTAGGCCGCGTGTTGCTGACCGTGTTATTGATAGTGGAACTGCGGTCGTAACGACGTTGATAAGATAAGCCGCGGCCACTGTTATCTTGGTTCACCACAATCACGCTGCCGGGATAACCCCAGCCTGAGCCGTAACCGTAATATCCGTAGTAAGAATATGGAGAATAGAAGTTGTTCCAGAACATGCTGGAAGGCATGCCATAGCCAAATCCCATGTTTCCATACCAGCCGTTAAACATCGAACCCATTCCATAACCTAGGCCCAACGACCATCCGGGGGCAAAGCTGCTATAGGGGCTGAACATGGAATAGCCGCCACCATACATAGAGGAATAGGGGCTATACATAGAGTAGGGGTTGTACATCGAGTAAGGGCTGTACATCCCGTAACCATTGTATCCATAAGCATTGGAGTAGTTCCCGTAGTAGGGGCTGTAGAAGTTGTTGGAGTAGGCGCTGTTGTTCGACAGATTCCTGTTGATCGAAGTAGGCTGGTAGTTGTTGGTGAAATATGCTGCTGTCGTATCTTCTACCACTGAGCGTGACCGAGAAATGTACTCCGGGTTGATGTTCCGCGCGGAGTAACTGTCTGTGGGATTAATCGCCGCACTGTTGATTCGGCTGTCTTCGTCTAGTTTCTTTTCATCGGCCACTCGTGTGTTGGTCTTCAACACGTTGAGTTTCGCGCGGTCGCGCGAACTGAAATACATATCATCGCTCTCCACCTCCTGCGACATGGCCTGAAAGCTTGCAGCCAGCAGGACCAAAATGGCAAACCCTTTTTTCATAGTATTTCTTGTTTACGGGAACGTAACAAATGTACCGATTCCACAACATAATAACGTCGAAAACCATTCCAGGGTGAACACGGAAGGGTGGTAGTTTGGCCACTATATTGGCCTGAAAAGGGGGTTTTTGAGTTATATTTACACCCCGCGTGAATTAAATCACCATTAAAAATCATGGGCAAGGAGATTACATCAAGGAAGGAGAACTACTCGCAGTGGTACTTGGACCTCGTAAAAAAGGCCGATTTGGCCGAAAATTCGGATGTCAGGGGCTGTATGGTCATCAAGCCGTACGGTTACAGTATTTGGGAAAAAATGCAGCAAGGCCTCGACAAGATGTTCAAGGATACTGGCCACGTGAACGCGTACTTTCCTCTTTTTGTGCCCAAAAGCATGTTTGAGGCCGAGGAGAAAAATGCGGAAGGCTTCGCGAAAGAGTGTGCCATCGTGACACACTATCGGCTAAAGACAGATCCCAATGCGAAAGGCAAGCTCATGGTCGATCCGCAAGCTGAATTGGAAGAGCCGCTGGTGGTTCGCCCGACCAGCGAGGCGATCATTTGGAGTACATACAAGAAGTGGATTCAATCCTACCGCGATCTACCGATCCTCGTCAATCAATGGGCGAACGTGGTCCGTTGGGAGATGCGAACACGGCTATTCCTTCGTACTGCGGAATTCCTCTGGCAAGAAGGACACACGGCGCACGCGACCGAGGCGGAAGCAGTAGCCGAAGCCAAGCAGATGTTGGACGTGTATGCCGATTTTGCTGAGAACTTCATGGCACTGCCAGTGGTGAAAGGCAAGAAGACCGACAGCGAACGCTTTCCGGGAGCCGTAGATACATATTGCATAGAAGGTTTGATGCAAGATGGAAAAGCTTTGCAAGCGGGAACAAGCCACTTTCTCGGGCAAAACTTTGCGAAAGCATTTGATGTACAGTTTACCAACAAGGAAGGAAAACTTGACTCGGTATGGGGAACCTCGTGGGGCGTGAGCACGCGATTGATGGGTGCCCTAATCATGGCCCATTCAGACGATGATGGGTTAATCATTCCTCCGAAATTGGCGCCGATACATGTTGTGATCGTTCCGATTTTCAAAACTGATGATGAGTTAAAGAAGATATCCGAAAAGGTCGACGGCCTCGTGAAGGAACTACGCAAGCTTGGATTGTCCGTCAAGTTCGACGATCGAGACACCCACAAACCTGGGTTCAAGTTCGCGGAATACGAAATGCGAGGTGTTCCCGTTCGAATTGCCATCGGACCCCGCGATTTGGAAAACAACACCGTTGAACGCGCGCGTCGTGACACGAAAGAGAAGAAAGTTGTCTCCATGGACGACGTGGTTAAGGAAATGCCCGCCTTGTTGGAGGACATCCAGCAGAATATCTATCAGCGCGCCTTGAAGTTCCGTACCGAGATGACTACCCGAGTCGATTCTTACGAAGAAATGAAGAGCGTATTGGAGACGAAGGGCGGTTTTGTCTTGGCCCATTGGGATGGAACCCCAGAGACCGAAGCGGCGATCAAGGAAGAAACCAAAGCAACGATACGCTGTATCCCGCTCGATGCTCCCGCCGAAGACGGTAAATGTGTGTATTCAGGTAAACCTTCGACACGGAGAGTCCTTTTTGCACAGGCATATTGAGTAACAATCGTTAACTTTTAACGTTCGTATTGCTGGAAAACCCCTCATTCGTGAATCTGAAATTCCTGCTAGTTCCCTTCATCCTGTTTTCACACGCAGTGTCGTCGCAGGACCTCGTGCTGGAAGCCATGAAAGAAGAGATGAAGCGAGAAGTAGACGCGTTCGCGAAGTTGAAGACACCACCATATTTCATCAGTTATCGAGTGATCGACCAACAAGATGGGTATGTGGGTGCTTCGCTGGGAAGTCTAGTGACGAGCGATGCGGGACGGCAACGCCTCGCAGACGTACAAGTTCGTATCGGCGACTATCAATTCGATCATTCTCATCCCATTGAAGAAATGGATTTTCCAGATGAGAACGGCTTTGGGTCGCAACTGTCAATCCCGATTGATGATCAGACCGACGTGATTCGTTATTCGCTGTGGCGCGCGACTGATGCAGCTTACCGCGAATCGCTTGAACGTTATGACATGGTGAAGAATCAGCGACCGGGTTCTTCCCTTCAAAAGAAAGTTCCTGACTTTAGTCGTGAGCCGGTGGCGACTTATTTCGAGCCGTCGCTACCGAAACTCACTGACATGTATAGCCGTGGTGAGTGGGAAGAAAAAGTACGAAGGTACTCTTCGTTGTTTAAGGTTGACCCATCGATCGTCGAGGGAGCGGTGAATTTTAACATACTCAACCACCGAAAATACTACGTGTCGTCTGAGGGAACCTCGGTGGTTCAAAATACAGTCGGCGTGTATCTGTATTTGAGTGCTTCTATTCGGGCGACTGATGGCGAACTCGTTCCGCTGCATCAAAGCTATTATGCGCCCGATGTGAAGTCGTTACCTACCGATGAGGTAATTGAGCGAGACATTCGTGAGATGATCGGCACGCTCCAGAAATTGAGGGTAGCTCCTTTGGCTGACCCATATACCGGCCCGGCCTTGCTCGACGGTCCGGTGGCCGGTGTTTTCTTTCACGAGATATTCGGACACCGGGTCGAAGGACATCGCCTCAGAAGCGATTTTGATGGGCAAACATTTAAGTCGAAGGTGGACAAACGTATTCTTCCAGAGACGATCAGTGTCTATTGTGATCCGACCCTCCCAAAGTTTGCCGGCACATTTTTGAATGGCACCTACCAATACGATGATGAAGGAGTGAAGGGGAAGCGAGTCACTATCGTCGACAAGGGAACGTTGCGCAATTTTTTGATGTCGCGATCGCCGATGGACAATTTCCTCCAATCGAATGGACATGGACGTTCGGATGGAACCACCCCACCTGTTTCTCGTCAGTCGAACCTATTGGTGGAGGCGGCTAAGACGAAATCGAGTGCTGAGCTGAGGCAAATGCTTGTGAAGGAATGTCAGCGCCAGAAGAAGGAGTATGGCTATTTCTTTAAGAACGTAGATGGTGGTTATACCTTCACGGATCGATATACACCGAATGCGTTCAATATTTTTCCTACGGTGGTGTACCGCGTGTATGCGAATGGCAGGCCCGACGAATTGGTGCGCGGCGTTGACTTGATTGGGACTCCTCTCGCCATGTTTGCCGAGATCGCTGCAGTTGGGAACACCCCTGGTGTGTTTACCGGGTATTGTGGTGCAGAATCAGGATACGTGCCAGTGAGCGCGGTATCGCCTTCGTTGTTTGTGAGACGGATTGAAACACAAAAGAAGCCCAAGGCAAAGACGGAGGCACCCATTATTGGAGTACCGAGTTTGAACGAGAATAAGTGAGATACCTTCGACTGATATTGCTTCCATTGCTCGTCGCTGCAGCGACGGCGGACGCACAAGACCGCGAGCCTGTTGTGATGCGGGCCATGCGCGATGAATTGGCGCGCAACATGAAAGAACTGAAGTGGGATAACTATGCGCCCCCGTTTTTTATCAGCTATTCGCTCCAAGATCGTACGGAAGTAAACATCAGAGCCTCGCTGGGTGCGGTGATGAATGCTTCAAAGTCGTTCGCCCGTGAGCCGCTTTCGTTGCGCATCATGGTCGGCAACTATGAATTCAATGATGAAAGCCTCGATGTGACAATTCCACCCACGTCACCATCCGGTCTTGTGGCCCAATTCCCGATCAACGACGACTACGAAGGAATCCGCCGAGCGCTCTGGATTTGGACGGACCAGGTTTACAAGAGCGCAGCGCAAAAATTTGCCCGCGCCCAAGAGATGGTGAAAGAACGCGACAAGCCATTGGATCAGTTGCCGCATCGGTGGTTCGCCAAAACGAAGCCGGCCCAAGTGAACGTCGATCAAGTACCTGCTTCATTCAACCAACAAGAGATGGAGACGCTGATGCGTAAACTGTCGAGTACCTTTCGTCAATTCTCTCAAGTGGAGCAATCAGAGGTCGGTTACTCTTTGAGTGAAGGGTACCGTTACTTGGTCAACTCTGAAGGCAGTTCGTGTCGCATCCCTTTTCGTAATGAGAAAGTGATCGTGACCTACTCGTTGAAGTCAGAATCTGAGTCGAGGAATGGGGAACGCCATGTGTTGTTGTTTACCTCAAAGGACTTAGCCGACGCGAACGGTATCGAAGCGAAGATCAAGGAAGGCATCGAGGTTTCCCTGAAGGCGCTGGGCGCGGCACAAGAACAAGAAGAGTATGCGGGACCCGTGATGTTGGAAGGAGACATGTCGCCGTTCCTGTTCATTATGCAGATGATGACTTCTGAAACGAGCATGAGGGCCAGCGACGAGGTGCCCGACCTGAAGGGGACTTCAACGAATCGAACGACGCCCGACACAAAGATTGGAAAGCAGGTGTATCCGAGCGGCATGAATGTAGTTGCGATGCCATTAACTAAGTCTTTCGAAGGCATTCCTTTAGTCGGGTCGTATCTGGTCGATTCGGAAGGAACGGCTCCGGAAGGAGAGACAGTGATCGTAGAAAACGGCGTTTTGAAGAACCTGTTGAATAACCGAACGCTGACCAGTCCCACGCAAGTGGCCAATGGCCATGCCGACGGACCCGGGGTGCTTAAGATTGGATTCAACGCGACAGTTCCTTATGCGCAAATGAAGGCGCAATTGATCGACCGCGCCAAGAAAGAGGGGCTTGAGTTTGGATTTATTGTTCGTGGTCGGGGTTTCGATCTCGGGAGCTACCAATATGTCAAGGTGTTTGTTGCCGATGGCCACGAAGAGTTTGTGTCGGGGCTTAGACTGGACAACATTACGCCGCGTGAGTTCAAACGCCTAGAGACCGTGGCGAAGGAGTTCACAGTTTTTCAAGTGGATGTAGGCGAACCATTATCCATCATTTGTCCGAAAGCCGTACTCCTGGACGATGTGTTACTCAAACCACACCAACGGGAAACGTTTACGAAGGAGAAGTACGTCCCCAGCCCTTTTGATTAAGCTTCATCCCCTCGTCCTATCGTTCCATCGTCCCTCATCTCCTCCCCCCTTCGTCCTTCACCTTATTCTTCGTACTTTTATCGTTATGGCGGAGTGGTCTATTGTGCTTTTCTTGATCGTTGTCGGCCTTGCCTTGGTTGTGGTGGAGATTTTTTTTATCCCGGGCACTTCGTTGGTGGGAATAGGTGGTTTTATCTGCATGACGATTGGGGTGGTGCTATCTTTTCACTATTTCGGTTCCGAGGTTGGGTGGCTAACGCTTGCGGGTGCAACGAGTGGTTCGGGGCTCTGCTTTTACTTGGCCTTTCGCACGAACGCGTGGCGACGATTTACACTAACCACTTCGCTGGATGGGCGCGCCAACGAAGTCGACCTGAAAAAGTTTACCGTGGGTATGATCGGGATTGCGAAATCGGCATTACGTCCCATGGGCAACGGCGAGTTTGGTTCGAACATCATAGAAGTGAGAACAATGGGTGAGTACGCAGATGCTGGGACGCCGATCCGGATTGTCCGCCTACTCCACAATCAAGTCATCGTAGAAATTA
Source organism: Cyclobacteriaceae bacterium (assembly GCA_044226825.1). GTDB lineage: Bacteria > Bacteroidota > Bacteroidia > Cytophagales > Cyclobacteriaceae > ELB16-189. The sequence continues at coordinate 104,662 of JBGAGH010000007.1, forward strand.
TTCGTTAAAATACATATGCAACCTTTTATCCTCATCGTCGCTGTGTTGGGCTTCATTGCCCTCATGTTATTGTTTTACTTCGTCCCTGTCGGACTTTGGATACGTGCGCTCACCAGCAATGTCCACGTGGGTATCGTGACCCTGATTGGAATGAGGATTCGTGGTGTGCCTCCCGGTATTATTGTGAACTCATTGATCAACGCCACCAAAGCTGGTTTGGTACTTACGACGAATGAACTGGAGACGCACTACATGGCGGGTGGGAATGTACCAAACGTGATCCGAGCATTGATTTCTGCTGACAAAGCGAACATTTCACTTAGCTTTAAGTTGGCAGCTGCGATCGACCTTGCGGGTCGCGATGTGTTTGAAGCCGTTCAGATTTCTGTGAACCCTAAAGTCATCAACACCCCTAAGGTAGCAGCGGTGGCCGCAGATGGGATTCAGCTAATTGCGATTGCAAAGGTGACGGTTCGGGCGAGCATCCAGCAACTTGTGGGTGGTGCCGGGGAAGAAACAATCCTGGCACGTGTGGGTGAAGGTATTGTCACATCGATTGGCTCTGCGAAGTCGCACAAGGAAGTGCTCGAAAACCCGGACAAGATTTCGAAGTTGGTATTGTCGCGTGGCCTCGATGCAGGGACCGCGTTTGAAATTTTATCCATCGATATTGCTGATGTGGACGTTGGTGCGAACATCGGGGCCAAACTGCAGATCGATCAAGCGACCGCTGATTTGAAGGTTGCCGAAGCGAAGGCCGAGGAGCGTCGTGCGATGGCCGTGGCTCACGAGCAAGAGATGAAGGCAAAGGCGCAAGAAGCCCGCGCGAAGGTAATCGAGGCCGAAGCAGAGATTCCAAAGTCGATTGCGAGCGCCTTCATGAGCGGGAACCTAGGCGTGATGGATTACTATAAGATGCAAAACGTTCAAGCCGATACCGAGATGAGAAACTCCATTTCCGGTTCGGGGAAAGGCAACGCGCCGAAGCAATAGCGTTACCTGAGGTCAACCACCCGGCGCCATTCGCCTTTTTGGTTGGCGAGAAATTGGTGGGTCACCGGATTGTATTTCATGAAGTTGTAGACCATGGGGATTACCGCCATGCCATCGGTGGTGAGTACGCCCCATTTGCCATCGCTGCGAACAATAACCAGGCCTTGTGGAATCAACGCGAGGTAATCGAATCTAGGTTCGATTAGCACATTGCCTTTTGTGTCCGAAAGTCCTTTTTGGTTACCTACGGAAAGCAACAGAAAATCGTTCACGCGTTGGATCGAGTCGTAACGAAGCGGAAGCACGAGCGTTCCTTGTAGGTCTATCACACCAGTTTTTCCGGCACGTGATACGATGGCAAGTCCATCTGAAAAATCTGATGCCTCGTCGAAGTTCGGGTTGATCACTACTTGGTCGTCTTTTGAAATATAACCCCAGCGACCCAACAACTTGACACGCGCCCGGCCTTCACTGAACTTTCCGATTCCCTCGTAGCGGTTGGCGATTCGAAGTCGGTCGCGTGCATCGACAAACCCATATTGTCCATTGCGCCGGATTCCTCGCAAGCCTTCACTTTCTTCAAACACTTCTTCGGTGCCGGGCAGGATGGGGGCCAACGCTTGAGCGGAACTTATCCCGGCCAAAGAGATGTAGCGCACTGTTCCGTCCGGGGCGGTTTCTTCTAGCATTCCATTCACCCAAGTCAAAGGATGGGAAGTAAAGTAGATCACTTGGCCGTCGATGTGGCGTAAGAACCGGATGCTATCTTGTTGTTCTAGGTAGTGGTCGTCGTCGAGTACGGTGATAGGATTGCGTTGCGGGAGAATTCGCCAACGTTCGTCCATACCGATGATTCCATACAAGCCCTTAAACTTTACCGCGATCGATTCATAGTGGTGATTGCCGATGGAATCGTAGACACAGCTTAGGATTTCTTTGCCATACCTATCCACAGCGCCCCAGAAACCGTGGTGCTTGACTTTGAAGAACCTTCCGTTGTAAGGGAGCATCGTTTCGTATGCCCGGGAAGACTTCTTTACATTAAAAGTGTCGTAGAGCGCCCATTGATTGGAGCCGAGTACATGTTTCATCCCTCGAACAAAAGAGCCTTCCAAGAAAAGAGAATCGAATTCGAATGGGATCGTTTCCTTTCCTGAAACGGACACCAGGCCAAACTTCTTTCCTTTTCGAGCGACGGCTTGGTTAGATCGGAAGGGCTCAAGTGTTTCGAACGAAAGGGGAATTCGAACATCCAGCGCTTCTGTCGCGGTGCCAAACCGACCGGCTTGCGAGAACCTGTATTGCGTACCGTCTACGATTAATTCGTCTGCTTCGATCGACTTTACTTCTTGATTGTTCGCATCCAGAATTTTCCACCGATCGCTACTTTTTCCGTCTATTGATTGGTCGGTGACGCGTATGTCGCGTAAGGTCGGCGGGACCAACACAACGCCCTCGCGATCAATGACGCCCATTTTTGTTTGTTGATACACGATCGCGTATCCGCGTCGGAAGGAAGAAATACTGTCGATGTCGAAACCAGTGATTTGAGTACCTTCTTCGGAGAACAAAGCGGTACGGCGGTCGAAATTCTGGATGGCAAACCGCAGCGTGCCGATCGGTTGAATGTCGCGATAACGCATGGGTAGGATCGTCTTGTCATTCAGGTCGATCAGTCCGTGTTCGTACTTTGTTCCATTCTTAACAAAGACGATTGCGCGGAGACCATGGATCGTGATACCGTCGTAAGTAAAGGGTACGGTGACTTTTCCATTTAGGTCGACGCAGCCGTATTTGACCGTGTAGGGATTGATGTGTTTCGAAGCTACAATTCGATCGCCTCCCGCTGTGGTGACGGTTTCGAACTCGGCCTTCGTCACAAGTTCTTTTTTGAGGTTGATGAGTCCCCACTTGCCCGTTTGGCGATAGCCCGTTACCTGATTGATGACCGAAAAACTCCCGTCGCTCCAGCCGAGCGCATCGAACGAAGCGGGAATAATGACCTTACCAGCATCGTCTCGAAGGCCCGCCTTTCCATTCTCGTAAAAAACGAGGTATTCGGCCGACACTTGAGAATACGCTGCCACGGCGACCAGCAGGATAAAAATGGTTCTCATAGGTCCTGACAAAGGTAGAACACAGGAATTAAATCGGGAATTTTTGTGAACTTTGCCCTGTTTTAAAGTCACCAAAGGCAAAAATCCTACTTAGGACACATGTACATCGAGCAACTCTACACTAACTGCCTAGCTGAGGCGGCCTATTATATTGAGTCGGAAGGTGAAGCGGCCATTATAGACCCACTTCGGGAAACGGAGCCCTATATTGAATTGGCGGCGCGGCGCAAGTCCAAGATCAAATACGTTTTTGAAACGCACTTCCACGCGGATTTTGTGTCTGGCCATATCGATTTGGCGCGTAAAGTAAATGCCCCCATCGTGTATGGACCGATGGCCCAAACTCAGTACCAGGTGGTCAATGCCAAAGACGGTCAAGAGTTCAAGATTGGGAAGCTCACGCTTCGCGTTCTCCACACGCCGGGTCATACGCCAGAATCTTCCTGTTTCCTGTTGCTCGACGAGCAAGGCCGTGAGCACGCGATTTTTACAGGTGACACGCTGTTCGTCGGGGACGTTGGTCGACCCGACTTGTTGGACGGAGTTATGAGCCGTGAAGAACTGGCTGGTATGCTGTACGATTCTCTGAATCGACATATTAAGACTTTGCCCGATCACGTGATCGTGTACCCGGCGCACGGCCCTGGTTCCGCCTGCGGAAAGAACATAGGGAAGGAAACACACTCGACCATCGGCGAACAGAAGAAGTTCAACTATGCACTGAAAGACCAGTCGCGTGAAGCGTTTATCCAGGAGTTGACTTCAGGCATCTTGCCGCCGCCTCAGTACTTCTTTGAGGATGCACGCATCAACAAACAAGGTTACGACCCTATCGACGAGGTGATCGATCGAAATAGCCGCGCTTTGATCTTCGAACAGGTTGATTCGCTGGTAAGAAAGGGAACACTCGTGCTGGACACCAGGCCGGCCGATGAATTTGAGAAAGGGTTTATCCCGGGCAGCATTAACATTGGACTTAATGGACAGTTTGCTGTGTGGGTTGGTACGTTAATTCCAATTGATCAACCGGTGGTACTCGTCACCATGCCCGGTAAGGAGCGCGAGTCTGTCCTTCGACTTGCCCGCGTTGGTTATGAGAAAGTGGAAGGCTACTTGCAAGGCGGAATCGGAAATTGGACGGGTGCGCTTGATCGCGTGAAATCGATCGCTGCCCAAGAATTGAATCATTATCAAGACTGCGAAGTATTGGATGTGCGCAAGCCCGGTGAATGGAACGTAAGCCATTTGAGGGATGCTGAATTTGTGCCACTGGCGGAAATGCCCGCTAACCTAAGTTCGTTCGATAAGTCTACCTGCTACATCGTTCATTGTGGAGGCGGCTACCGCTCCATGACGGCGATCTCGATTATGAAGCGCGAAGGTTTTACGAACCTTATCAACGTATATGGAGGCTTCAGCGCGATGGTGAACGCAGGATTAGAGATCGTTACCGAAGAGGTGGCTGTTCGCTAACGTTGCCGGTTGTCTAAGAGTTTCAGGTATTGGTCGTAGGTGTCGACATCCTCCTCGCCACGTTCGAGATGAACGGACGCGACTTTCTCCGGATGCTTAAGGATTAGCGCGCGTGCGCCTTCCCGGTCGGCAATCATAGCAAGTTCAGGCAAGAGTTCTGTGGAAAATAGTGCAGGGACGCCACGCGTGGTCCCATATTCCGAAGCCACTATTTCGATTCGACGCGATTCAAAAACTGACACAAGGGTGCGAAGATGCGTAGCGGTGACGAAAGGCTGGTCGCACACCATAACGATAAGCGCTTCGGAAGCCGGGTCTACATTCGTCAAGCCAAATTTGAGTGAGGCGCCCATACCCGATTCCCATCTCGGGTTTATGACCGTGGTGACCGGGAGGTGTTGAAGGGTCGTCAGATGTTTATCTGCATTGCTACCCAGCACCACCACGACATTCCCTACTTGAGCGTTAACCGCGGTAGCGACGGCATGTCTCAAAAGCGTTTGATCTTGCCACGGCAGTAACTGCTTCGATTGGCCCATTCTCGAGGAGGACCCAGCCGCCAGAACTAGAATGGTGACCTTAGCCATTACAGGAGACTGGCCGCGAGGAAGCTCTGTTCGTTGATGGTGTTCCCTTCTGACGAGTCCGTATCCACCAGGATTTTCCATTTGCCATTTTCCTTTCGGAGAACGACGTGAAATCTTCCGTAAGAGGCTCCGATGGTACCGTCGCGGCGCGTATATGAAGTCTTGTAGACACCCACATCGATGGCTTGTTTCTCGTTGCCGATTCGTTCGGTGAATCTAAGTTCGATGGAGATGCGTCCCTTGCTTTTAGCGCGACTTTCGTTGCCTTGTTTCGTCTCTTGGTAATACTGATCCCAGTTCAATACCTCTTTCGACTCACGGCCAGAACGTATTAGATCCTTTGAGTGCACACCCATGAAAGCATCAGTATTACCATCGCCAAATGCCTGAATGAAAGGAAGCCAAACCTGTTCGTTGATTTCTTGTTGGATGTTTTGCGCCGAACCTAAAAATGGCAGGACGAAGAGCAGAACGAAACCAAAGATTTTCGTCATGGTTAACTATCGATTTTGGTTATCAAGATAAACTTGCTTGTAGACTTGGTCTGTTTCGGGATGACGTTCATGAATGGCGCCATTTCGATTCTTCAAGTATCCACCTGGGCGATTCGCAAAGCGCGCCTGAATCTCCGAAACAATCGCGACTGCGATTTCGTCTGGTGCTTCTGCGCCGATGTCGAGACCGATCGGGGAGTGAATCCGCTGCAACTGTTCGTCGGACAAGAAGAGACTCTGCTTGGAAAAATCATTCAGCATTTTTTCGAAACGCTTTCGCGGACCCATGATGCCGATATACGGCGTGGGAGTACTCACGAGCTTACGCAAAACGTCGCGATCATAATCATAATTGTGCGACATCAGCACGCAAGCGGTAAACGGAGTGATGTTAAAATCGCGATCGATGAATTGTCGTTGGCACAGTGAAAGCTTGTCGGCAGTTGGAAAGAACAAAGGCGCGATATGTGCGGCGCATTCGTCCGTTACGCTCACGTCCCAACCTAATGATTTGGCTAGTTGACTGACGGGGCGTGCATCGAAACCGCCGCCGAAAATAATGAGTGAGAAACCAGGTTGAACGAGTTCTAGAAAAACTTCGCAGCTGTCGACCCCATGCGCAAATGTTTCGGCTCTTGATTGCTTGGTTTGAAACAACATTCGTAATTTTTCTTCCACTTGCCAATGAATCGCAGGGTGACTTAACTTCGTCTCGGTTCGTTGATCCTGGATAACCATTTTTTCACCGACGCAAACATTTCCCGCAAAAACGGTGGCGAGCGCGATCGGTTCTGTTGCCGAAACGAAGCGTTCGAATAAAGCAATCGCGTTGTTTTCGTTTTGTGTATCAATGGGTTCGATCAACACATCGATGATTCCATTGCATCCTAAACCAATTCCTAAATTTTGATTACTCCCTTCGTTGGTATCGTACACAACGGTTAAGGGCTTATTGTCAATCATCACCTGCCGTGCTTTCCTCAGGGCATCCCCTTCAAGGCAGCCACCGCTAATTGACCCAACCCAGCGACCGTCGTCGGTAATTAACATGCGCGCCCCGGGGCTGCGATAGGATGAACCTCGAACCCGGACAACTGTTGCTACGGCCGCTTTGCGCGATGAGGTGTCGACTTTCTTGTATTCAGAGAGTATAGTTTTGAAATCCTTCAAGATTGCGTGTCGGTTTTCTCAGACAAGTTAATGGGTAGTCGGTGTATTCGCTTACCCGTCGCTGCAAAAATCGCGTTGCACAGGGCAGCAGCTACAGGGGGAAGGGTCATTTCGCCCATCCCTTCCGGCGATTCGGGGCTGTCTATTAGTTCCACATCCAACATTGGAGCATCTTTCATTCGCAATAACCGGTAAGCATCGAAATTGGTTTCTTTCACGCGGCCATTTTCGATGTGAATGGCTTGATTCATCGCGGCACTTAAACCGTCGATGATGCCACCTTCCAATTGATTGAGTGCACCACTCCGGTTGATGACCAGCCCACAATCAACCACAGCTGTCACATGTTCCACTTTGAATTGACTCGGGGAGAGGAGAGAGATGGTTACCACTTCTGCCACGTAGGCGCCAAACATGAAGTGAGCTGCGAAACCACGGTACATTCCCTTCGGGGCAGGCTTCGACCATTCGCTTTTTTCGGCGGCCCGTTGTATCACGTTCTTCAATCGCGCCGTGCTATACACAGGACCGCCGTGGTCGGAGTACGGCATTCGCTTGTCTCCGTCGCCCAGGAGTTCCAATCGAAAGGCGACCGGGTCTTTGCCCGCGAGCGTAGCCATCTCGTCAATGAAAGTTTGATCGATCCACGCGGTAACATTATGACCGGGTGCACGCCATGCACCGCGCGGTACTTTGCTGACTACGGGTGTGTATTCCATTCGATAGGCAGGCACAAAACCGGCAGGAAAACCATCTGGGAAGACTTCTGTTTCGTGCATGTTATTGGTTGCGCCGGAAAAAGCGCGGCGCGACGTGCTACTTCCTTTCAGGTGCCAAGCGACAAGTCTGTTGTTGGCATCGAGACCTGCCTTTACGCGATACATCCCTGCAGGGCGAAAGAAATCATGTTTGATATCGTCTTCACGTGTCCAGACAACCTGTATGGGTTTGCTCAATGCTTTTGACAGGGCGATCGCTTCCCACGCATAGTCGGCCATCAGCCTCCTACCGAAGCCGCCGCCCACGCGCGTCATTCTCACTTTAATCTTGCTTGCTGGCAAGCCTGTGATTTCCATGGCTGCTGCCCGCACGGAACCGGGTACTTGTGTGGGCCCCCATACTTCGACACTGTCTGCTTTCACATCGGCGATATAGTTCATCGGTTCCATTGAAGCGTGTGCGAGAAACGGTGCTTCATACACAGCCTCGTGAACCTTAGCGCAGCTGGCAAGCGTTTGATCTACGTTGCCATCGTCGCGTAACACGGTCCCGACGGAGTTGATATTTTTTTCGAATTGGACCCTTAGGTGTTCATCCGATTCTTGATCCACAGCCGAAAGATCCCATTCGACCTTTAGCAGCTTCCGAGCTTTGATGGCCACCCACGTGTTCTTCGCGACAATGGCGACGCCACCAATCACTTGCGTGGGACTCTTGGTTGGTTCCAAGACTGTCACTTTCTCAACCCCTTCTACTTTCATTACCTCGGTGTCATCGAACGATTTTACCTTGCCGCCGAAGATGGGGCATCGTTCGATCACAGCCACGGACATTCCTGCTGGCCGTGCATCCAAACCGTACTCCATTTTTCCCGCGACGATCTTGGGATTATCGACATTAGGAATAGACTGTCCGATGATCTTGTAATCCTTTCGCTCTTTTAGGGTAGGATTTTCGCGCACACCAAGTTTCGAAGCCGCTGCCGCGAGTTCACCATAGCTGAACTTAAGGTCGGTGCCCGACTGATAGACGTATCCTTCCCGTGCGTAACAACGATCCAGTGAGACGCGCCACTTCCGCGCGGCAGCCTCTACCAGCATTTCCTTCGCGCCGGCACCGGCTTTTCGCAATACGTCGAAATTCGTTTTTACACCCGTACTGCCGCCGGCAAACTGGGCACCAAAGCGATTGTCTAACATGCCTTGCTGCACTTCCACCTGGCCCCAGTCGACGTCGAGTTCTTCGGCAATGATCTGGGCAAAAGAAGTCTTAATGCCCTGGCCAATCTCAGGATTCTTCGAAAAGATGATGACTTTGTTATCTGCCCCGATCTTCAGATAGACGTTCGGTTCGAAGAAGGCCTCATCTGCCGGCGTCAGTGAAATGTTGGACACTTGGGCCTTGGCAAGGTTGATGCCGATAAACAATCCGGCAGTTGTCAAGCCCGCTGCTTTTAGGAAGTCGCGGCGATCGACTTGTTTTGTAGACTGATGATAAGTATCGTCGATGCCTAGTTGCGGCAGTTTGTTTCCGGGATTCTTCATGATCACATGTTTGAATTTGAACGCCCGGTTGCGTGGAGGTTCCCAGTCAGTGGTCTTCGTAGTGGGCGAAGTACCTGATGTGAAAGGTCTCACCCTCGTACTTCTTGTATGTTAACACGTCACCAACTTGTAACTGTTCATAGTGCTCTTGTGTGCAATGAACTTGAAACTCTTCGCCACGGTCGTTCATGACTATTGCAATGTATTGTGGATTTCGCGCTACGACAATAGCGTGATCACCCACTTTTCTACCCTGATAGGGGGTATAAGTTGCGACGTTCTTTCCTTCGATGAAGAGTAGTTCCTTGATGACGCCTTCTTGCATGGAGGGTTTTGAAGTCAACACATCCCATGTGATCCAAGCCACGATTCCTGTGACGACAAAAAGACCAACGCCATAGAAGACTCCTCTCATAGGCTATTGATTTCGAAGCGCTTTCACGTCATCGGGTTTGACGGCGTCACCCTTGTTGCCGAAGGAGTTTCGGATGTAGTTCAAGACGTCACTCACCTCTTGGTCAGTCAGGTCGAAGTTTGTCATCTCGGCATTATAGGTAACACCATTTACTTTTATTTCACCCGAAAGGCCTTTGAGCGTGATCATGATTGATCGCTTTTTGTCGGCCATCAGATAGTCGGCTTTTGCCAGCGGAGGGTACACCGATTCGATTCCTTCGCCATTCTCCATATGGCAGGTGACGCAATAGGTGGCATACACTTCTTTACCACGATTGACACTCGCTTTCAGATCGAACGAGGGTTTCTGACGAAACGCTGAGAACACGACGAACACGGCCGCAGAAGCGACGAGAGCTACAGGGATTTTCATGTATTTGGTAGGGAAAAGTTAGTTAAAAAAACAAAAGAAGGGGTACCTCACGTACCCCCCATAATTTTATCAAAGATTGTGCCTTTTGACCGAAAAAGATCAGACTTTTTCCAAGTCGAAAGGCAATGTGCGGATGCGCTTGCCAGTCAAGTCGAAGATAGCATTGGTGAGGGCCGGGGAAAACGGGGGTAGCCCCGGTTCGCCGACACCGCCCGCCGGCTCGTCGTTTTCCATTACATGCACCTCGATTTCAGGCGTATCTTGGATACGCGGCATTTTGTAGGTGTGGAAGTTTTGTTCAACGGCACGTCCATCTTTGAAATTGGTTGCGTGCTTGGTGGCTGCGCCCAACGCCATGATGATGCTTCCTTCCACCTGTGCCCGGATGATGTCTGGATTGACGTACCAACCACAGTCCATCACGGCCCACACCTTGTCTATTTTTACGCCACCTTCGGCACGTTTTGAAACTTTCACCACTTCGCCGACGATGCTATTGAAACACTCTGTGATCGCGACGCCGTACCCTTCATTTTTTCCGCGATTTTTCCAACCAGACACTTGTTCCAGCTTTTCAATCAGCGCCTCATATCGCTCCTTGCCTCGCACCAACGAGCGGCGATAGTCCAGTGGATCCTTACCGGCAGCGATTGCCAACTCATCCATAAAGCTTTCATAGGCGAAGCCATTGGTAGACGAGTACACCGAGCGCCACCACATGACAGGGACGGGCGACTCGAGCGGAATGTCGGCAAAGCTATAATGCGGCATTGACTCGAAGTAAGGTTCTAGGAACCCTTCCGTCGTGCTTCCGTTGTACGTGTTTTTGTCGGCACCGGGCCATTGATGATCCATGTTTTGACCAGCCATCTTAAACTTGAAAGCGGAGATGCGTCCGTTCGGGTTTAGGGCTGCTTCTAACTTGTACATCATACCGGGGCGAAAGGGTCCCTGGTTGGTGTCATCCTCGCGTGTCCAAACGACCTGCACGGGTGCTTTTATTTCTTTCGAAATAAGGGCCGCTTCTTGTGTGTAGTCGGTGAACGCCTTTCTTCCAAAGCCGCCGCCGAGGAAAGTCATGTTGACGGTAATTTTTTCGCGCGGCAATCCGAGTACGCGAATCAAGTCATCTTGAACCCAACCGGGTGCTTGGATCGGTCCCCAAATCTCGCACGAGTCTTCTTTTACCCAGGCGGTACAGTTCAAAGGTTCCATTGCAGCATGCGCCTCGTAGGGTGTCGAGTAGATCGCTTCAACTTTCTTCTCCGCCTTAGCGAGGATAGGGGCCACGTTGCCCATGGTGCGGTAAGAGATTCCCTCCTTCGACTTGAGGTCTTCCTCCATTTGCGCATACAATTGGGCAGAGTCGTGATAGGGAAATCCTGTATCGTCCCATTCTACCTTTAATACTTTTCGTCCTTGCATGGCCGCCCACAGGTTGTCGGCGACGACGGCTACACCCTCACGTGTTGTGGAGAATACCGCCATCTTTACTTTAATCACGTGTTTCACACCGGGTACTTTCCTGGCTTCAGAATCGTCGAAGCTCTTTACTTTGCCCAGGAAACGTGTGTTCCGTTCCACCACCGCGTAAAGCATTCCCGGAATTTTCTTATCGATGCCGAAGGTCGCCGAGCCATTCGTTTTCATGGGCGTGTCTTGACGCGGCATCGGTTTGCGAAGAACTTTATACTCGGACGACTTCTTCAGCAGAACATTCTTGGGAATTTCCAGCTTCGAAGCTTCTGCCACCAGTTCACCATATCCTAACTTCTTGCCGGAGGGCCTATGAATGATGAACCCGTTCTCGGCGTAGCACGTGTTGGCGTCGACGCTCCAGCGTGTGGCAGCGGTCTTCTTCAGCATCTCACGTGCCGATGCGCCCATTTGACCTAAGTGTTTATAGGAGCCTCGCACGGTCGAACTTCCCCCAGTGATTTGACTTCCGTATTTCTTTTCGTTGCCGACTCCAAATACGATCTTAACATCGTTAAGGTCTACTTCCAACTCTTCGGCAATAATCTGAGGCACCGCTTGGAACGAGCCTTGTCCCATCTCGGCGCGGTGGTTAATGATGGTAACTTTGCCGCTGGTGTCGATCGAGATCCAGGCATTCAATTCGACACCTAAGCTATCGGCTTCTGTAGCTTTGATAAGTTCGACGCCTTTTCCCGAAGCAGACGAATAAAATCCCAGCGACAGTGCTGCGCCTGTCAAGGCTGAAACCTTAATGAAGTTTCGGCGATTGATATTTTTTTCTGATGCGCTCATGGCTTTGTCGTTTTGAATCAATGAATACTTGCTTTTGCTGACATAAGTTTCGAGGCGGTCTTGATCGCCTTCCGGATGCGCGGGTATGTTCCGCAACGGCAGATGTTACCTTGCATCGCCGCATCAATGTCTTTATCCGTCGGATTAGGATTCTTTTTCAGCAACGCGACAGCAGCCATAATTTGTCCACTTTGACAGTAACCGCATTGAGGAACTTGCTCCTGAATCCAAGCTTGCTGCACGACGTGCGTGTTGTCTTCCGACACTCCTTCGATCGTGGTGATTTTTCCGCTGGCAGCTGCCGATACGGGGACCGAGCAAGAGCGGATCGGGTTGCCGTTGAGGTGAACGGTACACGCGCCGCACTGGGCGATACCACAACCATACTTGGTGCCCGTGAGCCCGACTAGGTCGCGGATTGCCCACAGCAGGGGCATCTTCGCATCTGCCTCGATGGTATAACTTTTCTCGTTGATTTGAAGTGTGTATTTAGCCATAACCCGGATTTTTGATCTTTAAAAATACAAACAAGGAGGTTTAGAGATAGTCTAAATAGTCAATTTGCAGCTGCGGCGGACAGGGGGTTTCGGCTCACGCCCCAACGACTCATTCCACGGGCTATACGGACGCCGGATGAAATGACAGTCCAGTCACCCAAACCAACAGTTCAGTATTTTGTTTTAGATGGGTGCCGACGATTGTGACCAAGTTTGGCTCATCAACCAAAAAACGACATTCATGAAAAATCTAATGACAGTAGCGCTCTTATTGGCGGCTTCGTCGGCATGGGCACAAGGACAACTCGAAGTAGTGGTCAAAAACGTGAAAGAGGAAAAGGGCGCGATTCGCGTGGGTATTTTTCGCGACGACAAAACCTTTATGAAAGATGCGTGGCTGGGTAAGGTTGTGAAGGCAACCACCGGCGAAGTGAAGGTAGTGTTCGAAAACGTTCCGGCGGGCACCTACGCGGTGAGCATCGTCCACGATTCCAATGAAAATGGCGAGCTTGATTCGAATGCCTTCGGTATCCCCAAGGAAGGTTTTGGCTTCAGCAACGACGCCATGGGTATGTTTGGCCCGCCTAGCTTCCAAAAGGCTTCTGTGGCAGTCGGCGCCGGTTCACAAGCCATCTCGATCACCCTTCGATACATGTAATATTTGGTTTTGCGGCGATTTTAGGTTTTAGGCGGGCGTGCGTCGGCGCAGATCGTTTGCTATTATTGTGTATAACTAACACAATGATCCCCATGATAAAGCGAATGATCCTGTTGGTGGTGATGGCGCTGGCTATTGCCCCCCTGCTCACATCCGCCCAAAAGACCACGCCGTTGCCATTGCAAACCGGTGAGAACGTGGCCGTCGTCCCGACCCAATCGGGTAAGGTTCGAGGCTACATCCACGCAGGCACTTATATCTACAAGGGTATTCCTTACGCTACAGCGAAGAGATTCCAGGCACCTGAAAAACCCAAGCCTTGGGAAGGAGTTCGGAGTTCTATGACCTACGGACCCGTGAGCCCATTGATGAACCCGACGACCCAGGTGAATGATGAGTCGGAGTTCGTATTTCACCACGACTGGGGCTATGCCAATGAAGACTGCTTGCGTCTCAACGTGTGGACGCCCGGCATCAACGATGGCAAGAAACGACCCGTCATGTTTTGGATTCATGGAGGTGGTTATACCGCTGGGTCGTCGCAAGAACTTCCCTCATACGATGGCGAAGCGATCAGTAAGAAAGGTGATGTGGTACTCGTTTCAGTCAATCACCGGCTGAACATTCTTGGTTTCCTCGATCTCTCCGAATATGGAGCGAAGTACAAAGGATCGGCCAACGCTAGCTTCTTGGACTTGGTCATGGCCCTCGAATGGGTACGCGACAATATTTCAAACTTTGGTGGCGACCCCAATAACGTGACCATCTTCGGTCAATCCGGCGGCGGTGGCAAAGTGAGCACGCTCATGAGCTCGCAAGTCGCAAAGGGTCTGTTCCACAAGGCAATCGTGCAAAGTGGCGTTTGGTCCGACTTCCAAGAACAAGAGATTTCGAAGCGCATCGGTTCCGCCGTTCTCAACGAGCTGGGACTCATCCCATCAAAAGTCGACTCCATTCAAAAAGAACCCTACGAAAAGTTGGTGGCAGCCGGCAACAAGGCGTTGGCGAAGGTGCGTGAACAGCTTGTCGCCGAGGGCAAGATGGCGGGCACTGGATTACGATTTGGGTGGACCCCCACGATCGATGGTTCGTTTCTTCAGTATACGGTTCCACTAAGAATGAATTCATGGCTTCGTTACGAAATCCAGCGCTGAAGAAAGCCAACGCGACTGAGGTGCGTGAGTATCTACAAAAACAGTGGGGCGAGAAAACCGACGCTTACATCGCCGCCGTCAAAAAAGCTTACCCGAACGACACCCGACCCAACGACTTGGCTGACATCGACGGATTTTTCCGCCCGGGTATGGTCGCCCAAGGAAACGCCAAGTCTTCCGCTGGCGGTGCGCCGGTATTTATGTATCTTTTTACTTGGCAATCACCTGTGATGGACGGGGCCTACAAAGCGATCCACTGTATTGAGATTCCATTTGTGATGAACAACATTGCTCGCTGCGAAGAAATGACTGGAGGTGGTAAAGACGCCTATGCGCTCGCCGACAAAATGAGTCAGGCTTGGATCAACTTCGCGCGTGTGGGTGACCCGAATCACAAAGGTTTGCCAGTCTGGCCCAAGTACACGAAGGAAGTTGGCGCTACCATGATGTTCGACAACAACTCCGCGGTGCGCAATCACCCTGACAAAGAGATTTTGGAATTCGGACCAGTGCCGTTGAGGTTTTAGGGATGAGGGGACGAAGGATGATAGATGATAGATGATGGATGATAGATGATGGATGATGGGTGGTAGATGGTAGATGATAGATGGTAGATGATAGAAGTAAAGTATAGATAAGATGACAAATCGAAGGAAGTTCATTAAAAACATGGGCTTGAGCACGGCGGCGCTCGGGCTGGCAGGTAGTGCATCGGCGGCTGGGAGTCACCAAGATGACAAAGAACCAGTTGAAAAAGACGGGCAAGTACTCTTCGTGGGCGACAACATCGCGGTCGCATCGACCACGTACGGCAAAGTTCGAGGGTTCATCTTACAGGGCATCAACACATTCCTGGGAATCCCCTACGGTGCCGACACCAGTGGTGCCAATCGTTTTATGCCACCCCAAAAACCAAAGCCTTGGACCGATGTGCTGCCAACCGTTTGGTGGGGGAACACGGCTCCTCAAAACATGGAACGGCGTTATGCCAACGCCTATGCTTCGTTCGTAGATCACTGGAACTACGACGATGTGAGCGAAGACTGTCTGAAACTAAACGTGTGGACACCTGCGATTGCAGACGGAAAGAAGCGCCCGGTCATGGTGTGGCTCCACGGCGGCGGCTATACCAATGGGAACGCCATTGAACAAGATGGCTATCATGGTGCGAACCTGTCACGGCGTGGTGACGTGGTCTTCGTTTCGATCAACCACCGCCTCGGGCCGTTAGGGTATGCGCATTTCGGAGCCGCCGGCGAAAAGTTTGCAGCTTCTGGAAATGTCGGTATGCTTGACTGTGTCGCAGCACTCGAATGGGTTCGCGACAACATTGCCTCATTCGGTGGCGACCCAAACAATGTCACCATCATGGGACAATCGGGTGGTGGCGCTAAAGTGTGCGTCCTAACTGCTATGCCCTCAGCCAAAGGACTCTTTCACAAAGCTGTTGCCCTTAGCGGTTCTGCCCTTAAAGCCGTTGAGAAGGATCAAGCAGAAAAACTTGCTGGCTATGTCGTGAAAGAAGCGGGACTGACTTACAACGAGATGGACAAGCTTCAACAAATGCCATGGAAGCAGTACTATGAATTTGCTAGCCGTGCGCTGACCAAGTATCGAGAAGATATGAAGCTACCTATGTTCGGAGGTGGCGGATTTGCACCCGTCGTCGACGGATTCTATTTACCTCAGCATCCGTATCATGTTGAGCCTGCCCCAGCTGCCGCGGAGGTACCCATGTTGATTTGTACCACCACCAACGAACAATCTCCAAGTCGCACAGACGCGTCGTTGGAGAAGATCGACTTGGCGGGCGTGAAGGATAAACTCAAGGATCGATTCGGCGATAAAACGAATGGTATCGTAGATGCCTATGCAAAGGCGTTTCCCGACAAGCGTCCTATTGAAATTTGGTCAATGGTCGTGAGCAATCGGACCAATGCGATCGCGCTTGCCGACGCGAAGTCAAAACAGAATGCTCCCGTTTACCTCGCATGGTTTGGTTGGCAACCACCTATGTTCGATAACCGAATGCGCGCTTTTCACTGCATCGATATTTGCTTTTGGTATTACAATACCGACCTGATGCTCACCCACACCGGTGGAGGTGCACGACCTCGTAAACTATCGGCAAAAATGGCGGATGCTTTGGTAAACTTTATGCGAACAGGCAATCCTAACGGCGCGGGCTTGCCCAACTGGCCCGCCTATCAAAAGACCAACGGCGAAACGATGGTTCTCGATGACGTACCATCCGTCAAGAACGATCCTGATCGCGAGGCCCGTAAGGCATTTGCCTAACGCGCCGCGATCTTGTATTCGTCGCGGTACTTTTTAGGTGAGATGCCTTTGAACTTGGCAAACTGCCGGTAGAAGAAGGGCAATGTTTCAAAACCGGAAGCGAGTGCCACTTCAGAAATCGGCGCATCACTTTCTATGAGTTCGCGGCAAGCGGCGTTGATCCGGTACTCGTTCAGGAACGCAAAGAAAGGCTTGTTCATTACCTTACTGAAGAACCTTGAAAATGCTTCTTCGCTCATGTGAACTTCTGACGCGATTTGCGATAGGGTGATCTTCTCTTGGTAGTTGTTGCGAACAAATTGATACACCGAGTTGATCCGTTCATGATTGTGATTTCGAAGTGGCTCATTCAACGCCGCCGTCGTGAGTGCGCGAGCATCTGCCAGCGCTAGATTTTGCAGTGTGTCAAGGAACGCGATCATTCGCTCGAACGGTGGTAACTCAAGGAGTTTGAGAAGTCTCATCCTAACGGCGTCGGCATCCGTACCCGAAAAAACCAAACCAAGTTGAGAACGACGGAACAGGTCTTCAATCCGCCTAAACTCCTTCGTTGAAAGCCAGTCTCGACCAAGCAGGTCACCATTCCAATGGACTACGATGGCGGCCGATGGGCCCGACTGTGCGCCCATGTTTCGCCAGCAATGGGGAAGGTTAGGCCCCAAGAGCACGAGATCATTCTCTTCGAAATTCTCGAAACCATGACCCACGTAACGGACACCGCGTCCAGACAAAATACACGTCAACTCAAACTCCGGATGGTAATGCCATGGTGAATCGAACTCCGCCTTTTCATAGGTGTAAGCATTAAACGACCGGTCGTCGAGAGGTTCAATTCGTTCGTAGTGAGCTTTCATACATAGCCTTTTATGACTACAAAGTGAGGTCTATAAGCATGTATTATGGCAAAATAGGGTAATTATTTGGCAATATTGGCAAGCGAACGGAGCTCGTGATGGAGTTTATTTGAATCGGTAATCCCCGACTAAATGAAACCGAGCTCACGATTCGTGTTTGTGCATTTGTTTTTGGCTTTGGTCGCGATTCAATGCCAACAACAAAAACCATTCGATCCGTCATCGCTGAGTTTGAGTTGGCAACTCGTTGCCAATAACTTCGATGGTCAAGGTCATTTTCTGACCACGTTAACCATCCAGAACACGTCCGACTCGCCGATACCTGCATCGGGGTGGAAGATATTCTTCAACCTGAGATATCATTCGATCAACCTTGAATCGCGCGACAGTGCGTTGCGGATCGAAAGAGTCAATGGAGAGTTGTTTGCAATTATTCCGACTCTTTCGATGAAACCCCTTGCCCCCGGCCGATCATTGACCCTACCTTTTTCCGGTGAAAGAATGATCGCAAACTTTCAAGATGTGCCGTCGGGATTCTTTTGGGTGAGCGACGACTCCGTCCATTCGGCAACCCCACTCGATCCACCCATCGTCGTTACCGACGGAGAGGGAGAGTCCTTGCTTACAACAGACGCGACGAAGTTTTCAGAGAACGCAAGAATTCAAGATATCCCCGAAAGCGAGCTAACGAAGATCTTGCCGACGCCAATTAGTTATCGCCCGCTGCCAGGGACTTTCACGATCGACGCACAAACTCTTGTGGTGGTAGATTCGTCCTTGTCGCAGGTTGGACGCTACTTGCAGGCCGAGGTGAAAAGATTGACGGGATTCGACTTACCTGTTGCAAACTTGAAGAACGGAAAAGAGGGTTCTCAAATATCCATCGTCCGTACCACCGGTGTACCAGAGAAGTATACGCTTTCGGTATCTCCGAAAGGATGTAAGATAGAAGCGTCGGATGAGGCAGGCGCGTTTTACGCCATCCAAAGTTTGAAGCAATTACTTCCACCCGACAGCTGGGCGAAAAAACATGCGACGTTAACTGTACCTGCCGTTGAGGTGGTTGATCAACCACGTTTTCCTTACCGGGCATTCATGCTCGATGTGGCGAGAAATTTTGAAAGCAAGGAGAATGTACTCCGCCTGCTTGAAGTGATGGCGCTCTATAAGTTGAATGCTTTCCATTTTCATTTCAATGATGACGAGGGTTGGCGGCTTGAGATACCCGGGTTGCCCGAACTTACGGACGTGGGCGCCGCGCGAGGCTATCCCTTCGCCGGAAACGAACGCCTCCAACCCGCGTACGGATCGGGTCCGTCTGAGCAAAATAGATTTGGAACGGGATACTATACCCGCGCCGACTTCATCGAGATCCTGAAGTTTGCCACCGAGCGACATATTGCCGTGATTCCAGAAATTGAGTCCCCCGGTCACGCACGTGCTGCGATTAGATCAATGGAGTCTAGATATAATCGCCTCATGCGCGAGGGAAACATGGATGAGGCCACGAGGTACCTGCTCCATAACTTCGATGATACATCCAAGTATGTTGGCGCCCAATACTTCAACGACAATGTGATGGACGCGGCGATGCCCTCCACTTATACATTTATCGATCATGTGATTGGTGAAATTCAGAAGATGTATCACGATGCAGGCGCTCCCCTCACCATGATTCATATGGGTGGTGATGAAGTTGCCGCGGGCGCGTGGGATGGATCGCCCACCATACAGGAATTGAAAAGGAAGGTGCCGACGTTGAAGACGAGCGCCGACATCTATGAGTATTTTTTTGATCAAGTGACTCCGATGTTCGATCGGTACCATATCAAGATGACGGGTTGGGAAGAAATGGTGAGGCGCCATCTTCCCGATGAGAAACGGCAACCTATCACCAACATCAAGTACCAACAACAGGCGCTCCAGTTCGATGCTTGGTGGGACATTTCTGGCGGCGAGGATGCTGCGTACACCATGGCTAATGCGGGCTATGGTACGGTTTTGACTTGCTTCGATTACTTCTATTTCGACTTAGCGCAAGCACCTTCTTTTCGTGAGCCAGGAGATGCGTGGATCGGTTTCTTGCCTTTAAAGAAGACGTTTTCCTTTGTGCCATTCGGCATGCACCAAGTCTTTGACCTGGATATGCAGCTTCGCCCGATCGACCCGCATCGTTACGACCACAAACCAACACTTTCTGCTCTGGGTCGGAGAAACATACGCGGCCTGCAAGCAGCGCTGTGGGCAGAAAACATGACGTTTGACGGATACATGGAGTATCAAGTATTGCCACGTTTGCTTGCTTTGTCGGAACGCGCTTGGTCGCCTGATCCAACCTGGACGGGAAGATCGGGTGATGCTCGCACCCAGGCATTCGACCAGGATTGGTCTTCTTTCGCCAATCGGGTTGGGAAACGAGAGCTGCCACGGCTAGACCATTATTTCGGCGGCTATAAGTACAGGATTCCGAATCCTTCCTATCAACGAACGGGCGGTAAGCTTGAAGTAAATGCCGAGCTACCGGGATTTGCGATTCACTATACGGTCGATGGCACAGAACCAACCAAGTCGTCGGAGGTTTACACCCACCCGATCGAAGCGCATGGTGGAATTCGGCTCCGCGCGTTCGACACCACGGGCAGAGGCGGCGCCACTGTGATCGTAGAATGAAACGAAAACGATTGCGACCCGTGAAAAGGCGATAATCCACCTATTCGTTACCCGTTATCCGGCGGCTTTTACTAGCTTGCCAGTTCCAACACCTTTAACTGACTGCCGGATGATCCAACCTGGAGAGATTTTCCCTTACGCGTTTAATACTAAGTACCGCAAGCCCGTTGCATACTTCTCGATGGAGTTTGCCATCGATCAACCGCTGAAAATATATAGCGGTGGTCTTGGGTTTCTAGCCGGTTCGCACTTGCGAAGCGCGTACGAGTTGCAGCAAAACCTGATCGGAATCGGCATCCTCTGGAAGAAGGGTTACTACGACCAAGAACGAAACCAAGATCAAACGTTGAAGGTAAGTTTCCGCGACAAGGACTATTCGTTCTTGACGGATACGGGTATCATTTTTCCGATATCCATCCACGGCGCCCGCGTTTTTGTAAAAGCATACTTGCTGAAGGCAGATGTTTTCAAGAGCGCCCCTCTTTTCCTATTGACGACGGATGTTCCCGAGAACGACTACCTCGCACAAACCATTAGTCACCGTTTGTATGATCCGAACGAAACAACTCGTATCGCCCAGTCAATCCTGTTAGGTGTGGGTGGAGCGAAGCTGCTAGACATACTTGGACGCGAGACGGAGATATATCACATGAATGAGGGGCACGCGTTACCGCTGTGTTTCTACCTACTCGACAAATACAAGAACCTTGACGAAGTCAAGAAACGCGTTGTGTTTACAACACACACGCCGGAGAAAGCGGGTAACGAAGAACACAGTATGCCCTTGCTCAACGCGATGGGATTTTTCAATGGCATTACGCAACGCGAAGTCGAAGAATTGGTAGCGCCTGAGAATGGTATTTTGAACTATACGCTAACCGCACTTCGCATGGCCAAGCGCGCCAACGGCGTGTCGCAGCTCCATGGCGAAGTGGCCCGCAAGATGTGGTCAGGTTACGAAGGCATCTGTGAAATCACGGCTATTACCAACGCCCAGAACCAAGCTTATTGGATTGATCCCGAATTGGCGATGGCGCTCTTGAAGGACAACGACAAGGTCTTGATCAGCCGAAAGAAAGAATTGAAGTACAAGCTGTTCCGAACAGTCGCCAATCAAACCGGGAAATTGTTCGATGAAAACGTCTTGACAATCGTATGGGCGCGCCGTTTTGCAGGTTATAAGCGCGCGAATCTGCTGCTACACGACTTCGAGCGGTTTTTGCGAATTGCAGGCAACAAGAAGTATCCCATTCAAGTGATATGGGCGGGTAAACCCTACCCGGAAGACTACTCGGCCATCAACATCTTCAACGAGATTTATTGGAAGACAAAGGATTTACCCAATTGCACCGTCGTGACCGGGTATGAGCTCTGGATGTCTGGCTACCTCAAACGTGGTTCCGACCTGTGGCTGAACAACCCACGCCTGTACCATGAGGCGTCTGGCACGTCGGGTATGACGGCAGCGATGAACGGATCTATCAACTTGTCTATCCCCGACGGTTGGGTTCCCGAATTCGCGCAAGATGGCGAGAACTGCTTCTTGATACCCACCGCCGACGACAAGCTGACACCGGAGCAAAAAGATCATATCGAAGCGGAAAACCTGCTGGATTTGCTGGAACACAAGGTGATACCGATGTACTACGATACCCCCGACAAGTGGTTAAAGCTGATGAAAACGAGTATGAAGGGGGTTGTCCCTCAATTCGACTCGGCACGCATGGCCAACGAGTACTACGAACGGATGTATATCACCGATTAGCATAAATCATATCAGGTAACCGGTCGGGATGTGGAGGTAGTTGCTACCTTTGTTGCTCATTCCTGTTCATGTCGTCCTTGAGAATTTCTGAGATCAACGTCTACCCAGTAAAATCACTGGGGGGAATCTCGTTGACTTATGCAAAGGTCCTGGCAAAGGGCCTTGAGAATGACCGGCGTTGGATGTTGGTCGATGACCAAAACGTTTTCCTTACCCAACGCATTCATTCCCGGATGGCTCTTTTCCGCACCGCGTTTGTGGAAGCAGGCGTGCGTGTATCTTTCGATGGAGAAAACGTGACGATCCCATTTGGACTCGGTGTAGGCGAGTTAAAGGCAGCGATTTGGGATGACCAAGTTTCGGTACAAGAAGTAGATCAAAAGTTAAGCGATTGGTTCTCTTCAAAGCTGGGCTTCCGCTGCAAGTTGGTCGTGTTTCCCGAATCATACGCCCGGCCAATTGATGCACGGTACAAAATTGGTGACGATCACGTGAGCCTGGCCGATGGCTATCCGTTACTCGTGGTCACCCAGGGTAGTCTCGACGATTTGAATTCAAGACTGAAGACGCCAGTGCCCATGAATCGATTTAGACCAAGTGTTGTCGTCACTGGTGCCAGCCCTTTCGAAGAAGATACTTGGAAGCGGTTCTCCATGGGCGGTCTTCATTTTGCGGGTGTTAAACCCTGTAAACGTTGCGTCCTGACGACGGTGAACCAAGACGACGCAACACGTGGTGCCGAGCCGTTGGCAACCCTGGCAAAATTTCGAAGCAAGGACAACGGGGTTTATTTTGGACAGAACGTCATTCCCCTTGGCCTTGGCTCAATTTCTATTGGTGATTCAGTTATTATACATGAAAATATTCCGCCCATCATTCCAGCTTAAGTCATTTTCCATCGTCGCGATCGCTACGTTCATTGTACTGGGTGCCTGCACCAAGAAAAATGAAAAGCTACCCATCTTCGGCGAACGTGAGATGAAAGGAGCCGACACAGTGTACCACACCATCGCGCCATTTGCGTTCGTAGATCAAGACAGCGCAATTGTTACGAACGAGACGTTCAAGGGTAAAATCTATGTGGCAGACTTTTTCTTCACCACGTGCCGGACGATTTGCCCGATCATGAAAACGCAAATGAAGCGGGTGTATGAGGCTACTGCGCAAGATCCTGACGTGGTGATCCTGAGCCATACCATCGACCCTGAATACGACACGGTTCAACTGTTGCATGAGTATGCAAACATGTTGGGCGTCAGCAGCGATCGGTGGCATTTTGTTACCGGCGTTCGCGACTCGATCTATAAAATTGCTCAAACAAGCTACTTTGTTACTGCCGCCGAAGACAAGACCGAACAGGATGGCTTTATCCACAGTGGTGCTTTTCTTTTGATCGACAAAAAGCAACGCATACGAGGCAAATACGATGGAACGAAGCAGCCCGACGTGGATAGACTTATTGCCGATATCGCCAAACTCCGCGCCGAGGGTGAGTAAGCAATCTACTATTGTCGTTTTTCTCGCGGTCGGTTTGATCACCTCGATGCTGTCGTGCCAATCGCGCGCCCAAATCGAGCTAGAGCAATATAAGACGCAAGGAGAAACCCTGTATAACAAGTACTGCAGCAATTGCCACCAAGCCGATGGAAGCGGGCTTGGACTTTTGTTCCCCCCGCTGAATCAATCCGACTTCGTTGACAAAAGCCTGGTCGACGTTATTTGCATCATGCGGAATGGAAAGTCGACGCCGACAGTCGTCAACGGAAAAACGTATCGACAGCCGATGAAGGGGATTCCGGCACTAACCGATCTAGACGTCGCCGAGATCACGACCTACATCTACAACAATTGGGGCCGGGCGCGCGGTATGGTCACGGTAGAAGAAGTGACGAAAGCAACCGCTTCTTGCGAGCCATAAAAGCCGGGTTTATTCCGGCTTCCTGTAACGTTCCCGAGGCTTTTCCCGCCACGGCGCCATGAAACGATCGTAAAGTGCGCGATACTTAGGAGCATCTTTTTCTTTGATCTTGTGACCATTGATTGAGATCGTAGCGCCGTCGTCGCTAATGTTCATTTCCTTTAGCTTGTCACCTTTTTTAATGTAGCCATCTTCTGCCAACATCTTCGTCAGTTCCGCAGTCAGTTGTTCGTTACGCTGATTGAGATCTTCTAGCATCGATTTGTTCGCGAACGCCATATCGCGTGCAATTTCAGCATCTCGCCGCAACTGGGCATCGGGAATTCTTGGCATGTTGTCCATCACATCCAAAGTAGCCTTCAGTTCTTCGAGTGTTTGTTTGTTGCGAAGCATGATGTCGACATTAAGCATCTCCGAGTTCCGCATCATTTGTTCTAGGTCCTCTTTTTGGTAGGAACGGTTGAACTCGGCCGATCTCCGCGCCATTTCTTCAGCTTCCATCGCCGCATCGCGACGCATCATGTCTAGGTCGACTACTTCCGCTGATTCCTCATGGCGACGCTTGGCCTCTTCCATGATCTGATTCAATTTATCGCCGTTCTTTTCGTAGAACTCCTTAAACTGTTCTTGGAAGCGTTTCATGAACTCCTCTTGGAATGCAGCGAAGTCTTCACCCGGCATGCGCATCTTGAAGTTCGCCGGCGGCAAGCTGTCAAGAAATGCCAGGTTTTCGCGCCGGGCGAATTGGTCGAACATCAATTCATACGAGTTCGGGTCAGGCATCCTGAGAAAAGTTGAGTCGAACATAAGTTCAAAAAGTTTCGGGTCAACATCCTCAATTTCTGTCACGCCATCTGGCAGGATAAGTAGTTTGGGGTCGCGATCTGCTCTTTCCTTTTCAGCGGACTCGGGCTTATTATTCTTCGACGAGTGTATGGTACGCAGAGGCGCTTTCGCAGTATCAGCGACGGTGGCATGGTGATCAGTCGGTGCGTTGACATCGGTGCCAATCGTTAGCCACGAAGCGCACATGAAGCCAACGACCAAAAGCGCTAGTGGGAGGAACCGTCCTTTCCCCCAATCATTCTGTGCAGATTTTTCCATGATTCTCTTCATTCTATTTAACAATTGGTTTTTGTTGGAAGCAAAACCTACCGCGAGCGTCATCGAACTACGGGATGCTTCCAACTGGGCGAGTGTTCTAATGTAGTTTATCGGGTTGGCTCCGTGCGCAATCACGATGTCGTCGCAGCAGTTCTCGCGTTCCTCTCGGATTTGAGCCGAAATCAACAACATGAAGGGATTGTAGAAATACACCGATTCAACAAATGCCTGTATAAGGTTGATCAAATAGTCTTGCCGGCGGATATGCGATAATTCGTGGACAAAAATGGCTTCGACTTGCTCGGCCGTGAGCCCCGTGAGCAATCCTATTGGGAAAAGGATCATCGGTTTCATGACACCTACAACCATCGGCGAAGTAATTTTCGCTTCCGCTACCACAACCGCTTTTGGAATCTTGAGCCGTTCGATCAACTCGGTGATCAAGTCTTGCCACCTCGGATCGACTGCTACTGATTTGCGGCGTAGGTGATCGATGTACCAAAGCCCCATTCCGACCCGGATCAGACTAATCAAGAAACCGAGTATCCAGAAGCGGATCAACCAAATGATGTTGTGGTCCACCCAATTTGACGCCATGGCTAGCCACGAAGCCTTTGTCGCTTCGACAGGTGCATTTGCTTGAATGGAAAAAGTTGACAGAGTACCCTCGATCGGGGGTGTTTCAAAAAGAAGTACAAACGTGGTAATGGATGCAGCGATTGCCAACACCATAGCTGCCACGCTGAGCGTGTATCGCAACGTGGCCTTCGTGGTTGGGATCCAACGCGTGACGAGTTTCAATACAATCAAGATGATGAGTACCTGCCACCAGGCATGGACAAGCGTCCAACCCAAACTTTGTATCAGGTGAGGAGGGATGTTCAGCGTGTTCATTTTTCTCCTTTTTCGAGTTGATCTAGGTAATCGCGAATCGCTTGCAACTCATCTTTCGATGACTTCCTGTTGCCAAGGGCGCTCAACACCAGTTCGGCCGCCGACCCTTTAAATACGGTGTCAATCATCTTGTTGAGCAATTGCTGCTGTGTGTTCTCTTGCGAGACGACTGCTTTGTATAAATGGAGCTTGCCCGCCTTTTGGCGTGCGAGGTGTCCTTTTTCATGCATGATTTGCATCAATTTCAAGATCGTGGTGTAGCCGTTGGCGACATCACCCCCGAGAAGTTCGTGGACGTCCTTAACACTGATTGGGCCCTTCTCCCACACGATGCGGAGAATCTCCAACTCCTTTTCGGTAGGTTTCGGCAAGTTCTTGTTTGCGCTCATTTATACGAAGTGTTTCGTAAGACAAGGATATACCTTTCAACGGGGAAGGCCAAGAAATTGTTACGAAAAAGTTCGTATGATGCGACAGACCCCCTTTATTGCTATATTTTCGGCGATTTTGAGACCTGACGAAGCGACGACCGCCCACCCTGCATGAAGCGCCCCAACTACCGCAATTTCTTGCTTACGGCAATTGCGATTGTCTTTGTCTATGGAATCCTCCTGCTGATTTTGCTTCATTTTGAAGAGGAGGCGCCGGGCGGAAAGATCCATACGTTCCGCGACGGCATGTGGTACTTGCTGGAGACTTTGACGACCGTTGGCTATGGTGACATGCTGCCCGTGACCTACTGGGGTCGCATGGTTGGGTTTCTCTTCCTTCTCTCCAGCTTTGGTGTGTACGGTTTTATCATTGGTCAGATTACAAATTTTATGAGCACGTTGAAAGAACAAAGAGACTTGGGCTTGAACGGAACCGAGTTCAGCGATCACGTGGTGATGATCGGGTGGAACGACTTCGGTCAGTCTGTGATCAGTCACTTAATTGGCGCTGGCCGTAAAGTGGCCGTCGTCACAAAAGACCGGGCGAGCATCGATATTATCCGGGAGTACTACACGACCGATCAAGTGTACACTTTGTTCTCCGACTACAATAACTTCGAGTTGCTCGAGAAGGCGCAGATCAAGAAGGCATCGATCATTTTTATCAATCTGAACGATGACACGGAGAAGCTAGTGTACATCATCAACATCAAGAAATATTACGACAAGTTGAATTACGTGGTCACGCTCGACAATGGAAACTTGAAGAGCACGTTTCACAACGCGGGCGTTACCTATGCGATTTCTAAGAACGAGATTTCGTCGAAGTTGCTTGCCAGCTATATCTACGAGCCGGATGTGGCGCTTTTCAGCGAAGAGATTATCGCGTTTGCCCACGAGCAAGACGACTACGACATGAAGCAATTCTATGTGGCAGCCGACAACCCGCTACGGGGAATGTACTACGAGACGGCCTTTTTCGACCTGAAGAAACAATGCAACGTGATCTTGATCGGCATTGTGAAAGAAAAAGGTGGCGAGCGCAAGTTACTCAAGAACCCTGAGGCAAACGTGACGATCGAAACCGGCGACTACCTCGTGATGCTGATGAATGGCAAAGGCATGGAGCGACTTAAGCGGGTATTTCATATCGAGGAAGGGGTATAAATTCCTCAAAAAAATGAGCGCCCCCATTCATTCGAACAGGAGCGCTCTACCCCAAAAACCAAACCCAAGAAAATCAACCCTTCTTACCCTGGTTTGTAAAGGATTAACAAGTTTCCTGTAGTCAAGGTTCAGAATATTGAACGCGACTTTTTCAGGAATATTGCTTCGAGCCAGTTTGTTTATCCTTTATTCTACGAACCTATCAAATGTGCCGACGGTTGGCACTTCACACGCCCTCCTCGTTCAACACCTTCCCCACATTTTCGAACACAAAATCCGTGTCGTTCTTTAGGTCGACGTAAATGACCGAGTCTTTGGACACCGTTCCCGCGAGAATTTGTTTCGAGAGCTCGTTGAGGATTTCCCTTTGGAGCACCCTCTTCAGCGGACGAGCGCCGTACTGTGGATCGAATCCAAGTCGCGCGAGCCGTTCGCGGGCCGCCTCCGACATATCTAAGCTGATGCCGGTTTCTTGTAACCGTTTCACGACCAAGTCCACTTGGATATCGACGATTTTTCGGATGTCTTTCCGGTTCAACGGTCGGAACATGATGATTTCGTCGATCCGGTTGATGAACTCGGGACGCACCGCCTTCTTCAACTGATCCAACACTTGTTCTCGCGTGGTTTCCAATACTTCGAAGTAGTTCTGGTCATTGATCGACGCGAAGTTTTCTTGAATGATCGCCGAACCTATGTTCGTCGTCATGATGATGATCGTATTTTTAAAGTTGGCGACACGACCTTTGTTGTCGGTTAGCCTTCCATCGTCGAGCACCTGCAGCAAGATGTTGAACACGTCTGGATGCGCTTTCTCAATTTCGTCTAATAAGATCACCGAGTAAGGGCGTCGACGAATGGCCTCCGTCAGTTGACCACCTTCGTCATATCCCACGTAGCCGGGAGGAGCACCGATTAAGCGACTCACGCTGTGTCGCTCTTGATATTCGCTCATGTCGATGCGCACCATCGCATGCTCGTCATTGAACAGGTAATCGGCAAGTGCTTTCGAAAGTTCGGTTTTCCCCACGCCGGTCGTTCCCATGAAGATGAAAGAACCGATCGGCCGCTTTGGATCCTGCAAACCTGCGCGACTGCGACGGACGGCATCGCTTAAGGCAGCAATCGCCTCTTCTTGACCTGCTACTCGCTTGGAAAGCTCCGTCTCCAACTGAAGGAGTTTTTCGCGTTCGCTCTGCAGCATCCTCGCCACGGGGATGCCCGTCCAACGAGCTACAACCTCGGCGATGTCTTCGCTGTCCACCTCTTCTTTCAGGAGCGATGGACCACCTTGCAGGTTTTTCATTTCAGCTTGCGCTTTCTTGAGGCGTTTCTCGGCTTCGGTAATCTTCCCGTATCGAATCTCCGCCACTTTGCCGTAGTCACCGGCCTTTTCTGCCTGCTCTGCTTCGAACTTCAGCTTGTCGATGTTTTCCTTCTCGCGCTGGATTCCTTGCACGATTTGTTTTTCAGTATCCCATTTCGCTTTTAACGAGTTACGCGACTCAGACAACTCGGCGATTTCGCGGCTCAGTTCGTTTTCCTTTTCTTTATCCTTCTCGCGACGAATTGCCTCCCGTTCAATTTCCAGCATCATGATCTTTCGATTGAGCTCGTCAAGTTCTTCCGGGAGCGAGTCCATTTCCAAGCGCAACTTAGAAGCGGCTTCGTCCATCAAATCAATAGCTTTATCTGGAAGGAAGCGATCCGAAATGTAACGACTCGATAACTCGACCGATGCAATCACTGCATCGTCTTTAATTCGCACACCATGGTGCAGTTCGTATTTGTCTTTGATGCCTCGGAGGATAGAAATTGAATCCTCAACAGATGGTTCGTCGACCATGACTGCCTGGAAGCGACGCTCGAGCGCCTTGTCTTTTTCGACGTACTTTTGGTACTCTTTCAGCGTCGTGGCGCCTATCGCATGAAGTTCGCCCCGCGCGAGCGCCGGTTTTAACAAGTTGGCGGCATCCATAGCACCTTCGCCACCGCCGGCGCCGATTAGCGTATGAATCTCATCAATAAAGAGAATGATCTCGCCATTGGAATCTGTTACTTCTTTGATCACCGCTTTCAGACGTTCTTCGAATTCGCCCTTGTATTTAGCACCTGCGACCAACAGCCCCATGTCGAGCGACACCAGAATCTTAGACTTGAGATTTTCGGGAACATCGCCGTTTACGATTCGCTGGGCCATTCCCTCGACAATGGCGGTTTTGCCGACGCCCGGTTCACCCAACAAAATGGGATTGTTCTTCGTCCGACGGGAAAGAATTTGCAACACCCGACGAATTTCTTCGTCACGGCCTATCACTGGGTCAATCTTGCCAGCTTTGGCGAGCTCATTCAAGTTCTTGGAGTAACGTTCCAGCGACTTGTATTTCGCCTCTGCGTTTTGGTCGGTCACTTTCGAACCGCCACGAAGTTCTTGGATCGCTTTCACGACCAATTTTCGCTCAAAGCCCGCATCTTTCAATAAGCTGGAGACTTTATCCTTTGAAGCCAGTAAGGCCAGCAACAAGTGTTCGACGGCAATGTATTCGTCTTTGAATTCGCGCAGCTCTTTATCCGCGTTTTGCAAGACGGCATTGGACGCCGACGACAAGTAAGGTTGCTGGCCGCTCACGACGGGAAACGTATTGAGCAACTCCTCCAACTTGGAATTCAAGTAGGTCGAGTTGACGTTCAATTTTTTGAACAGGTAATCCGATACGTTCTCGTCGGTTTCCAGGATCGCCTTCAATAGGTGGGCGGGTTCGATGGCTTGATGCTGACGCGTCATGGCCACCTCCGCCAATTTTTGAAGGGCTTCCTGGGATTTTATCGTGAATTTTTCGAAGTTCATAGTCGTCGTTTGATGCTCCCGTGATCAAATGTCAAACCTCGAAAAAACTCGGGCTTGTTTTAGGAAAAATTGGCATTTAAATTCGGACTAATGGCCTGTTTTCCAGCCATTTTGGCTCCCAGAACTGCCAAACTTGCACTCTTGGAAGACGTACCAAACATCACCTTCGAACAGCTGGGAGCGGGGGAGAACTTAACAAACGCATGGCGAAGAGATCAGGGAGGAAAAAGACAACGCATCACACGGAGTTGTTGATTGAAGCGGCGTGGGAGGTGTGCAACCAAGTAGGCGGCATCTACACGGTGATTCGCTCGAAGGCACCCGCCATGGTAGAAATGTATGGAAGTTCCTATTGTATGGTAGGACCCTACACTGGCAAAGCCATTCAGGCGGAGTTGGAGCTAAACGAAAACGCGACCGATGTTTTGGGGTTGGCGGCTGCCGCACTGCGCAAGAGAGGATACGATGTGTACGATGCCGTCTGGCTTGTGACGGGGAAACCGCGCGTCATTTTATTTAATCCAAATGTGATCGAGGCGAAGGCACTCAACGTGGTGAAGTACCTTTTGTGGAAGAATCATAACATAAGCATCCCAGGTGATAACACGCTCATCAATCAAGTGGTCGCCTACGGCTACCTCACGCGTCTTTTCTTTGATGAAGTGTTGAAACTGGTGAATGGTGGTCAAGCCATCATTGGTCACTTCCACGAATGGATGGCAGCGCTTCCGATTTTGGATCTCAAGCGTGAAAAACTTCCGGTGAAGACGGTGTTTACCACCCATGCGACCCAACTCGGACGTCATTTGGCCATCAACTCGCCCTTGTTTTACGCACACTTGCCTTTTTTTCGACACGAGGAGGAAGCGAAAAAGTTTGGTGTGCAAACGGAAGAGGCGATTGAGTATGCGTGTGCTCAAAGCTGCGATGTGTTGTCGACGGTAAGCGACGTGACCGCCCGCGAGTGTAAGCACCTTTTGAAACGCCAACCGGAGGCAATCCTTCCGAATGGATTAAATATCCAACGCTTCGAAGTCCTGCACGAGTTTCAGAACCTTCACGAGACGTACAAGCAGAAGATCCATGACTTCGTAATTGGTCATTTTTTCCACTCCTATTCTTTCGACCTAGACAAAACTCTGTACTTTTTTACTTCTGGACGATACGAGTATAAAAACAAAGGCTTTGACCTTACGCTGGAGGCGCTCACACACTTGAACGAACAGCTAAAGCGAGAAAAGGTCGATGTCACAGTTGTGATGTTCTTCGTTACGCGACGCGAGTATCATGGGATTCACCCCGACGCGTTGCATTACCGAGCGATGATGGAAGAGATCCGGGAAGTATGCGACGAGATTCAGAAACAAGCCGGTCGCAGATTGTTTTACGAATCTACACGAAGACAAGAGAACAAGCTTCCGGACTTGAACGACTTCATCGACGAATACTGGAAGTTGCGGTACCGAAGAACCATCCAATCGTGGAAAAGCAACAAGCTCCCGGCAACTGTGACCCATCGTCTAGTCGATGAACAGCACGACGAGATCGTTCAATTCATGCAACGGCGGGGCATTCAAAACAAGGCAGAAGACAAGGTTAAAGTGATTTACCACCCTGACTTCATTAACTCCACCAACCCTCTGTTCGGATTGGATTACAATCAGTTTGTGCGCGGTTGTCACCTAGGCGTGTTTCCAAGTTATTATGAGCCGTGGGGATATACGCCGCTCGAGTGTATGGCCAGCGGCGTGCCGAGCGTGACGAGTGACCTGAGTGGCTTCGGTGATTATTTGTTGAAGCACTTTCCCGACCATAACAAGCATGGCATGTACGTCGTGGAGCGGGGTAAACGCACATTCGACTGGAGCGCTCGACAACTCTCAGGCTTCCTATACCAGTTTCTGATGCAGTCGAGGAGAGAGCGTGTTAACCAACGCAACCATGTGGAAAATTATTCATCGGCTTTTGATTGGGATAAGCTCATCGCGCATTACCGGAAAGCATATGAACTATTGTGGTCTGCCCCATCGGAGGGCAGGTGAACCATTGGTGTCAAAACCCGATCGATTTTCGTGAGGTGAAGTTGAACGAGAAGTGTAAAAGTTACATCTTTAGAGAATAACGAACGATTACGGTAAAACTTTCAATAGCAGTACATGAACCTGAATCTTCAAGCGCAACAGCAAAACACCTATGATGCGATCGTGGTGGGAACCGGCATCAGCGGTGGATGGGCCGCAAAGGAATTAACGGAAAAGGGACTTAAGACCTTGGTCTTAGATAGAGGTCGTGATGTACGGCATGTTGCCGACTACCCGACAATGTCCAAAGACCCTTGGGAACTTCCCCATGGGAGCAGGATGACGAATGAGGAGAAGAAGGACTATCCGGTTCAGAGTCGAACGGGTTGGGTGGGTCAGGATAACAAGCATTGGTTCGTCAAGGACACGGAGCATCCTTACAGTGAGGTGAAGCCCTTCGACTGGATCCGTGGCTATCACGTTGGTGGACGTTCGATCACGTGGGGAAAGCAAACCTACCGACTTTCGCCGATGGATTTTGAGGCGAACGGCAAGGAAGGGATAGGCGTGGATTGGCCCGTGCGTTATGAGGACATTGCGCCGTGGTACGATTATGTGGAGACCTTTATTGGAGTGAGTGGACGGATGGAAGGGCTGCCGCAACTCCCTGATGGCAAGTTTCTACCTCCGATGGATTTGAACTGCGTAGAGGAAGTCTTTCGCGACAAGGTTGCCGAGAAATTTGGTGGTCGTAAGGTCACGATCGGTCGAGTCGCGCACCTCACGGCGCCGCTGCCCCACGACAACACGCGAGGTATTTGCCAATCGCGCAACTTGTGCACGCGCGGCTGTCCTTACGGTGCTTACTTCAGCAGCAATGCATCGACGATTCCAGCAGCGATGAAGACTGGAAATATGACCTTGCGCCCGCACTCTATTGTACATTCGGTTATCTACGACGAAAAAAAGGGCAAGGCAGTGGGCGTGAAAGTGATCGACGCGCAGACGAAGGAGGAGATCGACTTTTTCGCAAAGGTCATTTTCTTGAATGCATCTTCGCTCGGGAGTACGTTTATCCTTTTGAATTCAGTTTCATCTCGTTTTCCCAACGGGATGGGTAACGCGAGCGACCAGCTTGGTCGAAATTTAATGGATCATCAATATCGCGCAGGCGCGGAAGGCAAGTTCGAAGGGTTCGACGACAAGTACTACATCGGACGCCGTCCCAACGGTATTTACATCCCCCGTTTCCGCAACGTAGGAAATGATAAGCGCACCGATTACCTCCGAGGTTTCGGATATCAAGGTGCTGCAAGTCGGGGAAGTTGGGCGCGGGGAGTGGCTGAACTTTCTGTCGGAGCCGACTTGAAAAAACTTCTAAAGGAGCCAGGTGGTTGGTCGATGGGAATCACCGGCTTCGGTGAGTGTTTACCCTATGCCGAAAATCGAGTGACGCTAAGTAAAGACGAGAAAGATCCATGGGGATTGCCGATGATGAAGGTTGATGCGGAGTGGAAGGAGAATGAGAAAGTGATGCGCGAAGACATGAAGGTGGCCGCTGCCGAGATGCTCGAAGCGGCTGGCTTCAAGGACGTGCATACGTATGATGCGCCAAACAACATCGGCTTGGGTATTCACGAAATGGGTACCGCGCGGATGGGTCGAGACCCGAAAACGTCGGTGCTCAATAAATGGAACCAAGTACATGAAGCACCCAATGTCTTCGTGACAGACGGCGCATTTATGACTTCGTCCGCATGCCAGAATCCGTCGCTGACGTACATGGCTTTCACCGCCCGTGCCGCAAACCATGCGGTGGAAGAATTGAAGAAACAGAATCTATAACATCAAAACAGAGTTGATATGACTCGTCGAGAGATACTTCAGAGGGCGACCCTTACACTTGGATATGCTGTGTCAGCACCGCTGGCGGCGGCTATCTTGCAGGGATGTAAGGCGAAGCCGGGACTCACCTACGTACCCGTGTTTTTTTCAGAAGACCAAGCGCGCTTGGTGTCTGCGATCGCCGAAACCATTTTACCAAAAACAGATACGCCGGGCGCCATCGAAGCAGGAGTACCCGCCTTTATCGACGACCTCGTCGGAACGGTTTACGATCAAGAACAGCAGCAAAAGTTCGTTGAAAGCTTAGTGAAGTTTGCTCAGGCAGCGAAGGAATCTATTGGCGAAGACTTCTATTCTGCCACACCCGAGCAGCAACTGGCATTTGTGAAGAAGAGCAATGAAGAAGCCTTGGCGGCAAGTCAGGCTGGCGGATCGGAAGGCTGGTGGCTTGCGGGCTCAAAAGCTGAAAGACCCTTTATCTTAACGATTAAAGAGTTGACACTATTGGGTTTCTTCACTAGCGAACCCGGCGCAACACAAGTGCTGCAATACAAACAAGTTCCCGGCCCCTTTCAGGGGTGTGTTCCGTTGGCGCAAGTGGGAAAGGCGTGGGCAACGTAGCCCTCAGAATTTCATCGTCAAGTATAGCACAGCAGGAAGGCCGAAGTTGTAGGTGTTCACCTTCTCGCCAGCGTCGACGGGCATCCCCGTGTTGCTGGTTGTCTGTTTTTGTTCCTTGAACTTCATGTAAAAAGACATTTCTGTTCCAATCAGGAAGCGATCGTGAAATTGGTAATTGATCGTAGTGCGTGGCCCAACGCCCCATCCACTCAGTTTGTTCGTTACAGAATTGTCGAACCCACTGGATTTGGTTTCGGTGACACTTTTGTTTGACTCCGTGAGAATATCGAAAGCAAAGCTCGTGAGCCAACGACGCGAGATATATTTCTTCTTCTCAAATCCGAATCGAAATGCCACGTCGGTAACCGATGAAACAACACTGGTGAATCCGTCGTTCGAACGATTTTGAGCGTAGCTGACCCCAATGGCGGTTGAGAACCCCACGCCATTATCCTTTCCATTGATTGAATACATGAGTAAGTACGGGTTGACAACGCTGTTATTTCCTCCGCCGAAGTTCAAAATCTGTCGAACGAGTTGATTGGCTTGAATACTAAGATAGGAGGTGGCTACTCTTTCCTTGACGACAACCGCTTCGTCTTTTTCTGGCCGTGTTTGAGCAATAAGGGAGTGCCCAATCGTCAACAACGTCAGGCAGGTGGCAATACGAATAATCATGGTGTTTATCGAAGCTTGAATGGATCGGAGAACTTGGGATCGGTAAGCACCGATTCGTCACTTAGTGTTCGCAGAAATGCAATGATGGCTTGTTTTTCATGGGCCGAGATATTCATGGCTTTGGGCTGCCCATTGGATTCACGGAGCCTGTTATCGAGGTTTGGATTGTTGGCAATTCCGTCGCTATAGTGTTCGATTACTTCCTCGAGCGTGGCAAATCGGCCATCATGCATATACGGTGCCGTGTAAGCTACGTTTCGCAGTGAAGGGATCTTGAATTTCCCAGCATCGGATGGGTTCCCGGTCCTAGCTTGGAGCCCAATGTCTGTAGAGGTTTCATCCAACCCAATATTGGCAAATGTTCCGGCGAGCAGATACCCATTGGGCATGCTTACTTGGTGGCAGTTGTTGCATTGGTACTTCGTAACAAACAACATAGAGCCTTCCAGCTCGAGGGCGGTGAGGGGTGAATTCGATAAGTCGCTGGATTGGGCAATGCTCACCAAGTGCTTGTCGAATTTGGTATTGGCTGTCGTGATGTTCGAGATAAACGTGGCCACCGCCTTTTCTATTCTCTCCGGAGTGATATCTGATGTTTCGAATGCGTCGGCAAAGAGCTTCTCGTAGTAAGGAAGCTTGGAAAGTTTCGTTGCCAGAGCCTGCGCGTCGGTGATACCCATTTCGATGTGGTTTCCGACAGGCTGAAGGATTAACTTTTCTAGGTCTTGTTCACGACCGTCCCAAAAGAAATGATTTCCGCCGAACATAAAATCGTTGGGCGATCCGAACCGTACGTCCGTGTTCTTAAAACCATCGAACGTAGCGAATAGGAAGCCGAAGGAATTCAAATTTTGAATGGGCATCGAGTTGCGTGTCGTGAGCCCGAGTCCAAAGCCTTTACTGAACTTGACATTATCGGCGAACCCTGCTGCTTGCTTATGGCACGATGCGCACGACACTGAGTTGTTAATCGACATCTGCCGTTCGTAGAACAGGACCCGACCAAGTGTACTAATCGCGTTCGTGGTGTCCGTGAAGTTGTTGTACTTGAAACGCGTGGCTGGTAGTTCAAGTACCAGTTCGCCGGTGGGTGTAAAATCCGAGTTTTGACAGGCTGCGAGGCCTGCGAGCATGAAGAGGATTAGGAGCT
Organism: Cyclobacteriaceae bacterium; assembly: GCA_044226825.1. GTDB lineage: Bacteria > Bacteroidota > Bacteroidia > Cytophagales > Cyclobacteriaceae > ELB16-189. The sequence goes on from JBGAGH010000007.1 coordinate 141,433, forward strand.
TTCTCACGGAATTCGGGTTTAACTTAGGATTAGACACGAGGGAAGCCCAAAAAGTTGGAGGATTAACCTTTCACGATGAGGAAGTTACGAAGAAACTACCGTTCGATAATCGCGGCGACCCCCATGCCACCGGCTGTGCAAACCGACAAAAGACCTCGGCCCCTGCCATTTTGGGCCAACATTTTGGCCATCCCCATGGTGACGCGGGTGCCAGTAGCCCCGAAAGGATGCCCAATTGCCACACTTCCACCCTTGACGTTCAACTTGGCGCGGTCGATCGGGCCAAGTGCTTTCGTTAGCCCGAGATCTTTTTTGCAATACTCATCACTTTCCCATGCCTTGAGGGTGCACAACACCTGTCCGGCGAAAGCCTCGTGGATTTCATAGAAGTCGAAGTCTTGCAACGAGAGTTTGTTCCGTTGGAGCAATCGCGCGACTGCCAAGGTGGGCGCCATCAGCAGGCCGGCCCCGTGTACATGGTCGACGGCTGCTGCTTCACAATCGGCAAAGTAGGCTTGAACTTCTAGGTTGTTTTTGGTCGCAAACTCTTCCGACGCCAACAAGATGGAAGCGGCGCCATCGGTGAAAATGGTGCTATTGCCAGCCGTCAGCGAACCGGTTCCTGACTTATCAAAAGCGGGTTTCAGTTTAGCGAGTTTTTCGATCGTGGTATCTGGGCGCACGATCGTATCACGTTTCACACCTTTGAATTCCGCCAGCATATCTTGGTAGAAGCCTTCTTCGTACGCCTTGGCTGCGTGAAGGTGGCTTAGGTACGAGAGCTCATCTTGCTCTTCGCGCGAGATCTTCCACTGCTTCACCATGATCTCAGTATGTTCACCCATGGTTTTCCCTGTGCGCGGTTCGCGGATGCTTGGAATCACAGGTTTCAAATCGGCAGGTCGAATCTTGAGGAAGTTTCCCAACATCGCCCCGAATGATTTCGAGTTTTGAATATCGATTAGCTTCCATCCGAGTTGTCGTGGACCGACGACGGGAAGGTCGCTATTGGTATCGCTTCCACCAGCAATTCCCGACTCAATTTGCCCAGCTGCAATTTTCAACGCCAACAAGTTGACCGTTTCGAGGCTGGTTCCACAAGCACGTTGAACATTGAATCCTGGCGTTCGTGGATCGAGGTCGGTTCCGAGCACCACCTCGCGCGTCAGGTTCCAATCGGACGGGTAGGTGAGAATGGCACCCAACGCCACATCACCAACAAGTTTCCCATTCAATTTGAATCGCGAGACGGTGGCTTGCACTGATGCAGTCAGCATCTCTTGATTTGAGGTGCGGCTATACTCTTTAAATGATCGCACGAATGGAATACGTGAACCGCCAATAATGGCGACTTTCCGAAAAGATCTCATGGAGCTGGGTTTGAATTAACAAGTTAACGATTCGCGACAGAACATTAGTTCCCTTCCGCAGGGGGCTGAGCGTAATTCATGGTCGCTCGTGGATACTTTATATGAATTTAAATGTTAAAAATTGCAGCATTGGGCTAAATTCAAGGTTGTAACGACCTAGAAAAACCCATGAAAACCCTTTTTCTCAGTGCAACGCTAGCTATGGCTTCAGCGGCAGTTGCCCAAAACCTCGACACCGTCCAAGTACGTCCACAGAAAGTAACAGATCAAGTCTATCTCCTAAAAGGAGCCGGCGGAAACATCGGCCTTCTCACTGGTGCCGACGGTCTCTTGATGATTGATGATCAGTTTGCACCGCTATCGGAGAAGATCAAGAATTCGATTGCTACCATCGATGCAGGTACCATCCGATTCCTAATCAACACCCATATCCACGGCGACCACACGGGCGGTAATGATAACTTCAAGAAATGGGGCGTTACATTGGTAGCGCACGACCATGTTCGCGAGCGCATGATGAAAGAATCCGTAAACTCGAGGACGAATCAAACCATTCCCCCGCGCGACAAGGCCGCTTGGCCAGAAGTGACGTTCGGAGATAAAATGAGTTTCCATGTCAATAATGAAGACATTGAACTCTATCATTTCACCAACGGCCACACAGACGGTGATATTTTTGTGCGTTTCGTGAAGGCCAATGTTTACCATACGGGCGATTCCTTTACGCGAACCAGCTATCCATTTATTGATGGTAGCAATGGCGGGAGCTTTACCGGATATTTGACCAATCTTGAGAAGTTTCTCGCCCTAGTCGACGATAACGCGAAGATCATCCCCGGTCATGGCGAATTGGCAACAAAGGCAGATGTAAAGGCTTTTTACGATATGTTGATTGACATCCGCAATCAAGTGCAAGCGGCATTCAAGAAAGGTAAGAAAGTTGAGGATTTGCCTGCACTCGACATCACGGCCAAGTACGACGGCGTGTGGGGTAAGAACTTCGTCAAAGGGAAAGACTTCGTATTGTTAGTTGGACAAGCGCTTTCGAAAAAGTAGTGTGACCTTTTCGATCGCGACTCCGAAGGAGTTTTCATACACTTACTCCCTCGCGTTTCTCCTTCGATCGCCGAAGGAGGTGATGCACCTAGTGGAAGAACAGCGTGTGCACAAACTCATCAGGGTAAGGGACCAACTAGTATTTTTTTCCATCGAACCGGGCGAAGGTGCCCTCGAAGTAAAGGTGCACACTCAGCAACCGGCAGCGATGGTTCGAGATAGCGTTTCCCAGTATGTTCGGGAGTGGTTTGACCTAGACACGAACCTTGCACCCTTTTACCGGCTGGCACGGAAAGATGCAGTATTGAAACCCTTGGTGAAGCAGTTCTTCGGGTACCGAATTATGGGACAACCCGATTTATTTGAGTCGATTGTGTGGGCGGTATTGGGTCAGCAAATCAATGTCGCCTTCGCCTTCGCCATCAAGCAGCGGTTTGTGGAAAAGTTTGGGGAACGCTACGAATTCGAAGGAAGAACGTACTACTTGTTTCCCACACCTGAACGCGTAGCAGCCCTAAGCTTGGATGATTTACTTCCCCTTCAGTTTTCACGACAGAAGGCAAACTATACGATCGGTATCGCACAGGCATTTGTGAATGGTACGTTATCGCGAGATCGGTTGGCTGGGCTGACGTTATCGGAAGCCAAAGTTGAACTCATCAAAATCAAAGGAATAGGTAATTGGACGGCCAACTATGCGCTGATGCGGACGTTTCGATTTCCGGATGCCTTTCCTTTGGAGGACGTGGCCTTGCACAAGGCCTTGCGCATTCAACACGGTCTTCGTGCCAAGCCATCGCTCGATCGGGTGAAAAAGTTATTCAAACCTTATCGAGGATGGGAGGCATACGCCACGATCTACTTATGGAAGAGCCTTTGAGGCGGTAAAGACTTGAATGGTTGGATCGGGCGAATAGAGTTGCACTACGTCACTGGTGTCGCCAAGCACTTCGTCGATCAAACCATAGTCTTTCGCCTCAGGGGCATTCAAGTACCTATCGCGCATGAAAAACTCTTCGACTTCTTTCCACGTGTGTCCTGTATTGTTTCCAATGATATGAAACAATTGCGTTTGGATTCTTTCTTGTTCTCGTGTTGCGATTCGTACGTCTTCCGTGTAGCCTTGCGACCCACTGGTCGTTGGATGCATGTGGATGGTGGCGTGTGGAAGGGCGAAGCGCTTCCCCTTGGATCCAGAGCACAATAGAGCGGTGGCCATGCTCGCCGTTACACCTACGGCAACGGTGGAAACGGGAGCCTGGATCATCCTCATAGCATCGTAGATTGCCAGACCGGCGTACACACTTCCTCCTGGACTATTGATATACAGGCTGATCGTTTGTTTGGAATCTAGGCTGTTCAGGTAAAGAAGCTGAGCGACAATCAAGTTGGCGCTTACGTCGTCCACTTTCGTTCCTAGAAATACAATGCGCTCTTTCAGCAAAAGACTAAAAATATCGTAAGCCCGCTCCCCACGGCTGTTGCTGTCGATGACCATGGGAACGAGATTTGAGGTTGGAACCATCATCTTTTTTCGAAGAGTGAAACGACGGATTGGATAAAGGAGGCTTTCGTCGGATTTGTAAACAGGTTGCGATGAATCGACAATAGTTTCATCCGTAGTTTCTGGCGACCATAGTGGCGTGCCACCACGTGTACTTTGCGTTGAGCCGCTACCCGTTTGGCAAAGTTGACATCTGTCAGTTGCCGTGCCTCGGCCAAAAGGTTTTCTTCTGGTGCCATCGCACTGACCAAATATGATTCGATGTATTCAGTACTATTCGGTGAAGTCGTCATGTTGTAATGATTTTGCTTGGATGATGTTCCGAATCTTTGTTAAGCACTTGTGCTTTTGCACGGATACCGAATGTGCGGACGAAAAGCCTAGGCGCACCGCGATCATTGGTAACGCGAGCTTTTCGTAATACACAGCTTGAAGTAGTTCTAGACATGCTTGACCCGAGTGTTCAAGCGCCCGAAAGAGTTTTTCGGTGATTGGGAGTTCTTCCGCTTCTGGTAGGGAAAGCCTTGATTCAAAGTCGTCTAGGTGGAGCAGATGAAATCCTCGACGGCGCTGTCTAAGCCAGATATGTTTGGCAATACCTACGATGTAAGCTTCTCGCGAAGTAACGATCCGCGCCCGATCGCTTTTTTCGAGAAAGAGGATCAGGGCGTCGTGAAAAACATCGCGAGCGTCTTCTAACGAGCCCCCAAGTTTTGCAACAAATCCCGCCACCGCGGGAAACGTTGCCTCGTAAAGTGTGGGCAAGTCTTCCGCGACGTCCGGTATGGCGATGGAATCTTCAACTAATACCATGGTGTTTTCGGTTGCTGTTACCCTATGTGCCGGTCCAGCTCCGAAAATCACCCGTTGATCGAAGAAATTTTTATTCTCCTACGACTGCGGCTTCGGGAGGAGCTACAGGTTGGCTCGCCGTGGGCGCACCGAGCATCCTGTTGATTCGGTACATGCAATATATGGATACGAGGATGAAGAACGCGACCGCGAAGCCTACGATGTCGATGTTTTGCAAGGGATTCAGCGGTATAGTGCCGTCAGCTAGCGGTGCCGGTGTCGGCGGCTGAATGACAATCATCCCCGCGATCACGGCAGCAAATCCGCCGGCCATTTGCTGCAAGGATGAGTTGATGGCCATGAAGGCACCGCGATCTTTCAACTGTGGAATTTGAGAGATCAGGATACTCGAAGGCACGACTCGACCCATAATGCCCACGAACATCAGGATGTTAGACGTAATAACCAACCACAATGGAATCAGGCCAAAGTGTGTGTGAACGATGACAACCATCATGGCCCACAGAGACGCTATTGTGAAAACAGTGAGTTTGTTGTACTTGTCGCTCAGTCGTCCTATGAGGGGCATGCCAATCATAGAGGCTAACCCGGTTGCGGCAAAAACGAGAATAAGAGTATTTCCTTCGGGCACACCCAGGTTATTGATGGCAAAGGCAGTTCCGAAGGGCATCAACATGAAACCGCCAAGAGATAGCAATGCAGTCGTGATGTAGCCAGTTTGGTAGCGCTTAGTCTGCAACGTATTCATCAGGTGTGGCAGTGCGTTGGCGCTAGCGCCCACTTGATACTTCAAATGCTCGGTCATGGGTTTCATCCTCAAAATAATGATGACGCCCATGATCGCGGCGAAAACCACAATCATGATGAAAGGTGAATTCCATCCCCAGCGATATGCCATGAGTAAACTGATGGGAATCCCCAACACTTGGCTGGCACCAAAACCCATTTGCGTGAAGCCCATCGCTCGGCCGCGTTGGTTGACTTCAAACGTATCCGTAATGATCGCCATGGAGATCGCGCCAATCACACCGCCGAATAAGCCGGTAATGATGCGTGCAGCAACCAAGAGTTCGTATGTAGGTGCGAGGGCACAGAACAGTGTACCAGCTACAAACCCAGTGTAAAAGAAGAGTAGGAATTTTTTTCGGTCGTAGCGATCGGCCAAACCTGCGGCGAGAATACCGGAGATGCCCGCACTAAAAGCATAGGAGGCAACTACGATTCCAAATTGCTGGGGTGTGATCGCTAGGTTTTTCATGAGCAGGTCACCGAGTGGCGACATGACCATGAAATCGAGAACGACAGTAAACTGAATCAACGCGACAATCGCGAGGACAAATTTCTGATACGAGGAAAATGGCTTAAGTTGATTTTGTTCCATATATAGTTTTGAGCCTTTAGAAGAGTGTTGTTAGTCTAACTCTGAACATTGATAACCGTTTTCGCGAACCAACGCTTCAATGTCGGCAACGGTCAGTTCCGACGTGACAATGCGGAGGACATGGTCGCAATCCTCGATGTCGATGTTCCAGTGACGGATGCCGGGGTGCATGTCCAACGGTTTTCGAACCCGCAACAAGTCTGAGTGCGATTCGATGTTGGATTTTAAAACAAGTATCCTGTGTTCGTTCATCGGTGCGCTACGGTTTCAACGCCTTTAGTACGAGTTCCAACGCCTGGTACATGAGTTCCTTCGAAAACTTGAATTCCATTCCGCCCTTCGACCGCCCTTCTAAGTGGAATTTGACCATCGTGTACAAGGGGCCGAAGGCTATGCTCCAATACACTTCAAATGGCATCTGGCGAAGTTCCTTGTTGGCGATAGCCCCCTTGACGAACTCCTCCATCACGGGTCGGAATGTCATCGTCGTGGCTGCGGTCACGAAATTCGCGTGGGGCGAATGCCGAATCACTTCGAAAGCGCTGGCTTCTTTGGGGTGTTCCAGCCAAAAACGGGAACGATTTTCCCACTGCTTTTTGAGCCCTTCCGCAAAACTCATCGTCCCATTAAACCCCTCAAGGGTTATTTGCGACATTTTATTGCCAAGTTCGACGCCCAATTTCTTGATGAGGTCGTCCTTGTCTGCATAATATATATATAGTGTAGCGGGCGAGACCTTAGCCGCTTTTGCGAGCTTCTGCATGCTAAAGCCCTCAAAACCGTATTTTACCAACAGTTCGATGGCTTTTTCCTTGACCAGGTGCTCTTTGTGCTCGTTGCGGGTGCGCATTCAACGCAATTGAACGGCAAATATAAATGAATGTTTGTTTATTTATGAAAAATATTTGTGAGGCTATTCAGCAGCCTGTTGGTGCATGAATTCCCGAGGCGAGATGCCAGTTGCTTTTCGAAAGGCATTGCTGAAATGGGACTGGTCGGCAAAGTTGAGCTGGTGGGCGATGTCGCCAATGGGGCCCCGATTTCGGAGGATCATCTTTTTAGCCCGCTCGATCTTTAGTTGCAAGATGAATTGATACGGGCTTAAGCCAGACGTCTGTTTGAATAGCCTTCCGAAGTGGTAAGGACTCAGGTGCACCAGTGAAGCCAATTCGTGCAACCCGATGTCGGATTGTAGCGACTCGTGGGCGAAGTCGACTACTTGCTTCAATTGCGCGGGTCCTAGTCTTCCTTTCAGAACATAGGCATCGTTGGATGCTTGGAATATCTTTCCCAAGTGAAGAACCGCCGCCACGCCTAGACTTCCTGCGTAGACTTTTTCTGCGAGGACACCATCGTTGGCAAGTTCATGCAAGCGACTGATCACTCCCACTAGGAAAGGGTCTTCAAACGTGAACTTGGCGGTAGGGCGAAAACTTCGAGATCCGATCTTTTCGGATATGAGGTCTGGTTCAACACCGAGCAGAGTAACTTTCGAGGGCGTGAGTGCGCGGATGATCGCGGGATGTCCGGCAGGGAAAAAAGCACTTACCTGATTCGCACGGCTTTGAGCTGGAATCAAATGACCATCTACCTCGAAATGAATTTGAGATGTGTCGCCGTCGAGGGTCACGAGCGTATGTTGATGAATTGATAAAGCTGCCCATGTGCCGGCGTCCATCGTGACACGCTCCAAAACCATTCCACGCCATGTGCTACTGGTAGATCCGAAAGCCTGTTGTTCGTCAACTTGCAAGAGTGTGATCATAGGGTCATCGTTCTTTTCAAGGGAAAAAGTTACGATGGTCGCAAGGGATCACAGGCTTGTTTGCGGCGAATGGACGTTTCCGTGTGACGAAAGAATGAAGTTCACGCAATCTGCGTCAGTCCAGCTAAAGTTGTTTGAACGAGCATTTCCTCCGTTCCTACATGGCCTTCCATCGCTCGGCAACGGCGAAGCGAAAGTTGCGCCCAACGGGTATGGGAATTTTGCCGATGAACACACGGGCAGCCTCTACGGTGGTAACTTTGCGCACGGCCACGATATACGATCGATGGACACGCACAAAAAGTTGTGCTGGGAGGAATTGCTCGTAGTAGCGAATGGTTTGACGTGTGATGGCCTCTTGATCATCCGTTAGTCGAATTCGAACATAGTCGCGTTGACTTTCAATATATAGGATATCTTCAAAGTAGACCTTTTGAAGTTGCTTGTTCCCCTTCACGAAAATAAATGGACGGTCAGGGACAATCGGCTCGGGGTCGGAGTTTGTATGTCCGGGGTATGCTTTTACGATTGCTTTCTGGAAACGTTCATAGGCGATTGGTTTCAAAAGATAGTCTACTACATTCAAGTCGAACGCGTCGATTGCATACTCGCGGTAAGCGGACGTGATGACAATTTTTGGTGGATTGGCTAGCGTTTTTAGGAAGTCTAATCCACTTAACCTCGGCATTCGGATGTCGAGGAAGATTACATGTACATGGTTCGTTTGGAGCCAGGCCGATGCTTCGAGGGCGTTCTTGAACTGCGCTAGCACGTCGAAGGTACCGTCCCGCGCAACATAGGTGCGGATAATTTCTTGCCCGATGGGTTCATCTTCTACAATGATGCACGTCGGTTTCATCCTGCGACCGGTTGGTGCATACGTTCCAGTTTTATCTTCAGAACGACTAAATACGTTTCATGCCCGTCGATGATGTCGATGTCGTGATCGCCTTCGTATGCCAGTTCGAGCCGACGTTTTACGTTGGCCAGTCCAATACCACCCGGGCGACTGATTGGATGATGGTCTGACGCGCGCGTATTCTCTATTTTAAAAATGAATTCGGATCGGTCCACCGTGAACTGGATGTTTACCCACGCCGCACCGACGGCTTCCGATGCGCCGTGTTTGAAACTATTCTCGACCAAGGGGAACAACAACAAGGGCACGATTTGTAGATTTTCCGTTTCCGCCTCGTGATACACGGATACCGAGAGATTTCCGGCGTAACGAATCTTTTCTAGTTCAACGTAATCCCTGATACAAGCCATTTCCTTCCCTAGGGACGTGACCGCATGATTGCTTTCATACAGCATGTAGTGCATGATCCGCGACAAACCTAGGATCATTTGTTGGGCGTGTTGGGTGTTCTTATCGACCAACCCATACAAGTTGTTTAGCGTATTGAACAGAAAATGGGGGTTCACTTGTTCACGAAGCATTTTCAATTCCGCCTCGAGTTGTACACTTTGGAGTTCGCCCACTTGCCTTTCATTGTGATACCACATTTTCGTCAGCTTAATGATGACGGCGATGGCGGCATTCGCGAAAAGGTAGAATCCGCGGACGAGCAGTTTCGAAAAGCTAAACAAGGGTACGGTCTTCGCGTAGTAATCGCTTAGGTATAGGATCATTGCATGCACGGCGAATGAACAAACTACGAAGGTGACGATGATGACTACGACCGCCGCCCCGTATCTTTTTTGAAAATAGAGCGGCAGTGCGGCATACATCATGACGTATGCCATGAGCATTTGGGCGGGCATTTCGAACAACACCATTTTGAAAAACAAGGGGTAGTTCTGGCTGTCCCAGCCGAATACGAAAACGTCGAAGAAATAGATGGCGATCCAAAAGAGGGTGTGCTGAGCCAACCGGTTTTTCGGTAGCCAGTTCGGCGATCTTTGGATACTAGTCGCAGCTTCCACGTGGGAAGGTATCATTTTCGTGTGACTTGGTTGGGACAAGCACGCAGCAGCTTTTTGCAACATTCGCTATCTTTCGGTGTATGGCGGAAGCACAGAAAATATTAGACACGATCGATGCAACTGGAATCGTGCCCCTTTTTACACATGATCAACCTGACGATGCGCTAGAGGTTGTGCGTACCGCCTATTCCGCGGGGATAAAGGTCTTTGAGTTCACCAACCGACGTTCCAATTCGTTTGAAGTATTTCAGCACTTGGTCGCAAATAAGAGTCAATTTCCAGGTATCTATCTTGGTATCGGCACCATCATGGACGGCCGTACGACAACCAAGTTTATCGATGCAGGTGCCGACTTCATCATTTCACCCATCCTTAAGTTGGATATGAGTGTGGTCTGCCGCGATCGGGGTGTCCCGTGGATACCTGGTTGCGGCACGTTGACCGAAGCTGTGACGGCCCATGAACATGGTGCAAGCCTGATCAAACTATTTCCCGGATCGGTGTTAGGTCCCGCGTTCGTTCAAGCGGTGCGGCCTGTTGTCCCCGACATCAAGTGGATGATTACCGGGGGCGTGGAACCCACCAGCGAGAACCTATCGGCGTGGTTTCAGGCAGGCGCACATTGCGTGGGGATGGGCTCGCAACTGTTCTCGAAAGAAATCCTTCAGAAGCGTGATTGGGTGACGCTCAGCGAGCGCATCAAGAAGTGCTTGGTCATCGCGCAAGAAGTGCGACGTTCTTGATCAGGATGGAGACTCAGACGATACAGATCGGAGATTTTTCCCTTGTTTATCACGAGGGTTTTATTCGATATATTTCTTTTGGTGACACCGAGATTGTTCGGAAGGTCTACTTCGCACTTCGGGATAAGAACTGGGATACCGCAGAGCTCATTCGAATTGATGAACGACAGGATGTGAGTTCCTCGTCGCTTTCCATCGACTATCGTGCAATCAGTCGCTTTGGTCAAGTGGATGTCGTGCGATGGACCGTAAAAGTGACCGGCCACGAAAGTGGGAGATTCGAATTTTCTATTGATGGAACAGTTGTCCACCCATACTGGCGAAATCGAGTGGGCCTATGTGTCTTGCACCCTATCGCCGAATGTGTGGGGCAACTTGCAGAAGTTACCCAGCCCGATGGAACGAAGTATCATCGATCATTTCCCGACTTGATAGCGCCGCACCAACCATTTTTGGAGATACAGTCTTTTAATTGGAAGATGCCAAATGGTGTGCGCGCTTCCTTACATTATGAAGGAGATATCTTTGAAATGGAAGATCAGCGCAATTGGTCGGATACTTCGTTCAAAACATACAGTACGCCACTTCGCATTCCATTTCCTGTCGAGTTAAAGCCCGGCGACCGAATCTTTCAAAAAGTGACGTTGACAGTTGATACTGCTGAGATCACGACGCGATCGCCACTTTCCGCAGTGATTGATATTGACATCGATGAAACGAGAAAATTCCCGATTCCAAAATTGGGGGTTGACTTTCCCGGTCGGTCGACGGATGATCAATCTGCAATTGAACGACTAAAACAGCTTCAATTCGACCACCTTAGGATTGAGTTAAGGCTGTCGAGTAAAGGTTGGAACGAAAAACTGGAACAAGCGGTCATTGAAACAACTGCGTTACGTGTTCCACTGTTCGTTCAATTGGTGTTCGGATCGGCATGTGACCACGAGTGGGAGTCCTTTGCGATGGCTGTGGGTCCTCATATCAATGTCATTAGCCAAGTTGCGTTGTCACCCTCCGATCGGAAGGCGGATGTCGATCGACTGCTCACGTCGATTGTAGCAAAAGCGCGTGCGTTGTTTCCTGGCGTTGCCATCGGTGCAGGAATTGTAAGTTATTTTACCGAGTTGAATAGGAACCGATTCGACGTGCATGGCTTGGATTACTTGACTTATTCCGTCAATCCGCAGGTGCACGCGACCGATACGTTGACGGTGATCGAAAATCTTCCGGCGCAGTCGGATGCGGTTCGGAGTGCGCGGGCGATTGCTGGGCAAGCGCAAATTCACGTGGGTCCTGTTTCTTTACGACCGCGTTTTAATCCCGACGCGGTGGGCGACGGGCCGGACGGTCGTTCAGGAACATTACCTCCTCGCTTCGATGTTCGTCAAACGAGCGCTATGGCGGCCGGCTGGTCGCTCGCCAGTTTCAAGTATTTAACAGAGGCCGGAGCAGATCGCGTAACCATGTTTGAAACACATGGCATGGGCGGGTACCTGCTTGCTCATGACGACGAACACCATCGTGCGTTTGGTTTTGAAGGCACGGTGTTTCCGCTGTACGAGACATGGCATGCGTTTCGTTCACGGAATCCAGTTTTTGCCTTGAAATCGCGCAGCAGTAACCCCTTACGGGTTTCCAGTTTTGTTGTTGGAAATGAGGCGATCGTGGTGTTGTACTTGATTAATCATCAAGACCAAGAGAACGTGGTGCGGGTAGATGGTATTGAAGGCAAACTGCAGCCATACGAAATAAAAGTCCTACCCATTACCCTGAAAAAATGAAACTGGTAGGAATCGAGATCGGTGGAACGAAAGTGCAAGTGGCGCTGGGTAACGAGCGCGGTGAGGTTGAATGGCTTGTGTCGCACAGTGTCCGTGTGGAGCAGGGTGCCGCCGAGATTCGCGCCGTCATTGAAAGCAAGTTGCGCGGGTTGGGTCAAGTTGATGGCATCGGTGTTGGATTTGGTGGCCCGGTGGATAGCAGTGCAGGAGAAGTCTTCACTTCGTTCCAAGTCGACGGCTGGGCGGGGGTCAACCTTCGGAACTGGCTGCAACAAATTACAGAGGTGCCCGTGGTGATCGACAACGATGCAAATGTAGCGGCGTTGGCCGAAGCGGTAGTTGGTGTTGGACGCGGACAGCGCGTGGTTTTTTATGTGACGCTCGGAAGCGGCGTGGGTAGTGGTCTTGTGTGGGAGGGTCGTGTCTACCATGGTGCTCGCCCGGGTGAGTTGGAGTTTGGACACGTGCGCTTGGGTGTGTCGGGGCGAACGGTGGAATCGAGCTGTTCCGGTTGGGCCGTAAACAGGAAAGTAGTTGCGTATAGCCAGGGTCATGAAAGAAGCCGACTGGCACAAGTGGCCCGCACTTTTCCGGGTACGGAGGCGATGGCTTTGATGCCGGCGATTGCGGACGGCGACGAGGCGGCGCGCTTTATTGTAGATGAAACGGCGAAGGATCTAGCTTTCGGCTTGTCGCATGTCGTACACTTGTTTCATCCCGACATCGTGGTGTTGGGAGGCGGTTTATCCTTGATGGGTGAGTATTGGCGGGAGGCGGTGGCAAGCAAACTTCAAAGTTTCCTGATGGAGCCGTTTCGCGGTACCACAACCGTTGCGTTATCGGAGTTGAAGGTGAAGGTGGTTCCCATAGGAGCATTGATGATGATTGGCGATGAATTGAAAAAAAACGAGTAGTTATGGAAGACTTTGTTAGACAGTATGTATCGGCCCAAGTGGCGGCGCTCCAATCTATTGATCCGCTGCAGGTGGAGAGCTTGGTTTCGTTGTTTCGACGTGCGCTCGACGAGAACCGTCAGATTTTTGTGTGTGGCAACGGCGGCAGTGCGGCGAATGCTTCGCACTTCGTTACCGATCTTGGTAAAGGGTCTTCGGATAAGACGTACCGCCGTTTTCGATGTCAGTCTTTGAATGACAACGTGAGTTGGATGACGGCTTTGGGTAACGACTATGACTATTCGGAGATCTTTTCCCGCCAGCTGATGAATCTGTCGCAGAAGGGCGATATCCTGATGGTGATGAGTGTGAGCGGCAGTTCTCCAAACTTGTTGAAGGCTGTTGAATGGGCCAATGCGAATGGGATGGAGACGGTGGCGTTGGTGGGTGGTAAGAGAGGTAAGTTGGCGTCATTGGCACGGCGCGTAATCGTGGTGGAGGATACGCACTATGGTCGGGTAGAAGACGCGCACATGGGTATCTGTCACATGGTGGCTTATGCGTTCATGGAGATCCCGGCGCTTCAGAAGAAGTAAGTAAGGTATTGTTTCAATTTCCGCCCACACCCTGTGTGTAAGCTCCGCCTGGAGTTATTACTAGTCAACGAATTCATCTTATGCGTTGGCTTGCTGTTATCTGCTTTTGTTTCTTTTTGGGATTGAATGTGCCTGCTGTTGCGCAGGAGGAGGATCCAGTTCGTTGGAGTTTCGCGAGCGAGTCGACGGGTCCGTCAACGTGGCGTTTGGTTTTCCGGGCTGACTTAGATGAAGGTTGGCATTTGTATTCGATGAGCCTACCGAAGGGCGGGCCGAGTCCGACGAAGTTGATTTTCGACAAGGGCAGGCGATATCGCTTGAAGGGGAAGGCTGAGGAGATTGGGACTCGTGTGGAGATGTTTGACAAGACCTTTTTTGTAGATGTTGTATGGTTTGAAGGGTCGGTTTCTTTCGCGCAGGGGATCAAAGCTGTTGGTAACACGAAGGTGGAGGGGCGGATCGAGTACCAAGTGTGCTCGGAGGATCTATGTATTCCATCTGTGGTCAGGTTTTCTTTACCGATTGGTTCTCAATAGGTGTTGTTTTTTTGTATGTCAACTCAGCATGGGGTCGTCGTTTTCCTTAGTTAAACGCATAGGTTTAGGTTTGAAGGCGGCGTACCCTGATGCTGATGGAGTGTAACCAAATAATTTGAGTGCGTGAATTATGAAGATATTCTAGGCAGGTTTCAGGATCGCAGGCTGGAAGTTCGAGTTCGTTGTTTATTGAAGGAATTAGACAGTTTGGCGAGCGACATCGTGACCAACCGGGAAGTGGACAAGTTTTTCTACATGCAAAAGCTCACGGAGATCCGGGTGTTGGACAAGAAGTTATTAGAAATAGTGGATCGATTGTGTCTGATGATTGATGCGCGTGTTGCGGTGCGACAGGACTTGTGGCATCATTGGAAGCGAGATGCTCGGTGGTTGAGTGCATATCAAAGGGCGGTGCGGGGGCGGGTTACTTTTCCAACTCGCGGATAAGCGATGAGGGTGTAACTCCCAATGCCTTGGCAAGTTTGAAAATAGTAGTGAGGGATGGCTGGCGTTCACCTCTTTCGAGGAGTGAAATAAACGTTCGATCGAGGTCGCAGTCAATCCCAAGTTGTGCTTGTGATAGCTTCTTCGATTTTCGCAATTCTGCGAGTAGGCTTCCGAATCTCTCGACCAAACTCTTCATGCTCGACTTGAAGTGAAACTGCAGAACTTTGTAAAAAAGAGTCGACGACTATAGTCGGAATATTTGATGATGTCTTATCTTTGACTAAGCATCGTTCGTGTATGCGTTCAACGAGCAACAACCAGATGTTTGAAACTCCATCCTTGTCAGGAATTCCAGACATTAAGCGTGGCTGTTGATGTATGTTGGGAGGAGTAATCACCATTTGGCTTATCAAGGGCTATGGATTACTTGCCAGTGCGCCTACCTTGCGTGAGACTTAGCGTACCTATTGAGGCGATGGCCCGATTTCCGCGACATGGCGGAGAACGAATGACCTTTCTTCGTTTCACTTTTTTGGCGGGCCACCGGCAGAAGGATTAAAGAAAAAGACATGAGTTCCTACCGTGCGACGTCTGACCATGACCTGATCGCGTCTCTTCGAAAAGACGATCGGAAAGCATTCGAAGAGATATATCGAAGGTATGCTGCCTTGCTGTTTCATTATGTCGCCGATAAAATCTATACCAAGGAGGATTGTGAAGAAATCGTGCAAGAGACATTTGTGTGGCTATGGACACGTCGCACCTCCCTTGGCCATGTTACAGAACTGCGTCCATACCTGTATGGAATCGTGAAGCACAAGATTTTTAACTACATCCGGCACAATGTCATCCGCCGCGAGTACGCCACCCATTTTCTCAAGTTTCATTCCCCCGTCGATAACTCGAACGAAGAACTGGTCAACCTCGCGGATGTCCTCAGAATATTGGATGAAACTATCGCGAACCTGCCAGAACGCTGTCAAACAGCATTCAAGCTGAGCCGGATCGAGCACCAACCCATCGGGAACATCGCCACACAAATGAATATTTCCACGCGCACCGTGGAAAACTATATCACGCAGGCCCTGCGACAACTGCGGGAGGCATGTACAGATTTCTATCGACAGCGAAAAGAACCTTAATTTCGTATAGTCAGGTTTTCCTGACATAGTTTATTGATGTGTACGCTATGTGTTTCAAAAGGCAAGGGTTACCCTTTGTGTGCTGGTTGAGGGAATGCTATGAAAAAGGAAGAATTTGAAAGGCTTTTAGAACTGTACCTGAAAGGTCGACTGTCACCGAGCCAAAAAGCCGAGATGGATCGATGGCTCGACACGTTCAGCACGCAGGATAAGACACAGTTGAACCCGGATCAACAAACGAAAATTTGGGAACAGATAGACCAAGCAACCCATTCAACACCGCGCGCGACGAAAATCTGGATCTGGGCGGCTGCATCGATTGTTGTCGCTATCGGGGCGGCTTTCTTTTGGCTTAACACCTTTTCGTCGCCCGACGACAAGCTTATCTTACCCGACGGATCTCTCGTCTGGCTTCGCCACGGCGCCGACCTTCACTACCCCGACCACTTCGCTGCATCGGAACGGCGGGTAGAGTTGAAGGGGGAGGCTCTTTTCGAAATAGCGCGAGACACAGCAAGACCTTTCACCATTCAATGTGGCCTCTACACCGCACGCGTGTTGGGTACAAGCTTCAACCTGAAGACGTCGACTTCGGGCATCGAGCTAACCGTCTTGACGGGAACCGTGGAACTCTCGGGAGGCAGCATGGAAAAAGTGTTGCGGGTGAAATCGAATGAACATGTCGTGATCGATTCAGCACGAGGGCTGCTGGCGCAAGAGCCGACGAAGCAGGAGGAAGTGCGCTCACTCACCGCCCGAACACAATACAGCATGCGCTTCGAAGACACGCCGATGGAGGAGATTGTCCAGCGGGTGGAAGGAAAATTCGATGTGGCAATTACCGTCTCAAATGCCGATCTGCTCGGGTGTAAGATTTCCGCCGATTTTACCGATCAACCACTAGTGACCACGATATCGATGATTTGCGAGGCATTGGACGCCACCTATTCCATTAAAGACCATTCCGTGACCATTTCAGGGCGCGGATGCCCCCAATAATTTTTCTCCCTTCTTCCCTTATGTGTTCGTATTTCCTGAAGTGACTATAGTCCGAGGTTGTCAGTTCTTGACCCTCAGAAAATAAACTTCAACAAGAGAGGAGCTCTACCGGTTCGCATCGGTGGCGGTTGCTTTCGCTAAACCTAGTTGCTTATGGTTGGAAGAATTCTACGAACAAGTTTGCTCCTCTTCCTTTTCATTGGGTGGTCCCAATGGGTTGAGGCTGCGTCACGACAAGACGTGTTAGAGAAGGAGGTGACAATTTCCTTGAAAGACGTTACCCTACGGCAGGCGTTGGAAGAGATTGAAAGCCTGGCGGGTGTGAAGTTTGTCTACAGCAGCAATTATCTGAGACTCGATGGTCGCGTGACAATCGACGCGTCTCCGCGCAAGTTGGGTCAGTTGTTGGCTGATCTCTTAACGCCCCTAGGGATCAAGTTTGCGGTCCACGAGTCCGAGACTTTTGTCGTCTTGACGCAGGTGCGTCTTCGGGGTATGTCTACGCCCTCGGAACCAGAAGAAGTGACGGGATATTCCTTCACCACGTTAGTGACGGGACGCGTGACGGATCGTGAGGGCTCGGCAATGGCTGGCGTCAATGTCGTTGAGAAAGGCACCATGAATGGTACCAGCACCGATGGCGACGGCAAGTTTGCTTTGGAGATTGCCGACAACGCCACGCTGATTTTTTCCTTTATAGGATTCAAAACACAAGAAGTAGCAGTTGGTACCCGTTCGGTAGTAGATATTTCAATGGAGGAAGATCTCGCGGTGTTAGAAACTGTGATGGTGAATGCTGGATATTGGAAGGTAACTGAGCGTGAGCAAACCGGCAGCATTGCTCGAGTCACCGCCAAGGAAATTCAGCAGCAACCCGTGGGCAATCCTATTGCAGCACTGATTGGCAGGATGCCTGGGGTGAACATTCAACAGACATCGGGCCTTCCGGGTACTGGATTTAACATTCAAATACGGGGACGCAATAGCATTCGGTATGACGCCAATACTCCATTTTACGTCATCGATGGCGTACCTATTTCAAATCAGTCGATCAGTTCAGGGGTCTCGCCGGTGGGATCGTCAAACCCACTTAACGGATTGAATCCTGCGGATATTGAAAGTATTGAGGTCTTAAAAGATGCGGATGCGACGGCGATCTATGGAACGAGAGGTGCAAACGGAGTGGTATTGATTACCACCAAGAAGGGCAAGGCTGGAAAAACCAAGCTAGACGTTAATGTCTACCGCGGTGCAGGCCGGGTAGCCAACTTCATGAAGCTTCTGACAACCGAAGACTATCTAACGATGCGACGGGAGTCCCATCGAAATGATGGCTCTCCAGTAGCACCCTGGGAGTACGATCTACGACCAGGTTTCGACACGACTCGTTACACCGACTGGCAGCGCGAGCTCATCGGTGGTACTGCACTCATGACCAACGCGCAGGTTTCGGTTTCCGGCGGGTCGCAGACGACGAGTTTTTCGATCGGTGGTGGTTTTTTTCAAGAAGGTTCTGTGATGCCAGGAAACTTTTCAGACAAAAAGATTAACACCCATTATTCGGTTACCCACCGGTCATTGGATCGAAAGTTTGATGTCAGCATGACTAGTACCTATGTTTTTGATAACAATACACTTCCAAACACTGATCTCACCACCATAGCGTTACGGATTCCCCCTTTGGGACACCCTTTGTATAAGGATGATGGATCGATCAATTGGGCGAACGGCGAGTGGCCCGGACTTTTTAACCCGTTGGGGTACACACGGACAACATACACAGGTTTATCACATAACCTTGTTTCGAACCTCACCAGTTCTTACGAAATCATCACTGGTCTGCGCCTGAAGCTGAACGTAGGATTTACGAGCAATCGATTCGACGAGAAGAACGATGTTCCATTTTCGAGTTATGATCCGGCGTGGGGCATTACGACAGCGTCCGCCGAGTTCGGTGCAAGTCGTTTCTCGTCGTGGATAGCTGAACCCCAGTTAGAGTATGTCAGGAATGTGGCGAGCGGTCGACTTTCGATTCTAACCGGGACCACGTTTCAACAAAGCTCCCGTCAGGGGTCCTACCTGTTGGCGGGTGGGTTCACCAATGATGCTCTCCTTGACAACATTGCGGCCTCCACCTCCCTTTTTCCAATTCTTGCCACGTACACAGAGTATCGATACAACGCGGTGTTCGCGCGGGTAAATTACAACCTACTCGATAAGTATGTCATTAACCTGACGGGACGACGCGACGGTTCTTCGCGATTCGGACCAGGAAAGCACTTTGCCAATTTCGGTGCGCTTGGCACCGGCTGGATATTCAGCAGAGAGCGTTTCATGGAGCCGCTCAAGTTCTTGAGCTTCGGAAAGATCCGTGCAAGTTATGGTATTACTGGAAGTGATGAGATTCCCGACTATGGATACCTAGATTCTTACCGACCAACAACTTATCCCTACATGGACCAGGGTGGGCTCATACCGGCCCGACTGGCAAATCCTGATTATCGTTGGGAGACAACCCTTAAAGGCGAGGTAAGCCTCGAGATGGGCTTCTGGAGCGATCGTGTTTTCTTGGTCGCATCATATTATGATAATCGTTCGTCGAACCAGTTGGTCGGCTATTCGCTCCCACGGATGACGGGTTTCAACACTGTTCAATATAATTTGCCAGCCACCGTTCGCAATTACGGCACAGAGGTTTCCCTTCGAACGGTGAACATCAAAAAGAATACACTGCTGTGGGAGTCGAGTATCACGCTGACCGTTCCCCGCAATGTGCTTTTGTCTTATGAAGGGCTTGAAACTTCATCCGACGCAGGTCAACGTACAATTGGGCGATCATTAACCACACCGATGGGATACCGCTACACCGGCGTCGACCCACAGACGGGACTCTACACTTTCGAGGATGTCAATAAAAATGGGATCATGATGGAGACCAAGGGTGATCGGGTCGCCACGAAAGATATTGCCCAGTTTAGTTATGGAGGTATTTCAAATACCATACGCTACCGTGGATTTGAATTGAACATGTTTGTTCAATTTGTGAACCAAAACGGTAGGGACACGAGATTTACAGGGTTTTCCATGCCGGGCAACTCTAACAACCAACCTGCTGATGTGCTCGCCCGTTGGCAAAAGCCGGGGGATGTGACAGACGTGCAGAAATTTTCTTCTTCGTCTGCAGCCCAAAAAGCACTTCTAGCCCTAGGTAACTCAGACAAGACGATCATCAATACCTCCTTTATTCGCTTGAAATCCCTTAACGTTTCCTATACACTTCCCGCCGCGTGGATTGGAAAAAGAAATACTCATACTGTTCGCCTTTATTTCCAAGGTCAGAATCTTTGGACTCGATCAAAAGCAAAGTTGTTGGATCCCGAACAACCATTCGCGATCAATATGCCGGCGCTTCGCGTGCTCACGGGTGGAATTCAGATCACACTTTAACAAAATGAATATGAAGAAGCTTTACGTATATACTCTTGTGGCATTGGCAGGGACTTTTTCGTCGTGTGAAGATTTTGTAACGCTGGATAGCTCTGCCACGCAGGTGTCAAATAAGCAAGTGTTTGGCGATGAACGTATGGTTCGTGCGGCCATCGCTGGCATGTACAGTGAACTCACGGCGTCAAACTCGTTTGCCGGAGGAACCACTCAGACGGTAACCTTTGCGACCTCACTCCTTTCGGATGAGCTTATGAATCGGACGACAACGCCTGACTTTGTGAGCCTCAACGATAACTCAGTCGTAAGCTTGAGTGGTCCAGTGCAGAGTATCTGGAGTGAGTTGTACAATACTATTTATGTTGCCAATTCTATCATCGAGGGTACGGAAGGGAACAAGGCACTTGCGGATGATTTCAAGATGCAAACGATCGCCCAGGCGAAATTTGTCCGAGCGTTTTGTTATTTCTATTTGTGCAATCTGTGGGGCGATGTTCCCTTATTGCTCACCACGGATTACCGTGTAAACGGAGTGGCCTCCCGAACTGCTATCTCGGAGGTATACGCACAAATGGAGCGCGATCTATTGGAAGCAGCGAACGGACTTCCGGATGATTTTTCGCTGTCGGCTGACGAACGAACAATCCCTTCTCGATATGCGGCGTTCGCCCTGCTCGCCCGGGTGAACCTGTATTCCGGGAAATGGTCGGAGGCTGAGGCGAACGCATCAAGGTTGATCGGCAATTCACTGTTCAGCCTTAGTCAATTGGATAAAGTCTTTTTAAAGAATTCTACCGAGGCGATTTGGCAGCTGAAAACTGGCGATCCAACCTATAACACCCGGGAATGCCCTATGATGGTGGCGATCAGTTCTTCCGGTCGAGTGACACTCACGGATCAACTCCTTGGGTCATTTGAGCCGGGCGATCTACGGCGCAGTACCTGGGTCGGGCTATTTCAAGATGCGTCGGTAACGATCAATTTCCCTGCGAAGTACAAGGTAAATCGTCGCCGTCAGCCCATCACCGAGTATTACATGGTGATGCGGCTGGCGGAGCAATACCTGATTCGGGCAGAGGCAAGAGCGAAGCAGGGAGATTTGCGGGGGAGTGTATCCGACTTAAATGCAGTGAGGGTTCGCTCGAGCCTACCTGCCTTAAATGAATCCGGGATGTCGAAGGACGACGTTCTCAATGCTATTTATCAAGAGCGTAGAGTCGAGTTGTTTGCGGAGTGGGGTCATCGTTGGTTCGATCTGATTAGAACTCAAAAGATCGATGCAGCCCTCGGGTATAAGCCCGATTGGGAATCGAACGATGCCAAACTCCCGATCCCGCTTTCGGAGATAACAGTTAATCCAAACCTAAAGCAAAACGAATGAAAACGAAGAAGATGTTGGTAAGCCTGTGCCTGGCGGTTTGCTGTGCCCATGGTTCACTTGGGCAGGAACGGGAGAAGCTCGAGGTAGGCGACGCGATGCCGCCGTACGTGCTTCAAAACATGATCAACTACAAGACCAGGACGTTGGACCTGGCGGACTTCCGCGGCAAGTTGTTGATCCTAGATTTCTGGAGCACTTCCTGCCAGGCGTGCGTCGCGGGCTGGCCGAAGACGTTGAAAATTCAGGAGAAATTCAACGACAAGATCCAGATCGTGATGGTAAACCGGTTCGAGTCGAAGCGGATGGTGAGAGAGTTTATCGCGAACCGCAAGAAGGTAACCGATGTAGACATGTACTTACCCGTGAGCTGCGCCGACCCAGGTATCGCCGAACTGTTCCCCTCGTCTGGTGTTCCTGCCTACGCATGGATTGGAGCCGACGGGGTGGTCGGTTCACTCACCAACAGCCGTGAGTTTACAGAAGAGAACGTGGCGCGCTGGGTGGCCGAAGGCCCGCAACAGCTGGTTCAAAAGATGGAACGATCGGATTGGCTCCGCGTGAACCCGGCCCTTCCGTTGTTCGTCGACGGAAACGGCGGCTCGGAACGGATCGACAACTTCATCTGGTTTTCAACGCTGACAAAACCGGTGAACAACATCATCGGGACAATTGCCATGCAAGCGGAACCTGGATTTGGGTACTACATTCTCTCCACCGGAGCGGCGCCAGTAATCTTGTATGCGACCGCCTACTGTGACCGCAACCGGTTACCGTCCAACCAGGTAGCTGACTTCGTCCACCGGCCGCGAATCGACTGGCAGGTGTCGGACCCCCGGCCCAAGGACCCAAACGAGCGGTACGCTTTCAACTACCAGCTCATCGCCGGGCGACCGGTAGCGCGTGGTGAGCTACTAGACATGATGAAATCAGACCTAGACCGGTACTTTGGCTACCAGGTAAAGATCGAGAAGCGAACGCGGCCCAGCCTGGTGTTTCGCGTGGTAGACAAGAAAAAAGTAGAATCGCTGCGGACCACCAAGACAGTTCCCGGTATTCCGGCGGTGGTCCATGATAGCTACGTCAGAATCGTAGGAGCAAACTTTACCGACCTGGTCGGATTTATGGAGAACGCAAGTTCCTACTTCAGTTCACCGTACCCGATCGAGGATAAGACAGGCATCGACTTCCCGATAGAACTTTCAGCGGATTGCAAATGTCTCGAATATCAATCCTTAGACACGGCCCTGCGCAAGTTTGGCATCAGCTTGACCCTGGAAGACATCCCGGTCGACATGCTGGTGGTGTCCGAGAAGGAGACTGCCAGTGGAAGCCGGTAAAGAGTTTCCAGGGTGACGACCACGTCCCCGCATCGGGAGATAACAGTTAATCCAAACCTAAAGCAAAACGAATGAAAACGATGAAGATGTTGGTAAGCCTGTGCCTGGCGGTTTGCTGTGCCCATGGTTCACTTGGGCAGGAACGGGAGAAGCTCGAGGTAGGCGACGCGATGCCGCCGTACGTGCTTCAAAACATGATCAACTACAAGACCAAGACGATGGACCTGGCGGACTTCCGCGGCAAGTTGTTGATCCTAGATTTCTGGAGCACTTCCTGCCAGGCGTGCGTCGCGGGCTGGCCAAAGACGTTGAAAATTCAGGAGAAATTCAACGACAAGATCCAGATCGTGATGGTAAACCGGTTCGAGTCGAAGCGGATGGTGAGAGAGTTTATCACGAACCGCAAGAAGGTAACCGATGTAGACATGTACTTACCCGTGAGCTGCGCCGACCCAGGTATCGCCGAACTGTTCCCCTCGGCGGGTGTTCCCGCCTACGCATGGATTGGAGCCGACGGGGTGGTCGGTTCACTCACCAACAGCCTTGAGTTTACAGAAGAGAACGTGGCGCGTTGGGTGGCCGAAGGCCCGCAACAGCTGGTTCAAATGATGGAACGATCGGATTGGCTCCGCGTGAACCCGGCCCTTCCGTTGTTTGTCGACGGAAACGGCGGCTCGGAACGGACCGACAATTTCATCTGGTCTTCAACGTTGACGAAAGCCGTGAACAACATCACCGGGGCACTTGCCATGCAAGCGGAACCTGGATTTGGGTACTACATTCTCTCCACCGGAGCGCCGCCAGTAATCTTATATGCGACCGCCTACTGTGACCGCAACAGGTTACCGTCCAACCAGGTAGCTGGCTTCATCCACCAATCGCGCATCGACTGGCAGGTGTCGGACCCCCGGCCCAAGGACCCAAACGAGCGGTACGCTTTCAACTACCAGCTCATCGCCGGGCGACCGGTAGCGCGTGGTGAGTTGATCGACATGATGAAATCAGACCTCGACCGGTACTTTGGCTACCAGGTAAAGATCGAGAAGCGAACGCGGACCAGCCTGGTGTTTCGCGTGGTGGACAAGGAAAAAGTAGAATCGCTGCGGACCACCAAAACGATTTCCAGTGTTCCGGCAATAGTGAAAGATAACTTGGTCAGAATTGTAGGAGCAAACTTTACCGACCTGGTCGGATTTATGGAGAACGCAAGTTCCTATTTCAGTTCACCATATCCGATCGAGGACAAGACAGGCATCGACTTTCCGATAGAACTTTCTGCGAATTGTAAATGTCTCGAATATCAGTCCTTAGACACGGCCCTGCGCAAGTTTGGTATCAGCTTGACCCTGGAAGACATCCCGGTTGACATGCTGGTGGTGTCCGAGAAGGAGACTGCCGGTGGAAGCCGGTAGACGGCAAAGGCATTCCTAAAAATGACGACCAACGTATCGGCCGTGGCAAATATCCGCCTCGGCCGATCGGATGGCGCGTGGTCAACCCAAGTTGAACCTTGGTAACGCATGGAGTGTAGATCATACACATCAATGTGTGACTTTGACCTTTGGTCCAACCGGAATTCCCCATCACTTAGGGCGTTACTCTGAATTAGGAGTCTTTTGCCGCTTACCGTCGAAAGCCGATTGACCGTTTTGGCAGGCGAGGAAAGCGTGCGAGAGCCGTCTAGCTCCGAAGTACTTATCTTCGCAAGCGCATTCGTATCGATCGTTCTACCGGCTGTATGATGCTCAATGTCATCGTCTATTCGCAGGTATTGATTTCGGTAAAAATAGATGTAAACGAAGGAGTTAAGTTCAGGGCATGCGTGCATCATACCATCCGTACAGAAGATTCCATCAACTTGAGGCTCGAGGATGTTGGAATTTGTGGTCACAACTCCAGCAAGCGTAGCGGATACAATCACGCTTCTTTGTAATGATGGGTCAACGATGCGCAGCAGGATCCGATTCTTGCCTGCCGCAAAAGCACTGAAAGGAGGAGTGGTCACACTACCCGCCGCTGTCGTATCATTTTCCCCGAGATGCGAGAAATTAACCCTCATTTGATTGTCGCGCGTGGTCCAGAAAACCCTGTCGTCGACGATCTGCAAGTTGTCCGCTACGGATGTAAATGGCATTTCAATAGAATCCAGCCTTCGTGCTCGGAGGGAAAATTGATAATAGTCCGATGTGTTGACGTCTGCGAAGTAAAGATTCGATTGAAACTGGAGGATCGGCCGTAAGCTTGGGGGCCCAAGCGTGGCGAAGTCGACAGAGTAAAGTAATTCACTGGGCCCCAAAGACATGCGCATGAAACCACCATTCCCATTCTTGGCGCCCGAACGCGCTAAGAAGAGGAAGGCGGCGAGGAGAATGATCGACAAAGTGAGGGCGATCAAGACTGTCTTCATTTGTTCAGAATAATGTAGGGGAGCCGAGTTTGGCTCCCCTGATTTGACATACTCACTACCTATTGCGGGATTTGTCGCAACGGAGTGGAGCAGGCACCGGGTTCGAACGCAGGGTACTCTTGACCGCTAACTTTCACTGTACACTTTGTAAAATTAGCGTCTGTGCTCGGTACACAGTCATCCTCCACGGTTGTTCCTCCGCTGTAACAGACGCCACCAATTTTGTAATTCGCAGGAACGCCCGGTAGGAAGTCCGCCGCTACCGCGCTGGCGATGGCCAATACGAAGGCCAACACCGGCAACATGAATTTAACCTTGTTCATAATTTTGAGAATTGTGTAAGTGCCTACTCTGTCCCAGGTTTTCGGCATTCCCTGTCTCATTGCAATAGAGTGTCTTCTCCCGCTTGTCGCGTTTCCTTGCCGTGTAACACGATGGCGACTGCCGCCAATGCCACGAATACAAGGTTGAACACGAGATGCTGGTTCCATGAAAGCTTTTCCAATACGCCGCCGCAGGAACAGGGGACGTAGTCACTGAACTGTGTCACGGCCACGATGTAAGCGCTAAAGGCTATCATCAGGGCGAGCGACAGGTAAAAGGCTATCAGCCTCCATCGCACCGTGATAAACACGGCGACGGTGACCAACTCGACGGTAGGCACCAACCAAGCAACCGTTGTCGCATATTCGGTAAGGAGTGGTGATTGCGACAGTTGAACGATAAACCTGTCGTAATCAAACAGCTTGCTCACAGCTGCATAGCCAAAGAGACCGACAAAAAGGAGCGTGAGCGCATCAATAACAAAGGATCGCTTCATAACAGGGTGTGGTTTAATTGGGGTTTGGCTGGCATTACAAGCACATGGGTCCTGCATATCTGCCCGGGTGTGAAGCCATGAAATGCACGGAAAGCATGTGTAAAGGCGGATATCCTCGTGTACCCCGCGGCGGCAGCAACGGTCTTAATGTTGGCAGAGGTATGCTCGAGTTGGTATCGCGCGCGCACCAGTCTTCGTGCCCGCACGTAGGTCATGATGGCGACGCCATATTGTGTTTGGAATAACCGCTGCAACTTACTCGCGTTGATGCCCGCTTTTCGTGCCAACATAGCCACGGAGAGTTTTGCATGTAGGTGGAGGTGCAGCCATTCATAGATGTCGATCACCTTGTCCAAGTCGCATGGATTGGCGCGGGGTCTAGATTTCGTGGGGATGGTCGTCGTGGTCATCACCCGTGAAACTAGGTTCACCATGGACTGGGCATCGAAGCCTATAGTCCGCGCACCTTGCTGGGAAAGAAAGTTGCCACCTTCGGAAAAAAATCGGGCACGTTGAAGACACCCAATTCAGCGATGGGATAGATGTTAATGGAGGATATTCAACCGGTTCATCAGTTCGGCACGGTGCTGTTCGCTCACGGGAAGCCTGTGTTCGCCCACCAACACCTCACCGCCGGCGAATTCGCGCACTTTCCGGACGTTGACGGCAAAAGAACGATGGATCTTCACGAAACGCGCGGGGTTGAGCTGATCTAGAAGAGTTGCCATGCTGGCCGCGATGACGTGGGTTTCATCCAAGCCGTGCACGCGACAATACGCCCGCTCAGCTTCTAGGTATACAATGTGGTTGTAGTCAAGACGGGAGTAGGTCTGCGGTCCCGTTTTCAGGAAGACAAATTCATCGTTTTCGTTATTGTGCTTCGCGCGTAGGGCATTGGCGTTGTGAATGGCCAATTCTATGGATCTCATCAAATCGCGTTCGGTAAACGGTTTAGCGAGGTAATTGACGGGATACGCCGTGAGTGCCTTTTTTACGGTCACATTGTCGGTGAAGCCCGACAAGAAAATCACGGGCACCTTGGAAGATTCATTTAAGGCTTTCGCCGTTTTAATGCCATCCAAGTTTCCTTGTAGCTTGATGTCCATGATGACAAGGTCAGGCGGCCGCTGTTCAGCGAATGCCAAAGCAGCCTCCCCAGATGGCGCCGTACCCAGTACTTCCATTCCATGTTCTTTTACCATCGACTCGATGCTCTGAGCAACAAGCTTTTGGTCTTCCACGATTAAGATCAATGCTTTTTCCATATTGGTTGAATGGGAAACGTGATCTTGAATGTAGTCCCTTTTTCTATTAGCACCTCGTAAGTTCCTGCGAGTTGTTCGACAAGTGTGATGATAAGCGATAAACCATGATTTTTGCGCGCATTCTGGCTAATAATCCCACGTCCGTTGTCACGAACGGTAAGAATAAATGTTGTACCATCAATTAGATTGGTGGTTATTGATACGTGTGGCGACGGGTGCGATGGAAAGGCATGTTTGATTGCGTTGCAGAAAAGTTCGTGGATGAGTAGACCTAAAGCCATCGCCGTATCAGCGGGAACCAGTATTTGAACGGCATCGACTGTGACGGTCAGCTTTTTTAATCGGTCGCCGTAGATGTCGGACAGGGTCTTTACCAAGTCTGTCACATACTCTTTCGCATCAATATTTTCGCTTGACGAGGCACTGGACAGTTTCTCATGGAGTAGAGACATCGCATGGATCCGGCTTTCCGATTGAGACGCTTCAAAGGAAAGATCGGTATTCTTGGATTGGTGCGACTGAAGGCTAAAAATACTGACAAGGGTTTGGAGATGATTTCTAATACGATGACGCGTTTCGAACAGCAGTAGGGAAATCCTGGCTTCAGCGTGGCGCGCATTTCGCCAGTTCACATAGATTAATGCGGCTAGAGCGCCGACTAGCAAGAAGCCAACCGAGAGCGCCCAGTTCAAGATTTGATTTTTTTGCAGTTGTGAGTTTGTAATCTGTTGTCGTTGCCTCAAGGTAGCGATCTCGTTTTCGCGTCTCTCGGTTTCGTATTTGATTCGCAGGGCGTGTAAACTTCTGCTTTTGTCAATGTTGAGTAGGCTATCGCGAATGACCAGCAATTCTGTGAGGTGTTTGATCGAAGCATGGGTGTCGTGTACGGCTTGATCAATTTCGATTTGACGTTCTAGGTTAGTGCGAAGATGTTGCGGTGTGGCGTGCAGCTTAATCAGGCGATAGGCAAGTTGGAGGTTGCGTTTGGCTGCGTCGTACTCGGATCGATGGGAGTGCCATTCCGCACGATGGTGCAGTACTTCGATTCTGCCGATGGGATCTTCGATGGCACGTTGTAAGCTTTCAGCTTCTTCGAGCGCGGTTTTGGCTGCCTCGATGAGATTTAACCGAATAAGTACGCGCGCCAAATTCCCGAGCGTCCGTGCAAGGCCTTTTTGGTCCTTGGCTTGTCGTTTCAAGGCAATTGATACTTGGAAGTTTTGAATGGCGCTGTCGTACCGATGTGTTTGCGTAAAGAGTTCACCGATGTTGTTGTATATTTTAGAGAGCTCGGAGGGTTTCTTTCGAAGGGCGCGATTGACGAGGGCGGTCCGATAGTGCTTTAAACCGTCTTCAAAACTACCTGTGCGGGTGTAAATAGAGCCGATGTTGTTGTGGGTGGATCCTGCCAATTCTGAATGCTCGTTTTCACCGACGAGGTCGAGCAACTTGAGCGACACGTCGAGTGCTTCGGCGTATAAACCCGAATTCTTGTAGGCGACCGCTAAGTTGGAGATCACTATTTGAACGTGAGTAGTGTCCATTAAGGCAGCGAAATGCGGCAGCGCCGATTGGCAGAAGTAGATGCTGGAGTCGAATCGACCTCTTTGGAGGTAGACTACGGACAAGCCGAGGAAGCCATGTGCCAGCAATTCTTGATCGTTGGAATGCTTTAAGGCTCCAACAGCATTCGAGTAATTCCTAAGTGCGCTGTCGAGGTTTCCTTGCTGGTAGTAAGACCATGCAATTTTTTCATATACAGCGGCAAGTCGCTCCGGATTTTGTTGCAGCTTGTCGGTCACAACAAGACCGCGCTTCAAGCTATCGACGTGATTTTGGCTGAAAGCGGTGATGCATTGAAGTGTCAACCACGAAATGAACAGAGCTTTCATAAAACGTGGAATAGATGAAGTTACAAAAAAAATGGCGACACCTTTCGAGCGTCGCCATAGATCAGCAGTACAGAATTACCCGGGTCTCGGTGGTGGCGGAGGGAGGATTACAATGTCCTCATCTTGTAGCGGACCGATTGGTTCCTCTACGCAACTGAAGGCCATAAACGCCACGGCCAGCACAAGCGCATACTTTAGGAGTTTCATGATAAACTTGTTTTGTGGTGGAACATAGCCTGCGCTTGAACATGTAAGACTGATGGGTCCATGAGTCTTAGTGGAACAAGGCAAACGACAGCCACGGGATGGGGCTTCGCACCCCTGTCGATTTATCATGCGCCCCGTGAAACGCAGGACCTTCGACCATGGTGTGTTAGCCCCTGGAGTTAACTCAATCACTCGTAACTTAAGAGCCATCCTACACACACTGTCGTTTGGAATTTTTTCTTGAAGGAAGGTGAGACTTGACAAGCCCTTTTTTGTGACGTATATTTGTTGACCAAATAGGTCATGAACATTTAGGTCAAATGAAAACATTCGCAGAAACCATCAAGGAATTGAGAGAAGCAAAGGGGCTGTTGCTGCGGGAGGTGGCGGCTGGGCTGCACATTGACCCGTCTTTCCTGAGCCGTGTCGAGAGTGGTGCCAAGAAACCTACGCGCGAGCAAGTGGTTGAACTTTCGGGCATCTTGGAAGTTGACAGAGACGAGTTGCTCATCCTTTACCTGTCGGACAAGGTGATATATGAATTGAAAGGTGAAGGAGACTTGGCGATGGAGGCGATTCTGGCCGCGGAACGTCGTATCCGCTACGAACGGAAAGGGCAACCGTCGGGTCGAGGTACGCGCAAAACGAGACGTTAAGTCATGCTGGGGACAAACGCCGTGTCTCACGCTCGCGATGCCGTCCCAGTTACCCATATTTCCATCTTGAAAACGTATCAGCTATGAAAAGGAGTAAGGAACTCGAGAAGAAGGTAAGCCAACGCGAACTCGTTCAAGAGATGAAGGGTGCCAAGGCAAAGGTGCACGATGAAGTTGATCCCTCTAAGCCGATGATAAGCGGCGACTTGCTCGTTGCTTTCGAGAGGTTTTATGAGTTTCACCCCGCACGACGCCTTAGTCGGAACCTGCGATCGATGCTGTTGGAATTCTTGATGTACGACGGGTCGAATGAGGCCGCGTACCTGCGAGACCTCGTGTCGGACCTGGGTGGTTTGTTCTCCCTCCTCGATGCCATGGAAGAAGAACGGGCCAGAGAAATAGGTTGCCCGCAGGCGGGCGAGGCATACTTCTAATGGGGATTTAAGCCACGGTGTGGAGTTTTTTCAACAATTAGTCTGCATAATTCGTATGCATAATCGTTATCCTAATTACCTTAAATCGTGGCGAGCGATTTGCCCCGGACAGGCGTCGAAGTGAAAAAAGAGAATAAGATGATACTGAGAAAAATTAGCGTACCAGCCATTTTGATGGTGTGCCTACTCCTGGTGGGAGCGGGTTGCAAAAGCAAGAAAAAGGCAATGGAAGCGGCGAACGCCGAAAAAGTCCGCCTAGAACAAGAGGCAGCCGACAAGAAAAAGCGGGAAGAAGAAGCCCGTCAAAAGGCTGAAGAAGAGCGCGCAAGGGCAGCCGCCGAAGAAGCGGCCAAACGCAAAGCAGCCACCGTCGCCACCCCAGCGGCAAAGTTGGAGCAATACTTCAACTCGATCGCGACATCTGGCAACGTGGCGTCGGCCAACAGCACCATCAACGAAGCATTAAGTATGTTCTCATCGGCGCAGACGCCCGTATTGATCGTCGTCGCAGAGGAAGGGGGGAGCAAGGACTATGACAAACCGACCACGATCCAAGCATACCTCAACTACTTGAAAGATCAGAAGAAAAACCTCAACGCGATCAGCGACCTCAAGTTCGACGCAAACGGTAAAATTACCGAGGTAGAACTGACGCGTAAAAACTGATACCAATACGTTAGACAATCAAAAACATCAATCGACAGGATATGTTCCGTTTCAATAAATATCTCGGCGCCCTGCTTTTAGCAGCCGTTGCCATTCAGGTTCAAGCACAATCCGCCGAAATCAGTCCCAAGAGAAAGCAAGCCATCGACTCTCTCGCCCTTGAAAAAGTGCGGGACCTGAGCAAGTACATTAGCATCATTGGAAACAAGAAAACGCCCTACTCGGAAGCCACTCGCGTGATGGACCGGGCCGAGGAATTGTTTGTGCCCGGCAGTGAGATGGGTGTTTCGTCTTTGACGACGAAAGACGTGAACTACTACAAAGTGCGCAAGTATTTCGAGCGTTTGATGGCCCTCAATTATGACCGTGTCAATATCAAGTGGTACGACATACACTATATCAGCGACCTTGAGCGTCAACCCGACGGCCGCTACGTGGGTGTAGTCACCATCTACCAACGTTTCGAAGGTGAGTCCGACGACGGACTGAAATACAAGGACACGACCAAGAAGGACATCACCATCTACGTCGAGCGGAAGAAGACCCAAATCGCGGGACGTACCATTGAGTTTTGGGATGTGCTGTTGGGTGACATCCGTGTGACAGAAACCAGCGCATGAGAAGTCTCTTAGTCCTTTGTCTTGTCACCGTTGCTACCACCGGGGCAATTGCCCAACTGGCGGACGACATGAGTGATGAGTCGAAACTCTATGCCCAGACCAAGCAAGTCAACCAGTTTTTTCACCGTTTCAACGGCGAGGAAAACGAGAAGGGAGACCGTTATTACGCGGGTGATAAGCAGTTTCGGAATGCAAAACTGAGGAAAAAGTATCTCGCTATACTTTTCGATCAAGGCAATCCTACGTTTTCAAACGACTTGAAGCTCCAGTTTGCAAAAGACGTCTTGGAGAAGTCGCCGGCCTCCGTGCTTGATTTTCATGCACCCGGCTGGTTTGCCGAGGTAAGGACAACCTTTACCAACCATGGGAAGGACCAAGACGTGACGTTGTTCATGCAGTTGGAACCGGATCACTTGGGTTATAAATGGGTCATTCAAAAAGTTTATAGCGACACCTTCGCAGCGGGGTTCAAGCGAGACACTACCAAGGTGGGTCAGTTCCTTCACCCGATGAGCCATGAACTGGATTTCATGAACTTGAGAAAGGCGATGATCTTTCCCGACAGTGTTGCGCAGTTTGCAGCAAAGCGATTTGTACCCGACCACCTCACTTTATTCTTATACGAGGTGCGGAATGGCGACCTTCGCTTCAAATACGTCAACGAGGTAAAATTTCATTTTTTTCAAATACCGGGTTGGTATTTCGAACTGGCCAACTTCAATCGCCCTGGGTACAATACGGGCTGGCTGATTTCGAGTTTGGTCAAATTGGAAACCGACCGTGATCGCGAGGCGCTTCGAAAATTTATTTACCATGAGAGCAAGTAAAACGAGCCTAGTCGCGTGCCTCTTGCTGGTTTGCCTCGTTTTCACCCTGCCGGCTTACCCGCAGGCAACGAAGAAAAAGCCCAGTTCTACCTCGTCGAAATCGACCAACAAGGCTAAGACTCCGGCCAAGAAACAACCAGCTCCAAAGCCGGCCGAGAAGGCCGAATTACAGAATGCGCCCTCGATCGATGGTTCCCAAGGTGACGAAAAGAAGGTTCGTGATATCATCGGATTCTTGGAGTTTGTTCTCAACACGCTCGGAGCCGCCGATACCCCGGCACGAGACAAAGATGTGGTGGTAACGGAAAGTTACGCCAAGATCTTTCGCGACTCGAAAGTTCAAATCGAGGACGACTTGCTTGAGAACCGCGACGTCGTAACGAACAAAGACGTTACCGCCTACCTAAAGGATGTAGATTTCTTTTTCAAGGACGTCAAGTTCACATTTGATGTCGAACGAATCGAGAGTGGTGATGCGGAAGGAAAGAAGTTCTACAAGGTAACGATGACACGCCGATTGGTCGGTACATCGGCTGAAGGTGAAGCGGTCAACAATAACCAGCCAAGGTTTGTGGAGCTGAACTACGATCCCAAAACCCAAGACTTGAAAATCGTAAGCATGTACACCAAAGGCCTTGACGAAAAACAAGGTATGATCAACTGGTGGAGTGAACTCTCTTACGAATGGCAGTCCATCTTTCGAAGAAATATCGAAAAGTCCGACAGCATCACGCTGACGGATATTCGACAGATGTTGGTGATCAACACGATCGACTTGCACGGAAATCCCTTCGTGCAGGACATAGAACCGCTGGCAAGGTTGAGTAACCTACAAAGGCTCGATATCTCGGGAACAGCGATCGGGGATTTGTGGCCTTTGCGGAACCTAACGGAGTTGAAGGACGTGGATGCATCCGAAACGAAAGTGTCAGATATCTCCGTGTTCCGGTTTGCGACGAAGATGGTCACACTAAAACTCGCATCGACGGCCGTTTCTGATATCGGTGTGTTGAGCAAAATGCCGCAACTTCAATTACTTGACCTTTCGAACACGTCCGTTCAGGATCTATGGCCACTTACTTCGCTCGTGGCTATCACAGATTTGAACCTTAGCCATACGAAGGTCGTCGACTTGAAACCGCTGCAGGGCTTAACAGCTTTGCGTAAGCTCGATGTTTCGGTAACCAAAGTCGCCGAACTAGCACCGATTGCGAGCCTAACTTCGATCACCGACTTGGAAATCGATAGTACGTTGGTTGTTGATTTGGTCCCCGTTGGAAAAATGAGCGCACTCGTCAACCTGAGCGCCAATCACACCGGAATTACGACGCTTGATCCATTAACGGCGCTGCAGCGAATTCAGAAAGTTTACTGCGACCATACCGCGATTCGGCAGGAAGCGGCAGATTCTTTCGTGAGTGCTAAACCTGGTACGTTGGTCGTCTTCGACTCGAACGATCTCCGGGTTTGGTGGGAAACACTGTCTTCCGAGTGGAAGTCTATCTTTTTCCGAGAATCCAGAGCGGGAAAGACACCGACAAAAGAGCAACTTGCATTGATTGCGAGCCGCGACTCCCTGAATCTGAAGGGTAACGAGTATATCACCGACCTCGAGCCACTTCGAAAACTTCCGAAGTTGAAAGTTTTAAATGCGTCCGCAACAGGCATACGCGACTTGACGCCCTTAAAAGATCATAGGGAAATTCAGCAGTTAGATGTCTCTAGCACTGAGGTCGGAGACATTTCGATCGTGGCAAAGTTTCCTAAGTTGACTTCGCTCAAGGCGGAGCGAACCCGTGTCCAAGATATTGGCCAACTTTCTTTTATAGCTTCGTTGAAAACACTTTACGTCGACGACACGGGGATCCACGATATCCACGCGTCCGATTTCTTGGCTAGGAATCCGAAAGTACTGTTGATTTTCAAAACTTACCACGTGGAGCGTTGGTGGAGTCGACTCGA
This sequence comes from Cyclobacteriaceae bacterium, assembly GCA_044226825.1. Lineage (GTDB taxonomy): Bacteria > Bacteroidota > Bacteroidia > Cytophagales > Cyclobacteriaceae > ELB16-189. The sequence continues at coordinate 176,303 of JBGAGH010000007.1, forward strand.
CCCGCTTTGGAAAAGTGCGCTGCAGAAAAAATTTGATCTCGGAGAAACACCAACCCGTGAACAACTCCACGCTTTGGTGGAGCAGCCGTCGCTGCAACTGACGGATTTTCCGGTTCGTGACCTGAGCCCGCTGAAGGAATTCGTTCGCCTCGAAGACTTCCGCGTGTCGGGTTCTCAGCTAGAGAACCTCACCACGCTGGCAAATTTTTCCATTAAGTCTCTTCATGTCACCAATACACCACTTAGGAGCTTGGAGGGAGTCGCAGCCCTTTCCGATCTCGTCGAGTTGGATGTGTCGAACACACCGGTCACGGACCTGAGACCACTTTCGAAGCTTGTTAACCTAACAAAGTTAAATTGCGCCGGAACGGAGATTCGTAAACTCGACTACCTAGAGACGCTGACCACCCTACAATTCTTCGATTGCTCGAACACGTCGGTCGGCCGCTTGGAGGGAATATTGAATCTTCCCTTGAAAAATTTGAAATGTTTTAACACCAAGATCTCTGCGCGACAAATGGAAAAATTCCGACTCGCTCACCCGGATTGTGAGGTGGTGTTTTATTAGTCCCTCGCTTTCACGAACTCGAGATAATCAAAGTTCATGTTACCATTTTTCGTGATCAGTACCTTGAGTACGTGACGCCCCCGTTTGAGGCTCACTTTTCCTAAGTCTACTTCGTTCCAATGATGCCACTGCCGCCAAGCAATACTATCCCTCGGATCAGACGTCGAAGGAACGATTCCGTTTAGAAGATCCATACCGTCAACGGATAGGTTGATCTCTCCCGTTCCGTTCGCGGTGTACATAAGCCTCACTTGATAAGTTGCAGTCTTGTCCACGTCAACCGAAATCTTGAACCACTCGCCGACCGAGGTCCAACCGACGTAAAGCTGACCCAATTCTGGCTTTACAACATTAAATGGTGAGTCGTCGATTCCCCTCCCTTTTGTAAACGAGATGTCGACACCTTCATGCATTCGAAACTCGTGGAGAAAACTTCCATCCGGTGGATTGAGTTTCCCGCTCCCGTTGTTCAGAGAATCTAAGTCGTGATAAGCAACACCTACGCCCCCCGTGTCATACCATTCGCATTGCACTCGTCCCGGTATGTTTTGCAGCGACGGTTGACGCTGCTGGCCAAATACGGATGAGCAGACCATGAAGAAGCAGGCGACTGCACTCGAGAAGCTTTTCCGATCGTTCATTTCTCAAAATACTGGTTTCTTCTCGTTTCTATTTCATTCGACAAATACGAAAGAAATATTTAAATTGAGTCTATGAAAGGAACAAACTTGGGCGAACTGGAGGAAATCGTTTTACTCGTCGTGGGAATCTTATTCGACGATGCCTACGGCGTTGCCATACAAGATGAACTCGAGCGACGCTGCAACCGGAAAGCGACGTTGAGCACCATCCATGTTGCGCTCCACCGGCTGGAAGAGAAGGGATTCTTGGAGTCGCGCCTCGATGGGGCAACCAACGAACGGGGAGGTCGAAGAAAACTGTTATTTCGTGTGACGAAGGCTGGCCAAAAAGGACTGGCAAACGCGCGGGATTTGCGGAATGATCTGTGGCGGGCGGTACCAAAAGCCGCGTTTGCTTTCAATATCTCATGAGACGCCGGCCACCATCTTCGGAGGCACAGGGACCGAAATGGGTGCGCGCTTGGATGCAGCGTATGTTGGATCCGCGTCTCGCAGAAGCAACCATCGGTGACCTAGACGAAAAGCTAGCCGCGAACTTGTCATCGGGCATGTCTGCTGGGCGGGCTCGCTATCTCTATGTCGTGGAAGCATTTGGGTTCATCCGAATGGCGCGGGGGTGGAGGTCGGCATCGTACAGCACCCGCTCATGGCATCATTTCTTAGTGTTTTCTTGGCGGCTTTTCACACGCGACAAATCCTATTATATCGTGTCGATGGTCGGACTGGCCGTAAGTCTGGCGGCATTCATGATCATTGGACTCTTCATCTCAAATGAACTTTCGTTTGATAGATTTCACAAAGATCAGGATAGAATCTTTCGAATCGCGACACACCTTCGAATCAACGATGTAGATTTTGACCTTGCTACATCGCAGTTTCCTGCAGCGGCCGCACTGGCGATGGAGTACCCACAAGTGGAGCGCACCGTGCGCCTTTACCAGGCGAGTCGTTTTATTCAAATCGGCGAGAGGAGCTTCGAAGAAAATGTGCTTTTCGTTGATAGCGCGTTCTTCGACGTCTTTTCCTTTGCCCCTTACCATGGCGATGTCCATTCTGCCTTGAACGTGTCGAACCATGTTGTATTGACCCGCGAATCGGCCATTCGGTATTTTGGTCGAGAAGATGTGGTGGGCGATCAACTTCTCCTCGACGGTGAGACCATGCGCGTGGCAGCCGTCATTCAGACCATACCTGAACAATCGCACTTTACGTTTGACATGCTTGTCCCCATGCGACATCAGTTGGCGATGTGGCAACGACAATCGGGACTCGAAGGTCGCGAATACAAATGGTTTTGGGTGGGTGCGTATACATATCTCAAATTGAGGAGTGCCGATGATGCGAACTTCCTTGCGACGGGCATGCGCCGTTTCGTGGACAAGTACTTTCCTGAACGGCTTCGCGGTGGATACTTCGAACTGCAACCCCTCGCGTCGATCCATCTCAAGTCTCACTGCGACGCGGAGTTGCAACCCAACGGCGATTTTCTCTACCTGCAGTTATTCGGTGCATTGGGGATCACGATCATGTTGATGTCGGCGATTAACCTCATTAACCTGTCGTACTTCAAGTTGAGTAGCAGGGTCCGAGAGGTAGGTGTCAGAAGATTTCTGGGGCAATCTTCCTGGCGCATCGCGACCCAATTCTTGATGGAGAGTATAGTCGCTGGACTTGCGTCATTCGCACTCGCACTGGTCATCACGGTGATGGCCCTGCCTTGGTTTTGCACACTGCTCAACACCCATTTGTTCATGTTCTCAACAACCGGAGTGTGGGTCATCGCGGGCACGTGCCTTTTGGTAGTCTTGGTGTCAGCGCTCGCAATTGTCAAACCTGCTTTTTCTATCGCAAGAGCGAGGTTGACGATCTGGGAGCAGACACGAAAGTCCACAGCCATTGGCCGAAATCTCTTAACTGGCGTGCAGGTGGGATTGTCGTTCGTTGTGTTGACGTTTGCCTTCGTCGTCAACCAGCAACTCGAGTACTTTCGAAGTTTGAACCTAGGCTTTGACCGCAGTAATGTCGTAGTGGTGCACGTCAACGATGACCTGCCAGTGGATGCTATTAAGACCGAGTGGAAGCGCCTGCCTTCGGTTGTTGCGGTGAGTTGCGCCGAGCCACCGGGACGTGGCTATAGCGGATGGCGTTTCGTTCCGGAGAACGGTTCATTTGAGAACCCGGTGATGTTACCGTTTACTTCGGCGGACGAGAGTTTCCTGACAACCATGAGAATCTCTTTGCACGCGGGTAGCGATTTTCGATCAGACATGAGATTGGACTCGCTCACACCATTTTTAATCAATCGACAGGCGGCAATAGAGCTCGGGTGGGAGCGTGACGCCATTGGACGTCGATTGTCTGTCTTTGCCCCGGGGCGATCGGAGATTATCACAACGGGCCAAGTGATTGGAATTGTGGATGATTTTCACTCAGAGTCATTACATGATCCGTTGAAACCGGTCGTTATTGCCTACGGTCAGTATTCGGGCTACCTATTGGTCCGAATGTCGAAGGTTGATGAGGAGACAATTGAACATCTACAAGAGGGCTGGAAGCGATTTTCTCCACGGCCATTTCAGTACACGGTGCTAGAGGATGACTTGAACGCGTTGTACGAGAACGAGGACAAACTTGCGGGTGTCGTTAAATTTTTCACCGTGGTTGCCTTGTATCTCACGTGCTACGGCCTTTTTGCAATGAGCTCCATGCTGTTTACGGCTCGCATGAAAGATGTCGCCATCCGTAAAGTCTTCGGCGCACGTGAGAGCTCTATTTTACGACACTTCTACTCGCGTTATGCTGCGTTTACCTTGATCGCCTTGGTATGCGGCATGCCGGTGTCCTTGTGGATTTCCAATCTTTGGCTTCAAACATTCCAATTCAAGGCTGAGGTGTCTTCCTCCACGTTTCTTCAGGCTGCCCTCATCGTGTTGATTGTCGGAATGGTATCGGTTAGTTACTATGTTTCGCGCGTCGCATGGAGCAACCCGTTGTCCTTTCTCAAGCGCGACTAGAATCGATTGAATTCCCCATGGGGTTATGCCGGAAGCGAGGTGGGAAGTGTGATGGTCAACACCGTTCCTTGGTTGACTTGAGATCTGATGACGATGTCTCCGAAATGACTTTTCACAATTCGATAGGTAAGGGAGAGCCCGATTCCATTACCCTTGTAGTTCTCAGTGTTGTGGCCGCGGTAAAACGGCTCGAATAGATGGGGGATATCGTCTTCAGGTATTCCAATACCATGGTCGGTGAATTGAAGCACTGTCTTGTTTTCGGCGCTTAGGAGCAGAACCGAGACTTTGTTGTTCACTGAATACTTGCAACCGTTGTCCAGTACGTTAATGATCGCGGCTTTCAGTAACTGCTCATCTCCATTCACGTTCATTTTAGAATCGTCGTCGATCGAGGAATCCATCTCAATGCTGATAGAATACTCGGGATGCAGCTTGTTGAGTTCAGTACGGCAGTCCCAGAGAAGTTGGTCGACGCGCAGCAGCGTGAATCGTTTTTCCACGTCCTCTACACTTGCTTGCGCCAACAGCAGCAGTCGGTTCGAGACGGTTTTCAAGTTGGTGATGTCCTCGCGTACAGATTGTAAGACTCGGATGTATTCAGCGGAACTCCGCACAGTGAGTAAGCTTACGTCGATTTGACCTAGAATTGCGGTAAGGGGATTCCGGATTTCATGCGAGGCGTTGGCGATAAAGTTCTTTTGCGTGGTGAACGCCTGTTCAAGTCGCTCAAGCATGTTGTTGAATGTCTTCGAAAGTTTTGAAAGTTCATCTTTCCCGTTACCACCACCCACTCGCCGGTGTAAGCTCGTGGCGGAGATATCGTCTACTTCACGAATTACTTCCGAGATGGGATGAAGCGCCCGGCCAACATAGAAATAGGCGGAAATAAAGATGATGAATATCGCGGCACCGAATACGATGAACAAGATGGTCCGGAGATTTTTCATTTTTTGAATGCCGTAGATGTCGACCGCGGCGACAATGACGACGAAACTCCCAAACTTATCGGTGTAGAGTAGACCGAGACCTTCGTAGTCACCTAATCGAAATCGGACTTCGTGTTTCTTTCGCACATTGTCGATGAGCGTTTGATCGACGACGATGGCATTCTCGTCATCGGAGCTGTAGAGAAGCTTGTTGGCGGAGTCGTAGACTCGAACTTCTTCCATCGACAGGTTCATAGGGTTGTCGACTTCGATCTTGCGCAACACCTCGTGGGTAATCTCTTCAACTTCGATTACGAGACGTGCAACCGCCCGGGCTTTGCTATCCAAACGCGTGTAGAATTCGTCCTGGCGGTAATCGGCAGAGAAAAAATAAACGGCTACCGACGTCGCGAGTAGGATCAACGCGACTATCGAGGCAAAAAGTAGGATGAGTTTATTGCGGATGTTCATGGAGCTTCCGTCAGGAGATAGCCCAATCCAATGCGCGTGTGGAGGAGCTTGACGTTGAAGTCGCGATCTATTTTCTTGCGAAGGATGTTGATGTATACTTCGACCACGTTTGTGCCTGTGTCGAAGTTGATGCCCCAAACTTTTTCAGAGAGTTCTGACTTGGAGATCACGCGTCCGGGGTTGCGCATGAAATATTCTAGCAGATCGAATTCCTTGGCCGTGAGGGTGATGGTCTTTCCTTCCCGGTGGGCCGTTTTCTTTCCTAGGTCCAACGTGAGGTTGTGCACTTGAAGGGTTTCGCTCGTATGGACATTGTTGTACTCGGCGCGTTTGGTGAGGGCACGGATCCGAGCGACGAGTTCTTCAAATTCAAAGGGCTTTACCAAATAGTCGTCGGCGCCCGAGTCAAATCCATGCACTTTGTCGGAGGTCGTCCCCAAAGCCGTTAACATCAAGATGGGGAGGTGTGGTTTCTGCGCCTTGATTTTTTTACATAAATCCAACCCATTAATTGAAGGGATGATGATGTCCATCAGCACTACATTGTAGTTGCGGGTGAGGGCAAGTTTTTCGCCGATGAAGCCGTCGTAGGCTAAATCAACTTCATATTGATTTTGTTCTAAACCACTTTTTATGAAAGCGGCAACTTTCTGTTCGTCTTCGATTACGAGGATCTTCATGTTGCGTACCAACGAATGTAGTCACAAAAGTGGTCATTGAGTAGGGCCAAATAGGGCAGGAAGTGCTCAAATTAATGAGAATTTAAGCCTAAAACGTGGTTTTAAGCTACTCCGCGATGTTTGTCAGGTAGGCATCGAGTCTCGCCAATGTTTGGCGGCCACCCTCGATCGCACCGAATTCCCGAACGACGAAGTCGCGGGCTTCCTTCGTTTTGAAAATGGACCTGAGGGTGACTTTGGTGAGCTCACCCGTCTGTTCGAAGGTGACGTAGACTTTGAATTCTTGTGGGTCGTTGTCTTTTCCGGAATCGTGGAGGTATACCAATCGTTCCGGCACGACTACTTCTAGGTAGCGAATGCGGTTGTCGAAGTCTCGCCCGTCGGGGCCGTGCATGATATACACCCATTCGCCACCCTGTCGGAGATCCATCTTCTTGGTTTCATTACTGAAGCCATTGGGTCCCCACCATTGGTCGACGTGCTTCGGATCGGTCCAGACAGCAAAAACTAGCTCACGCGGCGCTCGGAGTAAACGCTCAATGACAATTTCTCGTTCGGCATCCATGATCGAAATGTACGAGACTATTCATTTCGAAGCGAGTCGACGGGATTTGAATGGGCAGCCCTAAATGCTTGGGTGGAAACGATCAACAACGCAAATGTCAACGCGATGGCTCCCGTGGCTGGGAATATCCACCAGTCTATCGTTGTTCGAATCGCATACCTCTCGAGATACATTGACATGAGCCACCAAGAGAAAGGAACCGAAAGCGCAAACGCGATCACTACGAGTAATGTGAAATCGCGATTGATCAGGCTCACAATACTGGTAACGGAAGCACCCAACACTTTTCTGATGCCAATTTCTTTTGTCCGTTGTTCCGCCGTGAATGATGCCAGCCCGAACAGTCCCATACCTGTAATCACCACTGCTAGAATAGCGAATATGCTTGCGACTTTACTCGTGAGGTTGATTTGCGTGAACTTCTTTTCGAAGTCAACATCAACGAACGTGTACTCGAAGGGATAAGCAGGCGCGTACTTTTCGAATACCTTCTTTACCTGCGCAAGACTTGTCGGGACGTCATCCTTCGAACTGAGTCGGATCGTGATGCGATCAATCCAACCAGGGTTGTAGATCGCAAACATGGGTCTCACTTCTTCGTAAGGAGATCCCATTAAGACGTTGTCCACCACGCCGATCAGGGTTCGTTTGCCGCCCCACAGGTCCAACTGCGTCCCGATCGGGTCTTGAAGTCCCATTAAGTCGAGGGCAGCCTTGTTGATGATGATCGCCGAGGTGTCGCTCTTGAAGTCTTCAGAGAAGTCGCGGCCTTCTAAGATCTTAATACCCATCGTCTTTGTCCAGTCGTAGTCGGTCGCGATGGTTGTGAAAATTACGCGGAGATCTTCAGGTTTGCCCGGCCATCCCACAAAGTTATTGGAGTTTATTTCGGTAATCGCGCTGTTGGACCTTACGACGGATTCGGCAGCACCGGATTGAATCAATTCCAACTTGAGAGGTCGAAAGTTCTTTTCCGATTCATTGTTATAGGAAACCGTGATCAGTCTATTCTGATCGTAGCCCACGTTTCTTCCTTTAACCAATTGAATTTGGTTATAGATGACGAACATGGAGATGATCAAGAATATCGATACTCCGAACTGAAGGATAACCAATATTTTTCGAGGTAGGCTTGCGCCCTTGCCCACGGTGGGCTTTCCCTTCAATACTTTGACAGGTTGGAAACCCGAGAGATAAAATGCGGGATAACTGCCAGCGATAATCCCCGTAATGAAAATGAGGGACAATCCGAAAATCCAGAAAGACTGGCCGGCATAGTCAATCGCAAGTTTCTTTTCAACGAGTGAATTATAGAGCGGAAGCATAATCTGCGCGACAATGACCGCAATGACGAAGGCAATGGTTGAAATAATGATGGATTCTCCGATGAACTGAAACATGAGTTCATGGCGGCGAGATCCGATACTCTTCCTAATACCCACTTCCCGAGCGCGACGTTCACTTCGTGCAGTCGCTAAGTTCATGAAGTTGATGCAAGCGATGATCAAGATCAGGATCGCAATACCCGTGAAGAGTTGCACATAATCGATTAACCCCCCTTCTTCCACTCCATCGTCAAAACTTGAATGCAGTCTCCAACGCAACAACGGATAGAGGAAGAATTCGTGCTTAATTTCAGTGTCCTCCCCGTGTTCCGCGAGCATGTTCCTGATACTGTTTTCGACATCGGCCTGCTTGTTCGGGTCGTCGAGCTCGACAAATACTTGGAAGGAATAGTTACCCCAGTTGGTGGTTTCTCGCCGTACCCAATCGCTGATTTGGTAACGAAACTTCCACGGTAGTAGGATGTCGAACTGAAAGGACGAGTTGCTGGGGACGTCTTTCAAAATGCCCGCGACTTTCAAGTCATTCTGGTTGTCTACCCGGATCGTTTTTCCCATTGGTTCTTCGTCCCCAAAGAGCGCTTTCGCCGTTGATTCCGAGATCACGATGTTGGCCGGGTCGTCGAGAACTTGAGCGGCATTTCCCTTTAATAAGGGGAACTCGAACATTTCAAGGAATTCTTCGCTCGCGTAATAGCCGCGTTTGTTGATGCGCTTGTCGCCTTCTACGGTGAGCAAGTGATCGCCACCCCAATCCGTTACCAGTGAATGTTTGATGCTGGAGTGCGCGGTTTTCATCGCCTCATGGGTGGGAAGCGGCACGGATGTCCACGAGTTGACGCGTCCATCGAAATGAGCCTTTATCCAAACCTGGTAGAGCCTGTCCGCCTTGGGATGAAATTGGTCGAACGAAGTTTCGTCGGCAACCCACAACATGATCAAGATGGTGCAGGCGATGCCGATCGCTAGCCCCGAGATGTTGATAAATGAATAGAATCCGTTCTTCAAAAGGTTGCGGAAGGTGATGACCAGGTAGTTTCTCAGCATGGGTGGCGGTTGTGACGTAATTATACTCCTCTTAATCCAAAAGGTATCAGAACTCTTGTAAAATCTTGTCAGGGAATGGACCGTCCGCCGAGTGAATAGTTGCTTACCGACCGTCGAATGGGCAGAATTTTTTGCTTGGAGCGGTCGGAGAGAACAATTTCTTACTAAGAAGTAGAACAAATACTTAGACCATCCGTATATTTGTTCTACAATCTGGTATCAAATGATTGAAACTCGTTTAGGCGACTTCGAAGAGACGTTGCTGTTGTTATGCGGAATTTTAGGTGACGATGCTTACGCATTTCGCGTGGCGGAGGAATTCGAGCGCCAAGCGGGCAGGAGTGTTTCGATCGGAGCGGTTCACTCTACGCTTGATCGACTGGAAGGGAAGGGCTTTCTCAAATCAGAAATGGGGAGTCCGACTGCTGAGCGCGGTGGTCGTCGAAAGCGGATATTTTCCATCACCGCACTGGGAAAACGTGTCTTAAAGACCTCTTATGAGTTCAAGGCCAACTTATGGAGGCAGTATCCTGGATTATCAGGCACTTGAGGCACGGGTGAGAAAAGTTTAACTAACTAAAAGCGCTGGGCTATTTCATGATGCAGGTAGCAAAACATGTCCGCCCACCCAAGCTAGCAATGAGGTTGCTGGCGTGGATGCTGAAAGAGCACCTTCGAGAAGAAGTTGAAGGCGATCTAGAAGAAGAATTCATAAAAGCGTTGGGTAGGGGATCGGTTTTCAGGGCTCGGCTGAATTACTGGTACCAAGTGATTAACTACCTCAGACCCTTCGCGCTCAGAAAAATTGTTTCATACCATCAAAAAACCAATGGCATGTTTACCAATAACTTAAAAGTCGGTTGGCGTCAAATGATGCGGCAGAAAATGTACAGCGCCATAAAAGTCGGAGGATTTGCACTGGGCATTGCCGCTAGCTTGTTGATTACACTATATATAATAGACGAGTTGAGTTTTGATCGCCAGGCGAAAAACTCGGACAGGATATACAGGATTTACCAGACGTACCAAGACGATAAGCTGTATAAGTGGGTATGGATGCAAGCCCCCTTTGCGAAGGTAATCAAACAGGATTTTCCTGAGATTGAAATGGTAGGTCGCTACAACAACAGTGAGTTGTTTGGTGCGGGCAATGGACAGATGCGACCGGATGGGGTAGCCGATAACACCTACGAAGACGGGATCACGTACATCGATCAGGACCTTCTTGAAATGTTCGACGTGAAGATGGTGCATGGCGATATCAAGCATTGTCTAGACGAGCCCAACGAGATTGTGATCACCCGTACGAAAGCCGTTAAATATTTTGGGGAGGAAAACCCCGTTGGTCGTCTGATGATCTGGAACAATGACGAAGCTAAGCCATTGAAAATTGGAGGGGTGATAGAAGACCTTCCTGCCAACTCTCACTTTACTGGCTACTCCATTTTTATCGGCATGGCAGGCCGCGAGATGTGGCCGGGTGAGCAAGACTATTGGGCGGCGACGAACTATCCAACTTATGTTCAGCTACGACCCGGTGCGGATCCAGCAGAAGTAGCTAAGAAACTAATGCTGATCGTTCACAATTACATGGCGCCCTTCGAGCGCGCGAATGGCAATGTGCAGTTCTCCGAGTTCATCAAGAAAACGGCTTTTGGATTGCAGCCACTCGCAGACATTCACCTGCGCTCTGCACTTGAGGATATTCAAGCGCCGGTGACCAACAATGGCGACATCCGATTTGTTTGGCTGTTTGGCGCGGTGGCGGTGTTCATTGTACTAATTGCTTGTGTGAACTTTGTGAATCTGTCGACCGCTAAGTCGGCGAGTCGTGCGAAAGAAGTTGGTTTGCGCAAAACAGTGGGTTCCGTCAGGGGCCTGATTATCCGTCAGTTCCTTGTCGAATCGCTTCTGTACAGCGCACTATCTTTTGTAATCGGAATTTTGATGGCATGGTTGATCTTACCAGCTTTCAACACGCTCTCTGGTAAGTCGTTGGTGTTCCCGTGGTCAGAGTTTTGGTTTGCCCCTTCCATGGTCGTGTCAATGCTCGTGATTGGCCTAGCGGCGGGGATCTATCCGGCTTTCTACCTCTCGTCTTTTCGACCAGCTGAAGTCCTCAAAGGCTCGTTTGCGAGAAGTGGTAAGAGTTCGAGAATGCGCAGTGCACTAGTGGTCTTTCAGTTTACCACGTCGATTGTTTTGATCATCTCAACAGTTGTGATTTACCGACAGATGAGTTTTATCCTGAACACACAGGTAGGTTTTGATAAGGAACAGGTGTTGTTGATTCAAGGGACAAATACGATGGATAAACAGATTCCGGCATTTAAAGAAGAGCTTCTCAACTTGTCGGAAGTGAAGAGCGTGACGGTGAGTGGATACCTACCGATCCGTGGCACGCGTCGAAACGGAAATGGATTTGTGAACGAGGGCAAGAGAAACATCGAACGTGGCACAAGTGGGCAATTTTGGGTGGTAGATCATGACTACGCGGCCACTCTCGGTTTAAAATTAGTTGAGGGTAGATTTTTTGAGCGCGACCTCGCCTCGGATTCGAATGCGGTGGTCGTGAATCAGAAGTTGGTGAAGGAACTTAAAATAGAGAATCCGATCGGGAAGAGAATAGAGAATTATACTAAATGGACGATTATCGGTGTCGTCGAAGATTTTCACTTTGAGTCAATGCGTTCGGCCATCGAACCCCTTGTGATGGTACGCGGAAATAGTCCCGAGACAATTTCGGTGAAGCTCGCGACTACGGACATTCCTGCTGCGTTGAAGTCGATCGATGAAATATGGCGTAAGTTCTTGCCGCATCAACCTATCCGAACGACCTTCTTGGACGAACGATTTGCTAGCATGTACGACGATGTGGTTCGGATGCGCGACGTGCTTACAAGTTTCTCCATACTTGCGATCGCGGTGGCCTGTCTTGGTTTGTTCGCGCTCTCGGCTTATATGGTGGAACAGCGGGGCAAGGAAATTTCGATCAGGCTAGTGTTGGGGGCGCCCCTCCGGAACATTTTCCAGTTGCTAACGGTTAACTTCCTGCTTCTCGTGTTGATGTCTATTGCAATAGCGACTCCCCTTGCTTGGTATTTGATGAACCAGTGGCTCGACACATTTACCTACAAGACGTCCATCGGGGTAGATGTGTTCGTAGTGGCGGGCGTCTTGGCAGTGGCGGTAGCGATGATGACCGTTTCTTACCAAGCCATACGCGCCGCCCTCGTCAATCCAGCAGACCGCCTCCGAACCGAGTAGCAAACCTCAACTCACCCCCTCTCCAATTCCTTTTTGCAAAACTCAACACACTTCGCCACCTCTTGCACTGCGTTGGATCCCTCTGGAATTTGGTATTCGAGTTCGATGGTTCCCGGAAACTTGTACTTGTTTTTTTTCATGGTTTGAAGAATGGCTACTAACGGCGTGTCGCCCGTTCCCCAAACGAGGTTGGCTTTACCATGCTCCGGATTCTGGCGATCTTTTAGGTGGGCGCTGGCAATGCGGTCGTGTTTCGCTAGGATAAGATCAACGGCATTGAAACCTGCGGCAGTGTAGTGACCGAGGTCGCAGTTGAGTGCGTTGAATTTCGATTCAGCCAATGCGGCGTCCCAGATGGTGGGCGTTTGTTGCTCGTGTCCGTGGTACGCCACCATGATTTTATGTTTTGCTCCGATGTCCGCTAGCCGCTTGGTTTGACCCGCTTCGTTTGGAATTTCGAGTGTTACGTGTGAGGCTCCCAGTGCTTTTGCTGCGCGCATTCCGTAGTCAACTTCAGCATCGGAATTGTTGACGCCGAATGCATTTGGTTTGTACGCATAGATGGAGACGCCCGCATCTTTGTACATTTTTCTAAGCTGCTCGAACTTGTCCATTTTCACGGACGTGCGCCAGGCGGCAATTTCGGACGCCCTTTTTGCGCGCTCAGCTTTTTGTTCGTCCGTAAGTTCTGGGCGGGGTCCCGGCACGAATGGTTTCATCGGCTCAGTTGACGAGTGGGGTGCGCCGGCAAAAGCTTCGGCGGTTGTACCCATGAGTTCGATGGCGCTGACACCCGCTTCGACGCAGTATTTCAAGACCGCTTCAGCGTCGGTTGGAAGGCTCCGGAACGAGTAGGTAATGGTTCCAAGTTGGACGCCCGCGAATTTCGAATTGGGTTTACCATAATTGTGGATAATGGCGGGAAAACCCATGCTGCTTTTCGCTAGCATGATACCCGTGGCGGCCATGGCCGACTTCGCGAGGAAATTCCTTCGCGAGTAATGATCGTGTCCTGAAGTACTCATACGCTTAGGTTTGGATGACTGAAAGTAGGACGAAATTTCGAGATTTGGGGGCGCCCCGGTGATGAATGGCTCGAAAACTGAACCACGCGGACCTAATTAACAAATTCGCAACAAAATGATACTGGCGATCAAAGCAAAGCCGAACAGCCGCCAAAACAAATTTACCAAGGAGGGTGATAACTGGGTGGTCCGGGTGACGGCGGCACCCCAGGACGGCGAGGCGAACGACGCGATCATCCGATTCTTAGCGGATACATTCAAAGTGCCAAAGTCTAGGCTCGTCCTCGTGAGTGGTTCCACTTCCCCCTTCAAAAGAATCAAATTCCCCGACGAATATGCCGCGCAGGTGACGCTGGTTTTAAATGAGTTTGAAGGATCGGGGAGTTAACATGTACACGGTTACCGGAAAGTAAACATGTTTACTGTGACCAAAGGTCAAGGGGCGTACGTATTGGAATGTAGCCCAACGCTTTATCTCCAAGGTTCAGCAGACTGCTGCCACGGTATTTTGCGAGACCTTCCTTCACTCGTTCCTTAAACTCGTTGCGGTAGTTACAAACCTAATGCAGGTTTAAGTCCAAAGGTAAGTTACGCTCTATTTCTTCTTCTTTAGTGAAGACTGTTCTAATGCGGGGCTGAAGAATCCACACGCCAATTGGTAACATTATCGTGAGAATAAAATCTCCGAAATACTCTCGGAATCGGAGCTTTCGATCGTCGTCGCGGTGGCGATTGGATTCGACTTTATTTAAGGACTCAGCGAGTAGTTTCCCAAGGTAAATCCGGCAGATGACGTAAGCTATCAGCAAAACCCACCCAAGAATGGGTTGCAACAAAACTGGTGCAGCAAGACCTAGAATCAGTAATGCGATAATCGAAAAAGACATTAGTCCAATTGCCGGTTCGACGAAAGCCTGAGGTTCGTGTGGCGACATAAATTCCTTCCTTTTTCGGAGCGCTTGCACCGTTGCCGCAAACCACAAGATGTTCGTAGCGACCGCAATGGGGACGGCCGCAATAACAACAAGGATCGCAATGACTCCAACCGCAATGGACCAGCCGTTAATCCCATTTACGTAAAAGGCGCCAAGACCTCCGATTGGAAGTATATAAAGCAGCATGAATAATTGCCAAGGCGCCAGACTAAGAAATCCCCTCATCCTTGTAAAGTTCACCATTTACACCCAATAGCCCAAAGTCCTTTGGAAGTGGAAGGCCAAATCCTGAAATTGACCATTAGAAAGACTTCGAATGAAAAGACTTGGATTAATCTGGTTGGCGTGTGTGTTGATGCAGACAGGATGGGCGCAAAAGGAAGTTGACATTTGTGTCTATGGAGGCACCTCTGCCGGTGTGATCGCCGCCTACACCGCGAAAATGAACGGAAAGTCTGTATTGCTGATCGAACCTGGATCCCATTTGGGAGGACTCTCTTCCGGCGGACTCGGTTATACCGACATCGGTAACAAATACGCAGTCAGTGGTCTTGCACGGGATTTCTACCGCCGCGTGGGTGCACACTATGGAAAATTCGAACAATGGATATTTGAACCGCATGTTGCGGAAGAGATATTCAAACAATACATCTCACATGCCAACGTCGAGGTGTTGTATCAGTATCGAGTCAATTCGGTGCAGGTAGTCAAGGGCCAGATTCAAAGCATCAACCTCGAATCGTCGACAGGAGCCGGGGCCAGCCAACTCATTAGAGCGAAGGTGTTTATCGACTGCTCATACGAGGGAGATCTCATGGCTAAGTCGAAGGTAACATACCGGGTTGGTCGTGAGGCAAACAAGGAGTATAACGAAACCTATAACGGCGTGCAGCTTCGCGACAAACATCAGTTCGTTGACGGCATCGATCCCTATCGAGTCAAAGGAAAACCCGAGAGTGGATTGCTTTGGGGTATAAGCCCGGAAGCGCTGCTACCAAACGGTACGGGCGACAAGAAAGTGCAAGCCTACAACTACAGGATCTGCCTCACCGACAATCCATCGAACATGATTCCCATTGTCCAGCCCAGACAACTACGATTCCAACCGTTATGAACTGCTGGTGCGGATGATGGAAAAGGAACCGACACGTCCCTTCAATATGATTTTGAAACCGGACTTGATGCCGAATCGAAAGACAGACATCAACAACAATGGACCGTTTTCGACGGACATGATCGGCATGAATTATTCTTACCCGGAAGCCAGTTACGAAGAAAGAAAAAAGATTCTCAAAGACCACGAAGACTACATCAAGGGGTTCCTTTACTTCATTGCGACCAGCAAGCGCCTCCCTTCGCACCTGGGAAAAGAAATGAGGAAATGGGGTTATCCGAGGGATGAATACCAAGACAACGGAAATTGGTCGCCACAAATCTACGTGCGAGAGGCGCGCCGGATGGTGGGCGAGTACGTCATGACGCAAGCCAACTGTGAGGGAACCGCTATCGTGGACGATGGCGTGGGCATGGCGGCATATACCATGGACTCGCACAATATTCAACGTGTCGTCGTAAACGGGATGGTGAAAAATGAGGGTGACGTTCAGATCGGTGGATTCCCGCCCTATCCCATTTCATATCGTTCGTTGGTCCCAAAAAAGAGTGAGTGCAGCAACCTGCTCGTGCCGGTGTGTCTATCGGCTACACATATTGCCTATGGATCGATTCGAATGGAACCTGTGTTTATGGTGCTGGCGCAATCATCGGCAGTGGCTGCATCAATCGCGATAGATCGAAAGTTGGCCGTTCAAGATGTTGATGTGAAGGCCTTGCAACAGAAACTGAAGGCTGATCCGCTGGCGAACAAGAAGACACCCGAATTGTTGATCGACAATGACGATGCCAATGGGGTGACCGTGACAGGTAGTTTTGTTCGAATGACCAAGTCCCCCGGTGTGTACGGTCCATCGCTTTTGGCCGACACCGTGTTGAATGAATATCGATCATCGTCAGTAAAATTTGCGCCCACCGTGACGAAGGCGGGGGCGTACGATCTATATGTGTATTGTCCGAGGACACCGCATGGCACGTCGAAACTTACCGTAGTGGTAGACGATGGAAAGTCGAAAAAGAGCGTTGTCATTAGCCCCAATGAAATTAAAGTCGAAGGTCAGACCAGTGGCGAGTGGATAGGTTTGGGATCGTTCAACTTGCCCGTTGGTAAACGTGCGTCGGTTACCATCAGCGATCAAGGTGCCGATGGTATTATCGTGGCCGACGCCGTCCTTTTTGTCCCCAACAACACTTTGAATAAATGAAAGTATTAACCTGTGTGGAACCGGGGCAGTTCGCGTTTTCCGATGCGACGCGCCCGGTATTAACCGAAGGCTTTACTCTGCTTCGAGTCGTGAGAATGGGTATTTGTGGTACTGACTTGCATGCGTTCGAAGGGACGCAGCCGTACTTCACTTACCCGCGCGTACTCGGACACGAACTCTGTGGTGAAGTGTTGGCGTCTGACGGCAACTTTGAGAACGGCGAACTTGTTGGCATTATTCCTTACTTCCATTGTGGCCAATGCATTGCATGCCGCGCGGGAAAGACCAACTGCTGTGTGTCACTCAAGGTGTTTGGTGTTCACATCGACGGTGGAATGAAAGAAGTGATTTCTGTTCCAACGAGTTCCTTGTTCCGCGGACGCCAACTGAACCCCGAGGTCTTGGCGTTGTGCGAACCGTTGGCGATCGGAGCGCACGCCGTTCGACGAGGCGGTGTTCAAGCGGGCGAAAACGTGATAGTGGTCGGTGCGGGACCGATTGGTTTGGGAGTCGCTGAGTTTGCGCAAGCTGCCGGCGCGCGCGTATGGGTTTTGGATGTTAACGATAAGCGGATCGAGTTCTGTCGCAATCTCCTACCGTCGGCGCAGGTGATCGACGGATCGAAAGAAACTGCGGCTGAAGCACTACGCGCCGCCACAAATGGTGAAATGGCCTCCGCGGTATTCGATGCAACGGGCAACCTACAGGCTATCAACGACGCGTTCCAATTGATCGCTCACGGAGGCCGGTATGTGTTGGTCGGACTTCAGAAAGGGAACATCACCTTTAGCCATCCAGAATTCCACAAACGAGAGGCGACGTTGATGAGCAGCCGCAATGCAACTCGGGCCGACTTCGACCACGTGGTTTCCTCTATTTTGGGAGGCAAGGTCCATCCCGAAAAATATATTACCCACCGGGTTTCCTTCGGCCACCTGCCGTCGGTTTTTGCAGGCTGGCTCCATCCATCTGCCGGGGTGGTGAAAGCGATAGTGGAATTTTAGAAAAAGACATAACTGTTTTGGAATAGGAGGCCCCCATAAATTGTCAGAAGTCTTTCTTCGCTAGAAAAAACTGAACGATGGAAAATGAAATCATGCAGCTCCTGAAGGAGCGCAAAACGGGTGAGTTGATATCAGCGATTGAAGCCAACCCGAGTTGGTTGGAATTTGTAGACGCACGCGGCACTTCGCTCTTGATGCTGAGTCACTATTTTCGCAACGATCAATTAAGTGCGTATCTCTTGTCGCGGCGACCTCCGCAATCCGTTTACGAGGCAGTCGCGAGCGGCGATTTGGTACTCACACGAAGCTTTTTGGAGAAGGACGCGACTTTGCTAAACAAGCATTCGCAGGATGGATTTACGCCGCTTGGTTTTGCCGCGTACTTTGGTCGTGAGGAGATTGCGAAATACCTCGTCGCCCTGGGAGCCGACGTGAACCAACCGTCGAACAATGGTTTTCAGGTCGCACCGCTTCATTCGGCGGTAGCAGCCGGGAATGTCTTCATCACTGAATTGCTCCTCCGCTGTGGGGCGGACGTAAACGCGCGCCAGCAGCAAGACGTCACACCACTTCATGCTGCAGCTCACAATAAGAATGTGGCCTTGGTTACGATGTTGCTTGCGGCAGGTGCCAATAAAGATCTGGTGTCGCAAGATGGAAAATCTGCGTGGCACTATGCCCAAGAGGCAGGTTCCAGCGAAGTGATGGATTTATTGAAGTAGCCTGTAAGGAACCTCGAAGTTCCGTCACCAATTCCTCATTCCATGGCCAGTGACCTAGCCCAAGAGTTTTCGGAATTGGTATCCAATCACGTAGGGATACTCCACAAGATTTGTCGCACGTACAAAAAGGACGCTGACGATCGGGATGATCTTTTTCAGGAGATTGTATACAACGCGTGGAGGTCGTATCCAAAATTTGAGCGACGGTCGAAGTTCTCCACATGGTTGTATCGCGTGGCGCTCAACACGGCCCTTTACCAAAATAGGAAGGATCGATTCTTCGGAAAAAAGGTTGATATCGAAATGGTTCACCATGTTCCCGAGGAACCAAAGTCCGACGACACTGCATTGCTCTGGTTGGCCATCAACCGATTAGATGAATTGGAAAAGTCGATTGTCGTATTGTACCTCGACGAACTTCCCTATAAGGAGATTTCTGAGATTACTGGTTTGTCGGAGGGGAATGTCGCCGTCAAGCTCAATCGAATCAAAACTAAGATGAAGAAAATTTTAACCGAGTATGGAGCTGGATGATTTAAAACAGAGTTGGAAGTCGGTGGATGGAGCGGCTACGGCGGACCGGGTACGTCAGGTGCTAGAGCAACAGTTACCTTCGTTGGCTTCATCGGGACGCGGTATTCGCCGCGCGTTTTTGATCGAGATGTCGGCTGTATTGATCATGTATATCGTCCTGTTTTTTTTGATTTGGGAAATGGGCGATCGTTTTATGTCTTACATGTATAAACTGATCGGTTTGACCACTGCTGTCGCCGTACCTATTTCGTGGAGGCTTTACAAATCGCAACGGTGGGCCAATACACTTGATTTTGGAAAAGACATCAGGACCAACGTGCTCGCGTTCTTGAAATACTACGATACCTCGTTGAAACTTTATAGATGGGGCACGTATGTGGTGGTCGTCGTGATGGGCGTCGTCTTTTATTTCGATGATGAATTTTCCGCACTTCCCGTCAGTTTCAAGATTTCTGTCTTCGCGTACCTTGTGGTTGTCATCCTGCTGACAGCGCCCTATATTAACTGGGTCTACGGCAGGAAAATGAAGGCTTTCCAGCGTTTTCTGGATGAATGAGCCGTTTTTTCTTAAGCCCTTTTTAACGCCCGATTAAGTGGTTCTTCATTCCAGTGCCGTTAATTCGTCATGTGAACGGCAGTCAGTGTTTGCCAATTGAGTAGAAGAGAGACTGTCGATTTTCGTAAGATTTTTGGCTCGGTCGGCCCCAGCTGTCGTAATGGATGGTATTCTGGTGAGGGTGGCCACCCAGGACGAAATGCTTGCGTCGCAGGCTGTTGGGGTAACAGTTGTCGACGCGCCGGCCGGCCTTAAATTACTTGACTCGTACACGCATACAAATAGGGTTGAGAATGGAGTTGGTTACCAACTTCAGACTTAGATGAGGAAAGCAAAGTTAGGTTTCTTTGCTCCTCGTACAGGAAGACCGGTCTTAACAGCCGGTCTTTTGTTTTTGCCTCGTTCCGAAATGATTATCGAACCACGAGCCTCAAGGCTTGAGCCTTTTCACGCGATCTAATGATAATGATGTAGACGCCCGCCGTGGGAAAATGCGGCGTGAATTGATACAAGTTGACGCCAGCCGTCGCTTCGATTGGCGCGCTCTCCGTCGTCCGCCCCGCCGGATCAACAATGGAAATCTTTACCGGCCCGTCTTCCTCTGCAAAAAAGTCGACGTGAAGTTGATCATCTTTGTCGACAGGATTGGGGTAGAGCTTAGTCACTTCGCCAAAACCTTCGACCCGTACCAACACTACACGGAAATACGCCGTTGACCCATCAAAGTCGGTTTGTGACAATCGATAGTAAGAAGTGCCCCTGTATGGATTGTTGTCTGCCACTTGGTAAGACATTGATTCCTTCGTGGTACCCGCACCGTCTACTTTCGCTAAGGATTCGAACGTGACACCGTCGCGAGATCTCTCCACTAAGAAGAAGTCATTTTCTAGCTCCGAAGATGTCTTCCAGTTTAGGTACACAATGCCGTTTTGCACCGTCGCATCGAATGACACGAGCGAAATCGGTAGCGGCTTGTTCGTGATGGTCGTGACCGCAAAGCCATCGCCGGTTCCCCCTGCGTAGAAGATGCAGTTCGTCGCCGTTACAGCCAACGAAACATTTACAGTTTGGCACTCATTGGCGATAGCGACTGCCACGTTTCCGTTGTTGTTTGCAAACGACACGAGTATCGTGGTTGTACCCTGGCCACTGACAATGGCTGCACCGGGTGGCACGGTCCAGGTATAGGTGGTGGTGGCAGTCGTTCCCGTCACCGAGATGGTGTAAGAGTCTGTCGAGAAATTGCAGAATGTGGTCGTGCCGACGATGGGACCCGCCACAAATGCCGACCCACCGTTCAGGTTGGTGGCACAGGCTTGCGTCGTGCTAAAGCCGTCGTTGTTACCGCCTGCGTAGAAAATACAGTTGGCGATCGTGACAGGAGTCGACACGTTAATGGTTTCGCATAGGTTGCTGACATCTACTGCGACGTTCCCGCTATTATTGGCGAAGGCAACCAGTATGGACGACGTACCTTGTCCACTTACGATTGACGCGCCTGCAGGTACTGTCCATGTGTAGATAGTCGATGGAGTTGATCCGGCTACCGTGATCGAGTAAGCCTCGGTAGAGAAGTTACAAGAATTGGCGGGCCCGACGATCGAGCCGGGAACAAACACGCTCCCACCGTTGAGGTTCGTGGCACATTTCTGAGTTGTACTGAAACCGTCGTTGTTCCCGCCGGCGTAAAAGATACAGTTCGAAATGGCGACAGGTAAATTGACGTTGATTGTTTCGCAATCGTTGCTCACAGCCACCGATACGTTCCCGCTGTTGTTGGCAAATCCCACCAGGATGGCGGATGTTCCTTGTCCACTTAAAATGGTTGCCCCTGCCGGGACAGACCAGTTGTATATCGTAGTTGGTAGAGCGCCCGCTACGGTAATCGAATAGCTTTCCGTAGAGAAGTTGCAAGAAGAATTCGTCCCCGTGATCGACCCGGCCGAGAACACGCTTCCTCCATTCAAGTTCGTGGCGCATCGAAGCACCGAGCTAAATCCATCGTTTGTGCCACCAGCGTAGAACACACACGGTGTTGACACCACGGCAATCGAGGTGGTTTGTGTCTCGCAGGGATTGCTGAGTGTGACGGAGACGTTGCCGCTCGTATTGGAGAAAGTGACTAGGATGGTGTTGGTTCCTTGTCCCGATGTAATGACGGCACCTGCAGGCACGCTCCAAACAATTGTTGTTTCTACGTTCACCCCAACGGGGTTGATAGAGTACGTTTCAGTGGCGAAGTCACAAAATGTTGTTGATCCCGTGATGGTTCCCAACGATAAGATCGACGTTCCATCCAACGCTCGCGCGCATGCAGTGGCGAGACTGAACCCATCGTTTGTGCCGCCGTTATAGAAACCACATGGTATGGTGGTCACGGCAAGTGGCGTCGGGGTGATGGTAGAACAGTCGGTCACGACATCGACACCCACCGATCCGCCCGTATTCCCGAACAAGACCAGAATAGTCGCCGTCCCCTGTCCAGATAAGATCGTGGCCCCAGCGGGTACACTCCAATTGTAATACGTGTTGCCGGGTGCATTGTTGGTTGCCACAGAGAAACCTTCAGTTCCAAATTCACAAAATGAGGTAGAACCCACAATCCCGACTACGCTGTAGTTTGGACCTCCGTTCAAGTCGGTGGAACAGCTTGGCGCTTCAGAGAATCCATCGTTGTCGCCACCAGCATACATGGTACAGATGCCAGGTGTTACCGCGAGTGTTCGGGTAATCGTACCGCAGTCGGTTACCACATCAACCGTAACACTGCCGGCCACAGATCCAAAGTTGATGATCGCCGTGCTGGTTCCTTGTCCTAAGGCGACAGTGGAACCGGCAGGTCCACTCCACCTGAAGTAAATGTTGCCCGGGGCATCGGTGACACCTAGGCTATAGGCTTCTGTTGAACCGGGACAGAATGTGGCCGACCCGACGATAGCGGCATCGACCGAAGTGAGTGGCGTTCCATTGAGGGTCGTCACACACGCAGGTGATTGTGAAAATCCATCCTCGATGCCACCTTGGTAGAGGGTGCAATCGCCGACCGCGACTCCTTGACTGAAGTTCGACGTTCCACAAAAAGTTACGACCGATACCGACACGGTGCCTGGATTGGAACCAAAGGCGACGAGGATGGATGGACTATTCTGCCCTGAAACAATTGTCGCCCCCGCAGGTACCGACCAGAAGTAGTCGATATCTGCGGGCGCGTTGTTGATCGCGATCGTGTAAACTTCTGTTGCGCCTTCGCAAAAGGTGGTTGATCCCACCAAGCCGACGAATGAGAACAACCCGGTTCCGTCGAGGGTGGACACGCAAATGCTGCCGCTGCCCGATCCGTCACCATCACCACCTTGATATTGACCCAAGGAAGGGACGGCGACTGCTAGGAACAGCAATGCAACAAGAATGTGCCGACTGAAGCTCACACCAGTGTTGAGTGAACAGCTAGACTAGGGGGCAGTGCGAACTCCTCGACCACCCATGCGGTTATCGCGACCGACCAATCCTGTCCATTGTGGATAGGACCTGTCCGACAATCGCATGAATTGCGTTTCAGAGTAGGATCCACCGCGGAACATCATGCCCGCATACGAAGTGGAGCCGGTGTTGGGGATCGTCTGCGCCGTGGTCGTGCTGGCGTTGCCATTCGATCCTGGCCAGTAGTCAGCATCTGCAAATCCAGTCGTGGTGAGTGTACCATTGCCATGGACACCGGTATAAGAGCGTCCGGTGATGAGTCCAGTACCAACTACCAATTCCCACACGTTGCCGGTAAGTTCCATAGCTCCATAGTAGCCCGCTCCTGCTGTTACGCGCGACGACGTGGCCGTGGCAAACATACCAACACGTGTCGGGCCGACGATACTAGTATTCGTTGTTGAGTAGGTAGCGTTGCCCACTGTCGTACTGGGTGAATTGGGTAGCTCACTTCCAGTGCCCGCGTTTGTAAGGGGCGAGTAGGTTACATTGTAGAGGGCCGTTGATCCCCACGCGAATTCGTTCGCCACACCCGGTAGCGATCCGCGTCCAGCTTTTTCATATTCCCATTCTGTCATGGGGCGCAAGGCAGCCCAATCCAGGTAAGCGAGGAAGTCCATGGAGTTCAAACCTTGCATAGCAATGTTTTGACCGTCGCCCGATTCTCCGATGACGCCGTTCGCGTTCAAGTCGCACCCATAGCTACCGGCGACGCCACCGGTGGGAAACACTACGCATTTCACGCCATTGCGAATGGTGACGGTACCTGTGTTTGACCAGAATCGATTGACCGCTGTCGCAGGATGGCGTTGCAACTGTTGTGTTGCCGTGAGCGTGTTCAAGAACTCCGCATATTGCTCCTGCGAGATCTCATATTTCATACAGTAATACGCGTTGAAGCCTTTCGGGAAAGCTGCGGGAAGAGGTTGGCTCGTCGTGTTATCCCAATCATCGACGGGTGCAGTCTCGCCCGCGCGGTTGCTGTTGCCTACTACGCCCGCGCCAACGCCACCGAGGGTATAGGCGCCTTCGCTGGTTACTTGAAATGGACCGCCTGACGTGCCGGTTCGGAATTGTCCGCTGTTGGTGGCTCCGTCGCCCACGTAGAAAGATCCTGTGGGGATGTAGACGGTTTCAACGGCAAACACTTTCACAGATACGTTGCAGGCGTCAAACACGCCGTCGGTGCCGTAGTTCCAACGCAGCAAAATTTGCTGCCAGTTGATCGAACCCGTACCGTTGCCAGCGCGGTAAACGAAAACTCCTTTTCCATCGGAGGTTGTCGTGAATGTGCCGGGCGTTCCGTTGTCGGTCGTAATTGAATGGTCCGCATTGTTGGTGCTGAGTGTGGCATGTTGCCAGGTTCCGGCCGTACACCCGGTGCCCCCTTCTATTCGATACTTGACGAAGATCCAGGCGGCATCCCAGTTCGAAGGACCGGATCCAACACGCCAGGAATTACTCCATGACAGGTTGAATCGCACGAACGTGAAGTTCGCGGCGTTGTTGGTACCGGCAGAAGTGTTTTGACCTGTGAGTTGGGCGGTACTCACGGCAATGTCATTCGCCCATGTCCAAGATGACATCAGCGTCGCCAAGACGGCAACGCAAACTTTTAAGGGTCTCATGTAAGGTTTTTAGGATTCGTTGGCGAAAAATGTCACCCGATGACACTTTTCAACCTCCAAAATAGGATAAAAACCGGAAATGGAATTGCAATTCCCCGGCGATGACCCGGAATGTGTGTCCGGCGACTTTGGCAGGCTTGAAATCAACGGCTCCGACGTGATTTTACCAGCTCGAAGTAGCACCGCCGCCGCCACTGCTTCCGCCCCCCCAGCTCCCTCCCGATGACGACGATGACGAACCGCCCCCGGACGAACTGCTGCTCGAAGAGCTAGTGAGCTGCGCAATGCTGTAGGTGGAGCGCTTCGATTTGCCGCACGCTTTGCAGCTGTGAACTTCTTCGCCGGTTCCACTGCTGGAATAAGTTGGACTGACGAGCGTGCGACTGCTTACGCGATACCAAGCCTTGGCGTGACAGGTAGGGCACTCCGAATACTTCGACCAGCGATTCACAAAATGCCATGATTCGGTGGCGCGACAAGATGTGCATTGCCAAACGTCGTAGTTCACCGAATGTATAGACTCTTCAACTTGCTGCGGCTTTGTTAAGTATTGATCGTCTTCCGCCTCACTCAGCTTTTGCATGGGCGCTTCACAAAGTTGGCAGTTCCTACCGTGGTTTCGGTAGAAACGCTTTCGTCCAAAATGAATCGGCAAATAGAACAACAGCGGCAATGGAAAGATCAAAGCCATGAAGATCCAGTAGCCAATACTGCGACGGAAGTATTCGGTGATCTCGAAATACTTTCGTTTAGTGAGCATCTTACGAAACATCCGCTGCTCGCGCCATACACGATGGATGATCGTTGCACCCAAGTAACAGTACAAGGCAAGTGCGGAATGCCACATGGCATCGGGCGACGGGTCAAACGAAAAGGCGATTAGGATGATGATGGGAATCAAACCGAACTCTACCAGCCACGTCGCGCGGGACAGACGCATTTGTGGATAGTCGGTAGGCGCGGGATCTTTCGAATTCGAAAATCTTCGCCGCTTGACAGCCCAGGTGATCAAGAAGACGGGACCTAGGGAAATTCCGACGAGGATGAGCCAGCCCGAATAGTCGCTCACGAGTTCAGACTCGGGTTCTATCGCCGTTATCTCTTCCGCGTTTTCAGGATGCTCCAGCAATTCGGCGACAGCCCTCACACCTTTCACCACCGCGGTGTTGTAGTCGTCTTCACGAAACGAAGGGACCATATATTCGCGTTGGATCGCCTTACATCGGGCATCGGGCAACACTCCTTCGAGCCCGTATCCGGTGTGAAAGCGGACCTGACGTTGTTGCCGAGCGACGAGGATGAGAAGCCCATTGTTGTTTGCCTTCTTACCGATCCCCCATAACGTGAAGAGTTCTTGTGCAAAGTCTTCGATCGGTTTGTCGCCGATAGATTCCAACACCACGACGGCAACTTCTGCGGTCGTCTTCATTCGGAGGTCAGTTAGCAGCGTATCGATTTCGTCGATGGAGCTTTGGTACAGGATACTATTGGGATCCGAGACAAAACTCCCCGTCTCCAACATGTTGTTGGGTACGTCGGAGGGTTCCGTTTGCGCGCGCGCGACAAGCGAAAAGAGAACAAACAACCAAGTCAGCAGCTGGTGCGGAATTCTGGTTGCTGTCATGACTCAACCTAGCTTAAGGATTCGGGTTGTTCTTTCGCGGGTGGCTTGTACCAGTTTTTCGTCCTTTGACAAGGCTACGCCTAACGATGGCGCCATCTCTTTCAATTTGTTCTTCCACGCATCGGTGGCACTTTCTTTCGGGAAACACCGGGGGAGGAGTCCCATCATGATGGCTGCTGCAGTAGAAGCGCCAGGTGAAGCACCCAGAAGGGCCGCCACGGTTCCATCTTCCGACACCACTACTTCAGTACCAAACTCCAGCACGCCACCTTCTTTTTTATCCTTCTTGATCACCTGAACTCTTTGTCCCGCCTGCTTGAGTTCCCAGTCTTCCAACCTAGCTTCGGGAACATACTGTTTTAATTCTTCTATCCGGTCCTCAGGCTTTAGTCGGAGTTGTTCAATCAAGTATTTCGTGAGCGGGATATTTTTCAGGCCCGCAAAAATCATAGGCAAAGCATTGTCGGGGCGAATCGAGGAAGGCAGATCCAACAACGAGCCATTCTTCAGGAACTTTGTTGAGAATCCTGCAAAGGGACCGAACAGCAGTTCCTTGCGTCCGTTGATCAATCGGGTATCCACGTGCGGTACCGACATTGGCGGGGCGCCGACCGTAGCTTTGCCATACACCTTCGCTTGGTGATCGCGGATTAAGTCATCGTTCAAACATTTCAACCACAACCCACTTACTGGGAACCCGCCATAGCCTTTGCGTTCCTTTATTTCGGCGCGTTTCAAAAGGTGGAGCGTGGCACCGCCCGCACCGATAAAAACGAAACGAGCATTGCATTGATCTTTTTCTTCATTCAGGAGGTTCCGGACAAATACATCCCAACCACCTTTTCCGTCTGGGTCTAGGTCGAGGCACTCGACGTTATAGTGCACGGTAACCCCCGGCATTTTCCGGAGCTTGTCAAAGAGTTGACGCGTTAGCGTTCCAAAGTCAACATCGGTACCCACATCCATCCGCGTGGCCGCGATAGGCTGCTTGGTGTCCCGTCCGCGCATGATAATCGGTGCCCAACTGTTGATCTCGTCGCGGCTCTCCGACCACTTCATCTCCGAGAACAAGGGACATCCTTTCATCGCCTGGTAGCGTGCGCGCAGGTACGCAACATTCGTGTCGCCCCAGACAAAACTCATGTGGGGAACGGCCGAGATAAACTCTTTAGGGTTGGGCAGGTAACCCTTCTCGACGAGATACGACCAAAATTCGCGAGAGATTTCAAACTGCTCGGAGATCTTCACAGCCTTATCGACACTGATCTTGCCCTCTTTTTCTGGGGTATAGTTGAGTTCGCAGAAGGCGGCGTGACCCGTACCCGCGTTGTTCCAGGCATCGGAACTTTCGGTGCCGGCTTCGTCGAGGCGTTCGAATACTTGAATGGTGATGTCGGGATTGAGTTCTTTCAGGATGATTCCCAATGTCGCACTCATGATACCCGCTCCCATCAGGACGACGTCAGTTTTCTTGACGAGCGGGATAATCGATTTAGTCATAACCTAAAATGGTGTTCTATTTTTCTTTGAAGTTCTCTTTATCGAAGCACTGCTTTCAATACTCGCTCGGCATTGCCCCCCGCAATCTTTTTCACTTCGCTTTCGCTGAAACCTTTCGACTTCAATGCCTGCGTCCACTTACCAAGTTCGAGGTAAGACGACAACACGGGTTTGAAGTTTCCATCCATGTCGGTGCCCAAGCCGACGTGATCGACGCCGACCACGTCTACCATCTTCTTAATATTATCTACGAAGTCGTCGAAGCTGGTACTGTAGCCCGACGGCCACGCGCCAATGACACCTTTGGTCTTAGCGATTAACTTCGCATGTTCGGGAGAAATCGTTCGTTTCGCAAGAGGTCGATTGTTATCTACATTCAACACGGAGTGAGAAAGAATGATCGGCTGGTCGGTGATGTCGACCACGGCCTTTACTGTCGACTCGGCCGCATGTGCCACGTCGATCACCATACCCATCCGGTTCATTTTCTTTACCACTTCTTTACCCGCATCGGACAGGCCCTGGTATTGGGCGGGTTCTGTCTGCAGGTTGCCAAGTTCGTTTGGATGATAGTGTACCAATTGGATGGACCGAACCCCATCGGCGTACATTTCGTCGAGCAGCGTAGCATTGCCTTCCAAGAAATCGCCTCCTTCTATCGCCAAGTATCCGGCGGTTTTACCCGATTTTTGAGCTTTCGAAAAATCGCTCGGCTGCGTCGCAAAAGAACCCAGGTATTCCTTTAAGATCGATAGCTGTCGTTTGTATTCTTTCCAAGCCTGACCTTTTTCATAGTTGCCTTTTGGCGTTACGCCCGTCGGGCCAATTTGCAATATGGGTGCGTCGGCGACCAAGCTAAAAAAGGCGCCCGCCAGACCACCTTCAATCCCTTCGCGCAAAGTCTTGGCCGCGGCAGCGTCCACATCGTTGGTAGTGGCACCCTTCGAAAAGAAGGCGCCCGGGTGGGCATGGAAATCGAAAGTAGGAAACGCGCCGGGGGCCCCAAGCAAGGGTTGCAGGCCGAGTATCGACAAGGCTCCTGTCGCGCCGACAGTCCGATGGATGAATTCTCTACGACTGATCATGGTGTTGGGTAGGTACGAACATAAATATATGGATATGGCGGAAATCTACTGAGGGATTTATCACCAGGTCCATGTATTTAAGATTGCTCAAGCTCCACCTCGAGAATGGATACACCGTGCCATATGAATTGAGGCTGGATGCGTAACAGTCGAACCGTGCGGTCTATCGAAGTGCCTGGTCGAGGTCTTCCAACAAATCGTTCACATCTTCGATACCCACCGAGTAACGAACCAATCCTTCTGGGATCCCGAGGAGTGCCCGTTGTTGTTCGGTCAATTCAACATGACTCGTAGTACGTGGGGGTCCCGCCAAGGTGCTAATGCTTCCCAAGCTGGCAGCCAAGTGTGTGAACCGAAGTTTTGGGAGAAACTTGCGCACGGGCTCAAACCCGCCTTTAAGTGAAAAACTCATGATGCCGCCGAACCCACGCATCTGTGACTTCGCGATCGCGTGCCCGTGATGAGATTCTAGGCCCGGGTAAAACACGTTTTCAATCTTCGAATGGCTTTTAAGGAACTGGGCAATCTTGAGTGCCGACGAATTCTGCCTTTCAATTCTTAGTTCAAGTGTCTTCATCCCTCTTGCGATCATGTATGCTGGCGTAGATTGGAGACTCGCGCCGTTGATCTCTCGGAATTGAAACACCTTCTTTACGAGGTCAGCTTTTCCAGCTAGGAGTCCACCCATCGCGTCGGAGTGACCGCACAAAAATTTAGTAGCACTGTGCACCACGAGGTCGGCACCTAATGCGAGGGGGTTTTGATTGATGGGTGTGGCAAACGTGTTATCGACAACTGTAATGGCGCCTACCTTTTTTGCCGCGGCTGCGAGTCGACGAATGTCTACCACCTTTAATGTGGGATTGGTTGGCGTCTCGAGGTACAACACGGTACAACCTTTGGCTACCTCAGCTTCAATTTGCTCGTGGTCCGTGGTATCGCACAACTTTACATCCGCTTGGTATTGCGGAAGAAAGTCTAAGAAGATTTTGCTGGTTCCCCCGTAAGTATCTTTTAGCGAGACGACGCGCGTTCCGGCAGTTAAGAAAGCAAACAGGGTATTGGAGATAGCCGCCATACCGGTCGAAAATGAAGTAGCAGCTTCCGCGCCTTCTAACACGCGAATCTTTTCTTCGAGGGCGGCGACTGTCGGGTTCGTGTTGCGGCTATAGATAAAGCCTTCTTTTTTTCCGAGAGACACATCTTGCCACTCGTCCAAGTCACCATACGAAAATGCGACACTGTTGACGATCGGTGTCGTCACGGCGCCTTTAACATTGATGTCTCCTTCGCCCGCCCATACGGCAGCCGTTCCTTTTCGCATTTCGTGATGTTCCATGGGTAAGTATTTTATCGTGCGGTGTTAATTTATCGAAATGTTTGGGCAAAAATTCAGGCGCTGTGATGGGAGGCCTTTTTTGGAATCAGCCTTATTTTTTCAAGGGTGTGAAGACGAGGCCGTCAAAGCTCAAATCACAATCGGGATCAATGACCTTTAAGGTCAGTTGCGAAACCCTTCCCGTTTCGTCCAGCGAAAAATTGACGTAGGCGTCGGCTTTCAGATCGCGATTACGGAAGTGTGCCACATAAGAGTCGTATTGGTGGTGAAGTAAGTCGGCAACCAGTTGCGGCGTGTGGGCAAAGCGTAGAACCCACCGATCCCCTTCTTCTTCGATGCGCAAATCGCCGTAAAACTTATCGTGGTATGTGCCTAGATATTGCTGCTTCGCGAGCGACGGTTTTGTGGAGGGAGTAGGGAGAACCAACGCTTTTTCATAGGCCATCCGTTGGTCGGCCAACGAAAGATCCAATTGTCTTCGATAGCCAGCCACCCAATCGAAGGTGGGGTTTTTCATGAAGTGATCGAACAACTTATAGATGATAGACCAATATGCTCCGGTCGATTCTTGGTTGGTGAGCACGGCGATACCCAACCGGAGTTGGGGAACCATGGCTACCTGCGACACAAAGCCATCGAGTTTGCCACCATGGCCCAGCACTTTGTATTTGCCATAATTGTAGCTGCGGAGCCCGAGCGCATAACCGCGAAAATCGGTCTGCGCAGGTTTGAGCCATTCGGGTACTTTCTCATAACCCATGGGCACAACCATCTTCCACAATTCATTCGTGGTGTTGGGCGTAAAGATTCGTTCTTGCTGGTTGGGGATACGTCCCGAGTCAAGTTGAGTCAACAACCACTTGGCCATATCTACCGCGTTGGAACCAATGCCACCCGCCGGATCGCCGGCATCGCCAATCGCTTGGTCGAATGCGAACTCGACAGGCTCGACAATTCCGTGGACACGCGTGTGTGCCCCCGACACATTCGTGGAAGACTTCAATTTCGAGAAGTTCGCGATGCTTCCATTCATTCCTAGCCGTTCGAAGATGCGTGTGCGGATATAGTCCTCCCACTCCATACCCGAGACTTGTTTCACAATTTCGCCCGCCACTAGGTAGAGGATGTTGTCGTAGGCATAAGATGACCGGAAGCCCCGAACGATCGGGAGAAGTTCAACTTTCTCGATGAGTTCCTTCCGCTTGTAAGCACTTGGGGGAAAAATCAACACGTCCCCACCATAGGCGGGAATGCCGCTGTTGTGAACGAGGATGTCGCGAATGGTAATCTCGCTGGTGATCCAGGGATCCGACATTCGAAAGTAGGGGAGGTGATCGATGACCGGATCATCCAACGTTAGTTTCCCCTCTTCGGCCAACATGCACAACGCCGTTGCCGTGAAGAGCTTGGTGTTCGAAGCAATGGCAAAAAGACTGTGTTCGTCGATGGGAGCGTTCGTTCCCATTTTCTTGACACCGTAGCCTTTTGCAAGCAACACCTTCCCGTCTTGAACAACTGCTATACTCACGCCAGGTACTTCGAAGGTTTTCAATACGTGCGCTACGTATTGATCAAAGTCCTTGGGTAGGCCGCTCTGTGCAAAAGCCAGTGCAGGAATCAAGAGGAGGAAAAACAGCGACCAGCGGGCCATAGGAAAAAGAATAGCCGTCAAGATAGCGTTTTCCGCGCCTCGCTGTAAAACGCACACTTGAATTACCAGAAACTGGGGCGTGTGGTGGTTCCGCCCTGTCGACGGCAGTCGGCGCAGTCGTTGTTTGTTTTTTGATAGCCAATGAGCGACGGACCTTGAAAGATTTCAGCCACGATCATTTCGGTCTCGGGAAGGTTCTCAACGTCGATTGAACATTTGATGGGGCTTCGAATTGGAGGAAAGAGACATACGGTATCTAACGCGCACGTTCCTTTTGAAGGTGGGACCATCAAATAGGAGGGTAGGTCATAGAATCCGATGAAGATTCTCTTTTGGTCGTAAGAGCCACCGCTGAAATAGCCGATCGCGTCGCCGCCCTTCTCACTTACCCGTTTGACGTTGCCATACACCTGCGACGGTTGGGGATCGAAGAGGCTGCCGAGCGATTCTGTTGTTTTCTGAAGTTGCGTGAGGTACGTGTATTCCGATTCGCTGATGGCTCGTTGGTTGACCAAGATGCTGTAACGCACGGAAGTCTTCTGCGAGGCCACGGGAATGGAAACAAGCAGTCGGCGACTCACTTGGTCTTCGGCTAGCTGCGTGGTCGATGTGATATAGATTCGTGTAGAAGGCACTGTCTTCCAACACCGGTAGATCCGATCCGATGGTTGTCGCGGCACTACCTGCCGGTTGACAAGTTTATAGTTGGATTCAAAGGCCGCTCCATATTCATACGTCTCCTCGAATTTCCATTGATAGTAATGGGTGTTCTTCGCTGGATCATGGGTATCGACCAAGACTTCCAATCCGTCTGGTTTATAATGAAAGTAGATGCTGTCGATGGGTGGCGACTTTTTCAATGTTACTTGTTCGGAGCGATACTCGTAGCCGGTTGTGAGCCGCACGCGAAGTTGACACGCATCACCATCGTGTAACGGGATTCCTTCGAGTTGATAATACCCGGGTTTTGTCTCCGGAAGGAGATAGGTGTGCCCGTCGCCAGCTATGATTTCCACTTGAGCGTCTCGTTCACTTCTCAGTGAGTCTTTGCTGTTGACGACGATGGGTCGGGTGATGCGCACGGAGGCGGTGTGGTCGGTTGTATTCACGTTGCCGTCTACAACAACCAAGTCGGCGGCTTCGGGGACGGTGGGTGGACTATAAGACTCAACGCAGGCGACGAGCAATGTCAGCCAAATAAAGCGAGCAACGCGCATCATGAAATTTCGTGAACCCCACGGGAAGCGGCAACGGGTGACGTGTCGTGCGGTCGCGATCTACCCCTTAACGGGGAATCGGCAGATAGTTACACCCGTTTCAATAGAGCTCTTTCCGAAAGCACACGCTGTTTTCGATTCCGATGTACTGGCCATAGTTTTCGGTGATGACAAAGCCCAACTTTTTATATAGGGCAATGGCCTCGGGTTGTTTCTTTCCTGTTTCCAACACGCAGGCGCGGTACCCAAGCTCCTTGGCCCATTGTTCGAGCGCCTGCACCACTTGGGCGGCAATGCCGAGTCGGCGGTGTGATGCCTTCACATACATACGTTTCACTTCGGCGACCTCGTCAGAGAATCTTTTGATGGCCCCAATGCCCACCGGCACGCCGTCGACGTAGGCAACCACCGTATGCCGAATGTGGGTAGTCTTGTTGAACTGCGCATAGAATTCGTGTTCATCGCCGTCGACGATCGCAAGTTCGGCGTCGAGCTGCGCCATGAGCATCTGAAAATCGGGGTTCGTCGAGTCGGTCCGGGTCAGCGTCATCGGTCAGGAAATCGTGTTGTGAAGGTACGAAAATGGACTTTTTGCGACAGTGACAATTCGTGACAAACCTTTACCTCGGCGTGACATCTTCGGGCGACCGCCGGCGTTAATTGGGTTGTGAACGAAATCAAGAACACTAAAAGTCAAAAAAATATGAAAACGAAATTGAGCATCATCGCAGGACTGGTGGTAGCCATGTCCGCCATCGCAGTAGTAAGCCACGCACAAACAAGTCCCATTATCAAAGTTCTCCCCACCACGAAGGAGGGCATAGTGAAACTGTTGGTGGTAGGTGCGCCGGAAGAAGCAGTTCAAGTGAATTTCTACAGCACCGACGGCCTAGTCGACACCGACGCCGTCAAAGCTTCTGGAAATGGTTTCAATAAGAAGTATGACGTCCGTCGCATTATGGCCCGCGACTTTTCAATGGAAGTTACTTCGGGCGGCTCGACGGTAACCTATACGCTGGCGAAGTCTGGTTCCAAGACCATCCCATTCCTCGTCAAAGAATCTTACACATACCCGCTGGTGGCATCCAAGTAGCGCGAGTATGTTCAAGCAACGGTGATCAGTGGTTTCATCATACTGGTGAAAGTTTGGGTGATCACAAGTCCGCTAGCTAAGCTTGGCGCGGCGAGCCCGGGTAAAGATGAGTACCCGGGCATTTTTTTTGAAACCGTTATTCGTTACGCGTTAGGCGTTACGCGTATGGGACGTCAGCAAGGGTCAAGTTTATTGTCCCACAGGCGGAGGTCCGTCAGGAATCAACGCCTTGTACACATGATCGCCCTTCGTTTTCTTGAATTCAGCTTTTACTGCTTCAATCTTGGTTGGATCCTCATATAAATCCACCATCGTCATCGCGAGGATCTTCGACGCATGAAGCATTCCTTTGTGACCGATCGACATACCACCGCAGGCGACAACCGCCCAACTGTGCCAAGGCGTTCCGATAGGAGCAGTAGCCGCCGATAGTCGGATGGTGGGCACCACCCAACTCACATCGCCTACGTCAGTGGAACCACCGCCAGCGTTGTCGAGTGTTTCTTCGAGAGGTTCCACCTTGCTGTGCAACCCCACTTGTGGTTTACCGGTGGCTTCTTGAATTTTCTTCGCGAATTCAGTTTCCGACTCGGTATAGGCGATAGCCGGTAACATCTCCAAGTTCTTTTGCATATAGCCGGCGCCGGTTCTGTTCACCATCACTTCGTAAATACCCGACACCAAGTTGATCTTGTAGTCCACATTTGCCATGATCGCGGCGCCCTTGGCCATCTCCATGATCCTGTTGTACACCACCATCACCCCGTCGCGGTTCACATCGCGGACACGCACCCAAATGCGCGAGTAGTCTGGCACTACGTTCACGACCTGACCACCATCTTGGATGTGGTAATGCACGCGTACCGTCGGTTTGATGTGCTCGCGATAATAGTTAATCCCTGCCGCATAGAGTTCCAATGCGTCGGAGGCGCTGCGACCATTCCAAGGATCGGCCGCGGCGTGTGCTGCTTGTCCTGTAAACTCAACGGTGAAATCGACGAGGGAAAGACCGCGTTGCACGGACGTCTTCGTTTCGGCACCGGGATGCCAGTCCATTACCACATCGACGTCATTGAACAAACCAGCACGGATCATCCAAAGCTTGCCGAAGAATTTTTCCTCTGCTGGCGTTCCAAAGAATTTGATTGTCCCTTTCAACTTCCCCTGTGCCATCAGTTCTTTAATTGCAATGGCCGCTCCAAGGCTCGCGGTTCCAAAAAGGTTGTGACCGCAACCATGACCGGGTTGACCCACGGCAATCGGATCTTTCGTAGGCACGGCTTTTTGCGAGAGCCCAGGCAGCGCGTCGAACTCGCCCAAGATACCGATGACGGGTTTACCACTTCCATAGGTGGCGACAAACGCTGTCGGAATTCCGGCAACGCCACGCTCCACCGTGAAGCCGTTGGCTTCTGCATAGGCTTCGAGTGTTTTTGCCGATTCAGCTTCTTTGAAGGCTGTCTCCGCCGCCGCCCAAATCTTGTCACTCACACCCGTCATCTCGGAAGCATGGGCTTCCACCGATTGAATGACACTTTTTTTGTTGGGTGATATCTTTGGTGCAGTCGCTTTTTGGGCGAAGGCCGTCGTGACAACGAACGCCACTAGCAGGAGGGCAAGGTTTCTCATGGATTCTTTCTGGTTAGGATTCCTAAATCAAGAAAGAAATGAGGAAAAATCAAATCGAAGTTATGAGAGCAAGTCTTTGAAAGTTGGGTGTACCTGCGACGTTTGGAACTCGGTGACCGTGAATTCCGCCAAGCGGTGGGCGTAGAACGGATCTTCTGTGATGATCCGTTCTACCTCAGCTTTTGACTTGCCGACGGCTAGAATGATGCCGCCCGTGCGTGGAACCTTTCGACCCGACGCGACAAACACATTCAACTTATAATACTTTCGGAGAAACTTCATGTGTTCCCCCATGTGGGCGTCGATCTGTTCGAGCGGTACGATGTACTTTAAGTCGATGACAAACATTATCCGACCGTAGGCTGGTTCGTTTCTTCGTAATACTTGTGATAGAAGTAGTACGACAAGAACAAGAATCCAAGGAATACACCCATGAATAATGTCTGAGCCATGAAGCCGTAAACGGCGATGCTTGCGTACGTGGCTCCGGCCAGGTCAAAAAACAATCCAGCATAAGCCCATTCTTTAATACGAGGAAAACCGGGAACGAGGATCGCGACTACGCCGAGGAGCTTCGCCCAACCGAGCATCGGGATAAAGTAAACGGGGAACTGAAGCGCCGTGGAGATTAGGTCGATCGAGTCTTGGTTCACAACGATGTTGCCATATGCGGTCCAGGCCATGAACAGCCCAAAGAACCCTGTAACAGACCAGTAGATGATCTTGGTTTTTTTCATTGGAATAGGGGTTAGTTTGTTTGACTCTACAAACTTAACATTTCGCCCATTCCAAGCAGGCGGCAAATTGCGACAAATTAGAGGGTAGGTTCCGACAGGCGTTCCGACTGCATGATGTGCTTGCGGTGTTCGATCCCCCACTTCGTTATCTCGCAGATTAAGTTGCTGAGCGTGCGACCATAGTCGGTTATCTCATACTCAACCGTGATAGGTTTCGTCTGCTTCACCGTGCGCGTCAAGAGCTGGTTGGCTTCCAAGTCTTGCAGTTCTTTCGAGAGCATTTTGGCGCCGATGCCGTCTACGTTTCGGAGCATCTCGGAGAAGCGCATTTTCCCCCGGTAGGTCAACGTGCCGATGATCGGAATTTTCCATTTTCCTCCCAGCACGTCCATCGCATCGCGCATGCCGCGCTGGTGCTGGTCGCGCTCGCTGCAGGCAGCCTCTACTTCTTGTGGGGTCCTCGTGGGCATCAAGATCTGGCGTTCGGAGAGTGCGGCGGTGGTCATAGTCATTTCGATTTAACGCTTAACATACTAAACGGCCCAATAGTTTCCTCGTGGGAAGCAGTTTCCTCGAGGAAACCCACGAACGTAAAAGCCTTTTTCCTTGTCAATTTCGACATGAAATCAAACCATATGAAAAGAGACAAGATTATTTATTGGACGGCCACAGGCTTGCTTGCCGCCGGAATGTCGATGAGTGCGTTCATGTTCCTCTCACGAAATCCTGAGATGATGGCCAACATGCAAGGACTCGGATTCCCCCTGTTTTTCGTCACCATTTTGGGTGTCGCAAAAGCGTTGGGCGTCATCGCCTTGGTGGCTCCGCTGGGAGCGCGGTTGAAAGAGTGGGCTTATGCTGGCTTCATCTTTCTATTCATCGGCGCCGGCTGGACACACATCGCCACCGGAACACCCTTTATTGCACCCCTGTTTTTTCTAGCCGTGTTGGGCGTGTCGTATTGGGCGTGGAAGAAAACTAGCTAAGATTTAAGAATTAAGATTTAGGATTTAGGATTTTGGCTTTCGAAGATAGGGGGGGGTGTTGGTTTGGGAGAATCCTAAATTCCAAATTCCAAATTCTAAATTGTAACAGTTCCTTTCTCCAGTTTCCGAATCATCCTCTCCAAATCCCGCTCTCCAACCAACTCTTTCGCCTTTCCATAGTATTTACTGGCGTTGATGTGGTCGTTGAGGCGGCGACAGGCAACGAAAGCATAGGTGTAGCTGGCGAGGAGGTTGCGAAGGATGGTCTTACGCTTTGGCATCAGGCGAGCTGCTTTTTCGAAGTAGCTCGCTGCCGCCAAATATTCTTGATGCTCGAAGCGATGGATGCCCACAAAAAATTCTGGAGGATATTTCTTCTGCGTGAACAGAAGCTTGAGCGTATAACCGTCATTGTAGAACAGACGACGGTCGACCAGCGCGAGCGGTCTTTCGATGGGAATGAAATTAACGAACATGTCGAACAGTGCAACGATCACGAAAACTTCGGACGTGAACAGCCAACCCTCGCTTAGGTGAAGCATCGATACGATGATCCAAATCGCCGCAGCCACGAGTGTAGGGATAACGGGACCCACCAACACATAGAGTATTTTTCCATCTACGCGCCAGCCGTTGTCGTCGTACACGCATAGGCCGGTCTGCCAGAGCAGGGGATTGACGGTAAGCCAAACCTCGAAGCGCCCAACTGAAAACGACGCACTTCTATCGCGGTCGCCATGCGACCCAAGGAATACAGTTACTTTTTTTGACGAGTAATGAGCGGCCACGATCGCATGCGCCCAAACGTGTAGGATCACGATGATTGGCCGCAAGGTAACGGCCAGTATGAAGCCTGCAATCCATGGATGGGTAAAAAGCATGATAGCATTAAGATAGACCAGATCTAGCTATCGGCAGGTGCCGTTCAACGGCTGTTACGACTTTTTACCGACAGCAACCCTACTTGAAGAGCTTTTGATCGAGTGACCACTTGATTGGTCCAGTGAAAAAGAAGACAACTGCAAGGAGTGCAAACAAGAACGGATGCTGGTCTTCGTAATAGAATCGACCGTTCCCAATATAGAAGCAAATCACCAGCATGTTGATAGCCATGAGCACGGCGGCGACCCGTGTAAATAATCCGAGCGTGAAGCAGATGCCGGTAACGAGTTCAAGACCCTTGCCTAAGTACGCCATGACAAGGGGTGCTGGCAGCACTTTGATTTGCTCCCATTCCGCGTAGCCGGCGATCGTCTCCGGTGAAAATACTTCCCATCCATGGTATGCCATCATTAGCCCTACGAAGATGCGGATGGACGCCAAAGCAGTCTCGTAGTATATCGGTTTGGGAGAAAGGATTGGGTGACTCATGGTTCAAGATGGCCGTTGTGTCTTCGAAGATACAAGGTTCGTTGTATCCTTTTTGTTAACATTTCCCTAGCCACTGGAGGACAGGGCGTTCTCAATTTTGGCGAGGAGTTCTGCACTGATGTCGACGCGCCCATCGAACATGCGTCTGAGTTCGCCGGGTCGCTTCCCCACCCGGGAGGCGAGGTCTTTAATCGACCATCCGCGTTGTTCGAGGGCGACATTCAGTTGCGTCACGACCCGCATCCGCTTGTCTATTTTCTTCTGGTCGTCGATGATGTACTTCCTGAGAATTTTTTGAATAGTCCTACTGATGTAGGTCCTCCCGATGTTGCTTTTGCGCATGATACCGTCATTTTTTGGTGAAGACCCAATGTAGACTATAGTACCACCACTAAAACGTTTACCATAGGATAGGATAAAAAATGATCAGGTTTTCAAGACAGAATATTGAAGTTGTATCGATAAAAAGTGTAATGGGCTAGGATGGTAACATTACCTTCGTGATGAAGTAAAACAGGCGAAGTGATGAAGTAAACAGGCGCAGCCTGTTTTACTTCATCACTTTATCAAAGTTTC
Source organism: Cyclobacteriaceae bacterium (assembly GCA_044226825.1). Lineage (GTDB taxonomy): Bacteria > Bacteroidota > Bacteroidia > Cytophagales > Cyclobacteriaceae > ELB16-189. Next base: position 215,838 of record JBGAGH010000007.1, read on the forward strand.
CCCTCCACCGACCTCCGCCACACCGTAGTCACCGCCGCCGGAACAAAGCCCTCGTCGAGGTGTTGTAGGAACACCTTATATTTTTCTTGGGTCGACAATGCCCTCGTTACACTTTCATGCGTCACCACTTTACGTGCTTCGTCGATGGAAGTCACACCATTTTTGTAAGCGACATCCATTTGAGTCCTGAGTTCGTCGAACATGGCGATCAGGAAATCGATGTAGCCCGTCCCCTGCAAGACGTCGCCGTGACCGGGCAAGACGACGTTGGTATCGAAAGCCTTCAGCTTTTTCATCGTGGCCACCCACTCACCGGAAAAAGCGCCGGATTCGTAGGGCGAAGGATATACGACCAAGTCGCCAGTGATCAACATTTTTTCGTGCGGCAAATAGACGATAATGTCGCCCACTGTATTGCCGATGCCCAGGTAATGCAACTGAATTTCGCGACCGCCCTCACGCAGCACCAGCGATTGATCGAACGTGACGGTAGGATAGACCGGTTTCAGCTTCTTCAGCTCTTCGATGTCGCCACGAACATCGACGATATCTCGTTTCAGTTGCTTTTTGGCGGCCTCGTCAAAGGACTTACCGTCGTCGTCGGTACCGGTCGAGTCATTTTTGATGAACCCGTTGAGGTACAAAGACCAATACTTTTGGTAGAACTTCGTGGCCCACACCATACCATTGCGTTGGATGGACTCCAACCCGCGCGCCGACGCTATGAATTCCGCATCCGGATAGCGTTTCCTAAATGTTTCGTTGCCCTGCCAGTGGTCGCCGTGCCAGTGGGTGTTGATCACATACTTGACAGGCTTGGTGCTCAGCTTTTTGATTTCTTCGAGCGCCGCCTCCGCCGCCGACGGAAGCAATCCGGTATCCACGATCGTCAGCGTTTTGTCGTTGGCGATTACGATGATGTTCGACGTCACCCACCGGCGGTCGCTAATCGTCGGCTTCAAGAGCCACACATCTTTGCCGGCCGACTGCACCTGGTACGTATAGCGAGGTTGACCCCAAGCCAATGCGACGCACAACCACATCGCGCAGCAAATTGAAATTCTCATGTTTGAGCAAGTTTCCCGCAAGAAAGCGAGACGGAATGCTTGCGGAACTCATCCAAAGTGAGGTATTCACGTTTTGAACGAGTTTGAATGAGGAGTTGGTGGGGGGTGGTGGTTGGTTGATGGTTGATGGTTGGTGGTTGGTGGTTGGTGTTGGCTTTCGCAAAAGGTTCGAGCCTGCGTTGTGGTAAGGGCTGCGAAAAGGTACAGTGGAGCAAAAGACGATCAGCGGCCGATCCCCGGATCGATGGCCTTTCCGTCCTCCAGCACCTCGTAATGTAGGTGTGGTCCCACCGAGTTGCCGGAGTTGCCCACGAGTCCTATGACTTGTCCGCGGGTCACTTGGGCGTTGACGATGGTCGAAACTTGGTCGAGGTGAAAGTACGAGGTCGAATAGCGCTCATTGTGACGGATGAGTACGTAGTTGCCCCGCATGTCGTCGTAGCCGGCGCCCGTGACGACGCCATCGAGGGTGGCCATCACTTTTTCGCCCACGGGAAGAATGAAATCGACACCCGTGTGGAATACCTCCTTTTGTAAAACTGGGTGCATCCGCATACCGAAGCCGCTGCCGCCCGGCTTAACCTTGGAGAGATCGACGGGCGCCATCGTAGGTGCCGATTGGTAGGTCCGGCCGTCGGTTACAGGTACCGTTGCGTCGTACCTGGCAAATGCCATCACGAGTATCGTGACCATTGGAAGTGCTATCCAATAGATCGCTTTCGAAGTGTTTTTTGTGCGACTCATCATCATGATTCTATGTTGAATGTTTTTGGATTGAAACGCGTGGGTAAACTCCGGGACAACGGGCGTCAGTTGCGAGAGCAAAGCCAAGAGGTAGTTTTCTTCGCTGTGTTTTTGTAGCGCGGCTTCGTCGGCGAGGTATTCATGTTGGAGAATGACCGCGCGACGGTACAAGTACGAAAATGGATTGAACCATTGAAGAACCAATACCAACTCCACCATCAACAAGTCGAGCCAATGCTTCTGTTCGATATGCGCCCGTTCATGGTCGACGACAGCCGCCGGTACTTCCGTAGAAGGTAAGAACATCCAATGAAAGAATGTGAATGCCGGCGTGTTGCTGATGCGCGCACGATGCCCGTGCACAATGGCAACCGTCGAACTTTGATTGATTTTGTAAATCCAATAAAGGGAATGAACCACTGGCACGAGTGCCGCGACAACGCCGACCCAGTAGGCGAACGATACAATCATGATAAGGTCGACTACACGCGAGCCGTTCAATGGAGTCGCCGCTTGGTCGAGCGGACCTACACCGTCGAAGATCCATGGGGAAAGAAGCGGCACGGTAGTAGGTGAGACGGCGATGGACACGAAGGGTACCAACAAGCTAACCAAGACCCCGCCAAGCAGGAAGGCACGATTGAATCGAAACGTTGTGCGGCCCTTCAGCAAAAAATAATACGCGACGTATACTAACGCGAGTGCCGCGCTCGATTTGGCCAAATAAACGAGGAAGGCAGTCATTTCTTTTTCTTTAATTTTTTGATTCGTTCTTCGACCAAACGCTTTACCTCTTCCAATTCGGCAAGGTTGAGCGATTCATGCGCGAAATAGGAAGCTAGCCTTGCCGCAGATCCCTCAAAGTAGTTTGAGATCATAGGTTTGACAGAGTTTTTGAAATACTCGGTCTTACTCATTAATGGATAGTATTCGTTCGACTTCCCGTGTGTATGGTAGCCGACAAATCCTTTTTTTACCAGCGTCCTGATTACGGTCGATACGGTCGTGTACGCGGGTCTTGGTTCTGGAAATTTTTCCACGACATCCTTGAGGTATCCTTTTTCAATCTCCCAAATGAAAAGCATGACCTGTTCCTCGGCCCTGGTGAGTTTTTTCGCCTCCATGGGACTAAGGTATGACTAAAAATGTAGTTATACAACTATGGAATTAGTTGATGGTTGGTGGTTGATGGTGGATGGTTGGTGGAGGTTACGGCTAGCGATTGCCGTTTAGCACCACCAGCACTTGGTTCTCCCGCACCCACGCGTCTTCTCCTTTCCATTCTACGCGGACCCACGCATCGTGGCGGCCGGTGACGGCGAGGAGGTTGCCTTCGGTGACGACGCCGACGACGTTGGCGCCGGGGGAGGGTCCGCTCATGAGGTAGGCGGGCGCGTTGAGTGTGATGCCGCTGGCGGGTTGGAAGTTCCAGTTGGCGCCTACGGCAAGAGCGACGACGAGGAGTAGTAAGAATGAGAAGGCGAAATACGGTTGGCGTCCACGTTGACGTACTGAGTACCACATGACGGCGAGTAGGAAGGCGGCGAGGGTGCTGCCGACGGTGAGGAACTCCGTTCGATATTTTAGGAAGAACTCGAGGGGCGGGTTGGGGTCTGTGTCGTAGCCGGAGAGTCGGTATTTGGCCGCCATTTCTTCCATTTTGGTGAGAGCGGTGCGGTCGCCGGTGGTTTTATGGTAGAACGAGATATAGTAGAGTGCTTGGGCGGTGTGGCCGAGGCCTTCTTCGATGTAGGCCATTTTGAGGAGCATGGCGGGCGAATGGCTTCCTCCTTGTAGGATCTGTTCGTAGAGTTTGAGTGACTGGGTGAACTGCTTTTTATTATAGAGCGAGTCGGCCATCTTGAGCCGGTATCCGAACTGCGGGTTTTGTGCCCAGATGGCGTTGGAGGTGAGGAAAAACGCGCCCAGGGCAACTATTTTCAAAACCCATTTTTGGTAATGTTTCATATTCGGCTACCTTTGTGGCCCCGAAAGGGCAGACCTTGAAAATCTGCCGTTTTAGGGCCGCGCCGCAAGTACGGAAAAGGCGGGAGAAAGGGCAAACCGCGGGTATTTTTACCCCAAATGTCTGACTCCGAGCCGGGCGGGGAGGGAGAGTAGCTCCCCCAAAAGGACCGATCTCGTAGCTCAGCTGGTAGAGCAATACACTTTTAATGTATGGGTCCTGGGTTCGAATCCCAGCGGGATCACTGAAGAAACAATCAAAAGCGCCCCTACCCCAGGGGCGTTTGCATTTTTGGCGTTGCAGGCCAAGCGCGAAACGAATTACGAACCTGCTTTCATAGTCGACATCCTAATTTAGGTAGGTGCTTGAGCGAAGCGTAGCACCCTTGATTCTATTGGACTGAGGGACACGCGCAGGATGATGTTTCATAGTCCCAGCAGGATCACTGAAACTCAAATTTAAAAGCCCTTCGGAGTATCCGGGAGGCTTTTATATTTAATGGCCTTTCCCTGATACGTTGTAGACAAGCCATTGTTTCGGCCCTTTGCTCTATATTTAACTACGATTATCGCAACTTGGTTTAACCCCTCCGGATTTCAATGGCATTTCAAAAAGTACTCGATAAGTATCGTAAAATTTCCTTCTCCGAACGCGACAAAGGCGACCGTTTCGAACGGCTCATGCAGGCCTACCTCAAAACTGACCCTAAGTATGCGTACCTGTTCAAGAAAGTGTGGTTGTGGAATGAATTTCCAGGCCGGGAAGACCTGGGTGGTGGCGATACCGGTATCGATCTGGTAGCCATTACGTTTGACGGTGACTATTGGGCGATCCAGTGCAAGTGTTTTCAGGAGAAGACATTGATTGATAAGCCTGCTGTTGATTCATTCCTCTCAACTTCAAGCAGAAAATTTAAAGTTGATGGTAAAAGTACCGGCTTCTCGAATCGACTGTGGATTTCTACCACTAACAACTGGGGGCCAAATGCCACAGAGTCGATTAAAAATCAAAACCCACCGGTTACACGACTCAACCTGTTCGATTTACAAGAAGCACCTGTTGATTGGGAGAAACTTGAGCAAGGCATTAGCGGTGAACAATCCAGGATAACCGATCGTGAATTAAGACCACATCAAGTAGAGGCGTTAGAAAAAACGCACAAGCATTTTAAAAAGTTTGATCGAGGCAAGTTGATTATGGCTTGTGGTACTGGCAAGACGTTTAATTCACTACGAATTGCCGAACACGAAACAAAAGGGAAAGGGAACATCTTGTTCCTGGTTCCCTCCATTGCATTACTTGGCCAAACACTTCGTGAGTGGACTGCCTTTGCCAAAGAACCGATCAACGCAATTTGTATTTGTTCAGACCCTGAAGTATCCAAGAAGAAAACGAAGAATGATGACAGCGATAACTTCAGCGTTGTCGACCTGGCACTTCCGGCATCCACTGATGTCAAAGACATCGTCAATCAATTTCAACACATCAAAAAGAATGGACACAAAGGCATGACCGTTGTGTTCTCTACTTACCAATCCATTGATGTTATTTCGAAAGCCCAAAAGGCCCTGGAGAAATCAGACATAGGTATCGAACAATTTGATTTAATCATTTGTGATGAAGCCCACAGAACTACAGGCGTAACAATTTCCGGTGAAGATGAATCAGCCTTCACAAAAGTACACGACAACAAATTCCTAAAAGCAAAGAAGCGTCTCTACATGACGGCCACGCCACGGCTGTACAGTGTCCACCGGCGCTGGCCACCCTGCCTAGTGGTACCGAGAGGTCATTGCCGCCATCGAGATAGATGGTGGTGCCGGTCGTGGCGGGTACGTAGTTCTCACCACAGGCGATGGCGCCACCGAATCCGCCACTTTTTGGATCGGCCGGTAGATAGGCATATTGCCTGTTGGGAGTAGGGTCGTCCTGAACCTGAACATCTAAAACTCTTGCATAAAAAGCTTTAGCTCTTTTGAAATCTTTGACGGGTATTTCAAACCAATTGAGTGTCGTTACCATGTTGTTGAGTTTACTTGTTTTACTTTTTCGTTGTGAGTGGAGTTGAACAGTGTTGTTCGTGAGATGAAGGACTTTCCCGGTGGTCAGTCCCGTGAAGGTGGTACAACTTCATAAACGGCGTGGATGTTTCCTTTTGTTGCTTTCGAATAGGAACAAATGGATTTAGCCGCGTCTACCAGTTTTTTCGCAGTAGGGTAGTCAACATCGGCTATGCTAACAAGAAGGTGGGCGCCGAGATCAAAATTGCCGTTCCCATGTAGTACGCTGACTTTAGCAGTCACCGTCACTGCGCCTATCTTCACCTTTTCAATTCCTGCGGCGACCGTCACACTCGTTCCAAAACACGCTGACCATGCCGCAGCGAAAAGTTGCTCGGGATTCGTTGCGCCACCGGTGCCACCCATTTCCTTGGGAAATCTGATGTCTACGTCGAGTATACCATCAGAAGATCTTGCGTGACCATTACGACCTGCTAACGTCGTTACCTGCGCTTCATAAAGTTTTTCCATTCTATTAAGATTTTTGGTTGTTCGTTACTTGGCTGGCGCCTTACTTTGGGTTAGTATTGTAGTACAATGATTCGTTGTTAATCGTAAAAGATCAAGTACTACGGATAAAGCAAGCTACTATGAAAAAACATACTAATATTGATAGTCAAGAAGTTAATGCGCATAAAAACTTCGTTTTTGATGAAGAATCTTGTCCCGTAACGGCCTCGATGCAAGTGTTAGGAGGGAAGTGGAAGGCCATTCTGATCAACGCCATCTACCTTACCTCGCCTGCAAGGTTTGGCGAGCTGAAACGAAGTGTAAGGGGAATAACAGAGTCGATGCTCACGCAGCAGTTGAGGGAACTGGAAGATGACGGTGTAATAAGCAGGAAGATTTATGCTGAGATCCCGCCAAGGGTCGAGTACACGCTAACCGAGTTTGGACTTACGTTGTCGCCAATCATCTTATCGTTGGCGAAGTGGGGAGAGGAATACAGACTGAAAAAGCAAAAGAAGTAAGTTGGTAGAGCTTCTTACTCTTTAAGTGGACGATCTAATTTGACCTCCTGCGTTCTGGTACGCTTCCTCGTCTAGCCCTTTTGATCGAAGCGTTTCGCTTCATCCCGATTTTTTCTCGGTTCGTCACGAAAGTGAATGCCTTTTGCGAAGCTGGAGATGAATCATTCTATATTCATCGGACTGGGCGAAAGCGAACCTTATGACGATCATCGAATCACACCTGACAATAAATGTCTCGAATCTGGATCGTTCGATTGCATTTTATGAGTCAATAGGCTTTACGACAAAGTACGTATGGCCAAACCGGTATGCACAGTTGGAGGCACCCGGGATCATCTTGGGCCTCCACTATTCGCAAACTACCGTGTCCAACTCGGGGAACGTTTCGGTAGGGCTCAGAACGAACGATATCGAGGCGTGGAAACAGGGACTGAGCTTACGTTCTATTTCGGTTTCTTTGCGTGAAGAGGAGGGTGGATCATTCATACACTTTCACGATCCCGACGGGACGCAGATATACGTAATAAAGTCTGCTTGGTGAATTCTCGGCCTCATGCGAAGGCAACTATCACCAACCCAATCATACGCAATAAGACCGTGGGTTGGCTGGTCGTCGGTTTGGTGACGTTCTTTCACCGCGCAAAAGCCGTCAGGCAGGCAATCATTTCTTGGACTTGCCTCTTAATTATTCGTTCTTTTGTATCGTTAAAATCTCCCTAGACTATGTGGCAGGGTTTGTTCCTTATCAGTATCGCTCAGGCAGTCTTCCTGTTGAGTTTGATGATGGTGCGGATTAAGGAAAAGACGATGGACTTCTTTTTGGTGTCCTTGCTTCTAGTCGCATTAGCCGTTACCAATGCCGACTTCTTCTTTATTTCTTCCGGAGTATACACGTCATTTCCCTATGCTTTCGGGAGTTCGTTCGGGCTTATGCTTTTGTTCGGACCTATCTTCTATCTCTACGCCCAAGGAACAATCCATTCAGAATATCGTTGGCGACCGTCGCTGCTGATGCCAATCCTATCCCAGCCACGGGATCGAATGCTCCTACAATAACTATTCAGCCCTTGCGGGCGGCCGACTTTCATTCCTCCCAAATTAGTGTATATTTATTGCGGCTTTTTTCTCCGTGCTGCATAACGTTCGGCTTGTCTCCTTCTGGGGAGGGTGGTGGTTATCATTTCGCGATCAAAAAGCCCCCCTAACACCCCTAACTACCTATGAAGAGACTGGCTACTCTCGTTGCTCTTACCATTTCCCTTTTCTGTAGCGCACAAACTTTCAACCGGCTCAACGGTCCCTTCGGGGGAAATGTCCTCCAGCTCGAATACGACGCCGCCAACACCAAGGTCTGGGCGCTTGTCAACATCGTTGAGAGCGAGAACACGCTCTTCTACTCAACAGACAACGGCGCATCTTGGACCCAGATCAACAAACCAGCGCAAGTTGGCTTCGCCATCCGGACGTTTACCCTCAACGGCTCCACACTCGTGATCACAGACGGGTTCGGGAAACTGCAAACTTCTTCCGACGGTGGGGTTACCTGGGTCGAGTCGGGCGTGGCAATGACGACACCCGATGTTGTTTACCTCCTGAAAAAACTTCCCGCTCCCGACGCGTACGTCGTCGCAGGAAGGACCGGCCTTCAACTTACCGTCGACAAAGGGGCCACGTGGAAAAGACTCTATACGATAACGCAAAGTTTTGTCAGCACATCTTTCGACCTAGACATCACGTCCACGGGCGACATCTATTTCACCAACCCTTACGTGGGCCTTTTGAAATATAAGTATCCGGCCAATCCGACCAACCTTGCCTCGTGGTCGGAAGCGAGTTGGATCACCGCATTCCCGAAGGTGATATCAGATGTCGTCGACAATGGATTCAATACCACTATTCTCGCGTCGGGTAAGGTCATGTTCTCGTACACCAAGGCTGACTTTTTCGGGGGCGTCTCTGTGTCGGCCGATGGCGAAACAAACTGGACCGCACAAACACTCCCCGCCAATGCCAATTTCAGTTACCCGTTGCTAGCGTCTTCGCCATCGGGGAAAGCGTACCTCTACGTCAACCCGAACAGTGGGCAAAGCTATCAATGGGAATTCACCGAGCCGTCGACCTGGGTCTCCAAAGCCAGTTGGCCTACCGACATTATTCAAGCGGAAGCCATCCGTTGCGCCTTGTGGCGTACCGGAACTCAAGTACTTGTTGGGGCAGCTAGCTCCGGCGTGTTCACGTCCATCAACAGTGGCACGTCGTGGTCGTCAACTTCAACGGGGATGAAGTTCGGACAGGGGTCACAGATTGAGGTGATGCTCGATGGGAAACTCATCGAACTGCAGGGTATCTTTCCGCGCGCCTATTGGTACTCCACCGACAAGGGAGTGACGTGGCAAAGCAAGAACCTCGGTGTCGACTTGTCTTTGCTTTTTAGAATCGACCCATCTACGTTGTTGGTCACTTCGCTGGGTAACAACTTGGTTACCACCGATGGAATAAACTGGACCACTATTGCAAATCCTGCCGGTGTGACTCAGTTCAAAGATGTCTTCGTGTTTTCCGGCACAGACATCTTTGGTATTGGACAGAATGGTACCATTTGGGAGTCCATCAATAAGGGGACCACGTGGACGAAAATCGATGCGGGGGCTTTGCCCGTAAACTTCTCGCCATCAAAGCTGACGCGCGACACAGACGGTTTTTTTTACGTCCTGGGTTATGACGGATCCCAACCCCAAATTTGGAAATTCGATTCCAACGTGTCGCCGTGGACGATCACGCGCGTCGGGCAATCGCTCTCGACCGAGCTCTTCGATCTATCAGCGCCCGGCAGTGACGTCATCTTTAGTTTGAACAACAAGCTCTATGCGCAGGCCACGTCGGGTTTGTACTCAAGTTCCGACAAAGGTGCGACGTTCAACTTCTTAGGATCTTTTAACGGATTCGCAAGGGTGAAGCCAATCACACAAGGCACCCTGCGCGGATTTGCATACATCAATCAATATGGTCAGGTGTCTGTCTCGCAAGACGAAGGGAAAACGATCACCAACATTCCACTGGCCGACAACCTGACACGCGTAACCGACTTTTCGCTCAACGCAGGCGGAGACACTTTCTACTTTTCCGCATTGAACTCTCCCGCGCTCGAATTCGTGACGTCAACTACCAATAAGTTGCTCCTTCCGCCCGCTGAGCAGACTCCTTACATCGATTTTAACTGGCAGAAGGTAGCTGGTGGCCCCTTTAGTGGTCCCATTAAGAACCTGTTGAAGACGTCCAACGGAGAATTGTTCGCGGTCGGCGCGTCGCGGTTCTATCACTATAACACCGCCACTTCGACTTGGGACGAACTTCTCGCAGGCATAACAGACGCCTACATCAATCCGTCCGATAAGATCTATGTGATCGCAGCAAGTCTGCCGAATAAGCCTTTGACTACCTATGTGTCCACCAACAATGGCGCCTCGTTTACCCCTACCTCTGCCAGCGCCAATATCAACTCGATCAACGCTATGATCGTAAACGATGTTGGGTCAATCTTCTTGGCCGCGTCAAACGGTTTGTATCGATCTGCCGACGGAGGTGCTACCTATACTTCGATCGACAACAGTGGTTTTCAAAATCTGGCGATATCTTCAAGCAGTGTGCTCTTCGCCGTGAAGAGCTCTGGTTCGGGGCTCCTTCGCTCCACCGACAAAGGAGCTACCTGGACGGCTGCCGAGTCTGGTCTAACGCCTTCCACTGATGCGATAATTTCAATCTCTGCTATGGACGCTGGCTATGTGGCAGTCTCTACACAGAGAAATGTATTCATTACCGCGAACGATGGAACCACATGGGCAAGTGCCGGTACCGGGATTTCTGCGTCAGATTTTCAAAGCTCTTTTGCCCGTGGCTTGTACGTTTCGCCAACGGGCGAGTATTGGTTGCGGATGGTCGGGTATGACGCCAATGCAGTCCCCTACACAGTCATCTACACCTCGACTAACCGTGGTGCGAGTTGGACCAGCAAGGCTACGATTTCCCGCGATTTCCGGGCACTCATTTGGAAGGGAACTGATATTTACGCTGGGGCTCAGTCAGACATCCAGCACGTCACACCAGGCGTATTCAAATCAACAGACGGTGGACTGACGTTTGCTCCATTTCAAACAAAGGGTTTATCAGACAATCAGACTACGAACCTTGAGATTTATGATCGGAAACTTTACGCAGTAGTGAATAGTGCTGTATACGTTTCCGCCGATCAAGGTCAAACGATGACGCAGATCACGGCGATTGACCTGCCAATGACTGGACTCTTCAAATCACCCGACGGGAGTCTTATTGCATTCGGTACGGCGGCGATTTTCAGAACAACAGATGGTTCGACTTGGACTAAACTCGCCAATCCTGCAAAGGTCGGTTTCAAATACCTCACTTCCTATGACGGACTTGTTTACTACGCTTTCGTTACGGGGAATGTCTACGGCGTCGCGACCTCAACCGACCTAGTCAATTGGACGAAGTTGAGCATGAACTTTCCCACAGACTTCTCGGACTTGACGTCTTTGGCAGTTGGAAGTAACGGCGTCGTCTACTTTAGGGCAAGCGTGAAGGAAGGCAACAACCTGGTCTATGGTGCATACCAGTATTCATCCGGTGCTTGGAGTAAGCTTACGTTTACGACCAATACAGTCAACTTGACTGCGGCAGGTGGAAAAGTGTACCTGTACGATTACGTTGCGGCCAAGATTTATTCATCCATCGATGGGTTGAACTGGACTAGCAAATCGGCGCCATCGGGTTCTAAGCTGACGATTACCGCGTTGAATTACTTTTTCATTAGCTCAACCGCAGGTGTCCTCTGGCTTTCGCGCGATCAGGGTACGACCTGGCAAAGTGTTAGTTATTCGGGTGAAACCAACTGGAACGAGTTTAACAGTATTGTGCTCAACGAGTCCACTGGGATTGCCTTTGGCGCTATCAACGGATTTCCCGTACTGAAAAGCTCTGGTGTGGTGGTCCCAACGGACACAACCCCGCCGGCAATCGCTACTTTAGTTCCTGCCAACAATGCTACAGGTGTCTTACCAACCGCAACGTTGTCGATCACATTTGACCAGGCTGCGTTTCCTGTCGCGGGAAAGAAAGTTAGGGTTGTTGATTCGGCAAATCCTTCTGGTTTCGTGGAGAGTATCGATGCCGCCGCCGCCGTGCAATTCGATAAGACGTTTACGTTTACGCCGTCGACTGGAACTTTGAAGTATTCGCCGTTGTCGGGTGCTTCACAGAGTTATTTTATTACGGTCGAGCCGGGCGCGTTCGTCGATATCTTTGGAAATCCCAATACGTCTATCGTCGATAACTCCAGGTGGAAGTTTACGATGGCGACACAACCCGACAACGTGAAACCGACGATCAACTTTACGAATTCGGTTGCCAACAATTTCTCTAACGGTGATGCAAACAAAACGATCACATTGGGCATCACCGATAACATCGGTGTCGCAAGTGCGAAAGTATTCTACCGCAAGATCTCTAGCAGCGACCCTTTTGGAACAGGGAAAGAAATCACGGAGACGACTGCGGGATCTGGTAGCTATACGTTCCAACCCACCGCGAGTGAGTTTGGATCACTTGGCATCGAATATTACTTCGAAGCCCAAGACGCAGTTGGAAACAAGGCCGTAAGCCCAGACAACGGCACTTACCATTATTCGTACATCACATTCCCGGAAGGTAAAAAGCCGACGATCTCACCCGTGTTGCCCCCGGGGACCGAAACCAAAGACTATAGGATCATTTCGATTCCATATACGTTCACCTCTTCCAAAGTAAGCGATTTACTCGTGCCATCGCTTGGAACCTATGATCCCAAAGTGTGGCGGTTGCTGACGCTAAATCCGAGCGCTACGGACTGGACCGAACTGGACGCGAGTTCAACACTTGAATATGCCAAAGGTTATTGGTTGATATACAAACCCGGTGGAAGCCCCACGCTGGCGGTGAATGCAACTCCAGGCGTTACGAAGACCAACGTGACTTCAATTATTTTGAATCCGGGGTGGAATCAGATTGGCAATCCTTATCCTTTCGACATCGATTGGGCGACCGTGCTTGCGGCGAATCCAGGCGTGACCGTGGGTGCAACAGGTATCCTCAACAACCTGAAAGCGTTTACGGGCGAGGGCGACTTCACCGTCACGAAAACGCTCAAGGCGACGCAAGGTGGTTTTGCTTTCAATGGCGGGGCTTCAGCCGTCACTATTAAGGTACCCGTGGTTGCCACCGGCAGTGGCGGTCGTGCCGAGAGTTTCACGTCCCGCTTGGATGCAACTGACTGGAGGTTGACGCTCTCGTTGAGCAACGGATCGCTTGTCTCGAACCTGGGTGGTATCGGTATGAGTGCCAATGCCAGCGAAAGCGTCGACGCTTTCGACGATCTGAATCCACCCATCTTTCAAGATTACTTGAGGGTTGACTTCCCCCATCCCGAAGCCAAGATTAAAAAGTTGGGTGTCGACGTCGTTCCGGTAAGCGATGAGTACACTTGGAACTTTACCGTGAGAACCAACCAAGCTGGACTTACAATGCTGAAGTGGAACAATGCCGAGTTCGGAAGCAATGCGAAAGAACTGTACCTCTTTGATGTGGCGTTGCAGGTACCCATCAATATGCGCGAGTCTAATAGCTACGTGTTCGACCCGAATGTCTCAAAGTCTTTTCGGATTTATTTCGGCGAAGACCTCGAAAAGAAGATACGGCCCGATGTCGTGATGTTGGGCGATGCTTTCCCGAACCCAAGTTCCGGCTTATCGACCATTCCATTTACACTACCAAATCAAGGGGTGCGCTTCAACGTGAAGCTCGAAGTATATGACTTGCTAGGGAAGAAGCACGCTACCCTTCACGATGGCGAATTAGATGCAGGATTCTATCGCTACACATGGAATGGCGAAGACGCAAGGAACGGAATTTATGTGTACCGGCTGCTCGTGGCAAGCGAGCAAGGTCAATTCGCGCAAAGTGGAAAAATAATGCTCAAGAAATAGTAAAACCTGTTTTATGAAAAGACTGATCATACTCTTCGCACTGTCGCTGCCTGTAGTGGGCGCGGCTCAAACGGTGTTGATAAAACAAGTGTCATTGGCGGGCGACAAAATCATCGTGAAGTATGAGTTGGAGGACTCCAATCCTAACAATGAATACTTGATGAACCTATATATATCGAATGACAACTTCACGGTTCCCATGACGAAGGTGAAGGGCGATGTCGGTCCGGAGATCAAGCCAGGAACCCTCAAGACCATCGAGTGGAACTTTAAGGAAGAATTGGGCGACTACAACGGCGATATCTCCCTCGAAGTGCGCGGTCGTGTGTTCGTCATGTTTGCCAAACTCCAGGGATTTAGCACCGAGAAAACATATCGACGCGGGAAGACCTACCCGCTCGCCTGGAAACCTGGTAATAACAACCCTATTCATATCGAGTTGCTCAAGGGAAGTGAGCGTATCGTTGGGGAGCTGAACCATCCAAATAACGGAAACTACTTGCTCACACTACCACCACATGCCAAGTCAGGTGACGACTATCGTCTTCGTCTAACCGATTCAAAGCGTCCTGATGAAGTGATCTACACCGACTTCTTTCACATCGCGCCCAAATTACCATTGGTACTTAAGGTCGTCGCCGGCGCGGCGGTCGTGGGAGGTGTGGTCTTCGTAGTAACGAGTGGTGGCGGCAGCGCAGGTGAAGCAAACCAACCAGCTCCTCCTTCAGTTGAAAGTTTAAATAACTAAAATCACGATACCATCGTCGTTGAAGCGGTCAATAGGATCGATTAAAATTCAAACCTCGCGGAAATGAACAGCAGGAATTCTCTTTTCACATTTATCTTGGTGGCTTGCGTGATAGGTGCGAAGGCACAGAACGTCAACAGTCGAACCGACAAGTTTCACTTGAACACGGCGACTTCGGTGACATCGACTGTTCCCATCGTGACCTGGATGCAGCCGATCCCCGATATCAGCTACTCAGAGCAATCTCGGTACAGGATTAAGTTTGTTGTGGAGACTACTACTCCAATTGAAGGTGTGATGATAAACGTCAAGGAATCGCTGCAGGCCGCCGCGCGTGGTAGTCTGAAGGTGATGCCTGACGCCAGCCAGAAGATGTACCTCGTCGTAGAGAAGACGCTGAACCTTATGGATGGCGAGAACATCGTAGAAGTTGTCGTTAGGAATGCAGAAGGAGTTGAGACGAAAACGTCGCGGCGGGTACGCGTCGGCAACGTGGCTATCTCCGAAGCAAACCGTCTCGAACGCCGTGATTATGCATTGATCTTCGCGACAGATAAGTACGACAACTGGTCGGATCTTGTGAACCCAATCTTTGATTCACGCACCATTGCTACACAACTGGAACAGACCTATGGATTCACCACCGACGTCGTCGAGAACCCAACGCAGGACGAGATCCTAAAAAAGCTACGCGAGTACGGAGAGAAACAGTACAAACCCTTGGATCAGTTGTTCATTTTCTTCGCAGGTCACGGAACGTATGACCAAACATTCGGCGAGGGTTTCGTGGTAACCAAGGAATCATTGGTGGATGACGCGGGTAAGACCTCGTACTTATCGCATAACCGCCTTCGGTCCATCATCAATAACATTCCTGCCGAACATATTTTTTTGGTGATGGACGTTTGCTTTGGTGGAACCTTTGACGAAGCGCTTGCGTCGCAACGCGGTGCCGAGGACGCAACTTACAGGGAACAAAATCAGAATGAATTTATTGCGCGTAAACTGACGTTGAAGACACGTCGCTACCTGACTTCGGGTGGAAAGACATACGTGTCAGATGGAATTGCGGGAAAGCACTCACCCTTTGCCAAGAATTTCTTGGAGGCGTTGGAGTCGCAAGGGGGCAGAGATGGAATCCTCACCGTGGCTGAAGTCTTCAGTTACGTAGAGAAGTTGCTCAACCCACCCCGCTTGGGAACCTTTGGATCGAACCTTCCTGGCAGCGACTTCCTCTTTGTAAAGAAGTAGCATTCACTTCGAAATTCAATCCGTCACAAGAGTCTCCACTTTCGGAGACTCTTTTTTTGGCATTTTAGTGTCCTCAGGATCGGTATCCATGATATCATCAGGTGATCATAGCGCTTCCCTTCACCCGACGAAAAAACTGTATTTTCTCTGTAAGGACAGCCCCGCGCTCCCGTCTATTTGGAAAATCAGCTCAATGAAATTCCTGTTGGCGTTTGCCAGTCTATTCCTACCAGCGGTCCTCTCCGCGCAATCCAGTCGCGAACATGTGGCCAACGTCGACCTCGCGATTGGGACCGCGCAAGGAACACTCGTGGGCTCATATTATCACAACTGGTTTATCGGTAAGAACAAGAGAATCTTCGTAGGCGTCGGCGGTCGTTTCACCGGCTACCTCGGCAGAAACCAGTATTACGTCACGGCTCCGGCCAAGCTTACTTCCAATGGAACAGGGCCTTTCGTGATCTTTAAAGAGAACGTGACGGCCAACATGGATACGTTCTTGGTCGCCAAACCCAACGTATACGCACTCAACGCGCTGGTCAATCTTGGGTACCGTTTTTCCCCGAAGTTGCAGGTCGGTTTCAATATCGACGCCGTCGGACTTTCGTTCGGAGGCCAGCGTCGTGGGAACTACATCAATGGCCAGCAAGGCCAGAGGTTGAATGCCAAAGTTTCCCCTTTCAATGCTTTATTGGTTAGCGATAACGACTTTGGTTCATTGAACTCGGAGCTTTACGCCGACTATCGAGTCCGTGACCGATGGGGTGTCAGAGCGGGATTTCAGTTTTTGTTTACAGAGTATACGACCGAGACAAAAGTCCAACAATTTCCGGAACCCAACGATCGGTTTAGGAGAAAGTCACTTCTGTTTATGATCGGAACAAGTTTCAAAATAAACGGCACCACGCGATGAAAAATCTATCCTTGCTCGTCATTCTTTTGTCTGTTTTTACCTCGTGCGCACCTGATGATGCGATTCCGGAAACAGCTGCGAACGATACCTTCGACCCTTCGACGGCGATTTTGCTACGAACGGGATCACTCGTTGGGGTAAATCATACCGCGAGTGGAACGACGTCGATTTATGAACAAAACGGCAAACACACGGTGTTGCTGGATCCATTTGAGTCGGAGAACGGCCCCGACCTTAAAGTCTATCTTTC
Organism: Cyclobacteriaceae bacterium; assembly: GCA_044226825.1. Classification (GTDB taxonomy): domain Bacteria; phylum Bacteroidota; class Bacteroidia; order Cytophagales; family Cyclobacteriaceae; genus ELB16-189. The sequence continues at coordinate 232,842 of JBGAGH010000007.1, forward strand.
CAAATCCGTTGATGCATCCTCATACATCAACTTGGGACAATTGAAATCAACGATGGGCAAGCAGTCGTATTCTGTGCCAGCTGGTACCGATATCAAACAATATCCCTTTGTCTTGATTTGGTGCGAGAAGTACACTGTTATTTTTGCCAAGTCAGAACCAAAATAAGTGAGACTCCTTTGCTTTCTACTCTTTTTCGCAGTCTCTGCGGAATGTCAACAGCTAACCGTAGACGGTCAGCACTCCTCGGTGGTCATCGCCGTTAGGAATTTTGGCCTTGACGTGCGCGGTACGATTGGTGGCGTGACCGGATCGATACTTCTGGATACCACCAGGCTTGTATCCTCGTCTTTTGAGTTGACGGCGGAGGCGAAGACGATCGATACGGGCATCTCCCTCCGTGACCAGCATTTACAGAAGCGCGAGTACTTGGACACCAAGAATTTTCCGACGCTGAGATTCTCGTCAACGGCGGTCACAACTGGAGCGTCGCCGCGTGAGCTTTTCGTGACCGGCAACCTTACAATAAAAAACACGACGAAGTCCATTCGGGTACCGGTAAGCATTTCAAAAAGCGTTGCCCAACCGGGCGGTGTCGAGTTGAACGGCAGCTTTACGATCGACCGCCTCGACTACCAAGTAGGAGGGAGTAGCTTGTCGCTGAGCGATGAGGTGACTGTTCGGTTTACGATCCGGGCGCTTGAAAGGTAATGGACGTCGAGCCCGGCTCACGATAAGCATCTCACCCTTCTTTTTTGCGACGCTGTCGTTCACTTATAACATAAAAGGGGAGTAGTTCATCGGGCTAAGAATTGCCCATCCAGAACGCCCATCACCTGTAACATCATCGTACAATTAACGTCTTACGTCACCGAACAGCCTTGACGCAAGCTGGTAGTCTGGAGACATTACAGGCGGGCTATTCAAGCAGTTCAAAGAAAAAGATTGCTATCTTTATTTTGGAAACTTATCCACCTAGTGTTATTGAAGTCGGACCCCGACTGGTGACACGTTGATCATCTGAACTTATCCAAAACACTGAATATTTCTATGAAAAAAGTCTTACCCCTCTTACTCTTTCTAGGTTCGTTCACGGCTTTTGCGATCGATCCGAAAGACACGCGGATGCTGGGACAACCCGCAGTCAGCGCAAATCACATTGCATTCATTTATGCCGAAGACCTCTGGGTAGCCAATGCCGATGGCTCGCAACCGCGGAGACTGACGGTAGATGAAGGTGTGGAGTCAAACCCTTTCTTTTCACCCGATGGTAAGTGGATTGCCTTTAGCGCTCAATACGATGGAAACACCGATGTGTTTATCGTTCCGGTGGAAGGAGGCGTACCCACCCGCTTAACATATCATCCGGGGCCAGATCTTGTGAGGGGTTTTACACCCGATGGAAAAAACGTCTTGTTCACATCACCTAGGGCTACGTTTACTGGCCGTTACGTTCAACTTTTTACTGTTTCCGTGACCGGCGGATTTCCGACTCAGTTGGAGATACCCAACGGCTTTCATGCGTCGTACGCAGCGGATGGCCAACGCATCGCCTACAATCCTTTGCGGGATGAATTCCGCCAATGGAAACACTACCGCGGTGGCACCATCGCTAACATTTGGATATTCTCTTTCGCTGATAAATCAGTAGTTAAGATCCCGCAGCCTCAGGGAGGTTGCAACGACTCAGGACCCCAATGGGTTGGCGACAAGATTTACTTTCGCAGTGACCGCAACGGGGAGTTTAACCTGTTCTCCTACGACGTGAATTCGAAGGAGGTGAAGCAACTGACTGACTTCAAAGACTTCCCGGTCCTCAACATGACTGCCGGTGTGAATAAATTGATCTTCGACCAAGCTGGATATCTTCATGTATATGACCTCGCGGCTTCGTCGGAGCGAAAGTTAACGGTTGGCATCGCTGCCGATCTGCAGGAGCTTCGTCCTCGTTTTGTGAAAGGCAACAACTACATCCGTTCTGCTGACGTGTCGCCTTCAGGCTCGCGCGCCGTATTTGATTTTCGTGGCGAGATTGTCACCGTGCCCGCGGAGAAGGGCGACCCTAGAAATCTAACCGAGACACCTAACGTTCATGAAAAGAGCCCATCTTGGTCCCCCGACGGCAAGTCCATAGCTTATTTCTCGGACGCTTCCGGCGAATATGAACTTCATATCAAACCACAAGATGGAAAGGGAGATGTACGCAAGTTTAAATTGAACGGCACCGGTTTTTACGCGAATACAGAATGGTCGCCCGATAGCAAGAAAATCTCTTTTGTTGACAACGGAAGAAACCTCTACGTATTGGATGTCGCGACTTCGATCATCAAGAAGATTGATTCGGACGAGTTGTATGTTCCGGGGCCCTTCCGCGATCAGTTTGGTGATTGGTCGGCAGATTCGAAATGGATCGCCTATACAAAAGTTCTCGAAACAAACTTCAAGCAGGCCTTCCTGTATTCAATCGATCAAGGCAAGTCTTTCCCGGTGACGGATGGGCTTAGCGATGCGAGTGAACCCGTGTTCGATCCCAACGGAAAGTTCCTAGTCTTTTTTGCGTCGACAGATGCAGGTCCGGTCGTGAACTGGTTCAACCAATCTAACAATGACATGCGCGCCACGAGCTCGATTTACCTCGTAACGCTGCAGCAAGAAACCGTGTCGCCATTCGCAAGGGAAAGCGACGAGGAAAAGGGCAAGGAAGAAAAGAAAGAGGAGCCTAAGAAAGATGACAAGGCAAAAGACAAGAAGGAGGAACCCAAGAAGGAAGAGGTCTGGAAGATCGACTTTTCGGGAATGGAAAACCGGATCGTCGACGTGGCGGTCAAAGCTGGAAACTACGGACGCTTGGGTGTGACAAGCGATGGAAACCTATTGTACATCGAGTATCCTGCCGACTTCTCTGGTCCTGGCACGATGCACCAGTACGATGTCAAGAAGCGCAAGGATAGCGAGGTGACAGCTATGGACGTCTATACGCTTTCGGCCGATAAGAAAAAAATGGCCTATCTGTCTGGCGATTCATGGTTCATCAGCAATGCGGGAACCAAAGGCGAGTCGCCATTGAATACCGGAGCGATCGAAGTGAAAATCGATCCCGTCTCAGAGTGGGCGCAGACCTTTGATGAAGCGTGGCGCATCAATCGAGACTTCTTTTACGATCCTGGCATGCATGGAGCAGATTGGCAAGCCATCAAGAAAAAGTACACCGCCTTCCTTCCGCATCTCGCGTGCCGTAGCGACCTCAGCCTTGTTTTACAATGGATGGGCAGCGAACTCGGCGTGGGACATCACTATCTTCTAGGTGCTGGCGACAGACTCAACAACCCCGCGCCGGTGAAGGGCGGTTTGCTTGGCGCTGACTTTCAAATTGCCAACGGCCGATATCAGCTTAAGAAGATCTACGGCGGCTTGAATTGGAACCCATCGTTGCGATCACCACTCACCGAACCCGGTGTCAACGCCAAAGTAGGTGATTACATCCTCGCCGTAAATGGGAAAGATCTCCCCGCTTCGGAGAACATCTACAAATTCTTTGAGGCTACCGCTGGTAAGATCGTGGAGCTCACCATCGGCCCCAACCCCAACATGACTGGGTCGCGCGTGGTGAAAGTGGTGCCGATTGAAAATGAAAATACTTTGCGCAACCGTGATTGGGTCGAAGACAATCTTAAAAAAGTGACTGAAGCTACGAAAGGCCAAGTCGCGTATGTGTACGTTCCCAACACGGCGGAAGCTGGGCACACCTATTTCAAAAGATACTTCTATCCACAAGCAAATAGGAAAGCCATCATCGTGGACGAACGTTTCAACGGTGGAGGTCAGATTGCCGACTATTATATAGACATGTTGCAGCGCCCTTACCAATCCCATTGGAATACCCGTTACGGAAAGGATTTCAAAACCCCGAGTGGCTCCATTCAAGGACCGAAGGTGATGTTGATCGATGAGACGGCTGGTTCTGGTGGCGACATGTTGCCGTGGATGTTCCGGAAGTTTAAGGTCGGAACGCTGGTCGGCAAAAGAACATGGGGTGGCCTTGTGGGCATTCTCGGTTTCCCTGAATTCATCGATGGCGCCTCGATCACGGCACCGAACGTGGCCATTTGGACCAAAGACGGTTTCATCGTCGAAAACGAGGGAGTAGCGCCAGATGTGGAAGTAGAACAGACACCTTCGGAGGTGATCAAGGGTAACGACCCGCAATTGCAGAAGGCAATTGAGATCGCCCTCAAGGAGTTAGAAAAGAATCCACAGACGGAGCCGACACGTCCCGCCTATCCGGTGAAGGTGAAGAAGTAAATTCGAACACCTAGGTCGAGTCCTAAATAGATCAACCCGAAGGCCTTTTGGAGTTTTCCGAAAGGCCTTCTCATTTGTTCGGAGTATTCTTGGAGTTGCCCGACTAAGTGGTCGATGCGCCATACCCGAGATTGAGAAAGCATTTTTTTTTGGTTTATCTTCCATTCTGTTTTAACCACCCCATGAATCGTCGAGACTTCGTAAAACTAACCGGCCTTTCTGCCGGTATGATGGCATTTCCATTCCCGTCGAATGCGGTCACCGTAACGGAAGAACAACTTCGAGAGACCGGCATCGACGTCGCGACAAAGAAACGACTCGCCGACATTGCTTTGAATACCGCGAAGTCGGGCGGCGCTACCTATTGCGATGTCCGAATCTCTCGGCACTTGAGTCAGTCCGTCGGCACGCGAGAACTCAAGGTCCAGACCCTCTTCAATACCATTTCGTCGGGAGTCGGTGTTCGGGTGATGGTCAACGGAACGTGGGGCTTCGCATCTTCGAACGAATTGACACCCGAGTCGATGGTCACCACCACAAAGGAAGCTATCGAGATCGCGAAAGCCAATTCAGAGTTTCAGAAGGAGCCCGTTCTTTTGGCCCCAGTCCCGGCCTACGGGGATGTGAGCTGGAAGACCCCCATTCAGAAGAATGCGTTCGACGTCTCGTTGAAAGAGAAAGCGGATTTGTTGTTGGTCGCCAACGCAAAAGCACTTGAGAACGGAGCTACGTTTATCAATTCGTCACTCGGTGTCATCAACGAACAAAAGTACTTTGCTTCAACAGACGGTTCGTACATCGATCAAGACATTCATCGAATCTATCCCACATTTACTGTTACCGTCGTTGATAAGGCGACCGGACAGTTTAAGACTCGAGACTCTTTCAGCACACCGGTGGGGATGGGTTACGAATACCTCACACTCAAACCAAAAGATCAAATTAAGGGCCCCAACGGATTGATATTTTATGATAAGTCGTACGACATCATCACGGATGCGTCTGCCGCGCCTCACCAGGCGAAGGAGATGTTGACGGCGAAATCTGTAGAGCCGGGTCGGTATGATTTGGTGCTCGATCCTTCGCACACGTGGTTGACCATTCATGAGTCGGTGGGCCACCCGTTGGAATTGGATCGTGTCTTGGGTTACGAGGCCAATTTTGCTGGAACAAGCTTCGCCACCATCGATATGGTAAAGGCAAAGAACTTTAACTACGGAAGTAAGCAGGTCACGCTTTTCGCGGACAAAAATCAAGAGGGCTCGCTAGGTAATGTGGGCTACGACGACGAGGGTGTGAAGACCAAACGCTGGGACTTGGTGAAAGATGGAATCCTCGTCAACCTCCAAGGAATTCGCGATCAGGTAGCGGTACTTGGCGAGAAAGAGTCCCACGGTTGCTGTTACGCGCAGAGTTGGAACGACATTCAGTTCCAGCGCATGCCCAACGTTTCACTAGCACCCGGAAAAGAATCTCTGACACCCGACCAAATGATCAGCGGTGTTGATAAAGGAATCTACATCGTGAAGGATGGCTCGTATTCAATCGACCAACAACGATACAACTTCCAATTCAGTGGTGGTCTTTTCTTCGAAATCCAGAAGGGAAAAATTGTGGGCATGTTGAAGGATGTGGCCTATCAGGCGAATTCGCAGGCGTTCTGGAATTCATGCGTCCAAGTATGTGATGAACGCGATTTTCGCTTGCCGGGTGCTTTCGGCGACGGGAAGGGGCAGCCCGTACAATTCAACGCGGTTTCTCATGGGTCACCCACGGCACGATTCAATGGAATCAATGTCATCAATACAGGTAGAACTGTCTAGCCAATAATCTTATTATCATGATCTCAAAAGAGGAATCGAAGAAACTACTTGAGAAAGTATTGGCGTACTCTCAAGCCGAAGGTTGTCAAGTAGTTTTGACGGAATCACGAATTGGAAACATTCGGTACGCAAGAAATACGGTGACCACGTCCGGCATGCGCAAAAATCGGGCGCTGAGCGTCATGTCTTACTTTGGGAAACGTTCGGGCACGGCCACCATCAATGAGTTTGATGACGCATCCATCGCCGCCGCGGTGAAGCAGTCTGAAGAGTTGGCTAATCTGGCCCCAGAGAATCCTGAGTTCATGGAACCTCTCGGTCCGCAGACGTACCAAGAAGGAAAGGCTTTCTCCGAATCGACGGCCCAGACGACACCGGCGTTTCGCGCAAAAGCTGCTTACGACTGTATTCAAACCGCAAAGGAAAACGAGTCTACCGCCGCCGGATTCATGGAAGATACCTCGAGGGCTACGGCGTTGATGAACACGAAAGGTTTGTTCGTGTACAACGGACTGACCAACGTAAACTTGCTGCTGACCATGCGCAGCAACGATGGCACAGGATCCGGGTGGGCAACGCAGGATTTCAATGATATCAATCTCATCAACGCGAAAGAGGCGTCACAAATAGCAGTACAGAAGGCGTTGCAGTCGAGGAAGCCACGAGCTTTGGAACCGGGAAAGTACACAGTGATATTGGAATCAGCCGCTGCCGCCGAGTTGATCCAAAACATGATCTACGGCATGGAAGAGCGGGCCACCGACGAGGGTCGAAGTTTCTTGTCGAAAAAGGGCGGCGGTACCAAAGTGTCGGAGAAACTCTTCGACGATCGAGTGAACATATTCACAGATCCCTTTCACCCCATGTCGTACACCGTGACCTCCTCACCAGAGGGCGTACCCATCACGAAGATGGACATCATTAAGAATGGCGTGGTCACCCGACTGTACAATAGCCGGTATTGGGCGGCGAAAAAGAATGTAGAAGTGGTCCCTTTTTATAATAACATTATCATGGAAGGTGGCAATGCTTCTTTGGAGGACATGATCAAGGACACAAAAAAGGGAGTTTTAGTCACTCGCTTTTGGTACATCCGCTCGCTCGACCCGCAGACACAATTGTACACTGGCCTCACGCGCGATGGAATCTTCTACATTGAGAATGGAAAGTTGCGATACCCGATTAAGAACTTTCGATTCAATGAAAGCCCCGTGATCATGCTCAACAACTTAGAGGCTCTCGGAAAGCAACATCGCCTAGACCGAGCATTGAGCCCGGCCGCTGGCGGTACGTTCGTGATCCCGGATATGATGATTCGTGATTTTACTTTTTCAAGTCTGTCGGACGCGGTGTAGGGGGGGGTGGATGGTTGGTAGTTGATGGTGGGTGGTTGGTGGATGATGGATGATGGATAATGGTGGATGGTTGGTGGTTGATTGTGTACTTAGGTTATTCATTCCTCAAACACCTCACTGGATTGGCTAGGGCTGCTTTGATCGCTTGGAAGCTGACCGTAGCGATTGTGATTCCGATGGCGCCTGCGATAGTGACAACAAATACCCAAACGGGGATGTCCATCCTGTAAGTAAAGTTGGTAAGCCATTGACTCATGAGCACGTAGGCGAGAGGTGCCGCAATGACACAGGCAATCAAAACCAGCCAGATAAAATCTGTAGACAGCATTTTCCAAAGGCTCCCCACGGTGGCGCCCAATACTTTTCGGATACCAATTTCTTTGGTGCGTGTTTCGGCAACGAAAGAGGCGAGTCCCAACAATCCCAAACAGCTGATGATGATCGCTAGTGTTGCGAAGACAAACGCGATATTGCCGACTCGTTCTTCTCGACCGAACTTTTTTGTGTATTCCGCGTCGGCGAAGATGAAGCTAAAAGGTGCTGCGGGAGCGATTTTCTTGAAAACGGCCTCGATCTTCGGAAGGGCGTCACCAACCGCGACTGTCGGCGCTATTCTCACATTAATCCAACTTGGGTCGCCATTGTGTCCTTTGAGGTAGAATATCGTGGGCTCGGTCGGCGCGTAGGGCGAGTCCATGACCATGTCTTTCACGACACCCAGTATCTTGTAGTCCAAGATTCGACTCTTGTCGGACCACCATCTCCAAGTCACTGGCTCGCCGATAGGATCTTGTAAGCCCATGATCTTTAAGGCGGATTCATTGATAATAATCCCGGACGAATCGCTTGGGTTGTCAATATCAAAATCGCGCCCCATCACTATTTCCCAACCAACTGTTTTTCCGTGTAAATGCGAGACCGATAGTGTGGCGAAGTTGGCATCCAGTTTGGGATCCATATTTGGCCAAGACCACCCGTTGTTGCCCGAGTAGATTTCCGTGGCAGGTCCCATCGATTCCGATACTTCGTAGACAGCACCTGTATTCTTCAGCTCTGTCCTCAAAGTTTCATACTTGCCAATAAATTCGGACGTGCGCTTCGGGAGCATAATCAGTCCGTTGCGGTCATAGCCCACCGGGCGGTCTTTGGCAAACTGAATTTGTTGGTACACGACCACGGTGCCGACAAACAAAATCACGGTGACGGCAAATTGAAAGACGACTAGAATATTGCGCGGTAATGAGGCGTCGCGGCCGGCTCGAAAAGCTCCTTTCAGTGCCCTCACCGGTTGGAACGACGATAGGTACAGGGCGGGGTAGCCTCCGGCAAGGATTGACGTGAAAAGAATAAATCCAAGACTAGCCAGCCAAAACCAAACGTTCGTCCATGGCATGACAATGTTTTTACTTGCAATGTCGTTGAATGAGGGTAACGCAAGAACAGTCAATGCGAGTGCAACCACAAATGAAAGTAAAACCATGAGTAGCGACTCACTGAAAAACTGAACCATCAGTTGGCTGCGGACGGTGCCGATCGTCTTGCGAATGCCTACTTCCTTCGCGCGTTTTTCAGCACGTGCCGTGCTTAGGTTTACAAAGTTGATGCACGCTAGGGTGAGCACAAAAATGCCGATGGCACCAACCAGTTGGATCATCAGTATAGGGTCCATTTGCCCTTGTCGCTGTCGTGGCCCTTGCCTCATCCATACGGGTCGAAGGTGCCATTCACTCATGGGATACAAGTAGAGCTGCTGTTCGCGCTTAGCAGCCATTTCTTTGTCTTCAGGAGCAAACTGCAAGGCATTCTTTATTTGGCCGGTGATTGCTTCGATCGACTGTTCCTCCGGGATGGCAGCATAGATCTTGATGAAGTGATTTCTCCAGTCGGATAGTGTTCTTTGTTCGATGAATTTGTTATCGATCAAGAATAAGCTCCACGGAACGAGAAACTTCACATTGCTGAACTCTGTGTCTTGAGGTAGATCTTCGAATACACCCGCGACCGTGAGGTCCGTTTGGTTGTTCATCCGAATGATCTGATTCAAGGGATCTTCTGAATGAAAAAGGATTTCGGAAAGCGATTGTGAAATCAGTATTGTGTGGGTGTCGGCCAATCCTCGAATAGTTCCGTGCACCATTTTCAAGGAGAAGAGTTTCGGGAAGGTCGCATCTGTGTACAAACCTGTCGAGGTAATGGTGACGTCATTGACAGCCAATACCTTTTCATTTTGGAATGATGTGCGCGTAAGGTTTTGAAGCTGCTGCGGATACTTTTCTATGAGTTCGGTACCGAGTGGGTACGTCATGGTAGTACTTATCCACTTGCCGCCAGTTTCGTGGTCCAGTCCCGTTTCAGAAATCTGAACGATGCGATCGTAATTACTGAAATACTTGTTGAAGTTTAGCTCATGCCAAATCCACAGCCCATTGAGGGTTGCCACCATCATCCCAATGGACAGACCGCCGATATTGATGATCGAGTATCCTTTGTTTCGCAGGAGATTGCGGTAGCCCACAGTGAAGTAGTTCGCAAGCATGCCATAGCTGTTGAGGTGCTTGTATCCTACAAGTGGTCGAATGATCCCCGGCCGACAAAGTAAAAGGACATCCCAAATGAATCGTAAATCGGCCAGTCGTTTTCCCGATTTTTTCACTCTCTTGGAATGCACCTCCAGGAGGTCGCCTTCGATATACGACTTCAGATTTGGTTGGCAATACCAGCGGAAGAATTTTAGGAATAGTCTAGGTGGCGCTGGGGTATTGGTGCGGGAGGTCATAAAGCTGTGGTTTATTTTCCGTGTAAGACCACCTTTGGGATGGCATTCCAGAGTTCGTCACGCGTCGACTTCATGTATTGCATGGCTTTTTTCCCCAACGCGGTCACTTCAAAGAACCGTTTTGGACGCCCCGCCCGATCTTCCGACGCGTCGCCGTCGAACGATCTTAGATACCCTTTCTCTTCCATCCGTCGAAGGGCCGTGTGCAGCGCACCGAGGCTAACATTTCTTGAAAAACGTGTCTCAATCTCTTCTTTGATCGAAACACTATAGGCAGTGTTGTTTAACACGGCGATGGTCAGGATGACCATTTCTTCAAATTCCCCCAGTGGGTACTTTTTCATAGCTCAGAATAATATCTAAATGTAGAAATAACTGTGCCAGACTAGCCGTCGGTTTTTTAAAGGGTTTTGTAGCTGGGTGCGTTGGCGACTTGTTCGAGATCGAACAGTGTTTGAGCGGGTGTGGGATTTGACATCTCAGCAGCGGCTGCGGAAGGTCTCCATCCCTGGAAATGTCGGCGCAGCGAAAATTGTGATTCATCCCAACGACTCGTATGGCCGTCGACGATCAGGGTGTACGTACCTTATTTCGCGCAAAGATGAAACCGCAGCTACCATCATGCGGGGTTCATGTGTTGTCGTTCTGTTTCAGAGAGGGGCTTAACCTGCAAGTTTTTAATTCCTATCTTGAGACCCACGACCGACAAATTGGACTTTCAATTTCAATGAGTTTGCATGTGGGATCTCTTGATCAAAAATATCGCGAGTAAAAACATCACGCTTTCTGAAAAGGAGAAGGACGTTCTTCGCGTCAGCTTCTCGCATAAGAAGTACCGAAAACGCCAATACATCGTTCAGGAAGGAGATGTAGTGGAGTATGATTACTTTATTGTGAAGGGCCTTGCCCGCACCTATCAAGTGGACGACAAAGGGCACGAGCACATTGTGCGCTTCACACCGGAAGACTGGTGGGCGGGTGACCTAGCCAGCTTTTTTGGACGGGTACCCACTCAATATAATATAGACTGTTTGGAGGACACCGAGCTTCTTCGGATCAACATGAGCGACCTAGATCGATTGTTCGATCAGGTACCGCAAATGAACAAGTACTTCCGGTTGTTGTATCAGAAGTCGATCGTAGCATTCAACCAACGCGTCACGGCGAACTTGACTAAGTCCGCCAAAGAGCGATACGAAGAATTTGTTCTTCGCTATCCACAGATCGAGCAACGTGTACCCAACCACCAGATTGCATCCTACCTCGGCATTGCGCCTCAGAGCCTGAGTCGTATTCGACGACAGCGCAAGTAAATCCATTCACCTAGGTTAACGGAATTTCTTTACATCGGCGATTCCAAAACGGGTCGGGTAAAAACACCTTTGTATCGTACTCACGACGGCAACGCTTGCGACGTGGTCGCAAATTCGCGTGGGTGGCTAGGTTATTACAATATCAAAACGTTAAAAACATGAAATCAACAAACTTCGATTTGACACTTCTATTCACACGGCTATTGATTGCCGTCGTGGTTTTTGGACATGGTGCACAAAAGCTATTGGGTTGGTTCGGCGGCTATGGATTTGAGGGAACCGTTGGGTACTTCACTGGCACGGTGGGGCTGCCCTATGTCTTGGCTGTCCTAGTTATCCTTGGCGAGAGTATCGGCATGGTGGCGTTGGCGCTGGGCTTATTCAGCCGTGTTATGGCCGTGTCCGTGATTGCGATCATGCTCGGCGCCGTGTGGGTGACCCACATTCAACACGGGTTTTTCATGAATTGGTTTGGTGCCCAACAAGGAGAGGGATTTGAATACCATTTATTGATGATTGGACTGTCCGCTATCGTAGTGGTACACGGCGCTGGGGCATACTCGTTGGATGCCAAGCTGCCTTGGATTCGAACTCTGGCGTTTGCTAAATAATGAATATAAGAATGGCAAGCGATACCCATTGATGGGTATTTGCTTTGTTGCGTTGACGCATTAGGTATTAAACTGGAAATATTTTGGTTGAGGTCAACGAAAGAAACTGCAAAAAAAATCTTTACAGCACCTTCCTTGATCTCTTGATCTAGTTGTTTAACTTCGTCCATGAGCCCATCAGTCCCTTCCCGGGGAATGATGGGCTTTTTATTTAGTTCATTTTATCACACTCAATTTATCATCATGGCAAACTTTAGTTTCTCGAATGCGCGGCCAAATGCGTTGTCGTCGTCGGCTGTGTCGGCAACAGCAGCGGCCATTGCCGCAAGCAAGTACCAAGAATTCCCTGTCGATCAGAGTCGGGCACCATTCCGTCTTAAGCTAAGTGATGTGCTACCGGGTACCCTATCTTCCACCAAAATGGTGTTCCATACAGCTGGAGATCTTGGAGGTATCAAAACGCCGCAAGATCAACAGATCGTGGCAAACAAAATGGAACATCAGTTTCACGAGGTGACTAAGAAAGAGGACAAGCCCCTATTCTTCTATCAACTCGGCGACGTGGTGTATTACTACGGTGCGGAATCGCAGTACCTCAGCCAGTTCTTTGAGCCTTATGACCATTATCCGGCGCCCATCTTCGGAATTCCAGGTAATCATGATGGTGACGTCGACCCAACGAACCCCGCACCAAGCTTGGAGGCTTTCATTAAAGTATTCTGCGACAAATCACCTCGCGTGTTGCCTATTGCTGGCGATTCCATTAGAACTACCATGGTCCAGCCAAATCCTTATTGGACTTTGCAATCGCCGTTGGCGAACATCATAGGACTTTATACAAATGTGCCGGAGAAGGGAGAAGTGAGGGCCGATCAGAGGGAATGGTTCATTAGGGAATTGAGGAAGGCAAATACTGAGGGAAGTAGGAAGGCTTTAATTGTCGCACTTCATCACCCCGTTTTTTCAGTTGACAAACATCATGGATCGAGCAGCAAGATGAAAGCGCTACTAGACGATGCTTTTGAAGAGGCAAAGGTTTGGCCGGATTTAATCTTGAGTGGACACGTGCACAACTACCAGCGCTTTACCAGGGAATACCAAGACGGTACACAGATTCCATACGTCGTTGCCGGTGCTGGTGGTTATTGGCATTTGCATGCAGTGGATTCAAAGGTCGACCCAATCTATGTGCCCACCAACGAGTATTTTGCTGAAGACGGCGTAACCTTCGAAGAATTTTGCGATGACCGTCATGGCTTTATGAGGATCACGATCGAGAATGACAATGGTAAGCGAACGCTGACAGGCGAATACTTTACCGTGCCTCGGTTGCACGAAAGTTGGAGCGCGCCGGCAACACTATACGATCGCTTCACAGTCGACTTAAAGAAAAATAAGGTTCACAATAAATAGATATCAAATATGGCTGATCAAAAATACACGGCAACTCTTACTGGAAAGGGTGCTATCAACAACGCTTTCATTTACCTCGAAACGCTGCCCAGCTCCCCGAAGCTGGCTGTGCCAATATTGCTGTATCCCAAACCCGGACAGAAGAAGGTTTGGACAAATGCCAAGATTAGTCTCGCTGTCCATGGTAATCTTGACTATGAACTCCAAGTAAATGCGGCCATGGGAACAGAGTGGTCGTTTGAATTGAAGAACAACCGGACGAAGAAAAAAGTGATCGAGCTAGAGGGCGAAACCGGTGAGGATGAAGCATTGGGGTATAACGTGTCACGAGCTACAGGATCGGTTACACCAGAGTAAATGAATATGAAGAAGACTTACATAATTACAATTTTGTGTATGTGTTACGTTATGTGCCATGCGCAAACTTCTGTTTTGCAAGACGCAAAAGGTGAGACTTCCCTAGCTTTGGGATCTTCTAATGTGATCGCTGTCAATGCAAGCGAGAAAAGCATATCTTTTTCGTACAATGGCAACATCAAGGCGTGGACGCCGAAAGACGGACGACGGCGTTGGTATGTAGGGGCGACCGCTAAGAACTCGACCAAGGACAATTTCTCGACAATCATCAAGGATGGTCGATTTAAGCTAAAAGGTGAACTTGGCCCATTTATCAATGTTGACTTTACCACTAAGGGTAACCTGTTGTGGTCTCTCTACGGATCGGTCGTCTTTAGTTTTAATAGATACGATGTGTACGATGCGACACTCGCCTTCGATAGTCAAATCCAATCACAGTCATATGTTGGAACGAAAGCGGCACTAGGAGGCAATGGATTTTACGCGTTCCGGAAGAATGCCGCTTTTTTATTTGGACTTTCAATGAATACCGGGTGGGGAGATAATTCAGCTGACCTATCCACACTTGAGGTCTCCGATGTTTCAACGATCACCTCCGGAACAACTGTTAGACAGGTGAAGTCAAACGTGAAAAATCCTTTTGACTCTAAGTCGTATCATCAGCAGATTTCTGTGTCGAACATTAATGCAGACCTCGGATTACAAGTGTTTAAGAGGTATTCAATTATCTTCAGTCCGAGAGTTTCAGCAATGGCGATCCGTCATCCGCAGTTCAACCCGGCGTTGGGTTTGTACTTGTCTCAGGATGGTTCCCCGTTAGACATTGTTGCGGGGCTCCAAGTCCAGACGTTGGATTGGTTTAATACCTCGGAAAGTGACAAGAGTCGGGGAGCGCGGACGATTTTTAATGCTGTCGCAGGCTATGTTTTCTAGGCTTCGATGGGGCAGTAACAGGCAACTGACCTTTTCTTGAGTCGATGTCTTTCGGGGAAACTTGACTTTGCTCCGAAAGACATCGATTTAAGGTTCATTGAGGGCCTTGTTCGTACAGAACCGGGCTTCCATTTGGCCGTTTTTTCCACTCCGACGGAGGGCTATTTCGCTCCCCATTTCTCGCTTTTCACTCCCCCCATCCAACCTTTCGCTCCCACGCGGTGAAACATGGGAGGGGTCTGGCCTGTTCTAGGAGCAAACAAACATCAACTTGCTCTATGAAAAGATTAGTTAGTCTCTACATGAAAAGTACAGCGCGGGTCGTGGCGCTTGCCATGGTCTTCGGCTTCACGTTGATGAGCCAGGGATGCGACGACAGCGAAAGCACACCCGAACCCACACAGAACATCGTGGCGCTCGCCCAAGCAAATAAGGACCTGTCTACGCTCGTGACAGCCCTCACCAAGTTTCCAGACCTCGTCACTACCCTCAGTGGTAACGGTTCGTTTACCGTATTCGCGCCTTCGAATACCGCCTTCTCCAACCTGTTGTTTGCGATCGGCCAAACCAGCCTCGACAACGTGCCGGAAGATGTCCTGAAAAAGATCTTGCAATATCACGTGGTCGCCACGGCATACCGCGCCGACCAACTGACCGCCGGTAACTTGAACACAGTGGCAAGTGAAAATATTGCGGTAACGGTCACCGGCGGCGTCAAGTTGAACGGTGCCGTGAATGTGACGACAGCCGATGTGGCCGCAACCAACGGTGTGGTTCACGTAGTAGACGCCGTCTTGGTGAACCCTTCCATTACGCCCATCGTGGGAACCATCGTCGCCCCGGCCTACTTTAATAAGAACTTCACGACGCTGATCGCTGCTGTAAATGCTGCTAGCCCGGAAATTCTGACCACGTTGTTGAATTCGAACAAAAAGACATTGTTCGCACCCACAAACGCCGCCTTTGTAGCTGCCGGAATTACAACTTTACCCGACAGACCTACGTTGGACGCCGTGTTGAAATATCATGTGCTCCCAAGCGAGGTACGTGCAGCCAATCTGCCGACCAACTCCGCTCCTACCAATGCCACGATCGCGACGTTGAATGGTTCCTTCTATGTGAGCAACCGTGGTACATCTGGCGTGTTCATCAACGGAACGACAAGGATCGTGCAGACAGACGTGATCGGCAGCAACGGAACGGTGCATCTCATCGACCGAGTAATTCTCCCGCCCTCTAAGTCGGTGAAAGACATAGCGGTGTCGTTGTCAACCGCCAGCTCGCCCCAGTTTACACAACTTGTCGCAGCCCTGTCGCGGGTTCCCAGTCTCCTAGAAACAGCGGGTTCAAGCACATCTAAGTTGACTGTGTTCGCGCCGACAGACGCAGCCTTCCAAGAACTGTATGCTGCCTTGAAGGTGAGCAGCGTAAATGACATCGACTTGACGACGTTGACCAACGTGTTGAAGCACCACATCATTTCGGCACCCACTACGGAGTCGGGCCGGATTTTCTCGGTCGACCTCGTCAATGGTAATGTCGCGACGTTGAATGGTAATGTCACTGTGAGTGCGACCAATGGCACCGTGACCAGCAGTAGTGGAACCGTAGCCACGATCAGCAGCAATGCCGCTCTGGTGAACGTGCTCGGAACGAATGGTGTCATTCATACCATCAATAAAGTGTTGGTTCCATAATTTGGGTGGTGGGTTAGAAGACTTCCCCGGGGACGTGGCCAGCCGCAAGACTGGCAGCGCCCGGGGAGAGTTTTTTATTTAACTTGAGTTTTGTTTTTAACAGAGGTTCGTCGTGTTTAGCATTCGCTACCGGTATGTCTTTATTTCCCTGCTGACGGCGTACTCCTACCTAAACATCTTGGTGACGGTGGGAGAGAGCGCATTATCGACGCAGTTCACAGGTGTGTTTCTATTTCTGGCGCTTGCGCTGATGGTGGTCATGGTTTGGGAGTTGAACCATTTGATCGAACGACAGATTCCCAAGGCGTCGTCTACATACATTCAGAAGCTGCACCCGTTGGTGATTCAGTTTGTGATCAGCTTGGGGGCCGTAGTTGTGGCGTCGCTCGTGTCACTGGTGATGCTGGAGATCATCCTGCAGCAACCCATCCTGGTGGACTACTCGCATACCAAGCTTTTGCTCGCGTTTGGTTTCAGGATCAACCTCTTCCTGCATTGTATTAATGCGATTATCTTTTTCATGAACCGGTATAAGAAGGCACAGTTGGAGGCGGAGGAATTGAAAAAGGTGAGTGTAGAAGCACAATTTGAAGCGCTTCGAAATCAGGTGAACCCGCACTTTATGTTCAATTGCTTCAACGTATTGTCTACGTTGGTGTACAAGGACCCGGATACGTCCGCGAAGTTTATAGCGCAGATTTCCAATGTCTATCGATATCTCTTGAATAGCCAGGCGCGGAAGGTTGTTCCGTTACAGGAGGAGCTCTCATTTATGGAGTCATACTTGTATTTGCAGAAGATACGGTTTGCAGATAACCTAGTCATCCAGAATGAGATTAGACAGGATCCGAGCGACGTGTTTGTCGCCCCCGCGGCATTGCAGATGTTGGTGGAGAATGCGATCAAGCACAATGTCGTGTCGAAAGGAAATCCCTTAACCATTCGACTCTATCGCCGCGACGACTACCTCGTGGTGTGGAATAATCTTCAGCCTAAAGTGGTGACGGAGGAATCGACACAGCGTGGCTTGGAGAATATCCAAAGTCGCTACCGGTTATTGAGCGACAACCCAGTGCGCATCGAGAAAACGGAGTCCTCGTTCACGGTCGAATTACCCTTACTTAACGTCTTGGCCTAATGAACGTGATGATCGCAGAAGATGAGGCGCTGGCAGCCGAGCAGCTTGTGTCGATGATCGACCGGTATGACAACCAAATCAAGGTCGTTCACCAAGTGGATACCGTGTCCGACGCCGTCCAGTTCTTGAAGAGCAATCCCAAGATTGACTTGATTTTGCTCGACATCCAACTCGCCGATGGGAAGAGTTTCGAGATTTTTGAATCTGTTCAAACGGACTTGCCCATCATTTTTACAACAGCATATGATGAGTATGCCCTTCATGCTTTCAAGCTTCACAGCATCGACTACTTGTTGAAGCCTATTCAGTTCGAGGCACTGTCGCAAGCTCTCGATAAGTTTAAGCGTTTGCAATCGAAAGGGACGATTCACCACGACACCTTACGCGACCTTCGGGCCCTGATCCAGGAAAAAAGTAATTCCTTCAAGCAGCGTGTGGTGATCAAGACCGGAAACAAATTGCAGTTCAAGCCAGTGGAGGATGTCGCCTATTTCTTCGCCGAGGGAAAAGAGGCATACGTCGTTACACAAAGTGACAATAAGAGGTTCTTGGTGAGTTACACACTCGAGGAGTTGGAAGCCCAGTTGGATCCCGATGATTTTTTTCGAATCAGCAGGAAGTACATCGTTCGCGCCGACGCCATCGCAGAAGTGAAGGGTACCATTGCGACGTCCGTGGACGTAAGGCTAAAGAACGCGAATCACCCCATCCTTGCCGTGAGCCGGGATAAGGTTTCTCTTTTTAAAAAGTGGATTGATCGGTAATTTTGAGAAAACAAAAGTTCATGCGACTGATTTTGATGGCGCTTTTCCCGTTGATGTTGACCTCTTTTTTCGCGAACGGTCAACAGAAGCCCATGTCGGAAGAGGAAATGAAACAACAGATCTTGTTGTTGCAGACCGATGTAACGAATATCCAACTGAACCTGGCCAAGTCGGAGAAGACGTTTAAACGTGGGATGGCTGTGGCAACATTGGGTTACGCGGTTACCATTGCTGGCGGGCTGATGCTTGGTCGCAAAAACGACCAATTGGGCCAAGGTTTACTGATCGCCGGTGGTGCGACAGGTGCAGTAGGCACAGTGCTCTTGGTCGATTCGTTTAAATACTTGGGTCGGGCAGGGAAACGGAAGTGAGGTAAATGATGTCACGATGAGGTAGTCATTGCCCACGTAATAATGCGGCGCCAAACAATCGACGCTAAAATCTATTCGGGTAACAGAAACCCGTAGTTCTCTCGAAGCCGAAGCAACTCGACATCCGCGTTAAATTTCTTTTTCGACATTTTCTCAAAAAGATCGCCGTGCTTTTTCAACCGGTCAAGGACACTGGCGTGGTGAAAGTCCTCGGAATTGATGCCCTTCTCAACTTCGGACCATTCTATGGGTGTCGCCACCATGGGTACGTTGCCAGCGACCAAAGAATATGGAGCGACGAATGCGGCAGCTAGACTGTTGAGCGACGTATCCAGAATTACTTTCCCGTAGTTCGCTTCGTCTAGTCCTTTGATGGCAAGCCGGTTTGGAATTTTGAGCCTTATGAGCTGACACACAACAGTCGCAAGCTGCCGTGCGATCTCGAATGATGCGTGACCATCTAGCGGAATATACACGTGGAGCCCAGTGCTGCCGTCCGTTTTGACAAAAGAGGACAACTTCAGTCCAGCAATTATTTCGTGCGCAACTCTCGCTACTTCCACTACTTGGTCAAAACTGGCGGCGGCATCGAAAGTTATGATCAGGAAGTCCGGATTTTCCAAGTTTACTTTCTTACTCAGACTGTGATCAAATTGCACGCAGTCCAGTTCTACATACAAAAGCAGGTGGTCTTCGTCGTCGCAGCGAAATCTTTTCTCGCCGTCGGGCATTTCTATATGCCGGACCCAGCTCGGGATTTCCCGCAAGAGTTTCTTCGGGAGTTCTTCTATGTTTCGAACCTGTACCGACGGGCCGCTGTCGGATTGTTTCCGCAACAATAACGGTCGATCCTTTAAGTAAGGTAGGAGGTAGCTGGAGACACGGTGGTAATAGTCGAGAACATCTCGTTTGCTTAGCTTCGATTGTCGATAGACGACCTTATCCAGTTCGGTCCAAACGATCTTGTTTTTAAGTTTGTAGTCAGGAGGAGGTGGACCTTTTTCGATGTACATCACCGCGTTGGCGGGAGTAGACTTTGTTGGCTTTTCTTTTTTAACCGCAACCGGTGTGCTGTCCGGAGTCGGCATACTAAACTCGTCGCCTTTTTCTTTTTGTTTGGTGGTAGGAAGCTCTGGGAGTGACGAGAATTCCGCTACAATTGCCGGGTCGAATTCGAACGGAGTCTCGTCCCAGTTCATCTGCAGGTTGTTCTTGAAAAAATACGTCCCCGGCGCGTCATCGCTCTGGTAGAGCTGGTGTGTCGATGACTTTAGGTTGTTGAGAACGGCCTGGTAGCTGAAGTCGTAGAAAAATTCTGCCTCACCTTTTGATCCTTGAACACTGATCTTTTCTCGGATCGAATGGCCAGCGCGCGTGATATAGAGCCGGATCAACCGCTGGCGATCAGCCTTCGACTGGCACGCCTCGAAGATTTCGAGGATCGTCTTGAAGGCCTTGGTGTTGCGACGGATCTGCATGAGTGCTTGAGTTGTTGTGGCCGACCACGAGAAAGGTTCTCGGCCTGTGTCTTTTTCTATGTTCGGACCTAAGGTAGTTGTAAGCGTGCCGTCTTTTTTCTTGAAGTGATGATTTTTAGGTCGATGCTACTTCTCATATTCAACCTTGATCACCTTCCAAACAAACTCTCCTGCGGTCGTCTTGACCGTTACTTGATCTCCTTCCGCTTTATTCATCAGTGATTGAGCCATCGGCGAATCCATGGAGATGTAGTCTTTGCGAGTAAAAATTTCGTCGTAGCCCACGATGCGGAAGCGCTTTCGGTCGCCCTTTAAATTCTCGATTTCCACCCAGGCGCCGAACATGATCTTACCTTCCTGGAACGGCGTGTAGTGAACCACTTTTAAGTCGTCGATTCTCCCGCGCAAATAGAGGATCCTGCGGTCAATTTCCTTTAGGCGCCGCTTATTATAATGGTAGTCGGCGTTTTCCGACCGGTCGCCCAAGCTGGCGGCCCATGAAACTTTCTGCGTCGTATCCGGACGTTCGACTCGCCACAGGTGATCTAACTCGGCTTTTAGCTTTTCTAAACCTTCAGGAGTGATGAGGAGAGACTTCATGGGACTTTCTTTGTCGGGCCGTAAGTTAGAAACACGAATATAATGGGATTCAGTGGTCCGGCGGTACTAATCCGAGAATGCATGTAGGACAGTTGGATCTATCGGGCTGTAATGTGGCTTGGCTTGGCAAGCCCGGATCAACTATTCCCGAAGGGTGGGTGATGCAATACCAATAGATCGATTCCTATATTTAAAGAAAGAAGTTTTATGGTGCGCATGATTTTTATGTTCGTGTTAGGTCTTTCCTTTCAGTCATCTCTTGCACAATTTTCGACTGTAGATGTGGTTCAGGTAAAGGCCGCGTACGAGAAAGAGGCCGTTTTCTTTTACGAGAATAACTGGAAGGTTTTCCGTGAGGAGGCAATACGTGAAAAGTATGTTTCTCGGTTTGAACTGATTAAATGCAAGTCCGATACAACTGGTATATCTACACTCATTCTGATCACAGACTACGCAGACAGCCTTTCCTTTGCCAACAGAGAAAAGCATTTTGAGGCAATCATTAAGAAACATTCCGCGGGTGGACCTAAACTACTCAATTCAGTGTCCCGCAAGGAATTCTTGATCTCCGTTACGGGTTTTCAGGGACGCGTATTGGCAATGGGATCGGGTAAAAAATAGTGCCTGCAGGCAAAGAAATCTTGCCTGGCAGGCACATGAATAGATGGTTTGCATCACTGCTGCTTCTTTTTGCACCGCTTGATACTTTGTTCCAGCACTTTGCAGTCCAATAACTTAGCGGAGTGTCGAAGAGCGCTCCGATAGCTCTTGATGGCTTTATTATACTTCTGCTTAAGCTCCCAAGCATTGCCAACATTTTCATGAAGTTGTGCTTTGTTAGCCTTCTTCGCTTTCAATCCACTGGTACATATTTCGATCGTTTCATCGTGGCGTTCGTCCTGTTGCAGAATTTCCGCGAGAGTCGTGTATACTTCGGCGAGTTCCGGGTTGAAACGAATTGCCATTCGAAAGTGCATTTCGGCGGGTTCTGTTTCTTCCGCGTACTTCCAGTAGATTAAGCCGAGGGTGTAGTGAAGCCTCCCATATCCGGGCTCTTCGTACAACAGTCGGTCGAGTAACTTGATCGCACGGTCGGCACTCTCCATCCAAGCGGTTTCAAGTGCGTATTCCAAATATTCGTCGATCCATTTTATTTTGTTGTTGTCCATAATTATCGCGTTGTCGCGTTTGGGCATGACAATACTACTCGTCTACGCCGACGCGGATGGTAAAAAAAGTCCAATGAGTTTTTAGGAATAAAAAACCCGGACTAGGCCCGGGCTTCAGTTCTCAAAGAAAAGATGAATTAACTGAAACACCGGAACACCAAACTGCGTCCAACCGCAGTTTTTTCACCTAAACGATATGATGTCCTCTTGAGCATGGCACAAATGTAGTTCTACATAGGCGGGTGATGCAAACAAACAATGGAAAAAATTGCTGGTTCGGGTCGATGCTCCTTCTATCCTGGATTCGAGACGTAGGAAAAAACTATCTTTGACTTAGCTTCAACAACTCTAACCCCAACATGCGGCGACTGTGTTTCAAGGTATTCGTTTCCTGTGCACTTCTCGTGGCACTATCCACCTGTCGCTCACAAAATACCAACGTCGAGGAAGGTTGGACCCAATTGTTCAACGGCAGAGATCTGACTGGCTGGACGGTCAAGGTACATCATCATGACGCCGGCGAGAACTTTGGCGACACGTTTCGAGTCCGCGATAGCGTGATCGAAGTGCGCTACGATCAATACCAAGTATTCAATGATCAGTTTGCCCATCTCTATTATGACAAACCTTTCAATAAGTTTCATTTAAAGGTTGACTACCAGTTTGTGGGAAAAATGATGGCTGATGCACCGTCGTACGTTGAGTTTAATAGTGGGGTGATGTATCAC
Organism: Cyclobacteriaceae bacterium; assembly: GCA_044226825.1. GTDB lineage: Bacteria > Bacteroidota > Bacteroidia > Cytophagales > Cyclobacteriaceae > ELB16-189. The sequence goes on from JBGAGH010000007.1 coordinate 255,668, forward strand.
TCGCAAGATCCGCGATCGATGCGCAAGGAACAGAATTGGCCAATTTCCGTGGAGATGCAGTTCTTGGCCGGACTCGATGATGGCAAACCGCGCCCGACCGGGAATATGTGTTCGCCTGGCACCGACATCGAATTCCAGGGAAAAACCTATGATGGGCATTGCTTAGACTCTTCTTCGCCGACCTACAAACAGGATGAATGGGTGCATGCCGAATTGATCGTATACGGTGATTCGATCATTCACCATGTGATCAATGGTGATACGGTGTTGACGTACTCGAAACCCACCATCGGAGGTGGAGTCGTGGCTGGATACGATTCTGCGATTTGGAAGCCCGGGACTCCTTTAAAGTCTGGATTCATCGCGTTGCAAGCCGAAGGACAACCCATCAATTTCAAGAACGTACGCATTCGCGAGTTGAAGTAGTCCGATTATTCGAAGGCGTGTGAGCTGATATTCGCGTCGAGCGGCCTGCCCATTTACTTTACAACGAAGACGAACTCACTACCCTGTTGATCGCTGCCAAAGCGTCCAAATTGTGGCGCTGTTTTCAGCTTCTCTACGTAGGTGATCAATTCGCTCAAGGTAAGGATGCCATCTTTACCTCCGGTGGATTCCAGTGCATCGATCAGTTGCTTGGCAAAGGGCGAGTGTTTCCCTTTAACTCCGTCTGAAACGTACTCCTTGCCGCCACTCGTCAGGTACTTTCTCGTTTTGTATTGCAGTTTCCGTACGATTACTTCGGATTGACTGGCCTCGGCATAAGCGCCATCGTTATCGCCCCTCGATGCGACGTTTTCATCGAACGTTCCTCCAAAGCAAACATCCATCACTAAGAAGATGTGGTCGCATGGGTTGTTGTTAATCGAAGACCGTAATGCGCTATGCCGGATGTAGCTTGTCCGCGCCGGATCGCTTGGCAACGATTCCTTGGTCACCACAAAACCTTCCTTGAAGGTGTCGTCGTAGAAGCCGTGGCCGGCAAAGAAGATGAAGAGTTGGTCGAGTGGATTGTATTTCTTCTCCGCATACTCACGTAGCTTAATGAACACCTGTTCCTGTGTTGGGTTCTCCACGATGTCTACTTTGAAGCCGAAGTATTTCTCTAAGTCCGCAGCAATTGCACGCGCGTCGAAAATTGGATTGACGAGCGGATTCCAGTTGTCGTATTGGTCCGTTGCGAAGATGAGGGCGTAGTCTTTTCTCCCGAGTTTCGCGGCATCGGCGAGCGCCGTTTCGCCGACATGGAACTCCCGCTTTTCGTGGGTTTTTAGCCCATCGGTATTCTCCGCCGTGATTTCAATCAAGTTGATGCCCGTCACCAGCGAGATGTTCCGGTCAATTTTTAGTGCCAAACTCGAGCCATCCGTAATCGGGACGTTCGTAGATGCCTTTACTTCTCCCGACGACTTGTCTTTGATCGTCAATTGTACCGATTTCAAAGCCGTTTTTGATTCTATCCGAGCTTGAAGGTGAACTTGACTTTCCTTCGTAAATGTAATCTCGTTTTCAGGGTAGGTCCACGCAATCTCAGGGAAAGAGGAGTTGACTTTCTTTTTCGAGTTGAGATCTAGAATGATCGAGCTGGAGCGAGCAGAGTTGTTCTGCCCGACCGCCAGCAACGACGCAAGAAGTAATGTCAACGACAGAATTTGTTTCATGATATGTGGCTTAAGGTGTTTGAATAGTTAATTCAGGAAGGGGAGTCGCGTTCGGAGTGGAGTCGACCGATTTTCCCTTTGATAAGAAGGCAATAGCGCCACCCACAACGGCGACGCCAATGGCCTTGACAAAAAATGGAACCTTGGGTTTAATCGTGAACGTTTGTGAATAAACGACGTCGCCTTGATCTTTCGAGTTGGTGAACTTGAGACGATAGTCGCTTCCTTTTTTTGTTCCCCCCGGAATATACCAATCGTATTTACCTACGTTCGGAAGATTGTTGTCGCCCGTGATCCGGACGTCGCCTTTGAAAAGTTCGATGTTGACCTGGCCGTTGGTGTTGCCCGACGCCCAAGTAATGGGATAGTTTTTCCCTCGTTTGTAGACCGTACCTTCGTCCATGGTCTTCAGCTTAACAAACGGAACGTAAATGCGCCCGCGAATCTCAAAAGCGAGTTCGCCGGAATAGTTTCCCACTTCCTTAGATGCGTCCCACGTGATTTTCTTCCCGGACCCAGGCTTAACGTCGGTGCCCACGTCGCCACTTACTTTTGTAAGAGGAGCCGTGAAGTTGTCTTGCGAAGTAAACAGCTGAACGAGATAGGTGCGATTGGAATTTGGATCGTTGAGCGTGTAGTGCACAATCACTTTGTTGTCGGCCATTTCAATTTGGTCGATCGAGAAGACGTCTTGTGCTTCGGCGTGCAAGCAGGTCCCCAAGAAAAGAATGAATAGTATTGTTCTCATAGCTGTTGGACTGGAACGGTGGTGTTAATCATTTTGGATTAGAATTTTCCCCGTGTTGCTAAACGCCGCAGTTCCCGACACCGTGACGCGGTAGAAATAAAGATCACTGCTGATGGTCGGGTCGATCCGGTATGCTAGCTGGTGGACGCCACTAGGAAGAATATGTTGCTGAGCGGGCATTGGCACTCCCCGGAGTGTGTACACTTGAACCTGTACCGTATATGGAGTCGCGCTTTCAGGAAGTGCCAATGGGAAGTGCAAGACCGATCGTGCACTTACCGGGTTGGGATAGGGTAATCCTACACCAATTTGAGGAGGGAGAAAAGTTTCTTTGTCATTTCCATAGAATACGGAGAAGGAGTTCGAGCGCGACGGTCTGAACGTGTAGGATTGTACCTCCTTCATGTCAGTCAGCGTCAAATTCTTCTCGTCATACAGATAGAGGACACCACGACCACCGTCAATTGGCGGCCAGCTTAGCTCTGTGTCGGCATCATCTTGCGACAAGAACTGGAATCGCCAAGTGAACGAGTCCTTTGAACCAACGATGTCAGTGGTAAGTGACTTGTCCAGGTTTTCGTGGCTGAATTGAAACTCGTTGGATATAAATGGTGCAGGAGGAGTCGCGTTGTCGTACCAATCCTGCCTTTCGGTTGCGTTGGGATGCATGCCAAAGCCACCCACGGTTATTTCGTCGCGTTGTTTGGCAACAAGAGCGACCATCCACCGGTCGGAGTTGAGATCGGTGGTCGCGGGCATTTCTAGTGTTTCTCGGCGACCACCGACTGCTGTCTGGCCCGCAAAGCCCACTTTTACGACAAGGTCGGTGCCCGTCAAGTTTTGAACATAAGCCCCTTCGAATGGCGCCAGTGCGTCGGGGTTGTCCCATGGGTTTGAACTGCCACCATTATATGTATATAACTTACTAACGGACGAGGCATTCAGCCCATTCAGGGTCATAATGTCGCTCCACTTAATCGTTGTGGGATACGGGTTGCCCAGGAGTATCCACTTGTTGGCGGGTATCGTAACCGAGTAGAGATCTTTCCGCGTGTGCGTGGGTGCGACTACATTAGCCAATGACAGTGTTGGATCTTGCTTCAGCAAAATCCAATACCCCTGCCCGCGAACAAGTGTCGTGGGGGTTGATTCGATCTTCTGCGTGCCAGTATTAAATCCATAAAGCCGTCCGGTAAGATGGTCGCCATCTATCGCACCGTTAAATATGCTGTTGTAGCCGTTGTTCGGAGCTGTCAGATCGTAAGGAATAGAAAACAGTCGATAGTCGGACAGCTGAGAACCAACATGACTGATCGGAATTGGCTTAGACGCGGTCTTTAAATATGTGAAGTAGTGCTGCGAACTTGTGGCTACGTTGCCTTTCAAGTCGCGACCGACAAAGTAGAACTCAATGCCCATCTCATCGTGAAACGCCGATGCGATGGTGGCAGCGTACGTGTTACCGCTCTTCAACGTGAGTTTGGCCCGCGAAAATGCTTTCGCAGGAGTGCCGTCTTGCATCAGAGGTTTGTAGAACACAGAGTCTTTCCCACCGTCGACTCCGATTCCGGCACCATCGTCAATCGTGACGGTGAGTTCATCGCCGTCCGCGAAGGTTGGGGCAGTGGTATTCGTCAATGTGGGTGCCGTATTGTCCACCACCAACAAACCGGTTGTGACAGCCGATAGAATGCCCGCTTGCGTTTGCGTGATGCTGGCGTTGCTGATCGCGATGGGTTGTCCAACCAGTGAGTACAACTTCACACTCGCATTGGATGACGCACCATTCGTGGTGCCGCCGCTCGCAAAAGTTTGGAACTGGTTGGCTCCGTACACCTGCGTTTGAGCGTTTGCCGACATCGCGTAAAGCACGATGCCGACGAGGAAGACAAATTTGTACATAGCGTATGTCTTAAAGTGATGTTGGGTACTTTTCATCAGTTTCCAATTCGAAAGGCTTGAAAGTAGTTGACGGTGGCATCGGTCGAGAGCGGGAGGAATTGTCCAGAGTTCTGCGCCACACCGATCGACACCGTTTGATTCTTGAGCAGGTACCGAACCATCGTAGAAGACCAGCCGCTGAACACGGTACCCGATGGCGTTTGATTCCAAAATTGTGCGGGACCACCTGCTACGTACCAGTAGATGTAGACCGCGTAGCTTGCCATATCTTGTCCCCAAGCCAACTTGGCGTTGAATAAGTACCACCCAGTCGATGGCGCAGTGAAGACTCCTTGCGCAGGATCGAATGCGGCATCCGTGTCCGTGATTTCATTCCAGTTGCCGAGGATTGCAGGCGTCAACCCGGGAGAAATGTTGCCAGCATTTGTTCGCGTTGCCGAGAACGCGACGGCATTCAGCAATCCGGCTGGAAGTATTCCCGTTGTAATATTAGCGGCGTTGATACCAGTACCGACCTTGGAACCACTCAGCGAACCGTCAGCGAGATCGTCTAAATCCGCATCGTAGGCTTGGACGTTGGAGCCGATGGCCACACCTAGGTTGGTCCTAGCAGCGGCGGCGGTGGTGGCGCCTGTTCCGCCATTCGCCAGAGCAATCGAGTTGGTGTTAACCTTTGTTGCGTCGATACCCGCCGACAACTGGCTGTTCGTGATTGTGCCGGTGATGTTGGCGGCAGGAAGGGTCGCAGTGGTGATGTTTCCTGAAACCTGGCTACCAGCAACAGTTGCCGATGGATCCAACGCACTCGCTGTAAAGGCATAAGGTACTGCCGTAAGCGTCACCCGGGGCGTTAATTCGGGTTGGTTGTCGGGAGCAACCCCTATATAATATTGTGTGCTACCTAAGTTCGGAATGCTCGCGTTGTTAGTCCCCTGTCCATTCCCGAGGATCACGGTAAAAAGTCCTTGGTAAGTTTGCACCGTCAACGGTCCGCGCGAGAAGGCAGCAGTTCCGCCGATTGATGCCGTGTAGAAGCTAAACAGCACACTGTGCGAGCCGGTGAGCGGACTTCCATTCGCGTCGGTGAGCAACCCTTGATAAGATAGAGTGCCCGGTACTTGCCCAACGGCAAACCTGCAGAAGAACAGGAGGGGAATTAAGATTTTACTTTTCATGGTTTGTAGGGTACGCAACTGCAGGATGTTACTATCTCAACTTTGTAATCTTCACCATCGTGTAAGTCTCATTGGGAGGTGAGTTTCCCGGTGTGTTGGTGTTGTCGTAAGCGAGTCCGAGGTATCCGGTGGCGACACCACCATCACCACCTAGGTGTTGAATTTCCAACGTGGAGTCAGCGAGCAACTCAAACCTGGTGAAGAGGGTTAACCAAACTTCGCTGTTCGACGGATTAGCAACATAACCCTGCGCTCCATAAGCAACGACAGTTGAAGCGGTCGTATTGAATAACCTGACGGTCGTGTATCCCATTTGAAAAGCAGGAACACCCGCTTCAATCACATATTCCCCTGCCTTCAATGAGAAGCTACTTACGCCCAACGCGCCCGAGAGCATCGAGGCATCACCTTGTTGAGTGTTTAGGTCGCGAGCTCGCCACGTATTCACCGTGTAGCTTCCACCGTTTGTACCGTCAGCTTTTACGTCTTTTAAGAACAGAATCTTTGGCGACATCAAGTACCAGTTGGTGCCATTCCAGAATTCCATCGCACGTTCTGTTGTATTGTATCGAATCTGGCCTTCGGCTGCCGACGCTGGACGTTCTGCGGTCGTTCCCGTCGGTAGTTTAGTAGCACCCGTTCCCGTGAGGGTGAGGGTTCCCGTGGTGATATTTGTCGCACTAATCCCGGCGCCAACCTTACTTCCGGTGAGAGAACCATCGGCGAGGTCATCTAAGTCAGCGTCGTACGCTTGGACGTTGGTACCGATCACGACACCCAGGTTGGTTCTGGCACCCGCGGATGTCGTAGAACCCGTGCCGCCGTTTGCGACAGCCAAGGAATTGGTTGTGATATTACCCGCATCGATGCCACTACCCACCTTGTTCCCGGACAACGAGCCATCCGAAAGGTCCTGAAGATCGGCGTCGAGTAACGTGTTGGACAGTGTCCCCGAACTTATGTTTGAGGCATTGATTCCCGTTCCAACCTGCGCACCACCGATCGTAGCAGATGGATCCAACGCACTTGCTGTAAAGGCATAGGGAACGGCAGTCAATGCCACGCGTGGCGTGAGCTCCACTTGATTGTCGGGCGATACTCCTATATAATACTGAGTGCTCCCGAGGCTTGGTATGCTCGCGTTGTTGGTGCCTTGACCATTCCCTAGGATTACCGTAAACAGTCCTTGATACGTTTGAACAGTTAATGGCCCTCGTGAAAAAGTTGCTGTTCCCCCGGTGGGTACCGTGTAAAAACTGAACAAGACGCTATGTGTACCATTAAGAGGACTTCCATTTGCATCGGTCAGCAACCCTTGGTAAGAGAGTGTACCAGGTACTTGCGCGAATCCAAGGAATGACGCTACCATAAACAGAAATGTGAGGCTGTGTTTCATAAGTCTATTTCCATTGAGAGGTTTCAAGATTTTTGTGTCGGTATTACGCTCGCGATTCGTTTCGCTGGTTTTAATTGCCAATCCTTACTCCTTGGAAGTAAATCTGACCGCTATCCATTACATACGATAGCGCACTACCAGAGGTCTGCGCCACACGTATTGCCATGGTGTCGCCAGCTTTTAAGTAGCTGACTATAGTTGATTGGGTTCGAATGACTCCGGTTGTCGGACTGTTCGTCCCAACACTATTCGATTGAGATGTGAAAAGCGTATCCCAAATCGGTACGCCCGATCTAGATTGAGTAAAGTAGGCAAAGGCAGTTCCGATAGGGTAGGTGGCAGTCCACGCGACAGATCCAGAAAATTGGTACCAGCCGTCGGATGGAGCGTGGAAAAGCCCGCTTGAATTGTTCATCGCAGAAGAAGCGGTAACCTGGGTATCGAAGGTTAGAACAATCAATGCTGCTGGAATGGTGCTAGCTAACGTTCCACCATTCGCTCGACCGGAAGAAAACCCGACGGTTGCTGGAAGAACCGTCGACGGGATCGTACCCGTGATGTTGGAACCTGGTACTGTAGCCGTCGTCAGTGCTCCGGAGATGTTTGCACCGCTCACCCCGGAACCTACGCGTGCGCCAGAGATAGTGCCAGTTGTAATCTTACTGGCATCAATGCCGCTCGCCAATTGTGTGTTCGAGATTGTTCCAGTGACATTCGCCGCGGGAATCGTCGCCGTGGTAATTGCGTTCTTGATTTGTGCTCCGTCGAGATTGTTGCCGGTGATCTGAGTACCTTGGATGGTAGCGGTCGCGTCCAACGCGCTGGCAGTAAAGGCATATGGAACCGCCGTGAGCGTGACGCGCGGTGACAGTTCTGTCTGGTTGTCGGGAACGATCCCGATAAAGTACTGGGTGCTTCCAAGATTCGGGATACCCGCATTGTTGGTGCCTTGCGCGTTCCCCAAGATCACCGTGAACAGCCCCTGGTAAGTTTGAACCGTTAGCGGACCTCTTGAAAAAACAGCCGTTCCGTTGGTGGCCGTGGTGTAGAAATTGAACAGCACACTGTGCGATCCGCTCAGTGGACTGCCATTCGCGTCGGTTAGCAGCCCCTGGTACGACAAGGTGCCGGGCACCTGCGCGTAGGTCGAATAGAGTACCAAGAAAAGGAGAGAGAAGAGTGTAAGGGAACGTGTCATGCAAGCTATTTTATGAGTTCCTCTTCGATTCACTCCCTACGAAAGCGTGACCTGAGTTCCGACACGGCGTGCTGTTTACATCCAGTCCCATGGTGAAGGACCGGTGGAAATCAGCGCATCGACTTAAACTACTTGGGGTGTTTGGCCGAGGATTGAACAAACGTATCGAAGTGCGATGGGCAAGGGAATACCCATTCGAGGGGATTCTGGAATGAACCCCAAATCAGAATTTGTATTTGCTTTCTAGGGCGTAGCGCAAAAGCTCGCCCGCACCCTTCAAGTTGAGAATGCGGATCATGTTTTTCCGGTGGGTTTCAACCGTCGTTTTGCCAATAAAGAGTTGATCCGCGATTTCCTGGTTGGTCTTTCCTTGCGCGACTAATTTCAGGATTTCGATCTGACGTTGCGTCAACAAGCCCTTCGATTTGGAAACTTGCTCTATCTCGGGCATGGTGATCGCAGGATCGTAAAACATTTCGCCGCGATGAACGATCCGGATCGCTTCCATTAATACAGAAAGCTTGGAATTTTTTAGAATGTATCCCTTCGCACCTGCCTTCAACATCTGACGTACGGCTTCGTCTTGGTCGAACATGGTGAAGGCGATAATCTTGATCGAGGGATCAGTCTTCAAGATTTGCTTGGTAGCCTCGATTCCATCCATCACGGGCATTCGGATGTCGGCGACCACCACGTCTGGCCGCTTGGCTTTGACCAGCTCGTGTAAGTCGCGGCCATTGTTCACAAAACCTACGAGTCGGATGTCATCTTCTTCCTTCAAGAAGGATTCAATGCCATCGATGAGGGCGTTGTGATCTTCAGCAATTACGACCCGGATCATGCCAGCGGGATATCAATGATAACAGATGTTCCTTTTTCAGGGATAGGTTCAATCGTGACAGAGCCGCCGAGGTTTTCAATCCGTTTTTGGATGGAGTACAGACCCATGGTGTTGCCGGGTTTGATCTTCGTTCGGTCGAACCCAATGCCATTATCTTCCACCATCACGTTAATAGATTGCTCGTGTTGTGTGAGGTGAATAAATGCTTCGGTTGCCTGCGAGTGTTTGATCACGTTCGTAATCAGTTCCTGAATCACTCGGAAGATCGCAATTTCCAGTGAGTTCTCCAGCCTCGAATCCATCCCATGTTCTTCGACCTGGATGGCCAGCCTGTTGGCGGTCGAGACCTTGGCGGCGAAGTTGCGAACTGCAGGCAACAGCCCTTCCTGGGCGTTGATACCCGCATTCCGGGCATGCGCCATCGACCGAACTTTCTGGTAGGCTTCGTTCAAAAGGTCCGTGGTATGGTGCAACAAGTCGCTTTGGTCCTGTTTGGTAGACAAACGCTGTAAGCCCTCTAGTTTTATTTTGATCGCCGCTAGTTGACCGCCGAGGTCGTCGTGTAAATCGTTCGCGATGCGCTGCCGTTCTTTTTCCTGCCCCTCGATCATTAAATCAATGCCGAGCACCTCCTGGTCTTTCAGTTGCTTTTCCAGTTTCATCGCCTGTACCTCTTTCTCCTGCAACTGCAGTTTTGCCCTCGATCGTTGGCTGAGGTAAGCAAAGTAGCCGACAGCCAATAGCAACGCTGCCGCGACCAGTCCAGCGATAAGCCACACGCGGTCCTGTTTCAATTGAAGGTTAGCATTTTCTTTCTCACGGGTGTCTAGTTCAACATTCAGTCGATTGATCTCGAGTGTGGTGGCTCTCGCCCTTAGTTGAAGATCTTGTTGCGTAGCCGCCCAAAGAAACAGGAACGCACTATCATACTTTTTCAAGTCTTTCATAAACAACGACGCATATGCGTTGAGCGCATACTGCGAGCGTAGCGTGTCGTAGCGGGCCGTCTCCTTTCTTGCCGATGCAAAATACCCGCGGGCGGAGTCGATTTTTCCTTGTCTCGAAAGTATCAACATCAGGTGAAGATCTGCGTTGAACCTTTGCTGACGCACAAACGGAGCGGTCCCCGCAGCGCGGATTGCCTTCACAAAATAATCGGCGGCGCTTCTTTGGTCACCCAGCACTTCTTTGTGGATCGCCTTCTCGTAATAGAGAAATACGCGCAAAGGACTGTTTGAATCTAACGACTGCTCAAATTCGTCTAGGGTCGCAGAGAGTTTAAAGTACTCGTCGGGGGTGCTCCCAATTTGCTTGGTGAAGAAGACCATCTTGAAGATGGTTACCCAGAACCGGTCAGTCGCGTTCGACTGGTACCGCTCTAGTTGTTGGATGTACGGTAGGTGGTAGTCTTTGTCCTGCTCCACTTGACTGTTGTAATAACGGAGCAAAGCGTACAAGCAAGCGTTGATCCACACGCGATTGCCGGCGTCTACGGCTCGTTCATAGGCACTGTGAAACTTCTCGTATGCTTGAAGCTTGGTGTGGTCATAGAAAAGGCTGAGATAACCCTGACGAAGGTCGCCCACGATGTGGGCTAGGTCGCCGCCCGTGGTGACGGTGGTGTCTTTGAAAGGATCGCGTGAAATCTGCCCTTCGTGGTACAGGATGTCAACGAGTTCGAGCATGGAATGACGCAAGGCGGAGTCTTCCTCCTGTTGAGCAAAACTCCGCGCTTGGTCAAAGTTGTAGTTGCTAAGTGAGTGGAAAAACTCCTCACCGTTCCCGAAGGCCGAAGCTGTTAGTCCGCGCAATACAAAAACGATGGAAAGAATTAGTGCACGCATCCCAATGAAACTACTTTTTATTCGATGCTTTAGCCGCCGGTGTGTAGTAGACCATGTTCACTTTGCTCGTGATGCACCGAATGGTGAAGGCCTCGGTTCCAATTTCGCTGTAGCCGTCCATGCCCAGATGTAAGATGTTATCATAGTAGTCAACACCATCTCGCTCATGGAATTCCGTATCGAAGAAAGGCTCATCTGGGATTGGTTTCGACTGTGGAGACTTAAACTTGTCGGTAATTTTCAATTGGCTACCGGGCTGTATCGCGAATGACTTGCTAAGGGCGATGAGTTTCTTTTGGAATATCATTTCTTTGAATTTCCCTTCACTCACGTCAATCGGTTTGGTAAACTCAATGTCCATTTCATAGTTGTTGTTGAATCCTCGCACTTCGAATTCCACCTTGGGCGTGTCCGTTCCCTTGAGGCTTTTAGTTCCTTTGCTTTTTTTGCCGTTGTCTGGCGGGGGTAGTGGATCTACGATGATCCTTTTTTTTGTGAAGCCCATATTCATCAAGCCCTTGTAATTGACCAGTTTCATTTTTACTCCGTTCACGAGGCAACAACCGGCCTTGCTTGTTTTGTCAGTGAGGAACTTCCCGTAGATCACGAAAAATGTCCCATACACTTGTGACGCGAAGATTGCTTGATACACTTCTTTCTTAGTCTTTTTACCTTGTTTGTCTGTAACTTCGATAAAGTCACAGTTGTTCAGGTCGACACATCCTACTAAATAAGAGTCTTCTAGATACTTCATATAGACAGTTTTTAAGGTTTGACAAAGCTATAGGTAGCGCACACCGGGGCGCTATCCCCATACGCGGGTATTTTCGAGATGAGAGTAGGGGTTTGTTTGGTTTGGCGAAGATTGGGAGTGTGAACGAATATATCGATCTGAAATGTCGTTTTCAAGACGGCGACGGCTATTTAAATGGGATCGAGTAGTATCTTCACCGAAACTTAATTCTAAGGTCTATGAAATGGATTGTTTTTACCCTCGTCTTGTGTTCGGCTATTTCGGTGTCGTCTTATGGACAGCGAAAGGAGTCTAAGAAGGGAAAGGAGAAGGCCACCGAGACTCCCGCCAAGGGTCTTGTTAAAGTAACGATTCTATATCCTTATTCGGAGGGAAAAACGTTCGACATGGACTATTATGAAAAGAGCCACATGCCCTTCGTGGCGGGATTGCTTGGATCAAACTTGGTCAAGTATACAATTGAGAGGGGAATTGCTGGTGGTGGCCCTAATACGCCCGCGCCTTTCATGGCAATTGGATGCTTTTATGTAAAGAGCCTCAGCGAGTACCAAGCGGCCATTACCCCCAACATCGAAGCCATTCGGGCCGACTTTCCCAAGTATACGAATGTGGCTCCCGTTATTCAGATTAGCGAAGTAGTGAGATAGCGTAACACCCTAGGATAAGCGTCACAGAGTTTTTGTTTCTTCCATATCCAAAGAACAGGATGCCGATTTTTGAACGTCGTTAAAGTGGTATTACGTTGTGCCGTTTTGACACTTAAAAATGGTAGATTCATCCACTCAAGGACCATCCTGATGAAATACGTATTGTGTGTATTGTTTGTGTGCTTTCTTGGCTGCAGCAAAGAAGGAGCCTCCGTCGGTGATGCACTCGAAAAGTATGACCAGTTCATTCTTCAAACCAACGCCGATTCAATTGCTTCCATGTTCGTGGAGGCGGGGATGCTGGGCGAGGTGGGGGCCAAACCCGTTGTCGGTCGCGATTCCATCCGCGCACTCCTGCGAAATTTTTCGCACTTCAAGGTGCTCGACACCAAGTCTAGTCCCGATGTAATACTTGTCGACGACACGACCGCAAAAGTGGACGGCACTTTTCAACAAACCGCCGTGGTCAACGGCGACACATTGCACGCAAGCGGTGAGTTCTTCAGTGAATGGGTACTGGTAGACAACGAATGGAAACTTACCAAAATGCTCACGAAAAGTAAACCGTGAACCCTTCATTCGCCAGCATCCCCTGTCTTGCCAACCGAAATGAGATCGTCGCCATTGCTTAGTTCGAATATCTCTCATGATGTCACCAACCAACGCCTAACGCCTAACGAATAACGATCTCCCCCATGCCCAATTTCACGCTTCGCCTTCTATTCCTATTTTTGATTTTCGTCAGCGCGATGACATCTTATGCCCAAGATCCCCCCAAGCTGGAATTCTTTTGTGAACTCCGTGTCAAAGTTGATAAAGCCTTAGAAGTTGGCGAAGTGCCGCGTGGCACGCGACGCATTATCCCCATCACCGGGGGAACGGTTGAGGGGCCGGCAATTAAAGGCGACATCATTGGCTCAGGTGCCGACTGGCAAGTGGTAAGAAAAGACGGCGTAGCAGAACTCGAAGCGTTATACCAATTCAAGACCGACGATGGTATTTTGATTTTCATTCGGAATCTCGCCATTCGTGTCGCCTCCCCAGAAGTGGCTGCGAGAATAGCCAAAGGCGAGCGCGTCGACCCGAGTCAGTACTATTTTCGAGGAACACCGCGCTTCGAAGCTCCGGCGGGTAAGTATGCATGGGTCAACGATACGGTTTTTATCGCAACCGGTGAGCGCCTTCCGGATTCGGTGGTCATAAAAGTGTGGCGCGTTCGGTAGGTACACATGGATAATCTCACGAAACCGAGTCCCGCCACTAGAAATCCACTTCAATATTTGGTGGTGGCGGTTTGCTTCATCTGCAACATGCTCGATGGCATGGACGTGCTAATCATTTCATTCACGGCGCCGGCGATCGCCAAGGCGTGGGGCATCGCGCCACCTAGTCTCGGAATAGTATTCAGCTCCGGCCTGATCGGCATGACCGTCGGTGCGATTTTGTTGGCCCCCTTCGCTGATCGATTCGGTAGGCGTCCTTTGATGCTCCTCGCAGCTTTCATCATGGGCACTTGCATTTTCTTGACGTCGTATGCAACCGACACGACCACGCTGCTGATGTATCGTTTCATCAGCGGGCTCGGCATCGGCACGATGATGGCCACCACCGCGGCGATAACTGCCGAGTATTCTCCGGTGCAGTCACGCCACTTCTGGGTCAGCTTCGTGGTCGCCGGCTATCCCGTAGGAGCTGTCCTAACCGGTTTGGTCTCCGCTTCGCTCATTCAATCCGAGGGTTGGGAATACTTGTATCGCGTCGCCGGCGTAGTCACTTTCATCAGTTTGCCCATTATCTTTTTCCTGTTGAAGGAATCGCCAGAATTCAAAGTCGAGCGCAAGGCGGGTGGCAGTTCCGTGGGTCAATTATTCCAACCCGCTTTCAGAGTTGCCACCATCCAACTTTGGATAGCGCTTTTCTTGGCATTTGTCACCTTGTATTTTTTGCTGAACTGGATACCAAAGCTCGCCGCCAACGCGGGTCTCCCCATTGAAACGGCGATTTACGCAGGGACCATCTTCAATATTGGAGCCATCGTCGGCATTCCCTTGCAGGGATTTTTGTCCGGGAAGTTTGGTTTACACAAGACCATCGGGTGGATCTTCGTGGTGACTGCCATATTCCTTGTCGCCTTCCGTTTATTTGCAGGGACAAACTTTGCCTTGGTGGTGCTTTTCGTGCTTGGCTTCGGCGTTCAAGGTGGCTTCGTCGGATTGTACGCGATGGCGGCGAAGATGTATCCAGCAGCCTTCCGCACCACTGGCGTAGGGTGGGCTATCGGGATGGGTCGACTCGGCGGGATCATCGGTCCGATCTTCGGCGGCATGCTCGTCGCCTGGGGCTTGGGTATGACCGACAGCTTTAGCGTCTTCGCCATTCCATGCGCAATCGCCGCAGTCGTTGTTTTTAAAATCTCTGCAAGCGAAATTTCGTAGGCCATGGGTAAACTAAAAGTCATCATCGCGGGTGGAGGAATTGGAGGGCTCGTGACCGCTATCAGTTTACATCGAATCGGATTCGACGTCAAAGTTTACGAATCGGTGGAAGAAGTGAGACCACTGGGCGTAGGCATCAACCTGCTTCCGCACTGCGTGCGTATCCTCACGCACCTGAACTTACTCGAGAAGGTGGAGCGCATGTCGGTAGAAACAAAAGAACTTGTGTATGCCAATCGCTATGGTCAGTTCTTTTGGTCCGAACCACGAGGTCGTTTCGCGGGCTATCGCTGGCCCCAATTGTCTATTCATCGTGGCCAGTTCCAGTTTCTTTTGTGGACGGAAGCAATTCGAATTTTAGGAAAGGATAACATCAGGACCAACGCACACCTTTCCCAGTTCCAACAAGACACGGAAGGTGTCGACGTCACGTTCGTCAATAAGACAACAGGAGCCGTGGTCGCAGTAGAACGTGGCGACATCTTAATCGGCGCCGATGGGATTAACTCCGAGTTGCGAAAACTCTTGTATCCGAATGAAGGCGGCGTCGTCTATTCTGGAAATATTCTCTATCGTGGTACGGCGCGGATGAAGCCCTTTCTTACCGGCGCTACCATGGCGATGATCGGGTCGCTACGCCAAAAAATGGTGGTGTATCCAATCTGGCAACCCGAGGCCGACGGCAATCAACTCATCAATTGGGTGGCGAATGTGAAGGAACCCGAAGGTTCGAAGATGACCGTGCGCGATTGGAACCGACAAGTGGAGAAGGATCGCCTTCTCGAGTTGTATCGCCGATGGAAATTCGATTGGATTGACGTGCCCGCTATGATCGATCAAACTACGGGTGGAATTTTCGAGTTTCCCATGTCGGATCGAAATCCATTGGACCGCTGGACGTTCGGTCGTGTGACGCTACTCGGTGATGCAGCTCATCCCATGTATCCCATTGGCTCCAATGGTGCTTCACAAGCCATCCTCGATGCCGATTCTCTCACACAAGCCTTGGCGTCGGAATCCGATCCCCTTCGCGCACTGGAGGTATACGATCGAGAGCGCGTTCCCGCCACAGCGAAGGTGGTGTTGCAGAACCGGCAAAAAGGCCCGGACTATATCATGGACTTAATGGAAGATCGATTTCCCGATGGTTTCGAGAAACACCAAATACCGCACGCCGAGTTGGAAGCGGTGATGAAACACTACAAGGAAGTCGCAGGCTTCGACATTCAAACTTTGAACGCTCGTCCGTGATAAACGTAAAAAAAATCACCAGAGATCTTACGAACCGAGGAGGCTCTTCATTTTTTCGGCAATGAAACGAGTCGCGCGGCGTGGATTGAGTCGCGTGAGTGTGTCCATGAACTTGGCATCCTTTCCGACCAACACTCGATATTTATCGTCTTCCATCGCTTCAATCATGATTTGAGCAGCAATCGACGGCGGTAAAGAGTTTGCACTCGCTTCGGTGCTTTCAACTTTGGGTAGGGATAGCCCCGAGTTTTGCACAATGTTGGTCCCGATGGCGCCGGGGAAAACGACGGTCACCCGCACTCGAGTGCCGAGCAGTTCAGCATACAAGCCCTCCGTAAAAAGCTTGATGGCAGCCTTCGAAGCACCATAAATGGTTTGACCGGGAACCGGAAGAAATCCACCCATGCTCGACACGTTCATGATGTGCGCCACCGGCCGCGTTAGTAGTTGAGGCAAAAATGTCTTCGTCATGTAAAGCGTGCCGTAGAAATTAATATTCATCACACGTTCGATGTCGGAATGCCCAAGATCCTTGAACTTCACAAAGGGCTGGATGATACCCGCGTTGTTGATCAAGCCATCGACAACCGTAAAGTCTTTGACAACGGACGCAAACAAGTGGTTGACCTGGTCCAGCTTACTGATGTCGCAGACATAGCTCTTGAATCTCGAGGCAGCGTCCTTTGCCAAGGTTCGTGTTTCGTCCAGCGCTGCTGCGTTGATGTCGGTGCCCGCGACCGATGCTCCTTTGGCGAGGAGGGCTAGCGTGAGTTCGCGACCGATGCCGTTCCCCGCCCCAGTCACGACAAATACTTTACCTTGGACTTTCATCGCTATGTTTTAACCTCTGCAAGTAAGCACGCCCACGCGGACCAAAAAACATGTCTTTTGTCATGAAAGTTTGGGGAGTGCACCGACAATCGTCAAGAACCATCTTACATTTGACTGATTTCTGTCAACACGGCTGTGCGCTATTTTTTTCACGTGGGATACAATGGCTTTTCGTACAAGGGATGGCAGCGCCTACCGCAAACGAAGGGCGTCAATGTGCAAGGCATTTTCGAAGCGTGCTTGACAAAGGTCCTCAAGGTACCGGTGGCGATCGTGGGCTGTGGCCGCACCGATGCACAAGTACATGCCGCCCAGTTTTTCTTTCATGCCGATATTGAATCTTCGTGGGATTATGACCTCCTATTCCGGCTGAATAAAAACCTACCCAGCGACATCGCGGTATTCGATATTTTTCCCGTGTCAGAAAAGAACCACGCGCGTTTCGATGCGTACCAACGTACCTACGATTACTTTATCCACACGAGGAAAGATCCATTCTTAGATTCCGTGAGTTCGTGTTATGAAAATGTACCGTTGAAACTGGATGGAATCGCCAAGCTTCTTGCGTTGCTGGAGACACACCAAGATTACAAAACACTTTGTAAGAATGTGCCCAGCGACCACTCAACGATTTGCCGAGTATCTAAAGCTTCATTTTTCGTCGATGAATCCGGAGAGAACTATCGTTTCCAGATTACCTCGAACCGGTTCTTGAATGGGATGATTCGCATTATCGTGAACAAGCTGGTCATGGTCGGGCGCGGTGAGCTGAGTCTACATGAATTTGAATCGTACTTGACCAAGGCGACCAAACCAAAGATTAACCGTCTAGCGCCGCCACAGGGTCTATACCTGTCAAAAGTTCTCTATCCTTACCTAGATGTTCCGTGTCGTTCGAGTTTCTTCAACAATATAGTCTTGGCCCGAAGGTGGAACCCGGTGACCGTTTCGTGTAAGTGATCTTTTTTTTCGATCGTTCAAGAAAGTGAATGAGCGCCAGGCTTCAATCAAGCTCAACTCCGCTGCCTTCCTCTTCTTGATTAAAGGCCTTGTTCGTAAGCCAGCTTCATGAATTTTTTTACTTCCCTGTTGATATCGGATTTGAACAAGATACGGCAGTGATGATTGAATTGCTTCTGACCAGGTACTTCCGCAACCTTCACGAAGCACAAATTGTCATGGTACGGCTCTGGGAACATGAACACAACGTGTATGAAGTCCTTCCCCAATTGAGTCACGTACGCGATGCGCTTGCGTTCCGTGGCAATGCCGATCATTGTCTTCGCGGGTATCACGGTGATCTTTCCAATCTTTTGGTAAGTCGCGATGAAATGATCGTATAACTCGATCGTGGTTTTCGACTTTCCGTCAAGGAAGGATTCAGTCTGCTGTTTCTTCGAAGTTTCGCGAGCCATTAGCTAAAGATCGACAAAAAAAGGAAGCTGCCCTGCGCGCGCAAGACAGCTTCCATTGAGGGTTACCATCAAATCACCAAATCTTCACCCGCTCGGTCTCCGCTTTGAAGTTTTTGTCGCCGGGTTGCACTTGGAAGGCTTCATAAAAAGGTGCAAAGTTCATAAGCGGACCATTCACACGCCACATGGCCGGTGAGTGAGGGTTGGTCGCGACGTAATTGCGTAGGAAGGCATCGCGCGTTTTTACTCGCCAGATACGCGCGATCGAGAGAAAGAATCGCTGGTCGGGGGTGTAGCCGTCGATCTTTACTGTGCTTTGTCCTTGCTGGGTCAATTTGAACGCGTCGTAGGCAATGGCTACCCCGCCGTTGTCGGCCGTATTTTCGCCAACCGTCAAGGCACCTTTGATGTGCACGGTGTCAAGTACGGTGAAGGAGCTGTACAGGTCGATCATTTGCTTCGTCTTCACCTGGAAGCGGTCGTAGTCACCCTTCGTCCACCAGTTTTTTACGTTTCCATCCTTATCAAACTGCGCACCTTGGTCATCGAAGGCGTGTGTTAACTCGTGGCCGATCACCATTCCGATCCCGCCGTAGTTGATGGCATCGTCCGCTTCAAAGTCGAAGTAGGGGAATTGCAGGATTCCTGCCGGGAATACGATTTCATTATATGACGGGTTGTAGTAAGCTGTTACGGTGGAAGGCGTTGCACCCCATTCCGACTTATCTACAGGTTGATTCAGTTTCGCGAGTTGATATCGATAGTCGTTTTGACGGAGGGCTACGATGTTTTCGAAATACTTCCCGCGATCAATCGATGCCGCTGAATAGTCGCGCCACTTTTCGGGATAGCCAATTTTCTTGGTGATCGTGTAGAGTTTTTCTTTCGCTTTTTGCTTGGTGCTGTCGCTCATCCAATCCAAGTTGTTCATCCTATTTTCGAAAGCCTTTTGGAGGTTGTTCACCAAGTCGAGGACACGTTGCTTGGCTGCTTCGTTGAAATACTTTTTAACGTACAGTTGACCGAGGGCTTCACCCAATAAACCATCCACGTTTTCGGTGATGATCTGTTGGCGAGACTTTTGCGTCGCTTGTCCAGACAACAGCTTACCAAAATCAAAGGAAGCATCGACGAACGGTTTGCTCAATGTGTTTGCAAAATTACTAACAGTGGCCGCTTGGAGGTATACCTTCCACTGATCAATCGGCGTCGATTTCAGCAAGGCATTCAACTTGTCGTAATATCCGGGTTGAAGCATATCGATGGAATCCGTTTTGGCACCTAAGGCTTGCAATACCCCGGGCCAGTTCAAATTGGGCTGGCGTTTCGCCAAGTCGACGACGGCCATCTTGTTGTAGTTCGCGTTTACGTCGCGAAGTTCCACGTTGGTGCGGTGTGATTGGGCAAGCTGCTTCTCGAGGCTATAAACGATTTCAGCATTCTTGTCGGCAGTCACTTCGTCGACACCGATCAATTGAAACAACTTCGAAAGGTATTTTTGATATGATTTTTGGATGCCGATGGAAAGTGAATCGGACTTGAAGTAATAGTCGCGATCCGGGAGACCGAGTCCCGACTGTACGACGTGCGCGATATTGATGTTGCTGTTCTTATTGTCCGGCCAAATTCCAAAGTCTATAAAGGAACGGTTAGACACCGTGATTTCGCCGGCGGCGAAGGTCGTGAGTGCCTTTAGGTCCCTAATCGCTGCTATCTTTTGGAGGGTGGGTTGTAGCGGTTCGAAGCCACGACCGTTGATGGTCGCGGTGTCCATGCCCGAAGCGTAAAAGTCGCCTACCTTTTGTTCAATGGAGCCCGGCGCGTTTTGCGCTTGAGAGACGCTGTCAAGAATAAACTGGAGTTTCTTCTTCTGGGGAATGTTGAGAAACATGTATGATCCCACGCCGGCTTGGTCGGCGGCAATTTGGGCGGTGTCGTACCAGATGCCGTTTACGTGGCGAAAGAAGTTGTCACCGGGTTTGGTCGAAGCATCGATGCCTGGCACATCGACAAACGTTCTTTTGGAGGCGGGCTGCTGGCACGCGATAGCGGCGATGACGAGCACGACGGGTAGGTATCTTTTCATGTAGGAAATTTTGGCAAAGATAGCCGTTCAACCCGGACTCACCGACGGGTGTCCGCCGACCAGATTTTGTGGTTTATATCCGTCAAAACGGCTCTTTTGCCCCAAACCGGTTTTTTTTGCCTACTAAAATAATGGGGTTATGGACCGGGTTACAGGCGGGCTTCTGCGCGTATCTTTGAGTACTACCCCATTTCATGCTTCGTCTTCTACTCTGTTGCCTTTTGGCCTGGTCCGTTTCGTTCGGACAACCGACCCAAACCACCATCACCAATACGACGCTCACCGATGTTTGGATGGTAGATGCCTCTACAGGATATGCCGGAGGTATCGGCGGTATCTTCAAAACCACGAACGGTGGCGTGAGCTGGACCCAACTTCCGGCGTTTGTAGACAATGGGCCTTTCGGCGGGAACAATCAGCAGTTTTTGGCCATGACGGAGCACCACCTCTATTTTACCGACGCTACACATGGAATCTCCGTTGGGCGGAATAACATCAACAATTTCGAAGAGATTGTCACCACAAGCGATGGTGGTGCAACGTGGACTATCGCACATTATGTCAACCCAAATACCAGTGCTTTTCAAACAACGGAGTTGCGTCTTCGAAGGGTCGTGCGTACCACCGGAGGGGTCTACATTGCCGTGGGATACCGGGGTCGAATCTTGACCTCGAATGACGACGGAGCAACTTGGTCGGTGAAGACTTCGAATACAAGCGCCAACCTCGAGTCAATTTCTTTTTACGATGCCACACATGCGGCTGCCGTCGGTGAAAAAGTTATTCTAACAACCACAGACGGAGGAAACACTTGGACGGCAAGACAGTCGCCCTACCACCTGACGCAAATCCATACCGTTTCTTCAACCGTCTGGCTGGCAACGACGGTCGATGGATTGATCGTTCGATCGCAAGACGCCGGACTCACATGGATGGAACTGTACGGCCCCGTTGGCCCGTTCACGAGTATGAAGTTTATCACTTCCCAACTTGGATTTATCACGGCAAGCAATGTCGTGTACAAAACGACGGACGGTGGTACTACGTTTTCCGACGCGTCTATCAACCCGCCGGGAAACCCGGCGCAATTGACTGCCATCAGCACACTATCGGAAACGAGCCTATACTTCGTCACCAACGGGGGTAAATTTTTGTCGAGCCAGAGCGCACTCACCTTTACTGCAACCAACGGGTTTTATTCCATGCCGACCGTGTGTGCTGGGGTGGCATCGGATTTCAAGAATATTGGCGCGGTTGGAAATACCTATCGTTGGTATGTAAACAACGTGGAGGTGGGTCAAGGATATCACCTCAATTATAGCTTCCCCCTCGATGGCTTGATGGAAGTAAAGCTCACGTCGACGGGAGGTTCGCAACCCACGACGATTACAAAGACGGTCTTAGTGAAGCCTGCTGCGTCGACAGCCGCGCTCACCCTTTTTGAGATCAATTTCAAACCGGTCCCAGACACCGTGGAACTAGCAGCGCAAATTCCTGCAGGCACGCTTCGTTTCGGTGTTCAGGTGTTGAATACAAGTTTTCAACTCTTTCGAAATGGACTTCCGATTTCAAGCGAGGTCACTTACGATAACAACCATCCCGGAGGCGTGGAATTCGACGTACCACTGGTGTCTACGGCCGGAGCATACCAATATAATGTCAAAAGCAAAGCGACGAACAATTGTGGTACCGCGGTCCGTGACAACGTGTTCAACATCGTCGTGCTAGACGTGCCAGTGCGGCCAAAAAATTTGGAGCTCTTCCATACGACTGGAAATGGCGTCATCATCAAGTGGGCCGAGACTTCCAAGCAAGTGACCCATTATGACATCGAACGGCGGGAGGAGGGCACAACCTCGTGGACAGTCGTGGGCACCGTTCCGTTCGATGCACCTGCAGAGACCCGGTCGTTCACAGATGCAGGGCTAACGCCGCTGAAACATTACTTTTATCGGGTGGCGGCCAAAAACGCGGTAGGTTCTAGTCGCTATTCCGACATCAAAGGAATTTCCATCTTCGATCACGTCATCTACGTCAATAAGTCTGCTACCGGCAATAACCGCGGCACGAGTTGGACCAACGCATTTACCGACTTCGACCTCGCGGCGAAGAGTTCGGTAAGTGATCTGGAGATTTGGGTGGCGAAAGGCGACTATTTCGCGCGCGCCGAGTACACCTGGTCCGTGACAACAAAAGGTATGTATGGTGGATTCGTCGGGGGTGAGACGCTCCGTGACCAAAGAAATTCACGCGCCAATAAGACAACGCTCACCGCAGATCTCGGCGTTCTAGGTGTTCGCAATGACAATGCCCCCAATATCTTGACCCTCCTGCCAGGTGGTGTCGTGGATGGTTTTTATTTCATGGGCGCAACCAACACGGCGCTGACGACTTACGGCTTGGTCGAGAATTGCGTGGTGCAATCGAACTTGAAAGGCATCGTCATGAAGACCGGCGGCGAAGTAGCCAATAGTCTTATTCGAAAAAATAGCTTCGGAATTTTGAGAGATGCCAACAACTATGTAGTGAGTAGTTTTATTTATGCTAACGACTTCGGTATTGGGACCAATGATCCCCCCACACCAATCGTCAACTTGTACCATTCGTTGTACTATCAGAATTTGGAACTAGGGCAGGTCCCGGCCGGTAATAACAACATCGCAAGTTTTATCGGGAGTACACAAAATTTTAAGACGTTAGAGTACATCGCAGGCGGCGATCGGATATTGGGTAACGAAGATGACATCCTTCATTACCCGGAACCGAGTTACATCGATGCGGCCACCTCCATTGGCACGATCGGTTCAAGTCTCTTGAGTGGGTTCACTAAAGACTTCGAGGGCAATGCACGGGTGCTCAATCAACCCGACGTGGGCCCGATCGAATACGGTCCCGACCCTTGGGCTTTGCCGCCCGCTCCAACCGTAGCAAGTGCAACTTCAGAATCCATCACCCTGCAGTGGCCGTTGGTTTCCGATGCTACCGTTACACGAATTTGGATTGTGGTCACGCTACCGACCGGTGCCGAGACGCTCTTCGCTGTGGCCAAAGACGCGACATCATTCCAAGTTCCGCTATTGACTTTTAACTCGACCTACACGTTCCGGCTTCGGTTTGAACACGATCAGAAAATGTCGAGACCAAGCGTGGGTGTTCAAGGACAAACCACGAAGAAAACCCAGGCAATTCAAGGTTTTGATGACCTCAACGTGCCGTTTTCGCCCAACACCGTCGCGCTTCCAAGTCTTTCTACCGGGGGTCGGACCATCGCCTATTCGGCAGCCGACAACACGGTTGCGTCGATTTCTGGAAATACCCTAACCCTAAAAAAGTCTGGTACTACTACCATCACGGCAACGGTCAGCGAGGACGCCGATTTTTTTGGGCTTTCCGTGACCAAAAACCTCGTGGTGACCAAAGGGACGCAGGTGTTGACCGAAGTGAATAATCGGTCTTTCACGCTGACGGCAAACAGCAACAACACGATTACCCTTCCTATCAATTCCAGCGTGCAACTTCCGGTGGTGTACACTTCGGGTAACACTGCTGTGGCAACGGTCAATGGAAACGTGATCACGGTAATCAGTGCGGGAACCGTTGTGATCTCCGCGACTCAATCTGGTAACTCCAACTACAATCCAGCGTCGGGTCAGTTTACGTTGACCGTTACCATTGGTAAACAAGATCAGACATTAAACGGATTGAGCACGATAACGAAAGTTCTCGGTGACGCTGATTTCGTGCCTAATGTGGTCGCATCTAGCGGTTTGCCAGTCACGTTCAGCTCGTCGAATGCCAGCGTGGCAAGTATTGTTGGAGGCGCTATTCACTTAGTATCAGCGGGACAGGTGACGATCACCGTTTCGCAAGCAGGCAATGCGTTCTATAATCCAGTTTCTGGCGAGTTCGCGCTGACAATCACAACCACGAAGCAGGATCAAACGCTGTTCGGATTGAACAATGTTTCTAAAGTTCTTGGAAGCCCCGATTTTTCACCAGGTGTAACTGCCTCTAGCGGCTTGCCCGTCACCCTCAGTTCAGGCAACACGAGCATTGCAACCATTGTAGGTGCGTCTATCCATTTAGTCGCCGTGGGCCAAGTTACGATCACGGTATCGCAGGTCGGCAACGCAAATTACAACGCGACGTCTGGAACATTTCAATTGACGGTTACGAATGTACCTGATGCCCGGGCGAATCAAACGCTAAGTTTTCCCGCCACGATCAGAAAGTCGATCGCTTTTGGCTCTTTCAACTTACCGATCATTGTGTCTAGCGGACTCACGGCTACCGTTACGTCTTCAAACGCTGCCGTCGCTACGGTGAACGGCTATCAGGTTACGTTACATGCCACGGGGTCGGCCGTGTTGACCATCGAACAAGCTGGCAATGGTTCATACCTTCCGGTATCAGGCCAAGCTACACTCACCGTCGTCGCAGACACGCAAGATGTCTCGATGCCCAATGCGGCGGCTGACTATCGCTACGGAATGGCGCCCATCCAGCTATCGGCCACCTCCACGGCAGGGTTACCTGTTACATATTTGTCGAGTAACTCCTCCATTATCGAGATAGATACGCAACACTCGACGGCCATCGTAAAAGGAGTGGGAAATGCTGTGATCTTCGCCAGTGTGCTTGCCACCGACCTTTTCCCAGCCGTCGATAAGTCGGTAAGTCTGAACGTGAAGCGGGCGCTGCCGACTTTTCAAGGGTTGGCAGACCGATCGGTAACGTATGGCGATAGCCCCTTCTTACTTAACCTTACCCATTCGAAAGGGCTGCCCTTTAGGATTGAAGTGCTGGGAGGCATTCGTTTGAACGGCAATCAAGTAGAGATCGTTCAAGCTGGATTGGGTACGATTGTCGCGACATCCGATGGAGACAATTTGAATGAACCCATCACGTCGGTCGCCACGATTACGATTGCCAAAGCGACAGATAGAATTGAGTTTGCCCCTATTGCCGACCAACCCGTGGGCGCTAGCGTCGTCTTGAATGCTAGAACTGTAAAGACCGATTCGCAAGCCCTTCTGCAACTTTCCTCGCCGAAGGCGTCAATCATCGGGAACACGCTGACCACGCAAGCGCCTGGTAAGCTCACGGTCACAGCTTCGTTTATTCCTACTGTCAACTACTTGGATCCCGAACCTGTGCAACGCACGTTTTGCATCTTACCACCGGTTCCTTCAATCTCGTTCAATGGGGTGAAGTTAACGTCGGATGCGACGTCGACCCAATGGTATCGAAATGGATCATTGGTCGCAGAGTCGCCTTCGAACGAACTGCTCGTGACCGACGACGGTTCTTACACCGCTAAAGCTGTCGTGGAAGGATGTGAGAGCGCGTCGACGTCGCCTTTAATTGTGACGGCCGTTGAAGATGCGGTGGGAACACGAGTCGTCGTGTACCCGAATCCAACGGAGGATTCGATACACATCACGGGAGCGCCGTCGGGTGCGTCGGTGCGTGTCACCAATATGATCGGCCAGCAAATGCTTGGGTCGCGTACAGATGGAAACGGCGAATTAGAACTCTCGCTCCGGACACTCGCATCAGGATTCTATCTTTTGGCAATTGACGGTCATGGAACCGTAATCAAAATTCGCAAGCAGTAGAAAAAACTTACTGATCCAATAAGATGAAGGTTCAAGGGGTGCTTGAACCTTCATCATTTTAGGGTTCGATCAGCCGATGATGCGCTTATCCCGCGCAGCATATTTAGCATAAACCAACAGTGCTCCAATCACCATTATGTTCCGAAAGATGTTGAGGAGGTCGTTCTCGGATGTCGAGGCGCGCGGGATGTGCACGAGGAAGATCATGAGCAACACATACAACGCCATCAATGTCGCAGCCAGCTTGTCGTAGCGACCGAGCAGCAAACTGACGATGAATGCCAAAATGCAAACACCCGTGAAGTAGTTCCAGAAGTATGGAAATGGAATCCAACTCGGGACGAAGCTGGCTCCAACATCGGCGCTGCCAAAATGAAGCCCCACATACAGTAAGAATGATACCGGGAAGATATACCTCCCAAGGTTGAGAACTTTTTCCATGGCGGTCTACATTTCAAAAGGTGCGATTTCACGGATTTCGGTAAAACCCTTCGGACTCTTTAAGATGGGCGAGCTTTTCGCCCATTCTTCTACTTCCGCAATGCCGGATGCTTTGCAAAGCATGTAGCCGGTCACCATTTGTTTTTCTTTGATCGCAGGTTGTGATTGGCTGCCACCCTTGCTCACGGTGGTGCCATTCCATTGAATCGGCTTGGTCGAAATGAGTTTGCCTTGCATGGCAATGTGGCCAATCCAGTTTTGCCACGCACTCATGTCCGCCTTCATTTTTTCGGGATCGACTTGGTATTGACCATCTCCCGATTCGTTCCAGAATAGTAGTAGGTACTCTTTCATGTGCTTTGATGTTTTTTGATGCATCAAAGGTGAAAGAACGCGGGTCGCACCGCCTTGACCTATGTCAAGAGTTTCAACTTGCTTCTCGTAAGCGGGTGCGAAATTGCTTTGAAAAGGGGTCCTAGAGCTTAGACTTCAAGCGGGTCATGGTTTCTGGGCTGATCCCCAAGTAGGAAGCAACGAGTTTGCTGGACAATCGCGCCATGATTTTGGGCTTGTGTTCCATCAGCCACTTGATTCGGTCGAGTGCATCCATCGCCATGAGGGTGTTAACGCGATAGACGGTGTTGTTATAGGACACTTCTAGAATCTGTTTGTAGATAGCGCCAAACTGGGGTACGGCCTTCGACAGCGTTTGAAAACTATCGAAGTGTATGCGAAGGAACTTCGACGGTTCCACGCACTTGATCGCTTCCGTGGAAGGTAGCTGGTTTTGGAACCCGAAAATGTCCGTTACCCATTGGTCTTCCACGTAAATTTCACGTGTGGATTCCTGCCCGTTTTTGTCGATCACGTAAACTTGTACACATCCTTCTACGATAAAGTATACGTAATGGCACACATCGCCCGCGTGCAATAGATGTTCGCCTCGTTTAGTTTGCACGGGTTCAAAGTGGGGAACAACTTCGGCGAGGTTTTCCGGTTCACGGCCAAGCCGTTGGACGATGTGTTGGCGAAGGGCTTCGATCATGGGGTGGGCTTTGAAAGTTAACACAAAAGCCCTCAGAAATGTTTCGAGTCCTGAATAGAGCCACCGATGCGCATGCCGGCTCAATCTTCGCTCACGAGTTTTCGGAAAGCCTGCAGATCGTACTTATCAGTTTAACTTTTCACGAAGGGTCCAGATTTCGTCGAGCGGTTCTCCTTTGCTGCTCTTTCCTTGGTGGCGCCAGTCGCCATCTTGAATGGAGAAATCAAACGTGAGTTTGGCGCCGACACGCGTGGAGTCGCGCGAGAAGAATTCAATCTCCTCTGTGTATTTACCGTCTTCAGTCGTGTAATAACCACCACCGGTGCCGAAGAACTCCTTTGTTTCCGTATTGTAGGCGATCCACTGAAAGCGTGTGCCCGACAAGATCTTCATGGTGCGTCGCACACCGGGCGTCGATCGCTGAATTTCACCATCGCGCATTCTGCCGGTGATAAGCCATGCACCCGTTAGTTCACCCGGTGTCCCGTTGTCAAGCCTTTTGAATTTTCCTTGCGTTGCACCAGACATCGTTAGCTCATTCCTCAATAGCTTGAATGTGACTCGGCGCTCCGTGCCTACATTCGCCGGAGTCTGCGTATCGAATTCAATCGTTTCCACGAGTTCGTTTTCTTTCAAAACCACCTTGCCTCCATAGGTGGAGATAAACTGTTTGTTTGGAACATCGAAAACCGCGACAGAAAAGAACCCACCGGCATAAGTGATGGTCCGAGTCTGGCTCCCGTCCTTCTGTTCCCATGCGCCAAAAAGGGGATGACGCGTTTGTGCGACAGCTGACAAAGTCAGCGAGGCGAATACGGCGATGACGAATAGTTTCATAGGCTAGTTCCTTTGTTTATTCAAGATACGGGCCGCGAGAGCTTGTGCCAAGTCTTAACCCTCAATTGGTAGATGATTGGGACAAGAGGTTGCCTAGGCAGGGTACACGATGTTTGATTTTCGTAATAAATTGTTCGAATACCATATGTTTCTGGAAAACCGTTCATCTTGCTTTGCCTTACATTTCAACCTGACATGAGATTTATTGTGATCCTTACCCTCGTCATGAGCACCTGGTCT
The DNA here is from genome assembly GCA_044226825.1 of Cyclobacteriaceae bacterium. Taxonomy (GTDB): domain Bacteria; phylum Bacteroidota; class Bacteroidia; order Cytophagales; family Cyclobacteriaceae; genus ELB16-189. The sequence continues at coordinate 284,033 of JBGAGH010000007.1, forward strand.
ACTGCGGCGCTCGCCAACCCTTCCGATAGTACATTTTTTTTCAAGTCAGCGTTAAGCGTGACAAACAACGGTTTTTCTATCATTCCGGCGTTCACCCTAGGCAAACCCGCCGCATTACTCGATATGGGGATTGGGAACAGGCGCTTGAGTTTCGAGCCACAGTTCCGCTACGCCCTCGAAGGTCGACCCTGGTCGTTTGTATTTATATACCGATATAAAGCTGTGTTGAAGAAGAAGTTTCAACTTAGTGTTGGTGGACATTTACCCGGACTCAACTATGTTACGCGGCCCATCACCAACAACGGTGTTACAGAAAATTTTTCCGTGGCACGGCGATTTCTTGCGGGCGAATTGATTGCCAACTATTCCCTCAGGAAGAACTTAGCGATCGGTGTATATTATTTGCACGGACATGGTTTTCAAAGCGATGGTCCACGAAACTCCGACTACTTGTCGTTCCGGGGTTCACTACCTAAAGTCCGTATTGGAAAATGGCTACAACTCGACATTGCGCCGCAGGTGTTTTACCTGGCAATCGACGGCAGTCATGGATACTATGTGAACGCAACCACCACCCTTTCGGTCAGGAATTTTCCTGTAGCAATTTCAAGTATTGTCAATCAAGCCATCGATTCGGAAATCAATGCGAAGAAGTTCGATTGGAACGTAAGCCTTGTATATAATGTACACGTGCGTTATCGGCGAGAGTGACCCACTATTCCTTTTCGAACTGAATAATGTATTCGGAGAGGTATTCACTCTTGCCGTCGTGTTGGTCTTTGAAAAAGAATCGAGCTTCCCGACCCAACCGAAGGGACGTGTATTTATTGGAAATGTCTTCTGCCGTGTTGGTGGGCTGTAGCGAAGGATACCACAAGATATGTCCCGGTCTGTCAATCAAGAGTTCGGGTTTCGTCCATTCTTGCGCGTTCGACCCTATCCCTAAGTCCGCGTTTTTGTTGAAAGAGATATAAAGTTTCCCACCGATCCACTTCGGGCCTTCGGCTTTCGCCATCAACATCACCCAACAATTCAAGTAGGTATTCCAACTCACCGACGGACCCCAGTGATATTTCGCGGTCGGCGACGACGCGGGGCCACCACCTTCTTCTTTCGAGATGTTGATCGAGGCGATCGGTTTGCCAACACCATCCGGGGCTGCGTTGAATCCGGTTCCGTCCCAACGACGGGCTTTACCGACAGGGTTGTCCAAATCCGCCAACGCAATGCGCGCCACGCTAATACACTGACCCTGCCATTCAGCAATTGAGTCATAAGACGTGGCGTCGTAGACACCGGGATACCCATACTCACTGTAGAAAAGGTACAGAAAGTCGCCGCTCGCGACGGCGGAAGGATCGCCGACACCCCCACCGAACGTAACGGAGCGGTTGTGTGGCTTCATGATCATCCTTGGCTGTAGATCTTCGATAAAGATTCCGCGGTTCTCCCAACTTTTGCCACCATCGGTCGACTTCATGATTCCAATTCGGCAAACGGCGGCAGGCGTAGTGGCACCTGTTAGTCCCTCAGGCCAGTGGGCCGACGCGACATAACCATGGCCCGTGCTCGAATCGTAAGGAAGCGTTTGGGGATAGTTCTCGTTGTGATATACCGCATACAAGGTTCGACCAGACGGATCGTTCGGGTCGGGATACAACGTTTCGAACCAGACGGCACCATGGAGCCCTTCGCTACCCGGCGGAACGTTCACTGGCATTTGCGGCTCGTGAAATTCTTCGGGCCCCCGTGTAAACGCTTCGAGTGCATGCCGACCGTCGGCGTACTTGAGGTCGCGCGCATTTCCCCACAATGGGTCTTCACCGTACTTCCCGGGAAAGATCCGAAATGTGTCGGCCACCCAAGCTTCAGCCATGTTGCAGTCAACAAATGAGTTGAAGTCGATGCGCGCCGCCGGTATCAAGGTTGCTTTTGGTGCAAATTTTTTTGTTTGACAGGCAACAGCGACACAAAGGAGGGTAGCGAGTAGAAGGATAGGTTTGCGCATAAAATTTCCAGGCTCAGGTGAAAGTAAGGTGTTCGACGAGGTCCGTGAAGTATTTCGACGACCAAATCCTCAACTTGCTTTGATCGGGCACGAAGCGGATCATGTCGGCCTTCGCTCGGTCGAAGTTGACAGATTGTATTCGTTGTATCAACAACTCTTTAAACGCCATTTTTGAAAGAGACGCGGTTTTCAGGTCGCCGCTTCCACGGGCTCTCGACTCGAAATGTGAAAGGTGGAGAGGCGTACCACGTTGGAGATACCACTCGAAGTCATACCAGTCTCGCCCTTTTACGTTGTCTTTCCAGTTTCGAAAAATGAGTGTAAGGCGCAAGCACGCCAATCAAATTCAAATGCAAAAATTTGATATGATAGACGAATTATTGTCGTTTTTCATATCATAATTTCGCATTCCTTGCCATTTATTGTAAAAAATTTAAGTGATAAACGAGTTTCCGCCCCCTTACCCGATTCAGACCTCAGCTTTTCATTAGAGGTATTTTTTCACCAACGCAACCGTCTTCCGAATCCCTTCTTCCTCGTCGCCTTTGATTCCTTCGAATTCGACCCCGATATAACCTTCGAACTTCGATGCCTTCACGATGTTCATCAGGCGCTGGTAGTCCATCAACGGTTGGTTGCCGCTCGAATCAAAATCGTACGTCTTCGCGCTCACGCCTTTCGCGTAGGGGAGCATTTCTTGTATGCCCTTATAACGATCATATTCATCGGAACACCCTTCTTGCGTTGTTCCCCAAGGATGAGAAATGCAAAAGTTCCCGAAGTCGGGAAGCGTGCCGACGTTGGATTTGTTCACTTGTTTCATCACGTCAGCGATCCAAAATCCTTTCGATGAATCGCTCCCGTGGTTTTCGACTACCACATTGATCCCCATCGGTGCAGCAAATTCGCCTAGCCGAGAAAGCGAGTCGATCGAGACAAGTTTCTTCGCATTCGAATCGCCTTCGCCGTGGAGATTCACGCGTACGGTCTTACATCCCAAGAACTTCGCTGCCTCGATCCACTTCTTGTGATTATCTACCGCTGCCAGACGTTCTTGTTCTTTGGGAATTGCGAGCGAACCCTCGTCGTCGACCATGATCAAGTGGTTCACCACGCCAGCGTCCTGACTGCGTTTCAATAATTCAGAAAGATACTTCTGATTCTTGCCGGCCTCCTTGAAGTTCATGGATTGACCACCGAAGAATCCATTGACATACTCCACTGCATCGATACCAAAGTCTTTTTTCGCTTTGGCGGGAAAGTCGAGGTGATCGAGTTTGCCTGCCTTCAACGTGCGATGAAGCGACCATTCGGCGAGCGATAACTTGAGTTTACCCGAACCGGGTTGGGCTAGGAGGCCAGGTGCAAGGGCCACTGCACCGGTGGCGAGCAGCGATTGTTGGAGAAAGCGTCTACGCGTTGTCATGAGCAATACAGCATGTTAGGTCAAACAAATGAAAGTTAACCAAAAGTAGGGGGAACTAACACTGTACGCGCCCGTGGGCTCCATCAAAATTCCAGACGGGCCATGCACATTACAAATGGACGTTGCGGCTGACAAAACTCAGGTTTTCCGTTGACTCAACTCACTTTGCACCCTACACTCCACCCTTACTTTCGAAGGTGGCTAGCAGCCACGACTTCCAATGGCGATCAATACCCCGACATCGTTCAGACAATTCTTGGAGGAAATGGGCGACATGGCCCGTTTCACCGGTCGCTTCTTTCGAGAGGTGTGGAAACCACGTCAAGAGATCACAGAATTCCTACGACAGTGTTATTTCGTCGGATATAAGTCGTTGCCATTGGTCGGGATCACGGGATTCATCATGGGACTGGTCATGACAATCCAGTCGCGACCGACGTTGGTGAAATTTGGCGCCGAATCCATGCTCCCGCTAATGGTTTCCGTGTCTCTCGTCCGCGAAATCAGTCCCGTGATCACTGCACTGATTTGTGCGGGAAAGATAGGATCGAGTATGGGCGCCGAGTTGGGATCCATGCGTGTTACCGAGCAGATCGATGCGATGGAAGTGTCGGGGACTAACCCATTTCGATACCTCATCGTTACACGTGTTCTCGCGACGACACTCATGTTGCCCGTCTTATCCAGCCTATCGAACGCCATCTCGCTATACGGCGCGTATCTCGGTGTTAACATTCGCGGAGCCGTGAGCTGGCACCTATACTGGTCTCAAGTATTCGAAGCACTTACCTATGGCGATGTTGTCCCGTCGATTGTGAAGACCTTCTTTTTCGGTTTCGCCATTGGCGTAGTCGGTTGTTACAAGGGTTTCTTTTCAAAGCGAGGTACGGAAGGTGTGGGGCGATCAGCCAATTCCGCTGTCGTCGTGGCATCGCTGTTGGTCTTCATCATTGACCTCCTCGCCGTTCAGATCATTGATTTACTTGGACTGACGTAACCATGGGTGCTTCTTCCGAAACCGTGCTGTCGATTCGAGGTTTGTCCAAGTCTTTTGGTTCGAACCATGTGCTCCGGCAATTTTCACTCGACCTGCACAAAGGTGAGAATCTGGCTGTCCTAGGGAAATCCGGTTCGGGTAAGTCTGTTTTGATCAAATGCATTGTCGGATTGATTCAACCAGATGCGGGCGAGATCATCGTGTTTGGACGGTCGATCCTCGACATGGATCATGAGGAGCTCGACCAAGTTCGGGCGCGAATCGGATTCCTGTTCCAAAGCAATGCCTTGTACGACTCGATGACGGTGCGCGAGAACTTAGAGTTTCCTTTGCGCCGGCATTGGCTCGCGAAGGACAAACTCGATCCCGAGAAGTTGGTCGTGGAGGCACTCGAAGACGTGGGGCTGGGGCATACGATAGACATGATGCCATCGGAACTGTCGGGAGGGATGAGAAAGAGGATTGCCCTCGCGCGCACATTGATCTTGAAACCAGACATCATCTTGTACGATGAACCGACCACTGGCTTAGACCCGGTCACGGCCCGCGAGATCAGTCGCCTTATTATGAAAGTGCAGCAGAAGTATAACACGTCGTCGCTCATTATCTCGCACGATATGAATTGCATCGAGATTACTTCGAACCGCGTCATCATGCTCATCGACGGTACCTGTTACGCGAGTGAACCGTATACCGAGCTGGTGAAAGAGATCGATCCCAAGATTCACGAATTCTTCAATGAAAACGGATGAACCTATGAACAATGTCAAACTGGGCATTTTTGTGATGGCGGGTGTCATTTTCCTTCTTTTCTCGCTCTACATGATTGGACGCAACCGGAACATGTTCAGCTCTACTTTTACAGTATCGGCTTACTTTCGAAATATCAATGGGCTTGTCCCAGGAAACAACGTTCGCTTCTCAGGGATTGACGTGGGCACCGTTAAGTCCATCACCATCGAGAATGATACGAGTGTGCGTGTTTCGATGGTCATCGACGAGGAAATGCATCCGTACATAAAAAAGAATGCTATCGTGGCAATTGGCACCGATGGCTTGGTGGGGAACAAATTGGTAAACATTACGTCGCGACCCGGTTCCGCCGAACAGATCGAGGATGGTGGTGTCATCGAATCACGGCTGTCGGTTGAAACAGAAGAGATTCTTAGGACCCTGCAAACGACCAACGGAAACATCGCCGTCATTACCGACAACTTGAAGGAAGTTTCCGTACGCCTAAACAGAAGTGCCGCTTTTTGGAATTTACTCACCGACCAACAGCTCGCCGGCGACCTCAAAGCGACTGCTTCGCATTTAAGTAAGGCAGGAGCAAATACGGAGCGCGCAACGGCTGAAGCACAGGAGCTAGTGAACAAGCTGAAGGAGGGCGAAGGTTTGGCCAACTCTCTGTTTACCGATTCGAGCTTGCGGAAGTCGTTTGAACAGTCGATTGCCGATCTCCAGAAAACGAGCGAATCGTTGAAGGCCGCCGCCACCCAGTTAAGCGAAGTGACAGGCGATGTCCGGAACGGGAAAGGAACGGTAGGAGCTCTGTTTTCCGATTCTACGACCGCGACCAAATTCAAGAGCAGCATCTCGAATATTGAACAAGGATCGGCCCGCTTTAGCGAGAATATGGAAGCGTTGAAACATAACTTCTTGTTTCGTCGGTATTTCAAAAAGCAAAAAAAGACAGAGCAAAAAGCGAATTAGGTGGTCTCGAGTTTCCATAGACCTGATTTTGTATCTTAGGAAGTCATGACCCCGATTCAAGAGTTTACAGCTGCCGAATACGAGCAGATTTGCGAGTCCTATAACGATCATCGTAGGATCTTCATTCAAATAGTTGTTCTGTTGGCCATCGCCGACGTGAGTCTGATTGGTTACGCGGTATCCGAAAGGAACTTCACGGTCTTCCTTGTGGGCGGCATCACGATGTGGATTCTTTTTCGGGCCAACGTTCGAATCGCCGACATGACTCTTGTAGTCGTTTTGCGTGGACTAAAACTTGAACGCATGATGGGCGTGACGGGCCTCATGCACTACATCGCAGCAGCTGCAAAAGGATCGCCGTCGTTTTTGAACGTGGTGATTGAAAGTGGCTTGTTCGATGTGGACAAGGATGAATTGGCGGTGGTGGCGACGTTGCAAAGCAAGTTCAAGAGATTGTCACTTCGGTATGATGTTCCCTTTGCCTTTTCAACATCGATGAGCTACATCATTTTGGTGTTGGCGCTGGTGCAGTTGGGAATCGGAGTCTGGGGCTTGCTCACGGAATGGTCATGAAACGGGTAGGCTTGGTTTTTTCCGGTGGCGGCGTTCGTGGAATTGGCCACTTGGGTGTGTTGCAGGTGTTGGATGAGTGTGACATCCACGTTGACCACGTTTCTGGAACCAGTGCCGGTGCTTTGATCGGTGCACTCTTTGCAAAAGGGTACAGCGCGCACGAATTGCTGCAGATCGCAAAACACACTAAGATATTTGGCTTACCACATGTCGGAGCCGCTGGTTTGTTTACGATGGACAAATTTCAGCTTTTGATTGATGAGTACTTGCCTGGAGAATCCTTTGAATCTTTGAAAAAGCAGCTCGTGGTAGCGGCAACGGATATCGTGGAGGGGAAACCCATTTATTTCAATACCGGCCCCGTCGCTATTCCGGTCATGGCATCGGCTTGCGTCCCCGTAGTTTTCCCGCCTGTCGTGTATAACGGCACCTACCTGGTGGACGGTGGTATTCTCGATAACTTCCCCGTCCAGCCCTTGAAAGGTCAAGTCGATGTGATCATAGGATCGCATGTCAATTCCCTCAGTCAAAAGGTAGAACACTTTCGGATGAAGGATATTCTCGATCGCAGCTTCCATTTTGCACTTGGCCAATCGGTCTATTCGAAAGCCGAACAGTGCGATATTTTTTTTGATCCCCCCGAGATGAGCCGCTTCGGCATGTTCGATGTTCACCGTGCGGAAGAAATCTACGACCATGTTTACGAGTATGCTGCCAGCCTGAAACCCAGATTGCTCGAGTTGAAAACAATGATCTGATCGAAGGTATTCTTCTAGACTCCTGACAAAACTCATCGCTTCTATGTGACTCAACGCACAGAGACAGCGGCATCACACACCTACATTCGTGTCAACAATTAAACATGAACACGAATCCTTATGGAAGCACATTTTTATAATATCGACATTCAATGGAATACGGGCCGGCAAGGTATGCTTTGCTCTAAGGAACTGACGACTTCTAACGCGTCGCAAGGTTGTATCGAAGTAGCGACGCCGCCGGAGTTTCCGAAGGGCGTTGCCGGGATTTGGTCACCCGAACACTTATTTACAGCGTCGGTCGCCAGTTGTTTGATGACCACCTTTTTGGCGATCGCCGAAAATTCCAAACTAGAGTTCGAACGGTTTGCCTGTCACGCCAAGGGAAAGCTGGAAACGGTAGATGGAAAAATGCTGATGACCGAAGTACAGTTGTTTCCCGAGGTGACCGTAGTGGATGGTGCCTTGCGGGAGAAGGCGCTAAAAGTACTGGAGAAAGCCGAACGCGCTTGTTTGATTTCGAATTCAATAAGGTCTACCGTGACGATGTCGGCAAATGTAGTGATGGCGGCGACTGAGCGCGTGTAGGCTTCCCCGGTAAGTACCTGAGATTGCTTTACTCAATATATTGAGTAATTTTACTCAATAAACTGAGTAAATCTTATTTTGTGTTTCAAAGGTCTTATTTTCAGTTAGTTAGAAGCAGGATCATAGAACCGAGAAGGCACATTCAGGTGTTGATTGGGCCGCGACAGGTCGGGAAAAGCACGCTTGTTGGACAGGTTATCGACAGTCTTGTCATCCCTAATCTTTACGCCTCGGCCGACGGAAACGCGGGTGCAAGCGGCCGCCTTTGGCTTGAGCAACAATGGAATTCGGCTCGGATTCAACTAGCCAATTCACAGGCAGGCGAATTCGTGTTGGCGATCGACGAGATTCAGAAAATTGAACAGTGGAGTGAAGTTGTCAAAAAGCTATGGGACGAAGACACGAGGGCCAACCGATCTATCA
>JBGAGH010000018.1:0-34668 GCA_044226825.1 Cyclobacteriaceae bacterium
CGTTCAGGACACCGGCGAGAAGAAGGCCGTCGTGTGGGAGACTGGAAAAGCGTATTGGTTGGATGCCGATCCGCCTGGAAACAAACTGCACGCCGACGTCAACGAGTCGAACGAGACGATTGAGGTGATGGTAGTGGAGACCAAAAGGGGAAAGTGATCGATTACTGTTTGCCCGCTGATTTCATGACCACGGGGAATTCGCTCAATCGACGCTCGCCCACCACATCACGAAGAAGACGATAAACGCCAACACCACGGGCGCGAGTAACAAACCGCAGACTACGGCGAGCAAGTTCAGGTGTTTCGGTCTAAACCAACGATTCAATAAAAACCGGCACAACAAGAAACTCACGGTCCACGCGACGATGAACCCTAGGACCCATTCCAGACTTGAGAAGGACATCATCATTGAAGATGTTTTTTAACCAGCGAGCGCACGAACCAAGATAAAGAATAGCGAGGGGCACAACAAACATCCCAGCCCCGTGTAGAAAGTGGCGGTGAGTGCGCCGTAGGGAACCAACTTCGGGTCGGTGGCAGCCAAACCGGCCATGACGCCAGCGTTTGTTCCAATCAATCCACCGTACACCATAGCAGTATGTGGGTTGTTGAGACCGATTGCCTTGGCGATCATGGGCGTACCGATAGCCACCACGATGGCCTTCACGACGCCGGCCGCTATACTCAAAGCGATGACTTCGGAGGAGGCTCCCAACGCCGCCCCGGTAACGGGACCTACGATGTACGTGCAAGCACCCGCGCCAATCGTCGTTAGGTCTACGATGTCGCGAATGCCCCAGATGTAAGCGATCACCACGCCGAAGACGAATGAAATAGTGACTCCGATGGCGAGCGAGATCGCACCTAGCAACCCAGTCTTCTTCATCACGATCACACTGGCACCCATCGCGGTGGCCACGATAGCAAAGTCGCGAAACATACCGCTTCCGAGTAGCCCAAATCCCTGAAGCATGGGAACGTCGGCAATTCCTTTTTTTCCGCCCGAATAGACGCCGCCAATGTATGCGAGCACCAATCCGAAGACAATCGCGAGCGCCGCCGCCGGAACTTTCTTGCGCGTGAGCCGCGTTGAAATGAATTCGGCCAATAACATCACAACACCCACGACGAGGAATGCGACCACCAACCCATTGTCCTGAAAGAATTTGGTATAGCGCTCCATATTAGTCGACAGACTTGTCTTTGATAAATCGGCCGACGTAGGGAACCAAGGCGAGGCAGATGCCAACGGGAATCAATCCCACTAAAACTGCCAACAAGCCCGATGAAAGAGCTGCCTTCACATTTTGGGTGGCTGTCATCGCTACAATGATCGGAACATACATATTGTTCCAAAAGCCGACCCCATCACTCACGCCGTCGCGGAACCAACCCCGTTGGGTGAGCCATTGCTTCAGCGCGATGAGGATCAACATTCCAAAGCCAACACCACCGACGTTCGCATCAATCCCGAGCCAACTGCCAAGCGACTCACCGAGAAGTTGTCCACCAATAAAGCTGATGGCAAGCAACGCTACTCCGTAGATGACCATGTTAGAATAATTTCTTGACGTCGTTCTTAACAATTTTTCCCATCGCGTTACGCGGCAGGTCGTTCACCACGATAAACTTTCTGGGTGTTTTGTAGGCTGGCATTTTTTGGCGGAGCCATGCGCTCAGTTCTTTCACGTCGAGGGTAGGATCTTTCAGCAACAAAGCGGCTGCCACGAGTTCACCCCATTCTTCGTTCGGCAAACCCACTACGCTGCAGTCGGTAATGCTAGGGTGGGTCCGCAACACCTCTTCAATTTCTAGTGCCGATATTTTATAGCCACCGGATTTGATGATGTCGACGGAATCGCGACCCAGGATGCGATAGTAACCGTCTTCGATCACCGCCACATCTTCCGTCTTGAACCAATGATCTTTCGTGAAGGCTTTGGCCGTGGCTTCGGGATTGTGCAAGTATTGTTTGAAGACCGTGTCACCTTTGATTTGTATCTCCCCGGGTTGCCCGATTTCAACGGGGACCGAATCCTCGTTGACAAGACGGACTTGAACACCTGGAAGCGGTTGGCCTATGTAGCCAGCGCGGCGCTCGCCGTCATAGGGATTGCTGATGGCCATGCCGATCTCCGTCATCCCATAACGTTCTAGTAGCGTATGCGTACTGATGACTTTCCATTTTTCCATGATCGACACGGGAAGGGCTGCCGATCCGGATACCATCAAGCGAAACTTGCTCAGGATGGAACGCACCTTTTCCTGACCGGCGTCGTCCAAGCTTTCGAAATGACTGATCAACTTAAAGTAAATAGTCGGTACAGCCATGAACACATTGACCTGTCCTTTTGCGAAGATGTCGAACAAAGCCTCCGCTGAGAAGGGGTGTACGACTTCGACAGTAGCACCCGACCACAGAGCACAAGAAATAACATTGATGACACCGTGAACATGATGCAAGGGCAGCACACAAACGGTGTGATCGTTCTCGGTCCAACGCCAAGCACGAACCAAGGAAGCAATCTGTGCTTCAATGTTGTGATGAGTGGTTACGACACCTTTAGGCAGGCTCGTGGTGCCACTAGTATAGAGCACCATGGCATTTCGCTCGGGCGCGATCGCAGGCAGCTTAACGAGGGGGCGTTGATGAGAGATGTGCTCCAGCAAGATGAACCTGATACCTTTTGGTTCAACCAACGGCGCGAGTATGTCCTTGTATTCTTCGGTGGCCACCACCACCTTGGCTCGCGTGTTCTCGATCACGTAAAGTAAAGATGGGGGCGGGTAGGTGATGCACAGCGGCACTGCGACGCCTCCGGCCTGCCAGATCGCCCATTGCGTGACCACATAGTCGAATCCAGGCGACACCATGAAGGCGATACATCCTTCATGCAGGTCGGATTCACCCCCGAGCAGTTCGGAGGCGACAACATGCGAGCGGTTAATTAAGTCTTGGTAAGAATAGGAGTTTCCACCTGAGATAATCCCTCGGCGGGAGGCATAGGCCCGAGCGTTCTCAAAAATCCTGGACATGGCAGCAGTTGCAACCAAGATAGAGCAAAGGGTCGAAATCTTCATTCATGGCGAGGAATTTGTAGCAAGAGAGCATTTTGTCAACTAACCGATGATCAAATAGTCTTTGTTAAGGGCTAAACTTTGAATAATTTTGAGATTGGTCCTTCATATTTTTTTGAGAGAAAATTGCCTATGAACAGCTCAAAGCTGGCTGGAATCGGTCTAGCCTTTGTTTTTTTAACCTTTTCAATCCAGGCAGTGGCGCAAACCGCCACAATGACAACGTCTGGTAGCTGGGCCACGACCACCAACTGGTCGGGTGGTAACATCGGCGACTTGGTCTCGGAAACGGTCACCGTCAATAACAACGTCAACCCCACGGTGAACAGCGGCGGTAACTTTACCGTCGGGAACACCACCCTTTCCAACAACAACACGTTAACCATCGCATCTGGGGGCACCCTGAACGTGGGAAGCTCCGGCAATGCACGCAACCTCACCACTAATAACAACGCCAACATCACAGTCAATGGGACCCTGGTGATTTGGGGGAACTTGGTTGTGAACAACAACATCGTTTGGAACATCTCTGGAACGGTGATTATCAAAGGCAACGTGTCGCTGAGCAACAACGCGAACCTGAACGTGACCGGCGGAAGCCTGCAAGTGGGCGGCAACTTTTCGAGTGGCACGAATGCCAACGTAAGTGTTCCCTCAGGAAGCATCTCGATCGCGGGAGCAGTAAGTGTAGGCAATGGATCTAACCTGAATGGTTGCACCGGCTGCTTCAGTGCTGGCGGAGGTTGCTCGGGGCCTAACTCGTTTTGCACCAGCGGAGCACTCCCCATCACACTAGGTGGATTCGGGGCGAACGTGCAATCGGGAACTGTTGAGTTGTTGTGGGTCACCTTTACCGAGATCGACTTCGACCGCTTTGAGATCGAGCGTTCAACCGACGGAATCACCTTTGAAGTTGTCGGCGAAGTGGCGGGTCACGGAAACAGCCGCGAACGCATTGAATACTCTTTTCAACATCTTATGCCCGCACAAGGTCGGAACTACTATCGTTTGAAAATGATCGACTTCGATGGTTCGTTTGAATATTCGACCGTAGTGTTCGTGGATGTGAAGGCCGATCGCCAAATCACCGTAACACCGAACCCAGTGAATGGTGGTAAGTTTCAGATTGTGGCGAATTTCTCGCCGCGTGAATCCGACCAGATCTTAATCTACAATACGTTGGGTCGACTCGTGGTTGAGATCGCCTCAGTGGATAGTCACATCCAAAACGTGGGCTTGAATCTTGAACCCGGTGTCTATCTGTTGACTTACCTTTCCGGGGATAGCAAGCTGGTGAGTAGACTATTGGTCAAGTAGGGATCCTTCGCTACCTTACGTTCGATGACAACAATCAAGATTGAGGTTAATCTTGAGCCTGAAGATCTCTTTCGGTTCTACGATTACCACTATTGGAGTTCACCTGACCGAAAGACATTCAGGTTCACGCGTCGAATAACACTGGTCCTCTCGTCTCTTGGCTTTTTCGCAATTTTCGTCATCGTGTCGAGAGATAAGGAAGCACTTCTTCAACCTTTTGGTCTCTTCTTCATGCTCGCAATGGGTGTCTTTTCATATTGGTGGGCAGAACATGGATTGTTGCGACGATTGCGGAAGGGGTTATTAAAGAACTTGAATGGAGGTAAGAATGTGGATGTGTTGGGAAGAAGGACCTTTGAGTTCGGAGACGACTCATTCCGTGTGAAATCGGACCATACCGACACCACCGTTTCAAAGAAGACGATCGAGAAACTGCGTGAAGACCAATTTTCGTATTATTTATACACCTCCACGATGGGTGCGTACATTCTTCCCAAGCAGCAGTTAACCGCGGAACAGCGTCTCGCGTTCGAGAATTGGTGTTGAGCAATTAAATCGTACGCTTCTAATGTCGCACAGATGTTCTCTTAGGGTAGATTCTGTCCGGGGATGCCAAAGCACGGATGCAACTCATACACGAGGTACCCTGCTTTGATGAAGGGATCTTCTGCGAGTAGCTTTTCCAACTCGGCACGATCTGTGACCGTCGCGATGGCATAGCCGCGGATATCCCCGTTGTCGGTGAACGGGCCGAAGATGGCAACCTTCCCTTGCTCCTTGAGGGTGAAGAAGTGTTTGAGATGTCCCATCTGTAATTTTTGTATCTCTTGCGGTGGCTGCGAGCCAAAGGTGTTTCCCTTCTTTAGCAAGACCATTGTATAAGTCTTTCCTTTGGAAAGGGTTGTCTGAACGTATTGTTCATCTACGGTGACTTGGGCGTGGGTGACGACTGCCGCGACCACCAACGCGAAGACAATGAGTGCCTTTTTCATCTGGTTTTAATGCTCCCTTGGATTTTGTTAGAGAGGCCTTAAAAACAAGCTAGTGAAAAGTTTAAGTCGCCGGATGCTTCCCGAAATTTATACCGCAAAACGGGGATGTCCACGCTGAGGGAGTAGCGTGGGGGAGAACCGTTTCACCCGCGACATCTTTGGAGTTATTCCTTAGTTTACGCAGATTGGAGGTAGTGTACTTTCACGACGACGATAGAGTTTTGCGCAAGTTTCGCCTATTCCTGTTGGTCCTATTTGTGGGCGCCGGGCAAACCGCGTACGCACAGGGCGAACCATCGATGGAACAGGTCACGCCCGGGATGTTTGCATCGCGTGGTACCGACGATGAAGTGGGCGAGCGCACGGTGGTGACTTTTCGTTATGGACCGCGAAAGGAATCGACCACCAAGAGTTATTTCGGCGTGGCGGGTGCCAACAACTTTACGTGGTATCGACGTGTCGAACGCATCGCCCGTATTTACCTCGACGAAAGAATTCTCGCCGACAGTTTGGAACTAAAGGTTCCCAGTTCCCACCAGGTGGTTTCCATGGCGGCTTTGTTGTATTCGCTCGCGGGCGACCGCGTCGTAAAAACTAAGCTACATCGTAAATACTTTCACAAGTTTGAACGACCCGAAGAAGTTCGTTACAAAATCTCATTGGCATCGGCATTCAAGAACGGACTCCTAGAAGTGCGATATGAAACGGAGGAGCCGTATATGGGGCAACAGTTTTTTTGGAAGGCCAATACGTTGGCGCGGTATGGAAGATCCAGACTTGAATTCGAGGCACCCGAGTTCTATGATTTTCGATACAACATGGTGCATGTGAACGAAGGAGGTCTGTTCCAAAAAGAAGAGACAAAAGGTGGTTTCATGTCGTTCGATGTTTTTGGCGACGAAACTGGTAAGTCGACGATTCGGCGCGCGAACATCAACTATCAAATCAACAAAGTTATTTTCGTTACGACACCAGAAACCGTGAACCGGAGCGACCAAGGTATCATAGCGCGTGTCACGAACTGGAAGCACGTCCCCGTAAGGTAGCCCGACGCGATTCATTTTTTCTTTGTATCTTCATTTTGACACACAACCGACACGGTGATCTCATCTTTTTTGGCGGGCGGCGGCAGCAGCGGAGGCCTTCGGAGCATTCCTAAATTTTTCTACGCGTGGCAAGTCCTTGCGATCATGGCGCTTGCAACTTCTTGTACGCCCGACATTCTTGGCGGCAGGATTTCAAAAAGACGTGGTGTGGAAGAAGGCTATTACTTCGGTGGCACCGGCACCTTTCGGTGGGAAAGGCGTGTGAACGGCGCCGCCACCATCGGGGAAGGAAGTTACGAACGCGTCGGCAAGAGGGAGATCAAATTGAATTTTGACGATTGTCCCCGCAAGTTGCACCTCATGAATATGGAGACGACGCCAAAAGCTGGGGAGACCACCATCGACCTTCATGCTATCTTTTCCAACGGCTCGCCTGTTCTAGAACTGAAATTGATCGTGGATGGTGATACGGTGGCGACGACCGATAGTCGAGGGTACGCGCGTGCCATCCTCCGTAACGACAAGGTGAGACACAGGCTCGATTTTGCTTTGCCGGGTTATCGTACCCGAGGCTTTCTGATTGACGGTGGCGATACCGCGTTTTTCCTGACATATGAGGCCGACGTCAGTGCTCGATTGCGTCAGCATGAGCATACCACCATCCGCTGTGTTGGAAATCCGTGGATGTTATGGATCATCGACAAAGGTAAGAGGAAGCGTTATCATATTCCCCGCCATTTCGACTACTGGTACGATGCGTACTAGTCGCGTGAACTCTTCCCACTCTTAGTGCCAGTCGTAAGTTTCGTTCTTGTCTCCCGTACCGCGATGGCCGGAAGGTTCTTTTCGTTTTTCTGAAGATACGCGACGACTGCTTGACGATGGTACCGGATCATACTTCGCAGCACCCATGAAATCGCGCGTGTGATGATCACTTCTTTTTCCTTTTTTAACCGGTCGATGTTCCTGAGTGCGGTGACGGCCAGTCGCTCATCGGCACTCTTGCCAATGGGGCGAACAAGGAAAGCAAGAGATGCTCGTCGCTTGTTGATATTGTCACTCTTGGCAAGACGCTCCAATAGTTTCATCCAAGTAGGCACATCTTCTAACAGGGCCATCGTGTACTTACTTGTGCAGAGCGTGTCGATTTCGACCCAACCGACCAAGTGATCGAGCCAACCTTCGAACAGCTTGGGGTCAAGTTGTCTTTGACTCTTCTTCGTGTAGTCCAATAAGAAACCCGCCATCATCTTTTCGTTCGACGACTTGCCTTTGACGAGACTCGTGAGGACAGCGCCGAAGTCTTTCGGGGAGATGTCGCGATGGGATGACATCCATGCCCGCGCAATCTCACGCATCGTGGGATTGTTGATGGCATATCTCGGGTGCGTGTTTCCGAGGTAATTGTCCAGAAACGTGTGTTGGGTGGGTGCTCCGGAGTTCGATTCAATGGCGTCCAGAATTTCTCTGTGGTGTGCGTTCATACGGTGATTCTCGATGCAAATCTACCTAGTAGCACGGACACAGAAATCCGCTTTCATGGGTATCGCTTTGGGGATGGCGAAAAGGGATTTTTACCCTAAAAACACCCCGTTATGAAAGTCTATCGTTTTGTTTTAATCCTCACCTGCTGGGTCACCGCCAGCACCCTGTATGCACAAAGTTTCGAGCAACTCGAAAACCGCCGCGGCTATAATGCCTTCCTTGAAAATACTTGGGAGTTGTACCTGCGTCGCACGCAAGTGACCGCGAAGTATACCTATAACTATGGCGGTACCACTGTTAACATGAAGTACCGACGCGACGACTACGAGAAAGGTGGGATGCGTTGGCATTTCGAGAACCCGACGTTGGGAGACCTCATTTTCGTGCTCGCGCAACAACTTCGGGGTACCGAGGAGAACAAGCCGGGCAGTCAAGCTTTCGGGAGCGGTTTCTTTGGGTGGCACCAGATGTATTGGAACGCTGTGGCCAAAGATCGACTGTTGGTTTCACCAGGGGTTAGCTTCGGCGATTATATCTTCGGATCTGATCGTCCCACGGTACCAGCAGGGTTCACGACGACGAGCATCGACCCAGCTGGCTATTATTTCCATATTGGACCTGCGCTGATGGTAACCAAGATCGTGGGCGACAAGATGTGGGTGAACGTGTATTCTCGTTGGGACATTACTGGACGGGCAGCGGGTCCAAGTCAAAACTATACACACACCGATGGATACAAGAACCCGAACTTCTTTGGATTGGGTGCCAGCGTCCAACACGCAACGTCAAGACTCTGTGGTGGAGTCAACTTCACGAAGATGATCGACCGCGGTCCGCACAATGATTCAGCGTCGCGATTCGATATTTCGCTGGGATATATGTTCTAAGGGAAGTTTACGGGGCAGTAACTGGCGCCGTCTTATCGATGATCTTCTCGAGCTTGCGGCGCTGCTTCGGGAGTAAGGTGTCCCATATTTTCTGGCTCCGCGTCTGAAGTCCTTCTTCCAAGTGTCGATTCATTTCGTTCTTGGAAGGAGGTACGTCTTTCAATGACCGTAGGGACTCGTAAAATTCAGTGTTAATCTGCTCGATTCGGCGCGACTGCGCCTGTCGGAGCGCAAGCTGATCCTTCCAGAAAAGTGGATCGTACATGACGATCTCACGTCCTTCAGAATCGGAGCCATTTTGGGCTATCGAAGGAGTGGCGGCGATGGCTGCCACAAATAGAAACGCCAGTTTGGTTAGCTTCATTTCCTGTCGGTCTTTGGTTCTTTGGCCAAAAGAACGCGAAGACCAACACAAAATTACCACAATTTGCGGAAGTGTCGCCCAACCTGCCCAATTTATAGACAGCGCCGCGTAATTGTTATCCTAACGGTCGTTACCGGGCGATCACCTGATAGGCTTTTTCCCCGTTTAGCTCCAATTCTCGAATCACACGGAGCTGCTTCATTTCTGAAATCATAGCGAGTGCCTGTGCTTCCTTGTCGACACCTAGGTGAGCGATCAGCGCCTTATGGGTCTTCACGTCGTTGGGGGCCTTACGAAAATCGGTGATGAAGTTGAGGATGTCTACCTTTTTCATTCTTACAGGTTCGGGTTTTGCGAAGGTTATACGGTTCGGTTGCCCAAGAGGTTACCATTCCCACTTGCCGTTCGTCATTACTCCGTTCGCAAACACGTAACTGGATTTGTTCTCGACGCGCGTATTGCTTGCGTCGCCACGGTAATCCAAGCGACTGCCAACGCGATGACGCCGGCGCCCAAAAAGACCGCAACTGTCAGTGGTGCCCGATAGGCAAAGCGATCCATCCACGAGTTCAACGCCCAATACGCCATCGGCAAACCAATGGCGACAGAAATCAGCACCATCTTCGTGAAGTCACCGGAAAGAAGCAATACGATGTTCGATGATGAAGATCCAAGTGCCTTTCGAATGCCTATTTCTTTCATGCGACGTTCGGCGGTGAAAGCTGCTAGCCCGAATAATCCGAGGCAGCTAATACCAATTGCGATGACGGCGAAGTAGCTCGCCAACCGCGCCACCCGTTGTTCTGCAGCATACAACTGGGCGTACTGTTCATCTTGAAACCTGTATTCGAACGAGAAGCCTGGATTGAATGAGGTGTAAAACTTCTCGATCGCCGCGAGCGTCTCGCGTTCTTTACCTGCCTCCAACCTAACCATGATCACCCAAGTATCAGAGGGCACCAATCGAAAGAACAAAGGTTTCACGGGATCGTGCATCGATTGGAAATTGAAGTTCTTCACCACCCCAGCAATCTCCATGTCGTTGCCCCATAGCTTGATATGTTTACCTACCGGATCTTGAAGTCCCATGACTTTGATCGCGGCTTCGTTGAAGATAATTTTCGACGTGTCGGCCACGTTTCCTTCTTGGAACATTCGACCTTCGACCATCGACACACCGATCGTTTCCATCAGATCGTAGTTACAACCCACGTTTTCGAAAAGGATGGTTTCGTCCGGGTCTTTGCCTTCCCACTGCAACCCACTGGTATTGGTATTTTGCCCGAGCAGTCCATGCCCGATCGAAGAAGCTTTTTTCACGCCTGGGATGCGCCGCAATTCCGTGAGAAAAGCATCAAGGTTCGACCAGAGTTTTCCCTCGCGATCGAACTGAATGAGGTTCTCTTTGTTGTATCCAAGGTTTTGCTTTTGAACATAGTCGATTTGTCGGAAGAGCACGATTACCGCTGCAATGAGAAACACCGACAACGCGAACTGGAAAATGACAAGACCCTTGCGTGCCCACAATTCGGCTAACGATCCACGTACTTCTCCTTTTAACACAGCAGCGGGTTTAAACCCAGATAGGTAAAGTGCAGGATAGCTCCCGGCCACGAAGCCGGTGATGATCGTAGTTCCCAGCAACCACGCCACCAACATCGGGTCGGTAAGATTCAACTCGATCGATTTCAACGTGACCACGTTAAAGGCCGGAAGGAACGCGTATACCAAACCGAGCGCCAACAACATCGCCAGGAATGCCGTGATCAGAGACTCGCTTAGAAATTGAATGGCCAGCGACTCGCGACCAGCGCCGACGGATTTCTTTATGCCAACTTCCTTGTATTTACGGGTCGCACGAGCCGTAGATAAGTTCATGAAGTTGATACACGCAATGACCAACACGAAGATCGCGACAACCGAGAAGAGGCGTACGTAGAGAATCCGTCCATCTGTTTGTTTGCCGTTCGTATACGTTCCATACAAGTACCGCTCCGAATACTTTTGCAGAAATAGAGACACGTTGGAGTCTTTTTCTTTTCCCTTCACATAGTCTTTGATCTTCGCCGCGAAGTCGTCAGGGTTAGTACCCTCGTGCAACACAAGGTAGGTTGGCGGGCCATTGCTTCCCCATTGGGTCAACCAAGGATTGTTGGTCTTGAAGTCTTCATAGTTTTGTACGAACTCGAAACGGAGGCTCGAATTGGTCTTGACGTTTTCGAATACACCCGTCACGATGTAAGACTTATCGTGATCAACATCGATGCTCTTCCCAATCACGTCGTCGAGTGTACCGAAGACTTTAATTGCTAGCGACTCAGAGATAACGATCGACATCTTATCCGCCAAAACTTTCGAGGCGTCGCCTTGGAGTAACGGGAAAGAGAAAGCCAGAAAGAAGTCCGGCGTTACATGGAACCCATCTGCCTTTACAGAATGGTCTTTCACCGACAAGGTGTGGGGCGATATCCATGAAGTTTCGACGGCATATTTAACATCTGGAAAATCAATCTTGAGGTTTTCTGCGAGGATACCAGGTGTCGACGTGGTTGTCATCAGTCCGTCGGAGTATTGTTGGTTCTCCATCACCTGGTACAAGTTTGCATCATTCGCGTGAAACTTGTTCATGCCGAGCTCGTCCTTTACCCAGAGGTAGATTAAAGTTGTGCAGGCGATACCCAGCGCAAGGCCGGAGAGGTTGATCAGAAAATACCCTTTTGAGCGGAGGAAGTTTCGATAGATCACCGTAAGGAAGTGCTTGAACATAGGTGTAGGAAGTTTATGTAGGTAACAGACTCCTGCCGCATCCGGCGGGTTGCGTAGATATACTTGGATTAAGGGAAAATGTTACATCACGACATTTCAGGACAGAGCATTATTCATACTCCAACAATTCAATTTTACGAAAGTCGATTGGATGGCTGTTTGACTGTAGTGAAATATACCCCGAACGTACCCGATCATCTCCGTTCAAGATGAAGGTTTTGCCGAGCTCGTGGGCTGGATTGTACCTGGGGTCGGTGAATGTGAGAATCTCTTCTCCGTTGGCGAAATGTGATATTTTCGACGGGGTCACGTCAATCTCGAGTGTGACCCACTGGTCGCCATGGAACGTCCGTTTGAGAGTTGGTGGCGTACAGTAGGAGGCGTTGGGCTTCCCGTCGATCTGAACAACGATGCCATTGGCGCAAATTTCACCTGTGGGCCGCTCGTCTTTTCCGTTGCCACCGTGAAGGTTGTACTCCAAACAAATTGGGAACGACTGATTCAAACCCACGGTTTCTGGAGCCTGTCCTTGGTATTGGACGCCGCTGTCGCGAAAACCCCACGACGGTGCGCCCGCGGCTGTTTCTCCCACGAACCGGTACTGGAGGCGCAGCCGGTACTGCGTCAGTTTCTTTTGGTAGTACAAAGCACCGAACTGGCTGTTGAAGTTGGCGTAGGCCTCGTTGTCGTAGCGGACGGACAGGATTCCATTTTCCACCCTGAAAACGTTTCCGAAGTTCTCGCCTACCGGGTGGCCCGCGACTTTAGCGACCCAACCGGTCAAGTCCTTTCCATTAAATATGGTGACCCACTTAGGTTTTTTTGCCTCGTGGGCACGGAAAGCAAACAGGGTAACAATGCCTAAGGCAAGAAGGATGGATCGCTTTTTCATAAAAGAAAGATAGGGAGCCTAAATCTATTTTTATCGACTAAATTTGAATTTACGCATTATCCATTCCGATGAACCGTCGCGATTCCATCATGGCCCTGGGGCTTACAGCCGGTGCCACCTTGTTCTCCACCGAGAGCTTGGGTCAGAAGAAAAAGCCGAGCTTATTTAAATACTGTCTCAACACGAGCACCATCCGTGGGCAGAAACTCGGTCTTACCAGATCAATCGAGCTCGCCGCCAAAGCGGGCTTCGATAGCCTAGAGTTGTGGGTGATGGACGTAAAAGCATATAAGCAAGAAGGCGGTTCCATGCCTGCGCTGAAAAAGCTAATCGTCGACAGCCACTTAACAGTGGAAGACGCCATTGGCTTTGCACCATGGATGGTGGATGACGACACGCAACGCGCCGCAGGCTTTCAGCAAATGAAAGAGGAGATGCAGTTGATGTCGGAGATCGGATGCACTAGGATTGCGGCTCCTTCCTCGGGTGTGAAACCTGATCAACCGCTCGATCTTTTTAAAGTGGGTGAGCGTTATAAGAAGCTACTCGAACTCGGTCGTGAGACAGGCGTGAAGCCCTTGCTCGAGTTCTGGGGTGGTTCGCCCGTGTTCTACCACTTTGGGCAGGCTTTGATGGCATGCGCCGCCGCCAATGACCCAGGTGTGAGCATACTTCCAGACGTGTACCATCTGTTCCGGGGCGGGTCAAACTTCGACTGTTTGAAGATGGTGAACGGAAACCTGATCGATGTGATCCATATCAATGACTATCCGTCAAACGTGCCCCGCGAACAACAAAACGATGGGCATCGGGTGTTTCCCGGCGACGGTGTGGCACCCTACAAACAAATTGTAAATGATTTGGCCAACATGGGTGGCACGAAAGTGTTGTCGCTTGAATTGTTCAACCAAGACTACTGGAAACAAGATGCGCTGACGGTTTTGAAGACCGGCGTTGAGAAGATGCGCAAAGTTGTTTCTTTGGTCGACTAGTTTCATCTGCATGAACCCGTCGTGGCGCAATTGCACGGCCCATTGTTTTTAGACATTGACTCATCTAGATTTTCTTCGCCTACAAGAATCGTTGGAGGGTGAACTGCATACCGACGACACCATCCGTCGGTTGTATGCCACCGATGCATCTGCGTACCGGGAAATGCCCGTAGCCGTTGCCCTTCCGAAGAACGACAACGATCTAATCAAGCTAATACACTTTGCCCGTGAGCACAAAACGTCGCTCATTCCTCGAACAGCCGGCACTTCTTTGGCGGGTCAAGTGGTCGGCGCCGGCATTGTGGTGGATGTCTCCAAGCATTTCAACCGCATCTTGGAAGTGAACGTCGAGCAGCGGTATGCGTGGGTCCAACCAGGAATCGTGCGCGACGACCTGAACCAGCACCTCAAACAATTCGGACTCTTTTTTGCGCCCGAAACCTCTACCGCCAACCGTGCCATGATCGGTGGAATGATCGGCAACAACTCTTGTGGATCTAACTCGGTCGTGTATGGCAGTACGCGAGAGCATCTGTTGGAAGTGAGAGCGTTGCTGGCCGATGGAACTGCCGTGTCGTTCGGTCGCATGTCAAATGAGGAATTCGAAGCTAAGACCCGCGGTGAAGGATTGTACCATGAGCTCTATCGACACGCTAAGTCGATGCTGGGTAACGCGGTCAACCGAAAGGAAATAGAGAAACACTTCCCGAAGGCTAGCATTGGTAGGAGAAACACGGGCTACGCGATCGACCTGTTAGCGCGCATGAGTCCGTTTACCCAGGATGGGCCTCCTTTCAACTTTGCTTCTTTGGTGGCCGGCTCGGAAGGAACGCTGTGTCTCGTGACAGCTGCTAAGATCAATCTCTGCCCTGTCGAACCACCTTTCCGCAAGCTTGTTTGTATTCATTGCAAGAGTATCGATGAGTCGCTTCATGCTAACTTGGTCGCATTGCAGTTCAACCCATCCGCGGTGGAGTTGATGGACCATTACGTGTTTGAAGCAACCAAGAGAAACATTGGTCAAAAGGAAAATCGATTCTTTATCGAGGGAGACCCGATGGCAATCTTGGTAGCAGAAATCACCCGTACCTCCGAGGCGGAAGTCAATCGCGATGCCACCGCGCTCATTGAAGCATTAAAGAATAAGAACCTAGGATACTCCTATCCCATTGTGGCTGGCGACGACATCAAAAAGGTTTGGAACCTAAGGAAGGCTGGGTTGGGTTTGCTTTCGAACGTACCCGGCGACGTAAAGCCAGTACCAGTAATCGAAGACACGGCGGTGGATGTGAATGACCTACCCGCGTATATCGGCGACATCAACGTGATGCTCAAACGTCATGGTTTGTACAGCGTGCATTATGCTCATGCTGGGACCGGGGAATTACACCTCCGTCCATATATCGATCTAAAGAAAGAGGAAGGTGTGCGCCTGTTCCGCACCGTGGCTGAGGAAACCGCAGCGTTGGTGAAGAAGTATGATGGTTCCCTTTCGGGTGAACATGGTGACGGTCGCTTGCGCGGCGAATTTATTCCCACAATGATCGGTGAGCACAATTATCGGCTGATCAAAGAATTGAAGACCGTGTGGGACCCAGATCGGATTTTCAATCCTGGTAAGATCGTGGACACGCCGCCCATGGATTCGTTCCTTCGTTTTGAGAAGAATCAAGTCACCAAAGAGTTCGATACGGTCCTTGATTTTTCGGATACCATGGGGATTCTCCGAACGGCAGAACAGTGCAACGGGTCGGGTGACTGTCGCAAGACGGAGATTAGCGGTGGTACGATGTGTCCCAGCTATATGGCGACGCGCCAGGAAAAGGAAACAACCCGTGCCCGGGCCAACATCTTACGTGAGATGATCACGCGCTCGGATCGGAAGAATCCGTTTTCGCACGATGAAATCGCGGAAGTGATGGACCTTTGCCTGGGCTGCAAGGGATGCAAATCCGAATGCCCTTCGAATGTCGACCTCGCGAAGCTAAAGCAAGAGTGGCAGTATCAATATTATAAAGACAAGGGAATCCCCTTCCGAACCCGGATGATCGCCAATTTCGAGGCAGGGATGCGTTGGGCATCATTCGCTCCGTGGGCGTACCGACTCGCGTTCTCCACACCGGTGGTGGGATCTTGGATCAAGGCACTCGTTGGATTTGCTCCTAAACGAAGCATGCCTGATGTAACTTCGAAGACGTGGAAGAAATGGTTCAAGTCCAGCTTCCGACCCAATGCCGCGAACGACAAGTTGGTGTACCTATTCATCGATGAGTTGTTGAATTTCAACGAACCTGAAATTGGAATCACCACGGTGAAGCTTCTCGATCGACTGGGTTACTCTGTTCGTTTCGTCGACCATGTCGGTTCAGGTCGAACTTTTTTGTCCAAGGGATTACTGGAAGAGTCGCGCGACATGGCGCAAAAGAACGTCATGATCTTTTCAAAACTCGTGACACCCGAAACGCCACTCGTCGGAGTGGAGCCTTCCGCGATTCTCTCGTTTCGCGACGAGTACCCCGACCTGCTACGGGGCACACAAAAAGAAGACGCTGTGCGGATAGCCAAATCGACGTACACGATCGAAGAGTTCCTTGCCCGTGAACTGGAAGCCGGCCGAATTGATTCGAACAAGTTTCACGTAAAGAAAGACCTGGTCAAGTTGCACGGTCACTGCCAACAAAAGGCGTTGTCGTCGCTTACACCCGTGAAGAAAATCCTCACCCAACTCGGCGGGAGCGAAGTGCACATGATTCCATCTGGTTGTTGTGGCATGGCAGGTTCTTTTGGCTACGAGAAGGAGCACTTCGAGCTTTCGATGCAGATAGGCGAGTTGGTCTTGTTCCCCACGATCCGCAAGCAACCCAACGACGTCATCATAGCGGCAGCAGGTGTCAGTTGCCGGCATCAGATCAAAGACGGTACCAGTCGTCGGGCCTTACACCCCGTGGAGATATTGTATTCCAAACTGAAGTAACGGCTTTTATTTTTTGGACCCCAACCACAAGAGTGCGTTGAGGAAGAGGCGATCCTGTTCACGGTTGCCAAACGACGTAGAAAGTTGTCGATTGGTTTTGCCCTCATAGTCGATGTCGTTGTGCCCCATGTTGAAGTATACCATCCGAAATCTTTTGTTGGTCCACGCGATGGGGTAGTACCCTTCGTGCCAGATTTCGTGAGCCTTGGGTCCGGTTCCCAACGGAAAGCTGGAAGGATCTACAGACAATAAAACTTGGATATCGGGGTTCTTGGTTAGGTCGTTTTGCCACCGGTACCATTCGCTGGGTTGCGACTTGAACACTGCGGGAAGTCCAGCGAGTACGGGGTGTCGTGGCGATTCATTCTTGAGGTTCGCAGACGTGGGACGCCAGGTGTTGCTCTTGTATTGTCCCGCCCCAATAAATTGATTGTGATACCAGTCCCAATTTTGAGGAAATGCCGAAGGCGTGAGCGCGAACCCAGCAAAGTGAAACCCCAGCCATGCGCCGCCGTGTTCCATGTATTTCCGAAATGCTTCCCGGTGTGCTGCCGAATCTGGACGTGTGTCCAAGAAAACCACGACTTGGTATTTCGAAAGGAATACCTCGTTTAGGTTGTCCCAATTGTTGGTGGAATCGTAGGCGAAACCATTTGCGCGCGCGGTTTTGTCGAACCACTTATTTGCTTCGTGAACAAACGTGATGTGCGCCCGGTCGTTCTTCGCAGTAAAGAAACCAATCACGCGAAAGCTCTGGCTAGAACATTCGTGACTCAAACAAAATACGATACAAATGAGTACGAAGCGAGTCATGATCGGTTGGTTACTTATTCGTCATCAAGACAATGTGCGACGGTGCTGACGCAGATCGATGAATCTTTTGTGTTGCCACCTGAAAGTCTTCCTCCTTGGCAAAGAAAATGTTGGGCACAAATTTTTGGGGGTTGCGATCGATG
The DNA here is from genome assembly GCA_044226825.1 of Cyclobacteriaceae bacterium. GTDB lineage: Bacteria > Bacteroidota > Bacteroidia > Cytophagales > Cyclobacteriaceae > ELB16-189. The sequence goes on from JBGAGH010000018.1 coordinate 17,750, forward strand.
ATCGGAAACCACGAACTTTGAACCTGCACCATGATTCTGTGGCCTTTCTTAAACACGTGGTTGACCGCATGCAAGTCGATCGTATAAGGTTCGACGACACCGGGTGTAATGGCTTCAGGTTTTTCGAAACTCTTCCGATAGCGACCGCGAAATACTTCGTTGGCCACCATGAATTGGTACCCATTCATCTTGAAGTCGACCGTTTGGTCATCCGGGAACACGTCAATAAGTTTTACAACCCAGTCGGCATCGCTTCCGGTGGTCGATGCAAAGAGTTTCGCGACAATATTGCCGGTAATGGTTACGTCTTCTGTTAGTACATCAGTTTCCCAAGAGGCTACATCGGGGCGATTGTGAACAAACCGTTGATCTTCGGTGAGCCATGTTCTCCAACGAGACCCGGGTCCATAAGTTGCTTCGATGGGCCTGCTCCGATACGGTACGGGGTGCGCAGGATCGGAAATGTAACTGTCGAAACCGTCGGTGTCCGTGGGTGGTTCCCAAGACAACTTTCCGTCGGAATGAAAGTACAAGTTCTTCGGTGCGGAATTCTTCGGCGGCCATTGCTGGTACGACTGCCAGGTATTCGATCCCGTTTGGAAAGTCAACGCTTCGGGGAAACCACCACCACCCATGTCACCGAGTTTCATCGGCGGAGCTTCGGGCGCTGGGGGAGTGGTCTTTCCTTTTAGGTAGTAAGCAAACCATGACGCTTGTACATACTTACGAAACTGTTGGCCAGTGGGCATGCCAAACTGGATGTTTCCCAAGGCATCGCCATCCATTCGACCCCAACCACCGTGGTTCCAGGGGCCAATCACGAGGAAGTTTTTATTCTGCTTGTCTTTCTTCTCCAAGACTTCGTAAGCTTTCAACGGGCCATACCAATCTTCTTGATCCCAATAGCCTGCAACATGCAAATTCGGAACGGTCGGTCCGGCGGCCTCAATCCGGTAGGGCATCGACTGCTTCTTCCAAAAGTCATCGTAGTCTGGATGGTTGACAAAGTCGTTCCAGCTGGGAATCTTTCCGTGGAAATATTTTTCGTTTACATTCGAGAGTGGCCCAAGTTTTAAGTACCAGTCATAAGTATCAAAACGGTCGAAAGGGAAATGAGCGTCTTCTTTGGTGGCCTCTTCCATGTAGGCATACTCGAATGCGTACGAGAGTCTAAAGGCACCGTTGTGATGGAAGTCGTCACCCATCCACATGTCCGATGGCGATGCTTGTTCCGAAACAGCCTTCAAAGCGGGGTGAGGATCAATCGTACCCATCATCGTGGTCCAACCTCCGTATGAAATGCCGTACATGCCCACGTTTCCATTGTTATGCGGAATGTTTTTGAGCATCCATTCAATGGCATCGTAAGTGTCGGTACTTTCGTCAATTGACTTCTTGTCGCTTTTGTTTCGCGTGAAGCGCTGCATTTCGAATTTGCCTTCCGATTTGTACCGACCGCGAATGTCTTGGTACGCGAAGATGTACCCTTCCTTCGCCATGTCGGCAACATAGGTCGTGCGGTTGGGCGATGCCATATCGCTCACACCGTAGGGAGTTCTCAGAAAGAGTATCGGCCATCGTTGGGTGTTGCTGGAAGGCGAAAAAATCACCGTATTTAACTTGATCCCGTCTCGCATCGGTATCATCACCTCCTTGCGCACATACGTGAGTGTGTCGGTTTGCGCCTGCGCGGATAGCGTGATCAGACACAATAAAGCGAACGTCAACCTTTTCATGGTTTCATGAATTTGCGAACAAAGAAATCAGCTGTCGCCGCGTCGATCCGAATGGCATTCGTATGTTTCATCCAGTGGTGCGTATCGTCGACGATCACGAGCGTTTCGAGTGCCACGCCTTTCTTTTCCAGACGTCGAACGAGATCGGTGCTTTGATTGAACCGCACGTTGCGATCGTCGTCGCCATGGATGACCAGCACAGGCGAGGTCCAAGTAGAAATGTAGGCGACCGGCGATGATTTCCATGCCACCTCTACTGCATTTGCCAAATCTGGCGCTTTCTCATAACGATCGGCTGGCGGTGTCAGGACGGCCCGTCCAGCCACAAAATCGTGAACGCCGTGAATGTCGACCCCGGCGGCGAACAACTTCGAATCTCGCCCCAGTGCGAGTGCCGTTAAGAACCCACCGTATGAACCGCCGTAAATTCCGATACGACTGGCATCGACGTTCGGTTGAGACTTCAACCATTCACCTGCCGCTTTGATGTCAAGATATTCCGATGCGCCGGACATTCCTGCGTCGGCCGGTTGATGAAACTCATAGCCATACCCGATCCCCAATCGATAGTTGACGGCAAGTACAACAAAACCCAAGTTGGCTAGATATTGATTCAGCGCATAAGCGTTTGAATAGTAGTCCGAATAGTGCCAACCCAACATCATTTGCCGCGGAGGTCCACCGTGCACATACACGATGGCGGGCTTCTTCCCAGTATTGGCGGTGGGTTCAAATAGGTCGCCGTGAACAACAACCCCATCGTTAGCCTTGAAGGTCACCTTCCGGGGAGTCACCAACTTGTTTTGTGGAAACGACGTTGGAATTAAGTCGGCCCCCAACAGTTGCAACGTGCGCTTAGAAGTTGCCGATACTACCGCAGGTAGGGGAGGTCGTTGTGCCGTGGCACTGATCATCGCGATGGTAGAGCCATCTCCTGTGATCACGGGCGTCCATTCGAGTCCTGTTCCAGGAACTAGGACTTCTACCGCCGCTTTGTCTACCGGCACCCGCGCAGCATGACGACGATCGAGGTCACCGGCGTCCGGACCCGTGTTGGCGCTGAACAACAACCATTTCCGATCGTAGCTGAGGCTCACGTGTTCGATCATGTAGTTGCCAGGTGTCAACAACATTTCTTTGCCACCATTCGCGTCGATGGAATACAGGTGTGGCCAGCCATCTTGATACGATAGGAATGCGATTCTATTGCCGGCGGCCCAATGCAAGTTCGTTCCCCCATGTGTACTCGGAACGCTTCCGCGGAGCGTTTGTGGCGCTTGATATAGCATGGAAGCGTTCCCCGAAGAAATGTCTGCGGTCCAGATTGACCATGGATTGTGATGGCGCGTCAAAAGTGAGTCGGGCGGACCACCCGCGCCAGGCGTTCTGATGAAAGCCAACTTCGTTCCGTCGGGAGACCAACGGGGTGACCCGTCGCGTGTGAACGAAGGTGCGATCCATTGAATCGGTGATGAACCATCCCTAAAAATTCCAATCAGTGAATGATCACCGCGAGACGCGACGAACGCGAGTTGTGAACCATCGCCGGACCATTGAAGTGAACCGACCGAACCACGCGTCGTGAAAAGACTTTTTGCTGACGCACTTCCATCGATGGGAACGATGAACACTTGTGAGCCTTTGATAAAAGCAACAACATCATTCTTGGGTGAGATCAAGGGTTCGTCGCCTTCCGACAGGGTCTTGGCCTCACCCCCTGCGAAGGGTACAGACACGATTTGAACTTTGAAAGGGTCAGCCGTGAATGAAGGATTTACCGGTTGCGAGTCATCCCAGTTCGAACCATGATCGCCGCCGCGTACAAACACCACATACTTTCCGTCTGCCGAAATGGAAAGGGAGGTGATCTCCTGGCCATCATCGTTGTTGTAATTGGTGAGCTTTCGCGGAAGAAAGTCGGGGCCTTCGGCTACATACACATTTCTTTTTCCCTGCTCATCCAGTGCCCAAGCGATGCGCGAGCCATTCGCCGACGTCGTGAGTTCAGTGGGAAACGGATAACCTTTGATGGACTCAATGCTGAAGGATTGCGCACAGGCAACCGATACCGCGATCAGGCAGGCCAGCGCGAGCAAGTATCTTTTTGACATGGTAAGGTTTGTGGTTAGGTTTGCTTAATATAAGCACACGCAATCACATATCCCCCTCTTTTCTGATGTCTAAGCGCTCGGGTTGAGCATCGGTTTCGGCGTGCAGTTTTGGACAAGGCATCGTTGCGCCGACGCGCACAGGCTTGCCCACAAATGTACCGTGCACCCTCCGCGGCGACTTATCGAAAATGGTGCTGCCATCTGTCTCGGCGAAATCCCACCAACCGATGAGCCCTGGTTCATTTCCTGTTAACGCATGGCACATGCCGATGCGAATTTCATCCTCCGAAAGTGCACGGTCCCAGAGCCTGATGTCATCGAGCATCCCTTTGAACCAGTTCTCCACGTCGTTCGATACAAAGTACCCAGCAGATGTAAATCCATCTGGCAAATCGGATCGCATGGGATGCACGGAATCTCCGGTGTAGTCTCCTCCCACATTCACACCGTTGACGTAAAGACAGATACTGTCGTAGCTTACCACCACGGCTGCAATGTGGTTCCACGTCGCCGGGGCCAACTTGACATACGCCGCGCGCCCGCGTCGAAAGGCGGGGTGACTGCTGCCGAATCCATCGCCGTATTCAAGAGAGACATAGTTCTTGTCGATGATGAGACGAAATCCATTATAGGTCGACACACAATTCCTGTTGGTGAAAATCGGCGCCTGGTAAAAAGAACGCTCTTGAAGGTATGCCCACGCGGAAATCGAGAATGGAGCCGTCAGATCTTTGTACTCATCCCCAAAAGAAACATAGTCTCGCTTTCCATCAAGTTGGATCGCTTGGTTCTGCGGCTTAGATGGCTGCGCCACGGCCCCAGCCAGAACCGAAAGGAATAGCGCCATGGTCACACAAACACGCATCCGTCTCATGAATAAAGCAACTCGAATTTAGGCGATCATTTTTAATCAAATTTGACAAATACGAAAGATATTTTAACTTAGTGAGGCAAACATCAAATAGATGGAGATTGAAGCTACGACCACCCGCGTCCGTGCCGTGGATGTCCTCCGGGGTGCGATCATGATCTTGATGGCAATCGACCATGTTCGTGTGTATTCAGGACTGCCCGCTGGAGGACCCGACGTCGGCATATTTTTCACCCGTTGGATTACCCACTTTTGCGCGCCGGGTTTTGCCTTCTTTGCGGGAACGGCAGCATTCCTGCGTGGCGAAAAATCCGATCGGAAGTCGTTGGCACGTTACCTATTGACCAGAGGGCTAATGCTCGTGGTCGCAGAACTTACGCTGATTCGCTTCCTCTGGACGTTTAACCTGAGGCTTGATGAATTCATGTTAGCGGGTGTGATTTGGATGCTAGGTTGGTCGATGGTCGTGCTCGCCGGTTTGGTGCACTTTCCTTCCCGGACGGTGGGCTGGATCGGCGTGGTGGTGATTGTTGCGCAGCAAGCGTTTGGGTGGATAGGAAGCTTCTTGCCCGATGGTGTTCGGCGGTACTGGGAGTTTATATATCCGACTGGCTTTGAGGGTGAGCCATTGATGGCGATCCTGTATGTGCTTGTTCCTTGGATCGGGGTAATGGCTGCCGGTTACGGATTTGGGCACGTTCTAAGAATGGACGCGTCACGCATGACAAAGTGGTGTTACACTGTTGGGGGTGGTGCAATCGCGACATTCCTGCTGCTAGGTTCTTGGTTTGCGTGGAAGGCAAGCGACGGTTCGGAGGCACCTTTCCTTTTTCGATTGTTGAATCAGCAAAAATACCCAGCGTCGGTTCTCTACTTGCTGATGACGCTGGGTCCATTGATCATTTTCGTTCCGTGGGCGCAACGAACAGCGGGGTGGTTGAGCCGGACGTTAGAACTCTTCGGACGAGTTCCGATGTTTTACTACTTAAGTCACATCCTCGTGATCCACCTCAGTGCTTGGATCGTCAACTTTATCCTGTTTGGAGCGGTTCATCAAGAGTGGTACTCGATGGCGCCCTTCAGCCGCGTGCCACCCGAAAGCCGTTGGACCCTCGGATGGCTATACGCTGTGTTTGCGATCGATGTCGTGATTCTTTACTTCCTATCCCGATGGCGACTTCGCACCTCACGCCCCGAGCTTAAATCCTAAACCTAATTCTAAATTCTTAATTCTTGATTCTTACTCGTTCCCTCCGTATACTTCTTAAAATTATTGAGGATCGCTTGCCAACCCGCTTTTTGCATGTCGAGGGGATTTTCGCTTTCGGGGTCGAAAGTTTCGGTCACCAACGTGCTGTTGCCTTTTGCTTCGAAGAGGATTTTGACGGCGCGACCGTCGCCGAGTTCATATTCAATCAACTTACCGGGATCCACGTTGGTATATACGCCGCCAAAGTCGAATGCGAAGCTTCCATCTTTGGCTGCCATCACTGTTTTGAACTGACCGCCGGTTCGTAGATCATTTTCCGCGGAGGGCGCATGCCAGTCGTCCGTGGCAAAACACCATTGGGTAATGTGTTGGGGTTCGGACCAAGCACTCCACACTTTTTCGATGGGCGCCTGCACCGTTGCATGGATGGTAATTGGATCTTTCTTTGGAGTCTCCATATCACTTTTTCGTTTATTGTCTGGAGCAAAAGTATTGTACTTGCGGGGAACCGCGACTGGGTGAAGGCGACAATTACGAGGGGAAATTGCGACAAGGGTTTAGTTTTTCGAGGGGACTTTTGTCGACACATTCTACCTAAATGCCATCGTCTCGTTAGAAATGGTCGAATCGTGCGCAACCGATTAAACTTTAGTCTACGTTTTGACTCTTAACTGAATAAAACCAATTCACAACATGAGAAAGAGTTTGCTAGTAATGGGTGCGATTGCGATCGGGAGCATTGCTTTCGCCCAAAAGGATGGAAGGAGGGATCATCGGGGTCACCCAGAAGAACAGATGGAGCGTGTTCTTTCCCTCAACCAGTCGCAAGCCGACGCCATTCGGAAGATCAACCAGAAGTATGGTGACAAGGCAAAGGCAGTCCGGGATAACTCGACGCTGCAAGGCGAGCAGCGGATGAAAGCACATCAGGATATTCGCATGCAACGAGATGCGGAGGTGGCTCAAGTCCTGACGCCCGAGCAGGCTGCTCAATGGAAGGCCTATAGGCAGGGTCGCGAAGATCAACGCCACGCGCAACACCAACGGCGCATGCAACATCATGATCAACACATGAAAGAGCGTTTGGGGTTGGGCGACGATCAGGTGAAGAAAATCGACGAGGCACGAGCCAGTATGCGTGACAAGGCGAAAGCCCTTCGTCAGGCCAATGCGACCAACGAAGAGTTCAAAAAACTCGAAGAGGAACACGACGCTACCATGAAGTCGATTCTAACGCCCGACCAGTTTGCCAAATGGAAGGAGGGCCAGTCCAAAAGGAAGGACCGCCACATGGGCCACGGTCGGCATCATTAAAAGTCGATAGGATTCCGCTTGTCTGTCAGAAGTCGATGCTCGTCAATCGGGACGAGGTCGACTTCATACATTTTCGTACTTTTCCAAAAAAGATCCGACCCATGAAATTTCTCTTCGCATTCCTTTTTGGAGCCTTTGTGATGACCGCGATGGCCCAACCTTCAGATCAGAAGTATTATGAGATGCGCATCTATTATGCCGCCCCCGGAAAGCTGGATGCGCTGATCAAGAGATTCACGGATCACACAACGAAGATCTTTGAGAAGCACGGTATGGAAAACGTGGGTTACTGGGTTCCGATCAACAACACTCAAAATGCTCTTTACTACATTCTGGCGTATCCGAACAAACCAGCAAGGGGAAAATCTTGGGAAGGTTTCAGCAAGGATCCAGAATGGCAAAAGGTGAAATCGGAATCTGAAACCGCCGGGAAACTGGTTGACTCTGTCAAGTCCGTGTTCATGACAGGGTCGGGCTTGTTGCCGGCGATTAAGATGACGGCGACCTCGCCGGAGCGGGTGTTTGAATTGCGAATCTATCATTGCCAACCCGGTCGTTTGCCAGCGCTTGAAACCCGTTTCCGTGACCATACGCTTAAGTTGTTCGAAAAGCATGGCATGGAGAATATTGCGTATTTCCACAGCGAGGCGACGGCTGGCAAGCAGTCGGATCTCGTGTATATCGTTGCACACAAGACGGAAGAATCTGGGAAAGCATCATGGGCAGCATTTGTCGCCGACCTAGCTTGGGTAAAAGTACGCGACGACTCTGAAAAGGACGGGAAGATCATCGAGAAGATCGAGTCGGTCTGGATGAAACCGTTGGCTATTTCGAAGATTCGGTGATGACTTTGGGGTCCCAACCTGCCAATACCATGTGCGGGTTGGGCTTCTGCTGATCCACTACCGAAACATCCTCCTAAGCCGTTCTCCGACCGCTTCGCGGTAGTTGCCCCCGATGGGTATGGATTTCCCTAATAAATCGACTTCGTGACCGCTAAAGGATTTTACCTTCGACAACGCTACTATGAAACTGCGGTGAATGCGGAGGAAGCGCTCACGATCCAACTCCTCTTCCATCCGGGTCAGTGAATACTTGGTGGTATACTCACCCTCGGTGGTGACAATCTTAATATACTCCTTTTGGCTCTCAATGTAGATGATGTCCACCAAAGGAATGATCATCGTTTTCTTTTCGGCTTGAATCGAGATCGTCTCTCGTTTTTCTAAGGGCGACTTCACCCGTACCTTATTCACGGCTTCCAGAAATCGCTTGAATTCAATCGGCTTCAAAAGATAATCCGCCACATTCAACTCATAACCTTGAACCGCATACTCGTGATACGCTGTCGTCACGATAATCGAGGGAGGATTTTTCAACGTACGTATCCAATCAAGACCCTTTAATGCCGGCAGGTGAATGTCGACAAACATCAGGTCCACCGACTCGCGCTGCAATACCTCATTGGCTGCAATCGCGTCGGGGCATGTTGCAACCAAACGAAGAGACGGAACTTGTTTGATATAGTCCACCAGAACGTCTGTTGCTAGCGGCTCATCTTCAACAACCAAACAGTTTAGCATACTCAATTATTGAACGGTATCGTTAACTCTACTGAGAACATGTCGACCGTGGGATGAATCATCAGCGTGTGTTTGGGGTACAAAATGTGTAGTTGTCGCTTAATGTTCTCCATTCCAATCGAGTTTTTCCTTTCTCCATTTTCATGCGACTTCGAGTTCACAATCTTAGCGTGAAGTGTGCCTTTTAACAAGGTTACATTGATATCGATAAATGATTGGTTGCGCGACTCGCTCGCCCCGTGCTTAAAGGCGTTTTCAACAAAATGGATCAATAGCAAAGGTGCTATCCGTTGAGCCGGATCGTCGATGTTTTGTGTATAGCGTATGTCTAGCCTGTCAGTGTATCTCAGTTTTTCAAGTTGTATGTAATCCTGGATCAACGCGAGTTCGTCTTTGAGTAGTAAGTCGTTGCGCCCGGACTCGAACAGTACAAACCTCATGATCTTGGAGAGACGCATCACCGCTTCCGCAGTTTGATCCGAGCCCTTTCTTGCCAGTGAGTAAATATTGTTCAACGTGTTGAAGAGGAAGTGCGGGTTTACCTGCCCTTTCAGATACTTGAGTTCAGCTTCCGTTTTTTCGCGCTGCAAGATTGCCTCGCGTAGGGTGGAGGCATGTTGGCGTCGAAAGAGCCGAATCGCGTTCGCGAGACCCGCCACGAACAAGATCGTAAAGGTGTGGTACACCAGGCTCGGCACATGAAAAATCGAGTAATCGGACGTAATCCCCACCACCCGAGGTAGAATTACCCAGTGGTTGATCGTGCTCATACCCACGGAGCCCAACGCCACCGCAGCGACTAGAACGAGAATGGATGGCCACAGACGCCAGCGCATCTCTAGATACCGGTCCACCACGGCAAACGTGAAGTAGACGAGCGGCACCTTGATGATTAAGAAAAGTGACTGCGCGAGGATGATCTTACCGTATTCTTCGAACGGTATCTGGAGATTGTCGGAGACATTGAGGTAGGTTTTGAAGAGGATGTAGCACACCCAAAACGCAACGTGTCGCTGAAGCCGGGACATGATCAAAAGTAATAGAAACCCCGCATGTTTTACACGACGCCGAAAGGGTCACTATTTTAGTTGACAAATTCGCATCATTCATAGACTGCCAGCCACGTCGTGTTGATATCCTGTGAAAAATTACTCGGTTCTGGTTTGGTTTAGGGCTACACAGATCTTTTGACCACATGAAAAAGTCCATTTTGATCCTCGCGTGCAGCGTTGTTGCGGCAGGATTGGCCAACGGCCAAGTGAAGCTCCCCGACCTGAAAACACCGCCTGCCAACCTGACGATTTTTGCCGAGGGTGTGATCTCCACCGCCCTCAACGAACGAGACTTCGCGATCTCGCCAGACGGCACAGAGATATACTACACAATTTCGACACCTCGATCTACGTATCAAACCATCGTCTTCACCAAGAAAGACTCAAAAGGCACTTGGTCAAAGCCCGAGGTCGCACCTTTCGCCGGCACGTACGTCGACTTAGAGCCCGTGTTTAGCCACGACGGCAACACACTTTACTTTTCATCCAATCGACCCACTTCGTCGACCGAGAAAAAGGATTTTGATATCTGGCGTGTCAAACGACAGGGGGCCGGCTGGGGAACACCCGAAAACCTAGGCCCGGCGATCAACACCGACTCCGACGAGTTCTACCCTTCCATCAGCAAAAGTGGAAACATTTATTGGACGGCGATGTATCCGGAAGGACCCGGACGCGAGGATATCTACGTGTCCGTCCTGAAAGACAACCAGTTTCAACCTCGTGCCGCCCTCGACACCGCAGTTAATTCAAAGGCATTCGAGTTCAATGCATTCGTAGACCCAAATGAGCAATACATACTCTTCACCTCTTATGGCCGCAAGGATGATAGCGGGGGCGGGGATCTGTACATGTCGGTGAAAGACGCCAATGGCAAATGGAAGCCCGCAAAAAACTTGAAGGAGTACAACTCGCGACAGTTGGATTATTGTCCATTCGTGTCGCCCGATGGCAGCGCCTTGTTCATTACCAGTGAGCGGCATCAACTACCGACTCGCTTCGATACCAGCCGTGCCACGGTTCAAAAGATTCGCGAGATATTGACCGGTACCCTAAATAGCACCGGTAACATTTACTGGATTGATTTCAAAAAAGTGCTCAGTGGATTCTAATCAACGAGCGGCAATCTGTCCAATAAGAGTCAGAGTCGGTGGCCAATACAAGTTCCAGTGATTGGCCAACGTTCCTTCGGGAACATTTTGTTGGCGCAATGTGACGAGTGTCGTACCGTGGCCGCTCGCCACCAAGCTGAATTCGATTTCAAAATGATGGTCGCGGCGATCGGGCGTTCCCGTGATGGAAGTCCAATAAGTATATGCGAGTCGATCACTGGGTTGCCATGCGATCACTTCTCCCTTGTTCGTGAACGGCAGGCCATGAAGTTCACCCTCCACGACAATCGCACCACCCACTCGACCTTCGAAATGGATCTTACAAGGTGCATCGTGCAGCCATTGTGCTATGAGTACCGGGCTGGTGATCGTTTCCCAGATTCTGACCGGAGGTGCGGAAACTTCTACCTCAAACTCCAGCGCTTTCAACCCAAGTACTTTTCGAGGTTGGCTTTAAAGTAGCGAGCGCTGTCGGTGATGCTTTTCAACGCATTCACCTGGAAGTTGCCCCCTTGCTCGATGTAGTAGTATTGCATGCCCGACCGCGACGCGTCGGGAAGAATCTTCGTAAAGTCGATCGACCCGTTTCCAAGTTCGGAGTAGTCACGCGTTTTCTTATCCATGTCTTTGACGTGCCACATGACGAAGCGACCCGGTTGAAGAGAGAACAATTCCGCTGGAGATCGTTTCGATGAATGCATCACCCAGTAGAGATCGATTTGAAGCTTCACGAGCGACGGGTCGGTGTTCTTGAGAATGATGTCGTATCCAATTTGACCGTCGTGATCGACAAATTCAAAATCGTGGTTGTGGTAGGCAAAACCAAGTCCCGCCTTCGTGACCCGCTCCCCGATCAAGTTCAACTTGTCGACCAGTCGATGAAAATGTTCCAGTGTCCGCGACTGAGGATCTAACCAAGGCCACGTGATGTATTTTTGTTGCAGCAACGCGGCACCTTCGATACACTGGTCCGTATAGCGCAAGAGGTCATCCTGGGAACGGTTCATCAAGGCAGGAAAATCGTAGTGCCCACTCGTCGATGTGAGTTCGTGGTCTTCCAACATTTTCTTGAAGTCGGCGGCTGGCATTCCATAATACGAGTTCTTCTCGCCATTGTAGCCGTAGATTTCGGTGTCTTCATAGCCTATCGCTTTGACCTTCGCCAAGGTTCCTTTCAGGTCTTTCGCAAGGTCTTCCCGGATGGTGAAGAGCTGAAGACCCATTTTATATTTCTTTTTCTCCGTCGACGACATACTTCTGTTTGTAACAAGCATTCCTGCTGTTGATAAGATACTGGTTTGAATAAAAGCGCGACGTGTCAACATGGAAGTCTTTATTGAGGTATTTCAGATGGCGGATATTCGATACGCAGTTGTCGGTTGGATTCCCAGAATTTTGCCTTCAGTTCCTTCATCACGTTCTTAAATTCGGGATTGTCGCGAATTTTGTCAACTACGGGGTCGTTTTCGATTAACAGCGACCAGTATTGAAAATGCTCGGTCTGCCCAAAGTCGCGGAGTTCTTGAATGGCTAACTTTTCGTTACCCACCCAAGCATCGTACATGCAAGTAATGAGGTTTTTGTAGCTCGATTTATCTTTATCAATAGTCGCTTTGTAACTCGCAAGGTAGGCCTCTGCTTCCTTTTTCCGGCCAAGGTGATCGAGTGTGACGGCGATGTCTATGTCGGCATGGGGAAAAACTGCGAGCCCATATTTTTTCTTGAAAGCGATAAGCTTTTCGTAATAAACGAGGGCAGTGGGATAGTCTCGCAGAATGTAATACGCCTTGGCAACTTCTTGTAAGATGTGAACGCGCGTGGTGTCTGCTTCGTACAACGCGAGCAGCCGATCGCGCGTTTTTTTCATATCGTGCTCTTGGGTGTGCAGCACGCCCACCTTCACCCATTCTGCATATGAATTCGTGGGATTGTATTGCAAGGATGTGTTGATACGCGTCAGGGCTTCTTCGAAGAAGCCAGCCTGAACCAAGGCATTGGCCAGATGAAGATATTTGTTGCCAAGGTCGACGGAATCCGTCGAGCCGCGTTGCAGGTTGACACCTTTGATCGCCACGGCAAGGTATTTCGCCGTGTTCGGCGTGTAGAGGTTATACAAGTCCGACAAAAAACCGATGACCATACCCGAATTGGGATTGTACTCCAGCGCTTTTTCCAAGTAAGGAGCCGCGAGTTGGTATTCCTCGTTCGACAGGTAGAACAGCGCCTTCGCGATCAGTCCTTCAGCTAAGCGTGGGTCATACAATAGTGCTTTGTCGGCGTATTGTTGTAATTGGCCGTTATGCTGCTTCGTGGTTTGAAATGCGTCGAGGTAATAGTAGATCATCCCGGCATCCGCATAAGCGAGGGCAAACTCGGGATCGAGTTGGATGGCGCGATTATACAAGTCCAGTGCTTTGAACAAGTTATCGCGGTTGTTCGAAAAGAATAGGTCGCGCCCTTGTAGGTAGAGATCGTACGCCTCCGCGTTGTTAGTTGGTTTCTTTTCGATTCTACCCTTGACCTCGGGTGTAATGATGACTTTTATCTCTGTCGCGATGTTTTCAGCAATCTCGCGCTGTAAGTCGAAGATGTCACGCACTTCCCGACGATATTGCTTGGCCCACAAATGCCGATCGGCACGGGCATCAATTAACTGGATGTTCAACAAGATTTGATCTCCCATCCGTTGACCACTTCCCTCTACGAAGTAACTCACTCCCAGCTCAGCCGCCATTTCCGGCGCCGACTTCGTGGTGTTTCGATACTTCTCGGAGGTTGTCCTGCTGACCACGCGTAGGTCTTCAAACCGCTGGAGGTTGTTCAGCGTCGCTTCCATCAACCCGTTGATGAGATACAAGTTCGATGAATCGGCACTGTCGTTCTTAAAGGGTAGCACGGCGACCGACTTGTCCGATGGAATCGACGGTGTTTCGGTTGGCGTCAACCACCTGTAAGTGAGAGTTGCCAGCGCCGTCACCACGACTATCGAAGCGACGACCCAAAGACCAGTTCGAGGCTTTGGAGGGGGCGCAAGATTCGCCATCGTCTCCTCGATTGGCGCGGCGTTTTTTTCTAGTTCCTCCTGGTGGACGAGTGCTTCACCGGGTGGGTATCCATAGCGTTCGCGAAAGCACTTGATAAAATATGAGGTGCTTCCAAAGCCCACCTTGTCGGCAACTTCGGAGACGTTGAGGGAGGTTGTCAACAACAGCTCCATTCCACGGCGCAGGCGTACCTCTCGGATGAGGTGTGTCACCGGCTGCTGAGTGGCTTTTCGAACCTTGAGGAGGAGGTTCGACCGGCTCATGTTCATCCTTTCTGCCAGCTCCGACACGCCGAACTTCTCGTCGGAAAGGTTTTCTTCGACAGCGGCGACGATCTTCTTGAGGAACTCCTGGTCGGCAGACATGCAATGAAATGGAAGGCAAATCTAGCCTGTTTTAAGGCCTTTGCCCGGGTCATTTCGTCAAAAGTTATATCGATTCGTCAATTTTTACACGCATTCCCGCAATTCTGATGGTTTTCAACGCATCCATCTTACTCGGCCCCGGCCACTGAACCGTTCATTTGCGTCAAGTTTTTAAACCAATTAACAACGAAACGCAAAACAACATGAAACTAAGATTTGGATCGAACTTGATGATCGCCGTAGTAGCGGCATGCGCTCTCGCATGTGTTGGGAAGGGGAGTGACAAAACGTCGCGAACACCGGAGGTTGACATTCACACGGCAGTGGTGACCGACAATGCCGAAGCCTTGAAGAAGCACATCGTGGCGGGTACTAATATTAACGAGCGTGACCCGTTCGGCGGTTCGAGCCCATTAATATCGGCTTGTGTGTTCGGAAAACCCGAGATGGCCAAGATATTGATCGACGCCGGCGCTGATATTAACTTTCAAAACAACGACGGATCCACACCTCTCCACACGGCCGCGTTTTTCTGCCGCCCTGAAATCGTGAAGATGCTTCTCGACAAGGGCGCAGACAAGACAATCAAAAATAAGTACGGCGCTACTGCGTACGAGTCGGTGGCGGGGCCCTTTGCCACGATGAAGGAAGCGTATGACATGATGGGGTCGATGCTGTCGCCCATGGGTCTCAAACTCGACTACGCGTATATCGAAAAAACACGTCCGGAGATTGCCGCGATGTTGAACTAAGAGCATATGACGTCGGACAGAAAATATTTCGTCGATTGGATCCGCGTGATTGCCATCGGGTTGCTGTTGATCTACCATGCGGCCATCGCCTTTCAACCTTGGGGTACGATGCTGGCGTTTGTAACCAACAGCCGCCCTTGGCTTTCCCTCTGGTGGCCCATGACGATGCTCAACGTGTGGCGCATTCCCCTCCTGTTTTTTGTCTCGGGTATGGGCGTATACTTCGCCATGCAAAACCGTAGCTGGGGAAAGTTGCTTCAAGACCGTGCGATGCGCATCTGGCTGCCCTTCGTAATCGGTGTTTTCACAATCGCACCACTTCAGCTGCTGGTGTGGCAGTCGTATAATCATATGACGTTGAGCTACGTGCCGAACCCAGCGCACTTGTGGTTCCTAGGAAATATTTTCGCTTATGTGCTGCTGTTGAGCCCACTATTTTACTTTTTGAAGAAGCACCCGGGTGGTTGGATCGCAACATCCATTCGAAATGTGTTCAGTCATCCTGCAGGTCTACTGATCGTCGTTGCAGCATTTGTTGCGGAGGCGATGATTATGAAACCCATTCCTTATGAACTCTACGCGCTCACGTGGCACGGGTTCGTGCTTGGATTGCTCGCTTTCTTTTTTGGGTATTGTTATGTGTCAAGTGGCGATGCCTTTTGGAACATGATTGTGCGGGGGCGCTGGATATTCTTCGCCGTGGCGGTCGTTCTTTTCGGTTTTCGAATTGGATTCTGGGGGCCTTCCGTTCCGCATTACCTATTGGTAGCAGAGTCTCAATGCTGGATTTGGTCGGTGCTGTCGTTCGGATGTCGTTACCTAAATCGAAACAGTTCCTTGCTGTCGTATTTGTCGCAGGCGGCATACCCAGTGTATATCTGGCACCTCCTGTTTCAAAACTTATCGGCGTATTTCATTTTCCAAACTTCGCTGCCGGTGCCTGTGCAGTTTGCATTAATGGTTGGAACGACGGCTCTGGGTTGCTTCTTGGCGTTCGAATTGATCCGAAGGGTAGACGCTTTGCGGGTCTTGTTTGGAATGAAACGGATAGCGCCGACAAAAGCGGATGAGTAGGAGTGGGCACGCGGGGCGTACGTCAACCCAACGTACACCCCTTTTTTGTTGCGTGCCTCGACCTAAACCACCACCTCTTTCTCTCTCGACTCAACCCTTCACGCGAGTTGGTAGTTCTTGTTGGCGTTTTATGGCGATGGACAATGTCATGAAATATTGAACAGCTCGGCTAGCTGATTTTTTTCGGGGATGCTGCCCGAATGTGGCCACTCTACTTCAACAACCGGTCGCAAGCTTTCCCGTATAAAGGGCATGGGATCGATGCTCCGCCTCGACGGGCGTTGGAACCTATAGGAAGAGGGAGCAACAATCTCTTCGACGTTCAATCCATCTAGAAAATTCCGAAACGCAGCGATGGTTTTGCCCTTAAAGAGTTCAATTGAGTCGGTCATCCGATTGAAACCCGATTTGTTGCGAAGGATCGCGCACGCCTCCTTAAAGTCGCGTCCCATCATTCGCGACAGCAGTGTATCGTTTCCGACAAAAAGGAGATCGATCATCGATTCAGAGGGTGACAAGCAGTGAACGAAGATCACGTGACTGTCAACCTCCGCCGTCTGGATGACATGCTTATAAAGATTCAACGACTCGATCGTAAAATCTGTAGGAATCAAGATCGTCTTCGGCATGTGCGCAAAGTCGCCTTAATCCGTTAAAGGGCATTTAAAGTCAGATTAGAATGTGTTAAGAGAATC
>JBGAGH010000008.1:0-264475 GCA_044226825.1 Cyclobacteriaceae bacterium
TGTTTTATAAGGTGGGTCCCGATCCACGCTCCTGGTGGGGGATGGTGATGACTTCAAACGACGATGGGAGAAGTTGGTCTAAGCCCACCAAACTCGGAGAGGATCCACGCATCGGTCACTTGATTGGACCCGTCAAAAACAAACCCATTCAGCTCGACGATGGGACAATTCTCTGTCCATCGAGTACAGAGAAGCTCGACGGCGACGGTGTCATTTGGAAAGTCCACTTCGAGGCCAGCCGCGACGGAGGAAAGACCTGGGAAGTCATAGGTCCAATCAATGATGGTATCGAGTTCGACGCCATACAACCCAGTATCCTTCGGTACGCCGACGGACGGCTGCAGGTGCTTTGCCGGACGGAGCAAAACGTGATCGGCGAGAGTTGGTCCCAAGACCAAGGCAGGACGTGGAGTCCGATGAAGGCTACATCGCTTCCCAACCCAAACGCCGGCACCGACGCTGTCACCCTGCGCGATGGACGCCAGTTGCTCGCCTACAACCATACCACAGATGCGGGCCCAGAACCCAAAGATCGGAACATGCTCAACTTAGCAATCTCCGATGATGGTGTACATTGGAAGCCTTTCCTTGTCCTCGAGAATGTACCTGTCCAGTCAGGCTATGCCTATCCGGCGATCATCCAAACATCAGATGGAATGGTGCATGTATCGTATACCTACAATCGACAATCGATCAAACATGTGGTGTTGGATCCGGAGGGTATTAGGTGATGAGAATTTAGAATTAAGAGTTCAGAATTAAGAGTTCAGAATTAAGAATTGGAATTCAGCTCGCGGGGAAGAACAGGGAAAACACTGTCCCCTTATTTACTTCCGACCTTACGCGAATCGTGCCGCCATGTGAGGACATGATCTGGCGAGATAGACTCAGGCCTATGCCACTGCCATTTTCCCGAGTAGTAAAGAAGGGGATAAAGATTTGCTTGATTTCCTTTTCGGGTATCCCCTTACCATTATCTTCTACTTCGATTACGGTCTGCGAACCAGCCACGAAAGTTCGAAACTTAATCTCTTTGTTGCTGGCGTCCTCCATGGCGTGGATGCTGTTGGTGACAAGATTGATGAGGACTTGCTCGACCAAGGTAGCATCTGCCTTTATCGTCGTGTCGATATTCGATTCGAGTGTGACCGTAATTCTTGATTGGGTGAGAGGCACATGCATCAAGCGCTCGACGCTGGCGAAGAGAGCGAATGCGGACAAATCTTTCTTCTCGGGTCTTGGTACGCGCGTGATCTTGCGGTAGTTTTCTACAAATTGTTGAAGCGCTTCACTTCGGCGGTGAATCGTCGAGAGTGAGAAAAGTAGGTCGTTCACGTTTTCAGTCGTGAGTTCCTGTGCCTTTTTGGGCTGGCCATCGCGATGACGCAAAATAGTCTGCATCGTTTCGGTCAACGACGATATAGGCGTGATCGAGTTCATGATCTCGTGTGTCAGGATATTGATCAGTTTATGCCATGCCTCGATCTCTTTCTGTTCTATTTCGGAGTTGATGTCTTGAATGGTGACGATCCGATGGTCGTTGTCCAAAATGGTGATCGTCCCGACTTTGACAATCATCATGCGCGTGACGCCGTCGACCGAGAACTCCATGAGTTTTCGACCGGATTGCCCTAAATCTTTCACTTGTTGGGTGAACACTCGATTCTTTTCTTCCAGCAGATTCCAGTTCGTGATACCCTTTGCGCCTAGAAGTTCTTGCGCCGACGGATTGATCAACATGACCTGTTCGTTGCGAAGAACCATCACACCGATCTCCATCTGATCGACCATTTTTTGGAGGAACTGGTATTGCCCTTCTTTTTCAATTTTGACGTCCCGGAGTTTTAACGCCACGCCCGTGAGACTTTGCGCCAGGTCGGTGAAACTTCCACCCATCGTTGAGCGATCGAAGGAAATCGTGAAATCGGAGTATTGGATCGCGTTCAGCAAGCGAGATAGTTCCCGGTTGGTCTTGTTGATGAAATGGATGAATTCAGCAATCTGACCCGCAAACACCAAAGTCAAGATCACTTGATTGAAAAACAAGGTGGAATCTCCCAACATCGTCCCAAGTGCCGCTGCCGTAACGACCATCAACGAGGCACGCAGGAGTAGCCAAGCCACAAACTTGGGGAGCCCGGGACGGTTGATCACATGACTACTTGATGCCATACTTTTTAAGCCTTCGGTAAAGAGCCGTTCGTGTCATCCCCAGGGCTTTAGCCAAGTTGCTCACATGTCCACCCGCCTCTTCAAGTTTCTGTAAGAAGAATATCTTTTCGAGTTCGTCGAGTGTTTGCGGCATCGGTGCATTTTTTTCAGCAGTGCCAGTATTGGCGATCAATACGTCTACGGGTATCGTGTCTCCATCTGCCAAAATGACGCCCCGTTCGATCGCATGCTGAAGTTCTCGAATATTTCCTGGCCACGAATGATTCTTGAGCTTGGCCATCGTAGAGGGTGCGACTTTCATGAGCGGCCGTTTGTATTTTTGCGAATACCGCTGCAAGAAGAATTCCGTAAGCAACGGGATGTCTTCCGATCGCTCGCGAAGGGGAGGGACGTGAATTTCTACCGTGTTGATTCGATAAAGTAAGTCTTGACGAAATTCCCTTTGCGCAATCATCTCTACCAATGGCATATTGGTCGCACTGATTAAGCGAAAATTGACGGGTATTTCCTTCAACGATCCTACGCGTTGCACTTTACGCTGTTGCAACACGGTCAGCAGTTTCGCTTGTAGCGGTAGCGATAGATTGCCGATCTCATCCAAGAAGAGTGTGCCACCGTTGGCCACTTCAAACCTGCCCACTTTGTCCTGTTTGGCATCCGTAAAAGCGCCCTTTGCATGACCGAATAACTCGCTTTCAAAGAGCGACTCCGCGATAGAGCCGAGGTCGACACTGATAAAAACCTGGTCGCTGCGATTCGACTTGCGATGGATAGCACGGGCCACGAGCTCTTTGCCCGTTCCATTCTCGCCCAAGATCAACACATCGGCGTCGGTGCTAGCCACGCGATCAATCAATTGGTGTAGCTTTTGAACCACTGGGGAATGCCCGATGAAGTCGACGTAGTCATGATCGAGGTCATCACTGAGTTTATCGCGGGTCGACTTGAGTTGATGCACTTCTCGTCGCGATTGGCGTAGTTGCAAGGCCGATAAGATCGACGTATATAGTTTTTGATTCTTCCAAGGCTTCAGCACGAAGTCCGTCGCGCCAATCTTCATCGCGCGGACCGCCAAGTCGACCTCCCCATAAGCTGTAATCGGAATTACCACCGCGTCTGGGTCAACCTTCAGAATCTGCTCCAACCAATGAAAGCCCTCAGCGCCATCGTTGACACCTTTCCGAAAGTTCATGTCCAAAAGCACTACATCGAACTCCTTTTCTTTAAATAGGGCAAGCGCTTCTTGAGGGCGTTCCCGGATTTCTACCTCTTCGAAGTCCTGCTTCAAAAACATCCGGGCCGTTTCCAGCACGTCCCGGTCGTCGTCGATGATCAGTATCTTGGCTGAGTGCAGGGGCATATGATAAATGTATCAATAATGAGACATATCGTCCTAATGAATTGTAACGTTTTCGTTACAATCTGAGCGCTTGCATCAAGCCTAATGTGTTGATTATCAAATAAATGAATCAACTGGCAAGGCCATTGGGATAGGGGAGTACAAATTCGAAAACGTATGATCCGGAATTACCTGAAGACCACCCTGCGCAACCTGTTCCGCGACGCGAACTACACCATTATAAATGTACTAGGTCTGAGCATCGGGCTCACAGCGTCGATCGTGATCTATTTGTTGGTTCGTTATGAATTGGACTTCGACAAGTTTCATCTTCATTCCGACCGCATTTATCGAGTGGTGCAGAAGTCGGCCTACGGCGGTTCCGCCGATCCGAGTTCCACGGTTCCTTACCCGATGATTGACGCGTTTCGTTCGGATATCTCGGACGTACCCTATGCCACCGCGATTCATTATGAAGATGATGCGGCGGTGACCATTGGTTCCGATAAGATACGGATTCCGAGTGTCGTGTATGCCGACTCGCTCTTCTTCGACGTATTCGACTTCCAAGTTCTTTCGGGTAATCCAAGGAAAGATCTCGGAGAACCCAACAAAGCGTTTATCACTCGTTCGCTTGCCGACAAAATTATGAAGGGGCAAGATCGATTGCGACTTAAATTGAACAATGCCTTGGAGGTCGAAGTGGTGGGCATCGTCGCCGACCCGCCGCCGACGTCTCATTTGTCATTTCAAATATTGGTGTCCTATCCATCGCTGTCGAAGGAGGCACTGAATGGAATGGATCGTCGATCTTGGAATATGACGATCTCGGGATACGTATACTTTGTGCTTCCTGAATCGATGCCGCTTCAGTCGGTTGCCGATATTTTGAAGGGATTCGGGAAGAAGTATCGCCCAAATGATCAAACACCGGTAGAGTACTTACCGCAAGCGCTGTCGGACATTCACTTTAGCAAAGAATATACGGAAAATCCGGGGCCGGCGACCAATGCCGAGATGAGCAGTCTGATTGTCCTGGGCGTACTGGGTTGGTTCATCTTGGTGATCGCATGCATCAACTTCGTTAACCTTGCCACAGCGTTGGCGGTTCGCAAGTCTCGCGAAATAGGAATCCGCAAAACACTGGGAGCGAAGCGATCTTCCCTCACCACGTATTTCCTCGTGGAGACGTTCATCATCATCTTGGTATCGATATTGATTTCCTTGGGTGCCGCCGAATGGTTGTTGAAATGGTTGAATAGTTTCTTAGAGGTCTCGCTGGCGCTCCACATTTTTTCGGATGTCCGATTGATCCTGTTCATACTCGCCTTGGCAGTGGTGGCGACGCTGCTCTCTGGTTTCTACCCGGCTGTCATTCTTTCTGGTTTTGACCCGGTGTCGGTGTTGAAAAATAAGATGACCAGTCAGGGAACGTCGGGATCAGCGGTGCGGAAGGTGCTGGTTATTTTTCAATTCACGATCGCGCAGGCGCTAATCATTGGAACCCTGATCGTTTCGGATCAGATGGAGTTTTTTATGAATAAGCCACTCGGTTTCGAGAAGGAGGCTATCATCAACGTGTCGCTGCCGAGCACCGAGCGTGTCGCGATGGAGTCGTTCAGGGAACGGTTGCTTCAAATCCCCGGCGTGGAACAAGTGTCTTTGTCGTTGGGTGGACCTACATCGGAGAATAACTTCAACACCGACAGCTTCCTGTCGGAACAGAACGCGTCGTCGGCATTTGCCGTCGCGGTCAAGCCGGTCGACTATCACTACCAACAAGTGTATGGATTGAAGATGAAAGCGGGGAGGTGGTTTACCGAGGCGGAAGAGCGGGCTGCTACCGATCCCAAGTTGGAGAAGAAGAGCTACGTGTACGTGGTCAACGAATCGTACGTCCGTCGTGTGGGTTTTGCGTCAGCAGAGGAAATCATCGGCAAGCGAATCACTTCGGGGATCAATGGAATAGATGCCGAGGTAGTTGGCGTGGTAGAGGACTTTCATTTGGGGTCACTCCACGACGTGATCCAACCTATGATTATGCTTAATTTCCCTTACTTCTACTACGATGCGGGATTGAAAATTCAGACAACCAACCCGAAGGCGGTGGTGGAAGCGACTAAGTCGGCATACGAACAGGTATACCCCGAATACGATTTTCAGTATGCGTTTTTAGACGAGTTCTTGGCGAGCTTATACCGCCAGGATCAACGTACGTTTACCCTGTTCAAGATTTTTTCGGGAGTTTCGATCTTCATCGGTTGCCTCGGATTGTACGGTCTCATTTCCTTTTTGGCCAACCAGAAACTGAAGGAGGTGGGAATTCGGAAAGTACTAGGTGCGTCCACCACGAGCATCGTGCAGTTGTTCGGGACCGAGTTCGTCAAGATTGTGTTGATTGCCTTCGCGATTGCAGCGCCACTCACGTACATCTCGATGGAAGAATGGCTGAGCGGGTTTGCCTATCGAACCGACGTGTCTTGGTTCAATTTCTTGATTGGCGTCGGTGTCACCATGGCAATTGCTCTGCTGACCGTTGGGTATCGTTCACTGCGGTCGGCGCTCGCGAATCCGGTAGATGTGCTGCGGACCGAGTAGTTGTTGATCAGAGTCCGGTCTATTTCACGATTTTTTTTTGACCTTCTTGTAGGTCACTAAAATTGGTTTTAGATTTCTGGCTTAAGCCTAGAACCCGGAAGTGAAACTCCTTACCCTCTGTCTACTCGGCGCGTTGGCCGTGTCGGCGACCTACGCCCAGAAATTTTCCGTCACCGACATCAGAATCAATGACCAAGAAATTCTGGTCAACTACAATCTAGAGGAAGTTCCCGCAGGTAACGACGTAATTGTTCAGCTCTATTGCTCGGTCGACAATTTCGTCGCTCCCCTTAAACTCGTCTCTGGGGATGCTGGTACCGCTGTCGTACCCGGAACTAACAAGACCATTTTGTGGAAGTACCACGAAGAGTATCCGGATGTCAAAGGGAAGATTTCCGTAGAGGTCCGGGGCAAAGCCTTTGTCCCCGTCGCCCGCTTCAAAGACGCGGACTTCACCCAAAAGGCACTGAAACGTGGGGCCGTCCACAACATCGAATGGCGCCCGGGCAACAACAAGGTCGTGGACATCGAGGTCTTCCAGGGCTCAACCCGCGTGCAGGGCGAATCCAACGTCAACAACTCGGGAGCTTACAGTCTGCACCTCCTTCCCAATCTCAAACCCGGGAATAACTATCGCATTAAAATCTCCGACTCCAGGAACCCGGAGGAATACTCGTATTCGAAAGAGTTCGAAGTGAAACGGAAGATCCCGCTCGCGCTGCAAGCAGTTCCAGTCGCCATCTTGGCAGCGGGTGTCGTGTACATCGTCCAACAGTCGGGTGGTTCTCAACCCCAGGCCGAAATTCCTGGCGTCCCCGGTATTCCTGGCAGCAACTAGTAAAAGGTACGAACATGAGAAAGTCTATCTCTTTAATGTGGTGCCTGGTTGCCTTAGTTGTTGGTGCAGCTTTTGGCCAAGGCAATTGGAACAAGATCACGGGCATCAAAGGCGGGTACGTAAAGAAAATTATGGTCGACGCCGGTGGGAATCTCTACGCACTCACCGATGCGCCACGATTGTATGCATCGATCGACAACGGCGCCAACTGGACGCCGATCTCCCATTCGCCGGAAGACTTGCGTGATGCGGTACTCGTTGGTAGCCAATTCGTTGGAATAGGATCCAATGGTGTTTACGTCTACGATCTCACCTCAGGAAGTTGGTCAACTCAGTCGGCGGGTGCACTTGTCGGGTACGATCGAATCTTCAGTCTCTCCTCCGACGTTTTTTTGGTCAGCTCTCCTTACAACTCGGCAGTCTATTCGACAAAAACCAAAGGCATTGCCAAACTTGATGGGTTGGCGTTCAACGAGGTGTTGGTGGCGAATGGCTATGTGTATGGAAGCAATACTTCGATCACCTTGTTGAACGGGATCGTCATGCGAACACCTTTGCAGACGACCCTCTCCAACTATCAAGTCGGCAATTGGGAAAACGTCTTTCAGAATAGTAAGGCAGTCTACAACATTGAAGCAACAAGTGACCGTCTTTTCATGACCTACCAGGGCGACAATGGTGCCGTGAAGATGGCATTCGCCAATCTTGCGACACCCAAGGTGTGGACCGATGTGACCATGCCCTTTTCGTCGCTTGCGTTTGCCTACCCGCGTGATGTTCAACTCAGTTCGTCTCCCGCCGGAAAGATAGTGCTATCGATCCTCGGGGAGGAGACAGGCGGCATGTTCGTGGGAAAGCTGTTTGCCCTCACGCCTCAATCGCTCACGTGGGATAGTAGTTGGAAGTACCCAGCTACGTCGCTTGGCAATGTCAAACTCCCGGCAGGCCTTGTATGGAAGAATGGACAAGAGATTTACGCAGGTACGGATGGAATGGGTGTCTTTCGTTCAATCGACGGCGGCACTGTGTGGAGCCTTAGAAATGGGACTAACAACGCCGGGATCTCGGACCTGGTGTCTGGCAGGTTTTACAAAGTGGGAACGGGTAGGATTTTGTTTGTTTCCAACCAGCCCTCGAAGAGCTACTATTACTCCGATGACCAGGGAAGTACTTGGTCATTGTACACACCCAACCTAGGCGTCTCGGGATTGGCTTTTGTGTCTTTTTGTTCCTTGAGCAACAGTGGACTGGCAGCCAATGCGACTACGTCGGCAAACTTTTATGGCGACAAAATTTTGTACACGTCCGATGGACTCAATTGGTCGGTGAAGAACAACAGTCTGTCCGCGGTGAAATTGATCGAAGTGAATGGTAAGTTGGTTGCCTTCGATTTATTGGGTCGCAAGAAATATTCGACCGATTTTGGGGCGACATGGACCGACGCGTCGGTACCATCCGTTCCCGATTCCTATCCCTGGCATATCGCCGCGATCGATGACTATGTGTTCGAAGGGATACTGTTAAATGATACAACTTACTTCTACCGGATAAACACGGCAAGCCCCTCGTGGTCGGCAAAACTCGTGAAGAAAGTAAAGCGAGCATCTTCTGGTCTCGCGTCGGTAGGGGGAAAAATTTATATAGGAGACTTTAACTCTTTTTACGTGAGCGACAATGCAGGAGACTCTTTCAAAAGCGTGCCTTTCGCTCACCAGAATCTCGTTCCGGTGTACGATGGCGATGGTGGTATTGCCTTAATCAAAGAAAGTACCCTGACGATTACACAAGACGACGGGTTAACCTTTAGCAACATCCCCACGCCAGATGGACAGGCCGTCGGATTCTTGAGAACCAACGATGGTCTCTCGCTTGTCTCTTCTGCGTCTGCACCCGCGATGAAAAGTCAGCAACCCCTGATTCAGCCGCAGTCCGCACTGCCCGACCAAATTCGATCCGATTGGGTGCGGCTCGAAACCGGAATCAACGGCGGATTCGTCAAACAACTTTTCAAAGTCGGAAATGCCGTGTATGCGACTTCCAAATACAACCTATATCGATATGATGAAGTTGGTAAGAAATGGAATGCCTTGTACAGGTCTCCCCTCGAAATAGATGTAACCTACGACAATAACGACGGGCGTTTTTTTATAGGCACTGGGTTTCAGCTCACTAAGTTCTCAGAAACCACATCCACCGTTGAGAATATCACCAATACCGGCGGTGCCGTTTACCGAAATGCTTTTGGGCTGTTTATCCCCACGTCGGGAAGCGTTTACAAATCGACCGACAACGGCATTACCGCCTCCACCGTGTTGACCGTCGATATCCTATATTCATTTGCCGAGGGGAATGGAATTCTGTATGCGACGGTGCGGCAAAATGGTGTCAATCGTATACTCGTTTCGACCGACGGAGGAATCAACTGGAGTCAATCCGGTGCTGCGATCAACACGAGTTTCACCGGCCCCGTTTTCTTTAAGGTAGTCAACGCGGGCGATGGGGAAGTTTATGTGACGACCGAAAATGAGATGTATCGGTGTAAGGACGGCGTGAACTGGACGAAGGTATCGCCGACCGGATTACCTACCGGACCGTACGCAAATTTTTGGGTATTCAAGTCTCCGACAAACAAAATATTCCTGTCGGCTGCGTCGAATTCTGGAAATCGCTACTTGGGTCAATCGTCCGATGGAGGATCCACTTGGACCCTCATTCGAACCGACATCCTCGCGACGGCGATCACTTGGTTGGACACGCAGATGCTGATCGGAACTTCTACTGGTGGCGTGCTCGTGTCAACCGATGACGCAAAGACAACGACAATTTTTTCGGGTAACCAAGGGTTCTATGGATACAATAACTCCACCTTTGATTGGATCAATAAGAACTTGATCTTGATCAATGATCAGTCTTTTATCCGGTCCTCAGATTTAGGAAGTTCTTGGATTTCGCAAGCATCTAACCTCAAGGGATTCGTGTTCAACGATGAGATCGTTAAGACGGAGGGTATTCAATTCTACCGGTCTACCGATCTGGGTACGACGTGGACGCCGATCGCTGCGAACAGTGGGGTTTTCTACCAGTTCATTAAGTCGTCGTCGAATGAATACTTTGCGCTAAGGGGCACTCCCGATATCAAACTTGCCTACTCGAAAACGCTAGAAAGTTGGACGAACGTCTCGACCAACCTCGACGGCGCGACATTGTCTTTGGCGACGGCCATGCGATCTTCAAAAGGATACCTGTACCTGTTGATCAACGGTAAGGTGTATCGTGGTAAGTTCGATGTCGCGAATATGAGTGTTGAATTTCTGGCACTGCCAGGTCTGGCGCTGGACCAATTGGTCCTCCGAAACGATGTGTTGTATGGATTTTCATCTTCGGGATCTATTTTCACATCGACCGACGGTGCGGCATGGACAACGCAGTCGTGCCCGCCAGGAGATGCTTTTTTCGTTACCGACCTGGATTATATGTTCATTACTTCGACGGGAGGGTTGAGCTTCTTGTCGCGCGATCAAGGTCAAACATGGCAGCGCATGAGTTTCGGTTTCACAACGAAACCTCTGAATATTGTGCTCGACCGGGAATCGGGATATGGTTTCATGGCACTGGCTTCTGATTTCGTTTTCCGCTCTTCGAAGATATTGGTGGGCGACAACAAGCAACCACCAGCATTGACGAGCACCACACCCGCCAATAGGGCTGCGGATGTTTCCCAAGACTATAAGCTCGTCCTAACCTTTGGCGAGAGTGTGACCCCGGTGGCAGGCAAGCAAATCCAGATTTTTGATCAGTCTAATCTTTCTACTCCAGTGGAAGCGATACCCGTGACTTCGGGGGTGCGAGATGGATATACCTACACCTATTCACCTGCAGTCGCGCGCGGTTCCAGTAAGTCGTATTTTGTTCTGATCGACGCCGGCTCGTTCACGGATCTATACCAAGTCAGCTACGGCGGGATTTCGACCGTGTTTCAGTGGGCCTATTCGATGACTGATATTTCGCCACCCACGTTGGCGCATTCCCCGGTAAACTTGCTGGCGGGGTCACTTGCGAAAATTCAAGTCAATGTCACAGACGACAATTTGTTGCCACCTGATAAGACCAGGATTTTCTACCGTGGCGTCGCGAAAGTTTCATCCGAAGCCTTTTCTCCTGGGTCGATGATCGCGTTGAATGGTGCGGGCACGAATGAGGCCACGTTTGAAGCTTCCCTTCCCGGAACCGCGTACGACGCGATGGGCTTAGAGTATTACTTTGAAACGCTCGATGCCAAGGGCAACAAGACCCGGAGCCCACAAGCGGCAAACACCTATTTTTACTCGTACATCGAGTATCCAGCGCCTAACCAGCCGAAGATCAATCAAGCGCTGTCTTTCGGTGGCGAAGGAGGAAACTATCGCCTTGTTTCTTTCCCGTACAAGTTTACCGATAGTACCACCAGCGTCGTATTGAAGACGCTTCAGCCCTACGAGAAAACAAAGTGGAGACTTTTCAAATACAGCGGGGGCAAGGATTTCGAGGAGAACCCAGAAAAACTTCAACGAGGACTCGGGTATTGGATGAACGTGCGTAATGCCGCCGACGTGTTGTTGGAGGGCGCGAAGAACCCAACCAACAACCGAACATCGTTTTTTAGATTATCACTGCAGCCCGGGTGGAACTTGATTGGGAATCCATATCCAACGCCTATCTCCTGGGAACAGGCGAGAGCCGGCGTCGCGAATGTGGGTCGGGTGAAAGTTTTTGATGGCGGCGAATTCTCGAACGGCGATGAACTCGCGGCGCATGTAGGTGGCTTCGTATTCTTAGACGGATCGACGGCAGTTGAAGTGCGGGTACCATTTAAAAATGTGTCGGGCAGCGGCCGTATCGGGCAACAGGCGAGGGAAGTAACGGCCAACGATTGGACACTACCCATTGCCGTACATGTGGGAAGCTCCGTAAATCGAATCGGGGGCATCGGTATGAATGTCAATGCGCGCGACGGCAAAGATGCATGGGACGACCTGAATCCACCGTCGATGTTCGAGTATGGTAGGATGGAGGCAGCCGACATGCCGAATTGGAGTGTGGCGTTCAACATGGTAACGCCACGCGACGAGTTTACATGGGATTTTTTTGCGAGAACGAATTCGTCCGAACCTGTGACGCTGACGTGGGACCTCGGTGAACTCTCGAAGTTAGGCAAAGAGTTCTTTTTGTTGGACGTCACGCGACAGGTGCTTGTAGATATGGCGACGGTCAACGCCTATACGTTCGCCCCCAAACAGGTTGCCGAATTCCAAGTTTATTATGGCGTAGACCTGCGAAACAAAGTCAAACCGACACAAGTGACGATGGTGGCTGGCCCCAACCCGGCTGCAGAAACCATTCAAGTCGACTTTACCCTTCCGGAAGGATCTAACAGTTGGTCCACCAAGTTTGAGATTTTCGACTTGCTCGGTCGGCGCGAAGACTGGATAGTCGAAGATGGCCTTGTCGCTGGTTTTTATCACCGACAGGTATCGGTCGATCGACTTGAACCTGGGTTGCACATCATCCGGTTCACGGCGAACGGAACGTCGTGCAGCCAGAAACTCCTAATCAAGAGGTAAAATGAGAACGTTCTTTCTAGTCATAGTTTCGATGCATGCCTTTTTGTTGGGTCGGAGTCAATCATTCTCCTATCGCAGCAACGCGTTCACGGTTGCTCCCGTCGCCGTGGAGTCGTCAGTAGCTTTTATCAATTGGACGAATCCGACGCAAGATGTAAGCTTCATTTTCGACGATAAGTTCTTACTGAAGTTTGAGGTGAAGTCGTCCACCGTTATCAAATCGATTACTGTGTCTGCACGGAAGCTCGACCAAGAGAGCCCTTACGGGAAAAGGGTGATTCAACCCGCAGATGAAGAGGCGAATTACTACCGCTACGAGGGAAACATTCGACTCGACCAGGGTGACAACGTCGTAGAGGTCTTAGTCGAAAATGTGAATGGCATGAAGACTTCTTCCGAGAAACGGATCAAGATGGGGTCGGATGCTTTGGCCAGCGTGAACAGCCTCGACCGCACCGACTATGCTTTGCTTATCGCGACGGACAAGTATGATCAATGGGGGAACTTGGTGAATCCGGTGTACGACAGCAAGACGATTGCTCAACAAATACAGGAGACGTACGGGTTCAAGGTGACGATTCTGGAGAACCCGAGCCAGCAAGAGGTTCTTCGTAAACTCAAGGAGTTTGCGGAGATCAAGTATAAGCCACTCGACCAACTGTTTATATTTTTCGCTGGACATGGAAGTTACGATCAGACTTTTGGAGAGGGATACGTGGTACTGCGGGAGTCGCGCATCGACGATGATGCCAAGGCGACCTACCTGTCGTATAACAGGTTGAGATCGATCGTGAATAATATTCCGTGCAATCACATTTTCTTGGTGATGGATGTTTGTTATGGAGGAACGTTCGATGAGTTGCTGGCATCGAGCCGGGGAAATGATGAGTCGGCTTACCGGGAGAATACGTTGGGGGAATTTATTGTTCGGAAGATGACTTTGAAGACCCGCCGCTACCTGACTTCGGGTGGGAAAACCTATGTGTCGGACGGCGTTCCGGGGATGCATTCACCATTTGCGCGAACCTTCATCGACGCGTTGAAGTCACGCGGTGGCAACGATGGAGTGTTGACAATCGCTGAGTTATTCGGATTTGTTGAAAAACTGAAGATACAACCTCGTGCCGGCGATTTTGGCAATAACGAAAACGGGAGCGACTTTTTATTTATTGCCAAGTAGTGTGGTTCTACCCAGTCGGCGTCAAGATGGTTGGGTCGTCTTGCAATAGCGTGTCAAAAGTTCGTTGACCGCGCACCAACTTGATTCTGTCTAGTTAGATCCTTAGTTTGAGTTGTTCTTGGTGTGAGTTTCGGTTGGTACCTTGAACTTTACTTCAAAACGTTTCGTTCCCACTAATAACATGAATACCTATACACCTGTTGCTTACGAATACCGAGAGGTAATCCTTGCAGAAATTGAAAAGAAGACGACTGGGAAAATCTTCTTTTGGAATAGCAGCAATCAAGTGGATGAGGTAAAGGGCCGGGCGATTGAGCTATCGGAGTTACCCACACAAGGTTTGTTTGTTTTTCTGGAAGGTGGCGCGTCGGTGCGCATTGACAGGATCATCACGCTTTATGGAAAGCCTGGGGCGGCTTACGATGAGTACGACTCCTTTGCCAATCAGTGCCTAGCCTGCACGGCAGGTGTTCCATTGTGAGGGGGTTTGGGTTTTCGGGTTAATCTTTAAAGGTCCGTCCTCACCGTGTAGATGGCCAAAAATGTTCCCTCTGTAAGACTGAGTGTTTTTTTGTTATCCGGATTCGTGAGAAGAACGGCGAAGGTGCCAGAGACATCGAAACTATCCATGCCATTTGTCGAACTATGGTAAGCAACTTTGGTAAACGTAACCGTTTCACCCAAAGCACCGGTCGAGTTGCTGGCGTAGTAGCCGCCGTTGAGGTTGCTGATGATGAGGGCGCCAGACTCTGTTCTGCTGTCGCGCACGGGAAAGACTTTTCCTGTCATTGCTTCTACGTCGGCAGGTGTCGTTCCGGGCGGCGAACAGATTCGCATGCTAAAACTTCGGTCAACATTCGCTTGTTGAATTGAATAGCACATGCACCCGCTGCAACCAGATCCATCGGGTTGCTTACTCGATTCAAGATTAATGCTAACGCCATTTTCTTTATATCGGACAAAGTAGGTTGTTGTTGGTGCTTCTAGGTAGGTGAAGACCGGACCTTCGATGGTAGTACCACTCGCGTCGATCGAAATTTTTCCAGTACCGGCGCCTTTCGGAACCAGCACCCGTATCTCGTCGGGCGATTCAAACAAGATTCGACCCTTTACGCCATTGAAAGTCACGGTGTTTCCTCCCGTAACACTGCTGAATCCGTGGTTAGTTTTCAGGGTGATAAGCCTATCAGCGCCTCCAGCGGTTGGAGCAACGCTGGTCAACTCGATCTTCGGGGGCGCATTGTTAGTAGTTGATTCAGAGCACGCAACGGTTGCAAGAATTAGTGTAAGAATAATGAGTTTTCGCATTGGGTTGGAAACTTGGTTGATGGCAACTATTCAAAAATAGTTAGGCTTTTGTCACACAGTACCAGCAACCGAAAATATAGGGGGTATACAGGAGACGAATTGCGCCTTCGAGTGGCAAAAGACGACAAAAGATCATTTTACCGTGGTGGTGAACGTTTTTTCACCTATGGGTTTCCCCTGGTTTTAATACAAGGACGGCGCCTGGGTAAGCTTCGTGCGACCTTTCCTGATTTCTCGCGCAAGGTTCCTTTGCTTTTTCGTTTCAAGTTGAAACCCGATGCGCACGCCGAATTTACTTTGTTGGGGGATGCCACCATTGAAATCGATTCGATACATGGCGACTGCGTTGCCGCGGAGGCGACGACCTATCGCGTACGATTTCCCAATCCCGACGTAGGCACCAAAAAGGCGCGAAGACCTTTCGTCGTTGATGGATTTTGTCAATGCGCTATCGAGGCGTAAGGCTTCTAATTCCCCATGCAAAAAGAAGC
This sequence comes from Cyclobacteriaceae bacterium, assembly GCA_044226825.1. GTDB lineage: Bacteria > Bacteroidota > Bacteroidia > Cytophagales > Cyclobacteriaceae > ELB16-189. The sequence continues at coordinate 15,527 of JBGAGH010000008.1, forward strand.
CGTCTTTTACGGTGAACTGGCCATAGGTTCGCATGCCGTAGACACCTTCCTTCTGCAAAAAGTGATTGAATTGTTTGTCCGCACCAACCCTGTACATACCCGAAAGCCCCACGGTCCATCGGTTGCTAAGGCGATATCCGAGTACCGGAGCTACATCGACAACCACATGGTCGTTGCGGTAGATTTGCAAATTGACACCCGGGACGAGGCGTTCGATGAAGGTTCGTTGCTTCATATCGTTGGGGCCCCGCTTCGCAATTGTCTTGATGCTCTGGAAACTCCCATACAGTTTCTTGGCTTTCGTTAGTTTGGACTGGCTTTGTGTGATGATAGGGGCTTTTGAGGTCAGATATTCATTCGCGACAGACAGTGCTTTTGATTTCATTTCTTCTTGCATCCTCTTTTTGTCTTTGTATTTGTCGATCAAAGCTTTGTATTGTTCTTGTTGGGCAGTTAGTGCTTGCACTTGAGTGAGGTTTCCTTCCAATCCAGATCGCTGGATGAGTTCCTTTTCTACAAGGGTGGGTAGCGTTTTTGCATCTTTTATTTTTCCTTCCGCAATTTTTTCGATGTCGCTAGCAACTTGCGAGGCTTGGTCGATTTTACTGGTCACCTTGTTGAACCCCGTTTTTGCTTCTTTTATTTCGGTAAAGCCGGGGAGGTCTTGTAGTCTTTCCTGGGTGAGAGACTTCAAGTCAGGAAGTTGTGGATTCACGTTCGGTACTTGGGTGTCGCCAAACGGTTGCGTCAGTCCCGGTGCCGAAAGGTTGGCTGTCGGTATTTGAAGGTTCGGGAGGTGTTCATTTCCGGCAAGTAGCTTGACATTTCTGTTGGGTGAGCTCTTCGCCGAGATGCCAAGCTGCGATCCATAGTTGTTCAATTTTGTGGAGGCATTGCCTAGCGAACCGTTGAGAACACGTTCAAGGCTGTCGACGGGCTGGAGTAATCGTTTCTTTGCCTTGTCAACGCGCGAATTAACCCCACGGCTTACGCTGTCGAGCGGCGTATTGATTTTTTCGAGTGCAGTCGCAAGGGCCTTATTGAGTTTCTCCACTGGTAGCTGCAGCAAATGATTGACGCTGTCAGCTTTGGAGGCGAGACGCAACCCACGACGTCCGATGGAATCAAGTGAGTCGAGTACATCAGTGGCCCGTCGAGAAATGGAGTCTAGTTTGTGATTCGCTTTGGTGGGCAAGGTTTGACCGTGGAGGGACTGCCCGCATAACATGACGAGAATCACGAACGGGAAGAAAATCTTCCTCGTTCGTATTCTTTGTTGATTTTTCGTGGACGGGCGTACCATGGTTTAGATTGAGGGAGCTTCTTAGGTTTCCGGTTGTGTGTTTGACTTTGTTAGTGTTGATATACGTAGTCGTGACATGGGAGGAGACTAATTAGTCCTTTTTGCCAGTTGTTATTTCTGCTGCCTTTGTCGTCGCGTCAATTGAATACCCATCTAGCTTGTTTAGGAAGCCCATGTTGAGCAGGCGATTGGCATAACCTCGCGCTTTCGGACTCATTCTTGCGATGAACGTTCCTTTGAATAGTTTGCTAAACTGGGGTGCCGAAATCCCGAATTTGGAGCCTGGGGTGGGGAGAAAGTTTTGAAGTGTCTCGCTGAAGGCCTTCGACTTATCCCAACCAATCGTTTCCTGGTCGTTGAGGTGGGTGGCACGTTGCCAAGGGGTAAAGAATTGAGCGGTTACATAGGCCGCGTCAAAGAAATCGTATGAGGCATTGCCCAAGAACGAATCGTCTCGTTCCCATTTTTCCCAAATGTTGAATTTCTTTTCAATGAGTAAGGCGGCGCCGGTGTATTGATTTCCCGTGTGTTCACCAAAGTAGTGAACATTGTCTCGTTCGAAGCCCCACACGTCGATATTGCCATCTTTCCCTGATTGGTACACCCTTCCCGTGAGGCCGAAGCTACTCCGCCAAAGGGCCCCCCAACGTGTGTATCCACCGTCGGGATCGGCCATCACAATAGGGTTATTGCTCATCGCCAAGTAAGGTGAAGCATGTTGTTCGAAAAGGTCTCCGGAGATCCATCGAGCAATGGCGGGGTCATACTCGCGGAGGTCGAAGTGGTTCCAACCTGTTTCCAGATCTTTCTCGGCGAACTTACCTTGGAATCCGAATCGGTAATTGCGGATCTCCGATTTTTGTTCTCGCATCACGAGTCCCCAGGGTTCGTAATCGGTGGCTTGCGTAACGATGCCGTGGCTGTGGGTAACTTTTATGTCATCGAACCAAACTTTGGCGTTGCGGCTTTCATTGGACGCCCACACGTAGATGTAACCCGCTTGGGTTGTGATGATTGGCGTTGTAAACTCAACATGGTCGAAGTTGCCCATATTTTCCTCTCCAGGCCAGAACGCCCCGTCTTCGTCGACGCGCACCACACCGCCGTCCACAAAGTCGAAGTTGGTGTCGAATAGGATGTAATTCATGTAGGCGTACGGCGTGTTCGGGTTAGTATCCGTGAGGAACCCACCTAGCGACAACCCATCTTGGAACATGGATGTGACTGTCGAGGTGACATCTATACCATTGGTTCCTGTAAACGTGGTTCCTAAGAGCGCCGAGAGGATGGAGAGGTCGACGTTTCGTGTGAAGCTCGCCTGTCGCTCATATCGCGCGAATCCTTCGATGCGGATGGTATCGGATGCCTGCACCTTCAAGGTGATTGCTGGGCCAATGGCTTTATCGGTTGCTGTGAGTCCTGGCGTATCGTTCCAATAGAGGTATGCAGCGCGCGTCGGCGTTGGCACGGTCGGAAGGGGCGAGGTTTTATTCATCCGGTAGTCGTTGACTTCGGTTTCAAACAAACGCTCGAAGTATTGCATCTCCTCAACCCTTGGGTTGGTGATGTCGGCCACATTGTTGTCCTCCATGGTAGCCAAGTAAACATCTTGCTGTTCTTTCACGATCGCTCGAACGTTGCCTAGGTGATCCGTTAGTTCATAGGCAGTCGACCCTGGTTCGCCGGGCGACGGATAGTACACACCGAGCTTTGAAGCAGCATAAATGGGCACTTCGGTTTTAGACGTGGTCCCGGTTGCGTGCACAGTTTCATAGACACTCAATACTTTACCATCTGGGGCACGATTGTACCAGGTTGTCCTACCATCGACATAACTTACTTTGGCCAACCGGAATCCTTGGTCATCGTACACGTTCGTTATCTTTAGTTGTGTTTTTCCTGCGTCGGAGTACACATTGGTGACGCGACCGAGTGCATCATAGTCAACAAATTGATCACCTGATGTCGCCGTTTTATCATCGGTAATGAGTTGGCCCACCGCGTCGTACGCATAGGTAGAGTAACCGGGTATGTCGCGAAGCTGGTTGTTCTGTTGCACCGTCGTTCCCCCGGTATTGTACCGATAGGTGAAGTCGTTTGTGCGCGCGCCCGTCCCATTATAGCGGCGGAGAGCTAGAATATTTCCGTTGGGATCGTAACTCATGTCGGAGACCCTGAAGTTATTGCCGGCAAAAGAGAACGAATTTCCAATGAAGTTGGGCGTTGCAAATCGCGCCTCGGTCAGTTGGTACAAAGCATCATAGTCGAACACATACATGCCCGTGAATTCTGTCGTCCCAGCACCATAAGTTTTATCCGTTCTCCATCGCATCGATGCAGCAATGCCGTTATACAGGGGTTGTATCTTCTTCGAAACAAGCCAAGGGTCCGACACTTTCGAGCAAGCCGTCACCGACGATGTGACCACCACCTGGAAACTTCCTGATTTATCTACATTGGTCGTGGAAGAGGTCTGTCCTGCCATCACGTCGCCATCGCGTCGCCATTGATAGGAGAGGTTCGCACCTGTGTTGGCGCTTAACGTAATCGCAGAACTCCCCACACTCGTCGGTCCCGAGATCGTAGCGATGGGAAGTGCTTTGATGGTAACGGTCGCAGAACCTGTCATCGCGTTGGTACAACCTGTCGTTGAATTAGTGGCAACAACAGTATAGGTGCCCGCGGCTGTTTGATTGGCAAAAGTGATGGCCCCAGGGCCCGTGCGGGGTATGCCGCTGTTGACCCCATTCACGCGCAGTTGATACGAGATTCCGGTGGCCGAGTTGCTCAGCGTGACGTTCACGCCGGTACCACCCTCGCAGTAACTTCCACCGCCCGCTACCGTATAGACGGTGGGCAATGCATTCACCGTCACAGTTACCGAAGCAGTGGTGCGCGTGCATCCGGTTGTGGCGTTCGTGGCAACGATGTTGTAAGAGCCCGCCGTCGTGTTTCCCGGCCAACTAAGAGCACCTCCCGTGCCTGCAACGGCACTTCCCACCGGCGTGGTGCTTCTACGCAGTTGATAGTTCACACCCACATCGGAACCTGGTAGCGTTACCGCGACACCTGCTCCACCCGAACAGAACGCACCGCCACCGCCAATCGTAAAGGCTGTTGGCAGCGGATTCACGGTGATGGTCGCCGAACCTGTCATAAGCACTCCACACGTTGTGGTCGCGTCGGTCGCCTGAACCGTGTAAGTGCCCGCAGCAGTCTGACTTGCCCACGAAATAGAACTTCCCGTCCCCGCAATCGTAGTGCCCGTGAGTGTCCCATTCAACCTCATGCGGTAATTGACGCCCGTCTGGGTTCCACTCAACGTTATTGTTAACCCGGCAGCTCCAGAACAGATCGTTCCACCACCACTCACCGTAAACAAGGTAGGCAGGGGATTTACGGTAATGACGGCGCTTCCCGTCATTAAATTCGTACAACCACTGGCAATTACCGTGGCCAATACGGTATAGGTGCCAGCGGTACCCTGGTTCGCCCACGTGAGCGCTGCACCCGTGCCAGTAATAGCAGTACCGACATTGATGTTGTCTCTTTTCAATTGGTAGGTAGCCGATGTCGCTGAACCACTCAGGGTGACGTTCCGTCCGGAGCCGCTGCACACGGCACCTGCTCCGCCTACAGTAAATTGTTGAGGCAATGCGTTCACCACGATGTTTGTTGATCCGGACATGTTGGCGACACAAGCCGTCGTTGCGTTGGTCGCTACGATTGTGTAAGTGCCCGCGGCCATGGTGTTAGCCCACGTTAATGCCGACCCGGTCCCCGCAAGCGGCGTTCCGACATTTGTCGCACCCACTTTTAACTGATAGTTCACCCCACTTTGCGAATTCGCGAGAGTAATTGGAAGTCCAGCCCCACCGGAACAATAGGTTCCACCACCGCCGATGGCGTAGACAGTAGGTAACGGATTTACGACAATAACGGGTGAGCCTGTCATGACTTGTGTACACCCCGTTGCAGTAAGTGTTGCTAGTACAGTGTAAGTACCAGCTGCCGTTAAGGATGTCCAAGTCTTAGCGGTGCCGTTTCCAGTTTGAGCGACTTGCGTGTTGACGCCGTCAACCTTGAGTTGGTACGTGACTCCGGCTTGCGATCCGCTGAGAGTCAAGGTGAGGCCCGCTGCTCCCGCACAAATAGAACCACCTCCCGACAAGGTGAACAATGTCGGTAGCGGATTGTTGGCAATCGTCGCACTTCCGGTCATGTTTTGTACACAACCTGTCGTTGCATGGGTCGCGACAATCGTATAGGTGCCAACAGTTGTCTGACTTGCGAACGCCATTGCCGCGCCGGTTCCAGCAACCGGTGAACCCGTGTTGACACTATTCACGACGAGTTGGTAATTGACGCCCGTTTGTGATCCACTTAGATTGATCGTGGACCCAGACCCTGCGCACACCGTTCCACCACCCGATACTGTAAACACAGTCGGCAATGGATTGATGACAACAGTCGCACTTCCGGTCATGCTTTGGACGCAACCGGTCGACGCATTGGTTGCGATCACCGTGTATGTTCCGCTGGCAGTCTGTGCCGACCAAGTTAATGCAGCACCCGTGCCTGCGACGGGAGTTCCCGAATTTGTTGCATTCACTTGAAGCTGGTAGTTGACCCCGATGGTTGAACCCGCGAGCGTGACCGCGACACCTGTCCCACCTGTACAATAGCCACCGCCACCACCTACGGCAAATGATGTCGGTGTGGGATTTACCGTCACGGTGGCGTTGCCGCTCATCGTTTGGACACATGAAGTCGTGGCGTTGGTGGCAGTCACCGTGTAGGTGCCTGCCGTATTTTGACCCGACCAGGTAAGCGCCGATCCCGTTCCGGCTATCGCGGCGCCAGAGTTTGTGCCATTAATCTTGAGTTGATAGTTAACCCCTGTTTGAGAACTACTCAAGGTCACCGAAACGCCAGCACCACCCTGGCATAGTACTCCACCGCCGCCAACAGTAAATGAAGTGGGTAACGCATTTATCGTGATCGACGCGTTTCCGGTCATCGTTTGGCTACATGAAGTCGTGGCGTTGGTGGCTACCACTGTGTAGGTGCCCGCCCCAAGTTGATTGACGAACGACAGTGCAGCACCATTACCCGCCAAGGGTGAACCCACGTTGGTTCCATTCAACAGGAGTTGGTAGTTCACGCCCGCTTGAGAACCCGACAATGTAATGTTGAGTCCCGAGCCGCCAGAACAAATAGCTCCGCCACCACCCACCGAGAAGAGCGTTGGTAAGGCGTTCACGGTTACCGATGCACTTCCCGTCATGGTTTGGACGCAACTGGTTGTCGCGTTTGTTGCCACCACGGTGTATGTGCCGGCTGCAGTCTGACCCGCCCACGTTAAAGAGGCCCCCGTTCCAGCAATAGGACTTCCGGTATTCGTCCCGTTAAGCCTTAGTTGATAGTTGACGCCGGTAGCTGATCCGCTCAGTGTGATGCTGACGCCGGGCGCTCCCGAACAAATTGTACCTCCACCTGCAACGGTGAATGTGGCTGGAAGCGCATTGATGGTGACGGTCGCATTGCCCGTCATCGTGGCCACGCATGATGTGGTTGCATTTGTGGCAACCACGGTATAGGTCCCAGCTGTCGCTTGATTCGGCCAACTTAGGGCAGAGCCTGTTCCCGCGGTGGGAGCACCCGTGTTGACTCCGTTCAGTAATAGTTGATAATTGACGCCGCTCTGCGAAGAAGACAGCGAAATCGAAACGCCGGCACCGCCGGCACAAATCGAACCACCCCCGGCCACGGTGAACAGCGTGGGGAGAGGATTTACCGTAAGGGTAGGTGAGCCGGTCATCACCTGCGAACATGATGTCACAGCATCTGTGGCGAGCACAGTATATGTTCCAGACGTCGTCTGATTTGTCCAGGAGATTGCAGCACCAGTACCAGCAACCAACGCTCCGGTATTTGTACCGTTAACCCTAAGTTGATAATTGATACCCGTGGCTGAACCACTTAGCGTAAAGCTGGATCCGGTGGCACCCGAGCAAATCGATCCACCTCCGCTAAGAGTAAAAAGCGCCGGAAGCGATAATGAAGTGATCATGACAGTTCCGGTCATCACTTGCGAACAAGAAGTAGTCGCGTTGGTTGCAACCACCGTATAACTTCCCGCCGCCGTTTGGTTTGTCCAGGTAAGCGAGGATCCCGTGCCCGCGATAGGTGCGCCGGTATTAGTCCCGTTTAATCGAAGTTGGTAGTTGACGCCAACTTGCGACCCACCAAGTGTGATCGTCGTTCCCGCGCCGCCCACGCACACGCCGCCGCCACCCGTAACGTTAAAGGCGGTGGGTAACGGATTAATCGTCAGTGTCGCACTGCCTGCCATCGTCTGAACACAACTGGTCGACGCATTCGTGGCAACGACGGTATACGCACCTGCGGCCGACTGATTGGTCCAAGCTAGAGAAGAGCCTGTCCCGGCGACGGGAGCACCTGAGTTGGTGCCGTTCAATCGCAATTGATAGTTAACGCCCACTTGTGAACCTGATAATGTAATAGACAAGCCAGCACCGCCCGCACAGATGGCGCCTGCACCACCAACCGAAAACGCGGTCGGAAGAGGATTGACGGTGACAACCGAACTTCCCGACATGGTCGCCACGCAAGTGGACGCGTTCGTGGCTACCACAGTATAGGTGCCGCCAGTCGTTTGATTGGTCCAACTCAATGCTGACCCAGTGCCCGCGAGAGGCGCACCAGAGTTCGTTCCGTTGACGACCAGTTGGTAATTGGTTCCAACCTGCGAACCACTGAGACTGATCGATGGCCCTGTGCCTCCGGCACAAAAGGCACCACCGCCGCTCACGGTGAAGGCACTCGGCAAAGCATTAACAGCGACTGAGGCCGAACCATTCATTGCTACGGCCGTACAGCCACTTCTGCTTGCAGTAACAGTGTAAGTGCCGGCGCCAGTTTGATTGCTCCAACTCAACGCCACTCCAGTTCCCGATGTCGATGTGACGAGCGATCCATTGAGAAGAAGGTTGTAGGTAACACCAGATTCTGAGTTCGAGAGTGTAATGGTACGGCCCGTTCCGCCACTGCAAAAACTTCCACCACCACCGACTGTATAGGCTACCGGGTTGGGAATCAACGAAACGCCTGCGCTTCCGGTCATGGCAACTGCCCCGCAACCACTTCGGCTGGCGGTAACGGTGTATGTGCCCACGCCCGTTTGGTTACCCCATGTTAGTGTCGTTCCGGTCCCCGCTGTTGAAGTGACCAGCCCGCCATTCAATAAAAGGCTATAGGTGACGCCACCTTCGGAGTTGGACAGCGTTACACTCACGCCGGCTCCACCACTGCAATAGCTACCACCACCTCCGACGGTGTAAGCAATCGGCGTCGGTACAACAGAAACGGTGACCGAGCCGCTCATCGAGACGGCGCCACAACCGCCGCGACTGGCCGTAACGGAATAACTTCCTACGCCGGTTTGGTTCGACCACATGATAGCACTGCCGGTTCCCGCTGTAGATGTGACCAGCCCGCCATTTAATAGGAGGGAATAGGTGACGCCGGATTCAGATGCACTCAACGTAACCGATGGACCCGCACTACCGGAACAATAGGAACCACCGCCGCCCACGGCGTACACGGTTGGGGTGGCAATCATAGAAACACTCGTACTTCCACTCATCGAGACCGCCGCGCATCCGCTTCTGCTCGCGTTGATCGTGTACGTGCCAGCCGTAGTCGTAGATTGATTCGCCCAGCCCAGCGCTCCGCCCGTTCCACTTGCGCTGGCGACAAAATTGCCGTTGGCATACAAATTATATGTAACGCCAGGTTCTGAACCGTTGAGTGTGATCGTTGGGCTGCTCGAGCCTTGACAGTATGACCCTCCACCGCCCACCGCGAACGTGGCGGGTGTGGCGATCACCGATACCCCCGCACTACCACTCATACTGACCGCAGCGCAACCGCCTCGGTTAGCTGTGACTGTGTATGTGCCTGTTGACGTTTGATTTCCCCAGGAAATAACACTCCCCGTACCAGCGGTCGTTCCATTGTATACCCCGTTGATGTACAGATTATAGGACACACCCGGTTCGGAGCCACTTAGCGTGACGGTGGGTCCTCCAGAGCCAGCACAATAGCTACCGCCGCCGCCGACCGTGAAAGCGGTGGGGTCCGCAATCACACTAATGGATGCACTCCCCGACATACTTGTTTGGCAGCCGCCGTTTGCAGCGGTCACCGTGTACGTTCCGGTTGTCGTCTGATTTGTCCAGGTGAGTCCTGAACCTGTACCACTGATGGAGGACATGAACACACCGTTCGCATACAACGAATACGAAACACCGGACTGTGAACCACTGAGTGTGACGTTGGCCGATCCGCCGCTGCAGATCGAACCACCACCTCCGACTGAAAAAATCGATGGCGCTGACACGATTGTTACTGTTTTAAAGGCAGTGCCACAGCTGCAACTGAACGTTACCTGGTAGTTCCCGGGGACGGCGTTCCAGGTAACGGTGTTTCCACTCCGGGTATTTCCGGTGCCGGAGACAGCAGCGACGCTGCAGCCACTGGTGTTTCCACCCATGACAAAATAAGTGGCAGAAGTCCCTTGGCAAACGATCGAGGGACCCCCGGTCGAATAGCCAGTACATTGGGCCCACGCTTGGTTGATGATGCCAGCGGCTGCTACGAAGGCGATGGCGAGGAAGAGTAATTTTCTCATGTGAGTCGAGGTAACGTGGTGTCCTATTTATTCTCCGCCTTTTGCCAACTCCTTCAATTGTTGCAAACTCTGTTCAAGGTCTTGGAACCCACTGTTTGAAGCCATTAGCTTCCGTTGATCCATTTCCCCTGGTATTCGATGAAAGAGGTTGGGATTTAAGATGCCTGGGATGGAAGCCTGAAATAGTCCCCCGAGTGAATCCTCATAGTAGTCGATGATCATTCCGAAGGCATCTTTCTTGAAGTTTGCATGTGGTGATCCTGCTTCGCCATCTTGTCCCGGATCTTTCAGAGGTCTGGTGTCGGGGTTATTGATGGATACGAGCCATCCGTTGATGTTGTACACGTAGTCAATCCCTTGCAGCGCGTCACCCAGCTCCACACGCTTGAGTGGTCCGTGCAAATAGTATTGATAAGTAGCTCTTAACTTTTTCTGACTGGCTCCATCCAAGCTCGTGTACGCTCGGGTTAGGCGACCATCAGCATCGTACTCGTAGTGATGGTAGAACTTGTCGAGGTTCAGGATGTTCCCTCCCGCATCCACCGCCAATGTGGCGAAGCGTGTGACATTCCCGTTCAAGTCATAATCGTATTCCGAAAGGAAGGACTTGTCAAGGGAGATCACCTGGCCTCCAGCTAGCGTTATGGGTTCCGGTTTGCGCCACGTCCACTTCAATCTTCCTTGCTCATCGTAACTGAAGAAGGTTTTCGATGTCTTGCTTTCAGACCATGATACAACACCGCGCACGAATGTTTGGATGCGACCAGCCGGCAGTGTCACGCCTGCGGGTAGATCGTAATAACTCCGCATCCAATCCTGTTTGTCGGTTGCAGCCCATGTGATTTGCGCGTCGGTTAGCTCCAAGAGCGCCGTCATGGAGGGCTGCTTGAAAACAACGCCGGTTCCAATGTATTCACCCGATTCTACGGCGCGCCCAATCTTGTCGTAGTTCGTGTAAGAGAATCGGTTGAGTGCCCGTTGTCGGGCGTCTTGCGAAAAGCGCACCTTACCATCCTTGCGGTAAACGAATTCCGTTCGACCGGCATCGGGTTTCATCGTGGCTACAATCAGTCCTCTAAAATCATATTCGTAAGTCTCTTTGTCGATGTTGCTGAATGCAACGCCCGCCATCCATTGTTCGTAGCCATTGGGTGAGATTGACACGCGAAGCTTACCCGATGTGTCGAAGAACGAATAAGATATGTTTCCAAAGTTTTCGACGTACGAAAGCGTCACCGTCCCAGTAGCGACCGTTGCCTTGTAAAAACCGGGTTGCAGTGTAGACGCGATGTTCACGCTTTGCCCCGAGAGCATATCTTGGACAGACGCCAGCGTTCCACCGGACACAGAGACAATTTGCGGCGTAAGCAGGTAGAAACTGATGCTCTTCGTGGAAGACGTGCTGCAGTTGAAGGCACGCGTTCCGGGTGTCGCACTCATCAAGGTGTTTCCGGATTTGTCGGAAATGGTGACCGTCATCCGTCCATTCTGGTCACGATTCACGGAGACCAAAGCATTTAACGCGAGGTTCGTTGGCTGGCTGTTCCCGGGTAGCGCGATCGCCCGCTTCGTCAAGTAATCGGATAATTCATTTTGTAGTCCGTTCGCGAGTTGAAAAGTTCCAGACGCACGCTCGTGTCCCGTTCCCAAACGCATGGCGTCGCCCACACTCGCAGCACGTTTCACCGCACCTGATCCATCTTCGTAGTACTCAATCCTGGAATAGGGGATGGTGGTGGATGGGACAAATTGTTCCATTGTATTATTGGCGCTGTAATACCACCCGAGTGTCCCAATGGTTTGATTGCCAACAGGTGCCGGCGCGTAAATATTCACCGGAAGATCAAAATCAAGGTACGAGTATGGTTGTCCCGCCGAGTTCAAAATGAACCTGCTCTTGTATCGGAAGGTCGAACGATTGATTGGCGCGGGCAATGATTCGAGGGCTTTCCTTTCCAATCGATCGGTTACCGACTGCGAAGAAAAGACTTGGTTTGCCGAGAGATTCAACGTCTGCCGTTGTAGGAGTTTGCCTTTGCCATCGTAGTATGTTTTAGTCTTCGAGGTGGTGGTGACCCCGTCGGAATAACTCGTCTTTTCTATCCAGTTCAAATTGTCTTCGCAATTATCTGTCACGGTCACGCTGATGGTGGCGCTGGCGGCACTGATACAACCATTGGAGCCAACCGATTTATAAGAATAAGCATAGGCTCCCGAGGGAAGCACAGGGCCGCGATACGTGAGACCTGAGCCCAACAGGGTGCCCGCAGGATCGTACCATTGTAAGCTACCCGCCGGTGGAGGTGTTGCCGTTAGTTTGATAATCTGCCAGTCGCAGATCGTTAGACCGAAAGGAGAGGGGGTCGCTGGTTGCGGCTTGGAGGTCACCACGACTTCTTCGCGCGCACTTTCGCAAAAGTTGGTCTTATAGTATGTGACCCAGTAGTGTTTCTCGTCACCATTTGCCAGTACTTCAGATTGAATGCTCTGACCCGTTCGCCAGGGTGTGGTGGCCCCAGCGGTGAGATACCAACGGAAGTCAGCGAACTCGCCCGATGTACTTGCCGAGAGTGTTTGGGCCCCTGGGCCGCAGACAATCACATCGCCCGCAGTCGGCGCGGGTAGATTTAGGTCTATCGTCACATCGCGCGATGAATACGACCAACAACCCTGCGCGCTGCGGTTGCCGAGGTAATAAGTGCCTGGCGAACTCGCTATGTAATCAGTCGTTGCATTCAATACTGTGCTTTGGCCCGCCGAGTTTTGATCTTGCCAGTACCAACCTGTGGTTGGTGCCCCCAAAGCCTTTAGTGTTTTAGGAGTGCAAGTGGTTGATGTAATTGTGGGCGTCGCCGGAGGTGGTGGAATCGCGTTGATCGTCACAGCCCTTTGCGCCGTGGCATCGCTCCAACAACCATTATATAGGGTGCGCACATGATATGTACCAGTCGTACTAACCGAGAAGACTTGATTCGCCGGATAGCTGATGACGTTGATGGTGGTACCAGGTGTGAGTCCTTGCCAATGCCAAGTGTCCCCATTTACCGGGAGCGTTCCTGTTACCGTGATGGTGGTTGGACCACAAGATGGATTTGCGGCAGGCGTGAGCGTGGGTGTGGGCGTTCCCGGTTTGCGTTTCACCACCACCGAACCGTTGTAAGAGTCGAGGCTCCAGCAGCCATTGGCAGCGCGCGCCCGTAAAAAGTAGTTCTGTGTCCCATCGGCGTTGGAGGATTGCCACGTGTTACTGATGGCAAATCCAGAAGTGTTGTCCTGTCCTGCCGCGGACGTTTGCCAAAAGAACGTAGCGCTTGCCTTCGTCAGCGTTTGGATGCCGCATCCACCGACCACGTAGCCCGTGGGTTCCGTGGGCGTGGCCGGACGATCGTTGATCGTTACTGTTCGTGAAAGCAGCTGTGTGTTATTCCAACATCCATTAGCGCCCAGTGCTCGCACATAGTACGTACCCGAGGTCGTTACTTGAAATGCATTCTGCAAGGAAGGTGGCGTCCCGATCGGCGATCCAACGGTGGGTGACGGGCCACCATTTGTGCCCTGCCAATGCCAGGTGTCTGCACCAGCCCCCGTGGCAGGATAGCCCGAGACCGTTAACACTTGTGGTCCGCATGGGGCATTGTCTGGTGTGATAGCACCCGCAAGTGTGGGGCTGTCAGGGATCTTTTTAAACGTAAGCGTTTCTGTTGTCGAGAGTAAACTCCAACAGCCATTCGCCGCTCTTGCGCGGAGATAATAGGTTTGATCCGAATTCGAGTTGACACTGGTCCATGTGTTACTGATGGCGGGACCGCTCGTATTGTCGGTGCCGCTTGCAGACGTCTGCCAAAAATAAGTTGGGTCGCCTTTGGTAAGTGTTTGTGATCCGCAAGCGCCGGAAACATATCCGGTTGGAATGGGCGGCGCGTTGGGCCGTGGATTTACTGTGACTGATTTCGACAAGTACCCCACACTCCAGCAGCCACTAATGTCATCGACGGCACGCACGTAATACGTGTTGGCACCAGACACATTCACATCGAATTGGAAGTTGCTGGTGGTAATCGGATTGATGGTGGTACCAGGCGTGTTTGCTTGCCAATTCCATGTTTCATCGGCCGACAACGGTGGATAGTTACCGACCGTGACGGTTACAGGTCCACACGTGGCGGTTGCCGAGTTATCTGTGATCGAGCCAGCGAGCGAAGGATCGGTTGGTACACGTTTAAATGCGAGCGTCTGCGTGGTGGTCGCGCTCCAGCAGTTGCCGTTCAAGGCACGCAAGAAGTATGTTTGACTCGTATTTGTGTTTTGGCTGGACCAAGTGTTGCTCGTCGCAAAGACACCGGTGGTCGTGGTACCATCGACGGCAGTTTGCCAATAGTAGTTAGCGCTTCCCTTGGTCAACGTTTGAATGCCACATGCATTTGGATCATACCCGGTAGGGACGGGCGGCGCCGCGACGCTGTTTACCGTAATCAGGATTGGGGTAGGACTCGTGGTAAATGCGCACGACACCGCCGCTTCTGGCGCCGTGCTAAAGACAGGCCGGTAATACTTGCTCACCGTAGCATCAATAAAATTGGAAGGAAGGGTGGCAGCACTCGACGCGAGATCTTCTACTCCCGTTAAAAACTGGCTATCACTCGATCTTTGCCACTTCCGGATGTACCTCAGCGTGGGTACCGGCGCCGTCTCATTCACTGTGATTTGAGTACCCGTTTCACCCGAACAAATGGTATTGCCGGCTTTGTTGCTCGTCAGCGTACCGACCGTAAAGGAGGTTCGCATGATTTCAACGTTCATGATGTACTCGCAAGTACCCACCGAGAACTGGAGCCGGTAGCATCCAGGCGTCGTGATCCAGTTTCCGCCAGATGTGCCGCCATCCAAAAAGGTCGGCGTCGTGTCGGAGCCGGTACTGAAGTTGACAAAGTAAGTGCTCCCAACAGGAGATCCAGGGCAAACGAATCGGTTTCCACCCGTAGTGTTCACCACGCACGGAGCCGGACTTTGTGACGAAGCACAAATTGGTTGCAGTTGGCAAAAAACACTCGTGGTCGTGAGCGACAGCATGACCAACAAGCTGAATCGCAGTTTCATGTTTTTACCTAGCATAGTTTTTTTGTTGTGAGCCAACTTTGACTCGTCCTGAGTTGATCTTCTCTACATAGATGGCGGTGAGGGTACCATCCGAGTTGTACTCGTATTCCGTGTAGAAGTTCTCACCATTTAGGATGTGAGACAGTTCATCCCACTTGTTATACACGAATGCCGACATTTGGGCGTCGTTTGGATGGAAACGGAAGTCGTCGAAGGATGTGGACGAGCCGTTTGCCGCACACCAGACCTTAAGCTTGTTGTGGGTAGCAGGGGGTAGCGTTCCAGAGAGCAAGTACCAACTGCCGGCCTGAAGTACGGGCTCCAATGGCACATTGGTAGCTGCTCCATCGTTCATACTGTATTTTAACAAGGCATTCGATTGTGAAGACCACACGCTAACAGTATAGCGTTGCCCCACACGTGCCTCAAGCGTTTCGAAGGAGAATGCATTCCCTGACGACTGCAGGAACTTGGTGCCTGTGTGCGCGGCACCCGTCGTCAGTGTCGCTTCCGCTTCTTTCTTCACACCGCCGCCAAACAAGTTTCCTACGAGGTCGTCTTCCGCTCCCGAGTAGGCAAATTCATCATAGTGTGCATTGGTAGCGGTGGCAAACACCTTGGTGTAGTCATTGTTCATTTTTACCGCACCATATGAGCCATTTACGTCAAAGCCCTCCAACGAATTTGATCGAACGTTGTATAGTGTAATCTCACTTTGCTTTTGCCATTGAGATGACGTGGGTGCACTCGACCATCCATTGAAAGGCACGAAGTTCGCGAGGGGATACAGTCCCTCCTGATCGGGTGGAATATCGGCGCCAAGCCAACGATACTTCTGCCAGGTTCGCCAAATGCCTGATTGCAAGGGTTGACCTAGAATAGGGATATCATCCGACCAAGTTTCGACGCCAGCGCTCACCAACGCCGTGGGTACGTTCGATGCATCAACCTTGTACACGGTCGTAGAGGCGGTCTGACTGATCATGTGTTTGTTGCTGGGGTTATTCACTTTCAAGCCCATGCCAACAAATCCGTTGCTGATTTGCGTAGTCGTCATGCCCGAATAATCCGCGATGCGATACGCAGGCTCAACCACCGTCATAAAGCGATTGCCGTACGCATCCTGCCTCAATGTTTTCGTGCTTTCACCTGAATAGAAGTCGTACGCGAGATAGTTTACCTCGTCTGTGACGCCCGTTTTGTAGTTGGTGGTAACTTCCTTCGTGACGACACTAGGATATTTTTCGCGACGCACAAAAAGTTTGTAGTACTTCATCGAACCGTCGTCTTTCTTCACTTCACGATACTCATTGAAGAGTTCGCTTACCACGCCTTGAGATGCGAAGTCGAGTTGAAGTTTATTCCGGAAGTCAAGACTCCACGTGTTGTCGTGAAGATATTGCGTGGTGGTCATCGTCAACGGCCTACCATCGGCGCCGTAAACCGTCGATTTTTTTAGGTTGCCGAGGCGCGATGTGTAGTCGCGTAAGATTGCCGGTTTGATGCTGTTCGTCGTGTTGCTCACCATAATCGTGGTGGGCTGAGATGAGCACTGAGCATTCGCTTGAGCATAGGTTAACCCGCACGGACTATATGGCCAGCCCGCCGCTTGCAACGACTGAATAACACTGCATGAAGGAATGCTGCATGGGCTCGTTTCCGTCGTTGACTGGAATTGGAGTGGTTCTAGTTCGACGGTCCCGTCACCAAATACTTCGAACTGATACGTTTTGGTCTGAGGGACTGCGACGATTTCACCCGTTTCTTTCTGAATTTCTTCTGACACGGTGACGTATTCGTACATCACGCCCGGCGAGGGAATCTCACGGGATACGGACAAAAGCCGGGTCGTTCCGCCAAGCAAGGCTAGCCTGTAACTGGCTAAGTCTGCGTCGCTGAGTCCGTGCGTGTTGTATTGCGGAAGAACGGAAGGCTCGAACGAGGTGACACCGGAGCTAATGCTGGGCATTCCTTCGATGTTGTATGCATACTTGGTCGATGAACCTCTATTGAATGATTCGTCGCGAACGGTAATCTTGGCAACGCGGGTTCCACCACCGACCATCTTGTCTTTCATCCCCAAGTTGCCACTGATGGCGCTCATTTCGACCGTTGGACCATCGTCGTCAAAGAACGAATTGAGCATCGCCTGGTTCTTGATCACGAGGTAGTCGGGTCCAACGGTTTGTACGATGGACGGTGCTCCGAAGCTTCGGGTATCTACCGTGAAGTAGCTATAGGCGCCAAGCGAATTCCATGGACGCGTGCGGCAAAACAAGAGGAAGCGTGCCCAGTCCCCAACCGAGTAGTCGGCCAGGTATTGCGCATAGCCCGACGAGACAGTCAATTTGAAAATACCCTGCAACTTATCGAGTACTTCAATGTTTGTGATCTGAAATGGAAAGGCACTCGACAAAACACTTTTTGAATAGCTGTCCGATTCATAGTCGATCACGACATTTGCACCCGTCGGTGTCTCAATCTTGCGCAGAGACCAAACATCGGTGTTGGCACCAGACGATTGACTGACCAGCCGTGCATACTGTTCGCCACCAGTTGGGTCGAAATCCGACTTATAATAACCCCACATATCATGGGCGTCTTGGCTGTAGGGAGGGTTCTTGGTTTGTGTCCAAAAAATATCTCCAGCCACCGGATTTAACTTCCCAATCGACTTGAGCTGGTAGGTAGTACCGTTGAAGCTAGTCACCGTCGCATAGCATGTGTTTCCTCCCGAGGAGAAAGAAACGATGTCGCCCTTCGCAAGGGCGGTACCGGTCGTCGTACTAGTAAACACCTTCGGATCAGCGGTAGGCGCGATGGTGATCAAACCTTGTTTCGGGCTTTCGACGTCGTAGTAGAAATTAGTGGAAGGGATCAGGCTTGCTTTTCCCTTACCACGAAACGTTACACTCTTCAGTGTTAACTTCCCCAGTAGGTTGGGATACTGCACGTTCACATAGCTATTCGGTGTTTCTGGGCACAAGCTGTAGTCATAGGTAAAGGCGATCGAACGAATGGCGTCCGCGTCGGTAAATGTGCCCGATTTGCTGAAGAGGGTAATCTCGTCCAAACGTTCGGGACTTTCTGGATAAATGGTTTGCGGGTTGTTCTGACAATTGTCGAGGCATTGAGCGTATTGCGTGTTGCCCGCACAGTTGCCGGTTGGGCAATAGAGGGCTTGGCACATGTTCATGCAACTAGTGATGTTGTTCACATCGTCGATCGGTACGAAACCACCTGCGAGGGGATCCATTACCTCTTTGCCGTCTAGCCTCGAGAATCGAGAGAACGCGGCGATGTGAGTTGCCGTTTCGACCGTACTGAGAAAGTACAACTCCTTTAGGCCTGTCGAAATCTGCTTGTTCTTCGGGTTGAGGTCGGGTCGCCACCCTTCAGCCGGTGTTCGCCACCGGAAATCCCCGCTTGTTTTGTTATGCGAGAACTTTACCCAGTAACCCCAATCGTTGGCATCTAGGACTCCATTCGGTGCGTTTCCCGGACCGCCGCGATCAACATAGTCCGCACCGGTAACGGCCGTCAACAACCAGGTATAGGCATACGGGTGAACCCTGGATTCTTCGTGTGAATTTTGATTGTTGTCGCCCGACACAATCTTGGTGTAGTCGCCAAAGGCGTACACCGGCAGGGCAAAGTGGTAGGTAACTCCTGTTGCATTGGTGATCGAGAATCCACCGATTTGGTTTCCGATCGCCGCATTTTGCGCGCCAAAAGTTATCTCGCGTTGGGTAGTCGTGTAGTCGATGAACCCACGAAGCTTGGCATCACCCGTGCGAATCTCGGAGTTTGTAAAGTACTCGACGTGTCTAGATCCTGCGAGTTGATTTTTTGTCGAGTTGAAGCCTTCGTTGGGACCTTGACGTCCCACGCCCTGAAACTGAATCGTTGACGCCGTTTGATTCACGTTCTCTCCGTCTACCAACATGCGCGATCCCTCTGGGTAGGTAAGCGAGTTCGAAAAGTCATTGTCGAATCTGAAACTTACTTTTTGGAAGTTGCCGTCTGGGATTTCGCGGTACTTGATTTGATACTCAGAAGTGCCGGTTTTTTTTACGTTTTTCCTGAACAGCGTTCCGTTGGAGAAGATCGTGGGACGAATACTGCCCGATATCCCTTGCGCGTTTACATTGTAATAATCGTAGGAGGGGAGGCTTCCCCCGTTGGAACGTTCTGGATCACTTTTTTCAATGTCGGTGATTGATGTTGGATCGAATAACGCATACGAGTCGAAACCCCATGTATCCGGATCTTTGTTGTTGGTTTCGTCGGCGTGTAGGGCGCCGGCAATGGTGACGCCGTCTTTTTCGTCGGAGAAAAAGCGTTGATGGCCATAGCCTACCTTGAAGTAAATCATGTTCGCGGTGAATTGAAAGGACTCGACCTGTAGTTTGCCGATCTTGCTATTTTTGACTTCGATCTCACCGACGGAGCCAACCGAACCCTTAAGACCTTTCGAACTTATTTCACCAGAAATCTTTGCGACATCTTTTTCCGTGGCGAGCTTATAGCTCGCGCTAGCTGTCTTAAAGTTTGTTTCCAGCTGGACTTTGGAAGTTAGGTCGCCCGATACTTCTGCCGACGCACCTGCACTGAATCCTTCCTTTATACTGTACTTCGCGCTAAGCTCTGCTTTACCACTTTCCTCTTTGCCCCATTCTTTGGAAAGCTCAACCTCGGCGTCAAACCCTTCCGACTTGGAGTAGCTTACCGTCGCAGATGTGGGCCCAGCTTCGACGGAAGCAGAAACCCCGTATTCGCCATACGTATTCACCGACCCTTTCACACCAACGGTACCGGCGTCATCGCCAAATGCGGCGCCGACACTCAAGCCTACGCCTACACCTTTGTTGCTGTCAAAGGAAACGTCTACATCCACCGTGGCCTTGTTGATGCCGACACCTAGTGAAAATGTGTTGCGATCACCCAACTCCCAGTGGTCGGCGACTACCTGGTTTACTCCAATTTGGTCATCAGGATAACCGCTCACTACCCTGGATATCGCGCCGGGATTCAACGACCACCCCAAGCCTACCCACGAAGCTTCCGAGTCGGGACGAATGCCGCCATGGTAGGAGAGCGATAAGGGAAAACCGCCGCCAGGACCTGGCACTTGCAGCAACGGGAGATTATACACGAAGTCTCCCGTCGACATATTCACCATGTCGGTGGTGTCGACCGGTTCGAAGCTGGTATACTCTGGAGCCGTGGGCCCAGAAGTAAGCGCGTATGATATACTGGGAGTAACGATGGAGACTGTCGTCTCAAGGATTAGCACGGAGGCAATAATCCTCAGCCATTTTCTTCGGATCATAGGTGAGGGTTGGGAAAACCTGCAAGAAGGTACCTAATCCGAAATGGGGTAGCAATACTACTTTTGGAGTATTCGCGAATCTAGGGGTGGAATTTCTGCAATTTTCTTTCCGTCGAACTCGAAGACGAGAGGTCCTACACCCAACCCGAATTCGCGCACATTAATATAGAGCGTACGCGCTGATTTGAGCTTTTTGCTGGGGAATGCGAAGATGATGTTCGTCGACTGCCCCGAACCGAAGGTTCGGTCCAAGGCAAAATTCGCGGTGGGAATCGTGTCCCGCTCGGAAGTCGTTAAGTATACGTACTCACCCATTTCGAAGGACATGCGCGTCACCAACTCAGGGAAGTTGTTTGCCGAGCTCGGCGTCAACAACTCGCGGTTGTTTCTTGAAAAACCGGCGACGAAGTAATATGAAGAATCATAGAGCGCACGCGCGGAATCGACCGCGGTCGGCGTAGGGTTGCGCAACGCCCGCGCCACCAGAAGGTCGACTGGCTTGAATATCAGATCGATAGCTATGTCGTCGACCTTGCGGGTCATGCGAACGCCATTTGCCGGGTCTCGGGTGTATGCCTCAAGTTCCGCCTCGGTAAGGGCACGTGGTTGACAGGCAACCGCAACGAATAACAACCAGACAATCCCTTTGGCTTTCATTTAGGTGAGTAGGCTTGGTTGAGTCCCTGAAGCACCTCTTCCGTAATGTCAAGTTCGTCATCGGCGTAGGCTATGTTTCCGTAGTTGGTCGCCGCCAGGATGATCGTGTACCCGTGTTCCTGTCCATATCTTTTCAAATAGCCATTGATCTCGGATAACACCGCTTTCGACATCTGTTCGTCTTCCTGACTGGCTTGCGATCGTAAGGCTGCCTGGTAGTCGACCAATTGTTTTTGCCGGCTTCGAATCAATTCCTCCGTCACCTTCCTTTCGCGGGGCGACATGCCTGGGCTCTCTTTCTCATACTTCGCGATTGCCTGCTGGATTTCATCCGTCAGCGTGTCGATGTTGGCTTTCCAGGTGGCAGACTTTTTTTGATATTCCGCACGAGCCTCTTGCATTCCCTTGTATCCATTAACGAGTTTCTCAGAGTCTACATAGACCAATTTTGCACGCGGTGACGTGAGCACATACCCGGACAGCAATCCGGTGGAGATGAGGGCAACGAGGCCAATGATGAAGTTGATTCTCGCCATGGGAGGATTTGTTTTCATGTGGGGGCGTAGACCAAAATTAATTATTTCTGTCTCGCAGGCTATTTTTTCTTAGCCTTTACCGAGCCTGTTTTCACCTTGCCGGCACGCCGATAGTGGGCGATGATCACTCCCTTAAGAGTAACGGTGGCATCGAGTAGTTTGAATGATGCGGGCACGACCCCGCCCGAGAAAAGCTTTTTCCCCACGCCCAATACAATGGGATACACCTTGATGCGAAGCTCGTCCACCAAATCATTCTTAAGCAATAGTTCTATCACTTCGGTGCTGCCCCACACTTGTATGTCGGCTCCTTTCGATGCTTTGAGCTTCTTGATGTCGCCGACACGTTGGACAAACACAGTGTTTTGCCAAGCCGACTTCTTTCTCGTCTTCGACAAGATAAATTTCGTACCGGTGTTGATTCGAGGCCAGAAGTCTGCGTGATGAGGCCAGTAGCTTTCCCAGATGTCAAATGTTTTCCTACCCAACAGGTAGTCGGTTTGCTCGCCGAGTTCTTTTTGTACGACTTTTCCAATTTCTTCGTCTCCGTAGGGTGCCGTCCACCCACCAAACTTGAAACGCCCTGAGGTGTCTTCTTTTGGCCCACCAGGTGCTTGCATGACCCCGTCGAGGGTGACCATAGCATGGATTGTAATTTTTCGCATCGTTGAAGTTTTGATCGAATTGTAAGTCGAATTGACCGAGACGAAATCTGTTCTAACAAAAACCTCTATGCTGGCAAGTTAGCCGAAACGCTGACTTTAGCGCGCAAGTATCAATACAGTTTGTTATGAAGCAATCTCATTCTTTTTTTTGCGAATTTTTCGAAGCGAGCAAGCATCGATTCCTTTCTAGGGTCGGATACAGCCTTTGCAAGTCTTTTGATAGTAGACTCGATCTGAAACTTGTATGAATTCTTGGTCGCCCTTCTCGGGTATCTCGAGAACGGGCGCGACAGTAGGTATGTTCTAACGTTGTCCAGATCGGCGGAGTGATGGGCGATTTTTCGGGAGTGAACGGCGTGAATGGTTGCAGGCAGGACGATCGGCTTGAGCGCCAGTCGGGAGGTCGGCGAATGTTACTATTTTTGAGTTCGCCGCATTTGGTGGGTGATGTGTCGCTGCTGTGGCGAAGTTTTAAATTGTGAGTGGAAATAGGTACCATGTTGTTACGCAGAGCGCAAGAATCGGAGTTGGAAACTATCTGGGAGATCATCCAGTTTGCCATCGAACAGCGACGGGCTGATGGGAGCGAACAATGGCAAGACGGCTATCCGAATCAGGCCACCATCAGGAGCGATTTCGACCAGGGCTATGCCTACGTCTTGGAGGACGACGGCGTCGTGCTGGTGTATGCGGCCATCATTTTTGAGCGGGAAGAAGCCTATGAAAACATAGTAGGTAAATGGTTGACACAGGAGGACTACGCCGTGTTGCATCGCGTGGCTGCTTCTCCGAGAGCAAAAGGACGGAAGGCGGGCACCCGTCTCTTTCAACTGGCCGAGGAACTGTGTCTAGTCAAGGGCATCCACAGCATTAAAGTAGACACGAACTTCGACAATGGCCCCATGCTTAAGTTACTTGAGAACTTAAAGTACACGTATTGCGGGGAAGTTTTCTTCCAAGGGGCACCGAGGAAGGCGTTTGAGAAGAATTTTTGAATGGGGGGAATCAGCCCCGTTCATCATACCCAGCCGTTGCGAATGGCCAGACCGACCAATTCTGGTGTACTCGACGCATTGGTTTTACGAATCATGTTTTTGCGGTGAGTTTCTACTGTCCTTGGGCTAATGAAAAGTGCGTCTGCGATAGCCTGTGTGTTTTTACCTTCGATCAGCAAAATGAGTATTTCTTTCTCCCTTTTCGAGATGACGGGACGAGAAGCCGTAAAGACCTTATCGACATCGACGTCTATATATGAGGGTTCGCCCTCAAGTCCAATAAAGGACAAGACAGGTCTGCCGTCCTTCTTAAGATAAGTGATGTCGGTGTGAACCCCGAAGGTCCGGAGCAGTTTCAGATCAGTTTCGTCGTATTGCATCGTGATGACCTGCTGTAGTATGCGGATGTATTCACCATTCGCTTTGCGAACCCTGTAATCGTAGCGAACTTTGTATTTGAGGATTTGGTCGGCCCGTAACGAGGTGAAGAACTGCATGACTTTGTTCTCAAAATTCAGGAACCAGGGCGCGTCTTCCGGGTGGATGCCATTGAGGAATGTAGGAATATTCATGGTCGAAGCGGGGTAGCCGAGAACCTGCTCGACCTCTGGACTCACCATATCAAATTCTGCCCGTTGCAAGTTGAAAACATAGTAGTAGTAGTCTCCAACGTGAAAGATATTGATCAGTTTTTTATAGTTCTCAGGATCAAATTGTAGTGCCCGATCTTCCGATTTAGTGGCCAGATCTGCAAAAATGCGCTGTGCTGCCGCGACAATGTCACTCATCTTGATTGAGTCCGATTACTATAGACGAGTTACTAAGATACAATTACCAGCGATGTTTACGAATCGATAAATACCCAAAACTGGGTATTCGGAAAGCTTTCTTCCTGCAATAATTTGAAGCAAAATGGGGAGGATGATCCCCAATCAGCCCTATGAGAACTTTGTCTATTGTTTTGGCGATTGGTCTTATTGCTTCAACAGGATTCGGTCAAACCATCCGACGGGTAAACAACAACCCGGGGGTGACTGGCGTAAATGTGTATACAACACCGCAAGCGGCCCACAACGCAGCGGCAGCTAATGATATCATTCTGATTGAACCAAGTTCAACTACCTACGGAAACTTGATCTTGACCAAACCGCTTAAAGTGTTCGGTAATGGATACTTTCTCGATGTTAACCAGGAACTCAAGGCGGACGCAAGGAGTTCGACGATGGGCTCGATAGTATTCGACACGGGAAGTGGGGGTAGCGAAATTCAAGGTCTTGAGTTGACCAGCTCACCGTCGGTAACGGTCGCTGGCGTGAGCAACATTACCGTGAAACGATGTCGCACGTATTATACGGTTAGTATCAGTACGAGGAACAACGCGAACACTAACGACGCCAATGTTTCGAACGTGACGGTAGCCGGAAACTTTATCGGCTCGGGCATTGATGCGACACCCGCGGCGAGTTTCACGATTTCAAACGTGCTCATCAACAACAATATTGTCCAAGGCCGGGTGACTGCGAGCAGCTCCGCCGCCATTCAAAACTGGATCGTGAGGAACAATACATTCATCACAGACAATAGCCATTTGCTGGCAAATTCGATTTTTGAAAACAATGTTCTGATCGGCACCGGGGTAGCGAGCTTCAATGGAGTAACATCTACTTATAATATCAGCAGCGCGAATGCTTTCAGTGGGGGTACCGGTAACCAGAACAGCTATGCGATTGCAGCCGAACTGCTTGGCAGCGGAACAGGAATCAGCACCGACGAGAGCTACCAAATTAAGAATGGCTCACCACTAAAAACGGCGGGAAGTGCAGGAATCGAAGTAGGCGCCTACGGCGGAACTTCGCCGTATGTGGTCTCTGGAATTCCGACAATCCCGTCCGTTACGAACATGATCAACACAGGAATAGGAAGCAACTCAACGCCGATCCAGGTGACCATCAGCGTGAAATCAAACAACTGACAGTCGGTGATGAAGAAGGCTGGCTTGCTTTTGTTGGGGATGTTGTGGTGGGTTATGGTCGATGCTCAGAACATTACGTTCGTCGAATATTTCTTTGATACCGATCCCGGATTTGGAAATGGGGTTTCGGTATCAATCACGCCTGCGGTGTCGATCTCAGGGTTTTCATTCAGTGCCGACATTACGTCGCTGAGCTCTGGGTTTCACACTCTTTATATAAGGGCCAAAGATGCCAACGGCAATTGGAGCATGCCATACTCGAGACCATTTTACAAGGTTAGCCTCCCTGCAGCTTTGTCAAACGTCGATAAGTTGGAATACTTTTTCGATGTCGATCCCGGATTCGGAAATGGGGTTTCGGTATCAATCACGCCCGCGGTTTCGATCCCAGGGTTTTCATTCAGTGCCGACATTACGTCGCTGAGCACTGGGTTTCATACCCTTTATGTAAGGGGCAAAGATGCCAACGGCAATTGGAGCTTGCCATACTCGAGACCATTTTACAAGGTTACCGTTCCGGTGGCTTTATCAAACGTTGATAAGTTGGAATACTTTTTTGATGCCGATCCCGGGTTCGGGTCCGGAACAAATGTGCCCATCACAGCCGGTACTTCCATAGCAAACTTGGCCGTAACGGTTCCGGTGACGGGCTTATCGGAGTCAAGCCATAAACTTACATTTCGGGCTCGCGATACGAGTGGCAACTGGAGTATTGTGGCCATTAAAACCATAGGCGTTTGCAATCATCCAACGACTACGGTAAGTGCGGCTTCGTCGGTTACATCCGGAGGGTTCAATGTAAGCTGGCAGGACGTTCCGGGTTCTATTGGTTACGAACTCGACGTGAGCACCGACAATTTCGCCACTCTCGTCAGCGGTTACAGCGCCAAGTCAATCACGGCTCCTACGCTGAGCACGAATGTGACAGGTCTCGCACAGGCGGCTACCTATCAATTCCGCGTACGCGCTGTTGCGTCCTGTGCGTCTGTGAATAGCAATACGATGACCGTCACCACGCTGGCGACTCCACCAATAGCACAGCCGACTAATCTCCTTTTCTCCAGCGTAACAACTAGTTCTATGACTGCATTCTTTACTGCGCCAGCGTCGCCTCCTTCAGGTTATCTGGTCATTCGCAGCGCAGTCTCGCCTCCGACTTTTGTTCCATCGAACAATACCACCTATGTTTTGGGTCAGACGGTAGGTAATGGCATCGTCGCTTACAAGGGTTCATCAACACTCTTCAACGAGGCAGGACTTGCACCGAATACGAACTACTACTATAGCATTTTCGCGTACAACCAGTTTAATGGCGCTATTTCCTATTTGATAAATTCTCCACTTCAAAATAATGTTCGAACAAACGCTGTTGAACCCAGTGCACAACCGACCAGCCTTCAGTTTTCAGCCGTTACGGATAACAGTCTGTCGATAAGTTTTACCCCGGCCCCTGGAGTTCCAGATGGTTATCTTGTACTGCGCAAAGTTGGTTCAGCTCCTACTCAGGTTCCAGTAGATGGGGTAACTTATACGACATCGGTGGGTGTCGATGCTATTGCCTATCAAGGTAGCGCTGCATCTTTTTCGGAGACTGGTCTTTCGCAGAATACCGTCTACTATTACTCTGTGTTTGCATTCAATGGCGTGGGTAGTTCGATCAACTATCGTACTTCGTTGCCACTGCAAGGAAGTCAACTAACGCTTCTTTCTCCACCGGCGGATTCCCCGTCGAGTCTCACCTTCTCGAATGTGACGCCGACCTCTATCACTCTTTCTTTTTCTGCCGCCCTAAGTGCACCGTCTGGATATCTTGTGGTAAGGCAGGCAAACAGTAATCCGAACTTCGTTCCTCAACCTAATGTGGCTTACACGGTGGGCCAGAGCGTATTAGGTGCAACGGTCGTGTATACCGGACCTAACTTAACTCTGACGGATAACGGGCTTTCTGCGAGTACGAATTATTACTATGACATATTCTCTTACAATACGGCAGGCGCCTCTATAGCGTATCGTAGTCCGCCCGTGGAGGGGAATCAGACGACATTTACTGCCGAACCTTCTACCCAGCCTACGTCGATAACTTTTTCCACGGTTACCGCTTCTTCGTTGATAGTTTCTTTTGCGCCTGCGGCTCCCAATCCGGCAGGATACCTCGTCTTGCGCAAAGCAGGTTTGCCTCCGTCTTCTACACCGGTTGATGGAGTCGCCTACGCCGTAGGGTCGACTCTGGGCGACGCGACGGTCGCTTCTGTGGGCGCGTCCACCTCATTTTCGGATACCGGACTGCTCGCAGGCACAGTCTATTTCTACGTTGTGTTTTCATTTAATGGCAGCGGACCTGCCACAAACTACCTGTCTAGCACAGGGTCCTCTAATTCGGGATCGAAGATAACGCTGCCAGCCAAGCCAGCAGTGTCTGCGGCCACTTCGATCGAACAGGATCGCTTCACAATAAACTGGAGCGCGGTTACCGGGGCAACTGGGTACGTCGTTGATGTCTCAAAAGACGATTTTTCAACCTTCTTTCTGCAGAATTTCTCAGTAGCGGGTGTATCGACAACGATAACGGGCCTTGAGTCGGGGATCGGATATAAGTATCGCCTTCGCGCAATCAACGAGAGTGGTGCGTCGGTGAATTCGGACCCTGTCATTCAATATACCGTTCCCGCTACCCCAATTCTATCAGCGAGTACACTGGTCGAACAGACGACATTTACCGCGAACTGGACTGCAGTAACCGGCGCTGTGAATTACTATTTGGATGTATCAACCGTAAGCGACTTTAGTACCTTGCAATCAGGATACAACAACAAGTCCTTAGGAAACATCATCTCAACCACCGTAAGCGGGTTGAGCGCGGGGACCATCTACTATTACAGAGTGCGCGCTGAAAACCCAGGTGGAGCATCTCCTTATTCAAGCCCTATTGGCAGTCAATTGTTGATTCCTGCAACTCCAGTAGGAATAGATCAGCCAAACGCCACAACGAATTCCTTTAAAGCAAA
Organism: Cyclobacteriaceae bacterium; assembly: GCA_044226825.1. GTDB lineage: Bacteria > Bacteroidota > Bacteroidia > Cytophagales > Cyclobacteriaceae > ELB16-189. The sequence goes on from JBGAGH010000008.1 coordinate 43,805, forward strand.
ATGGGAACCCGCGACTGGGGCTGCAAGTTATTTACTCGACGTATCGCTTACCTCAAATGACTTCAACCCTTCACTAGGAACATATACTGATAAACCAATTACCGGGTCAATGGAGGAATTGGTCACCTCGTTGATTCCGAACACAGCGTATAAATTTCGTGTAAGGGCAAAGAACGCTTCTGGCGTGTCGCCATATTCCATTCCGATTATCGTTTCAACCTTAAATACTTCAGGTCCAGCTGCGTTGCAGTTATCGAATCCGGTTTTCTCGCCACTTTTCTCAACGGGGTCCAGTGTATCCGTCCAAGTATCCGGTGGCACCCTTCCGTATTTGGTATTGTTCAACTATAGGAAGATTACCGAACGTGACTTCACATTCCGAACGCTAACAGCCACGGGAAACAGCACATATGCGATTCCCATCGACGCCTCGATGTTGGATGAAATCGGTCTTGAGTTTTATCTGAACGTAACTGATGCTGATGGGGCTACACGAGAGAGTAGCACTCATGGATTTATCTACCGATCTTTTGCTGCGGGTGAAATTTCAATTCCTAATCTTTCGTTTGGAGGAAAGCTCAAAGACTATACGATTTTTTCAATTCCATATGCTGTAACGGATAACAACATCTCCAATATATTTGATGAGTTGGGGAAATATGAAAAATCGAAGTGGCGATTGGTTCGTTACCTAGGAGGTAAATATGTCGACTATACGGAAGGTCTTACAAAGATTGAAATGGGCAAAGGCTATTGGTTTAATGCCCTCACTAAAATCGACGTGACGATCTCAGAAGGGAGTGCGCCTCAGTTCAATCAGACAACTCCCTTCAAGCTAAAATTGGAGAAGGAATGGAATCAGATAGGTAATCCTTTCCCGTTTGGGGTAGACTGGAGCGACGTCATCGAGGCCAACCCTCAACACGCTTCGAAAGTAGATCAGTCGATTCTTGTATTTGAGGGATCGCAACAGCGTTTTGTGGAGAGCGACGTCCTGAATCCGTGGAGCGGCGGATTTGTCTTCGCGAATGAAGCCGTCGAGTTGACTTTTCCGGTGACGCTAAAAAATTCCTTCTCCGGGGGAAGAGAGAACCAATCGGAATGGGACGATCCAAATCTGGAAGAAGGCAACTGGTTTTTGCCTATCACCTTGACTCAGGGGACAGTCTCCAATGGTTACGGAGGGGTAGGTATGCGGCAAGGGGCTAGTTATTCCAAAGATGTTTTTGACAAACATACCCTCCCGCGTTTCGGAAGTTATCTCGAGTGGAACACCTACCATGACGACTTCTTCCATCCCTGGTTTGCGCGCGACGTTGTCCCGTCGACAAACCATTATGTGTGGACATTTACGGCTGAGTCGAATCAACATCAGGGTGACGCTGAATTGAGCTGGGACCCGGCTTCCCTCGGCAACGGCGACGGGCAACTCATGCTGATCGACGCGCAAAACTCTGAATTGATCGACATGAAGCGATTTTCTAGCTATCGATTTGACCTAGGTAAACCGAAAACCTTCAAGATATTGTATGGCGCGGAAAAGTCTCTCTTGCCTGATCTAACCCTTGTGGGGCATCCTTACCCCAATCCTTTCTTAGACGTTACGACGATACCGATTGTCGTTGGCGAGAAACTCCCAGTTGAAGTTGTTATTTACGATCTGACTGGACGAAAAGTCATAGACCTTGTCAAAGCAATTTACGAACCAGGTGTTCACACTGTCGCGTGGAATCGACTTGACCAATCTGGCCATATCGTACCAGCTGGTATGTATCTATCAAGAGTCCTTGTGGGTGGCAAAGAAATCTCGACGGTGCGAAAGATTATCGCCAAGTAAATTGAAAGGACGCATGCAAAAAAACTTACTTACAATTCGGTTCTTTTTAGTCCTAGGCCTAACACACCTAGTGTCGGCCTCATTTGGACAAGAGTTTTCGATTGTAAAAGTTGAATTGGAGGGATACAACATAAACGTTTACTACAATTTGATCGATTCTACCGCGAACCGCACTTATACAGTGAACTTGTATTCTTCGCGGGATAATTTTACTTCGCCTTTGTTGCGGGTCAATGGCGATGTCGGGCTTGAAGTTGTCCCGGGGCTACGAAGAAAAATAGTTTGGTCAGCCAAGGAAGAGTTGGGCGATTTCGAAGGACGTGTAGGGCTTGAGGTTCGAGGCAAGGCCTATATTCCATTCATCCACTTGAAGGGATTCGGGGATCAATCTGTTCGCAAACGAGGAGTTAAGTTTGATATGGCATGGACGGGTGGCCGGGTGAATACGCTACTCAATTTCGAGCTGTATCGCAACGGGAAGTTCGTGGCGGCTCCATACACCAATATTGCTGGCAGTGTTGGAAAGGTTCAAATGACGATACCTACGTCGGTGAAAGTGGGACGCAATTACCGCTTCAAAGTATCGGACAGCAAGAACAAGGATGAAGTCGTTTTTACAGAAAAATTCAGAGTGAAAGCCAGATTCCCAGCCGTCGTCAAAATAGGCATTGTGGCCCTTTTGGGCGGTACTCTCTATGCGCTTACATCCCCTCAAACAAAGGCAGAGCCCGACATCGTGGACCCAATATCACCCAGTAAGTAGAGATGATCAAAATTGCAATTTTTGTTTTCCTGTGCATTTGTGTCAATGAGTTGCATGGCCAAAATTTCAGCGGTCGGACAAACGATTTGAATGTTAATTTCAAACAGCCACCGACAGTTAAAACAAGCTTGCCCGTGATTCGTTGGATTGTTCCAAAAACGGATGATTCGAACAGTCAGTTGAATGTCGTTGAAATAGAAGCCGAGGTGATCTCGGATATTCCCTTGAGGGCTGTGGAATTGCTGGTGGGCCTTTCTGGACAGTCGAAGCTCAGCAAAAACTTGCCGTTCGCTCAGAACGCAACATCTTGTCGCGCCCGGCGGACCATTCGACTAATGGACGGTCACAATGAGATTGAACTTAGCGCCGAAAATGTCGAAGGCGGCAAGGTGTTCAGCACCCGGTTCATACTTGTGGGCAAGGAAGCAATCGCCGACGCCGTCGATATTAATCGAAGTGATTATGCGTTAATCATAGCCACAAATAAATACGACGATTGGGATGACCTCGTGAATCCAGTTGGTGATGCACGGGCAATCGAAGGATTATTGAAAGAAAAGTATGGATTCAAGACGGAGTTCATGGAGGATCCAACTTACGAAGATATTTATGCGAAGATCTCCGAATACAACACCCGTCGGTTCAGACCACAGGATCAACTTTTCGTGTTTTTTGCCGGACATGGCACGTACGATGAGAATCTGAAGGAGGGTTTTGTAGCTGCCAAGAATTCATTGAGGAACGATAGGGGAAGAACAACTTACATACCCCATTCGATCCTCCGACAGAGATTGGATAACATTAAGTGTGAGCATATCTTTCTGGTGATGGATGTATGCTTTGGTGGTACTTTCGATCCAGTTTTGGCCAAATCAAGAGGCCTCGATCCGTATGTCGAACAAACCGATCAGCAGGTATTGGTGCGGAAACTGTCGACGCCTACGCGAAAGTTCTTAACGAGTGGGTCGAAAGAATATGTCTCAGACGGTATTCCCGGTAAGCACTCGCCATTTGCAGCCCAGTTTATCAAGGCGTTGAAAGAGACGGGGGGCAAAGGCGGAAGGCTGCTCACACTCTACGATTTGATCGGTTACTTCGACCGCCTTAGTAGTGTACCTCGATTTGGAAAATTTTCCGACAAGGACGATACAGCCAGCGATTTTGTGTTTGTTACACGTTAGGCTTACCAAGCGGGTCGTCACAAATTCGAGGCCGCCCGATGAAAATACTGTTGAGCACCATTTCGATTCTATCAATCGGTGTGGTTTTGAGCTCAAAGCTCTGTGCCCAGGCGCATATGTTGATACCTAGCTTTTCGCAGTCCGCTCAATCTCGCGAAGGTTTTCCATCTTCTTGTTGCGAAGGAAACCGTTGATGTCCTCGAAGTGTTCGCGTATGCGTTTATTACCGAACTCAAATACTTTTGTCGCGAGGCCGTCCAGGAAATCGCGGTCGTGTGAAACAAGGATCAGTGTTCCATCAAATGCCTTGAGCGCATCTTTGAGGATGTCTTTCGTCTTAATGTCAAGGTGGTTGGTCGGTTCGTCGAGTATGAGGAGGTTCACTGGTTGCAGCAACAGCTTGATCATCGCGAGTCGCGTTTTCTCACCACCCGAAAGCATCTTCACCTTTTTGTCGATTGTCTCTCCGCTGAACATGAATGCACCAAGGATATCTTTGATCTTGGTCCGTATATCGCCAACCGCAACCTGATCTATTGTTTGGAATACAGTCAGGCTCTCATCGAGCAATGACGCCTGGTTCTGTGCGAAGTAGCCGATCATTGAATTGTGACCAAGCTGTACTTTGCCTTCAAAGTCGATCTCACCCATTATTGCTTTCACGAGGGTAGACTTTCCCTCACCATTCTTACCTACGAGCGCCACACGTTCGCCGCGGGCGATGGTCAGCGTTGCATCTTTAAAGACAACGTGATCGCCGTAACGTTTGGTCATGCCTTCCACGATCACCGGATAGTTGCCTGAGCGAGGGGCAGGAGGGAACTTCAAGTTCAAAGCTGAATTGTCGACCTCATCGACTTCGATGATCTTGATTTTCTCCAGCATCTTCACCCGCGACTGTACCTGCAGCGTCTTTGAATAGGTGCCCTTGAATCTTTCGATGAAGGCCGTGATATCCGCAATTTCTTTTGCCTGATCGTCGAACTGCTTTTGTTGTTGCTCACGACGCTCTTTTCTTAACTGTAGATAATGTGTATAGTTGGTTTTGTAATCGTAGATACGCCCCATCGTTACCTCGATGGTGCGATTGGTCAGGTTGTCGACGAAAGTCTTGTCGTGACTGATCACAATTACGGCTTTGGCATTGTTGATCAGGAATTCTTCCAGCCATTGGATAGACTCGATGTCCATGTGGTTGGTTGGTTCATCGAGCAGGATTAAGTCCGGCTTCTGGAGAAGGATCTTGGCCAGTTCGATGCGCATCCGCCATCCGCCGCTGAATTCGCTTGTCGGCCGGGTAAAGTCAGACCGGACGAACCCCAGACCCATCAGTGTTTTTTCCACTTCGGCGTCGAAGTTGATCTCTTCGATAGAATAGTATTTCTCGCTTAGTTCGGATACTTTTTCAATGATCCTCGCATAATCGTCGGATTCATAGTCCGTTCGCGTCTCCAGTTGATGGTTCAGTTCGTCCATTTCCTTCTTCATATTGAGGATCTTGGAGAATGCTTTGGATGCTTCTTCGAAAACAGAACACTTGTCTTCGGTAAGTAGATGCTGAGGTAGATAGGCAATGGTAGCGTCGTTGGGGGCGGAAACCTTGCCTCGCGTCGGCTTCGCCACGCCAGCGATAATCTTGAGCAGTGTCGACTTTCCGGCACCGTTCTTACCCATGAGAGCGATCCTGTCGTTCTCGTTGATATTGAAGGTGATATCACTGAAAAGGGCAGAGCCGTTAAACTCGACTGTCACTGCGTCAACTGAAATCATGTGTCAAAAAATAAGGGGGCAAATATAGCCTTTTTGACCTTTCGAGTGGGAATTGACCCGATCGAAATTCTGGGTTGTACGCCGGTATCTGTACAACAGTTTGTGAGACTATTGTCGACACGAAGTAATCAACCGATTGGTTGTCAAGGACGCCTGCGTCTCGAGTAGCGGCATTGCCGTCGTCGCATCAGAAACATTTAGTTCAACTTTGAGAACGGCATCATCGAAGCACAGATGCATGGCCACATTCACGAGCCTGCGCCTTTTTTGCAGGAGTGGCCTTCTAGATGGACCGGGCCCATGCGAGTTTGCCTCTCACAATCTTTCCCTCTTTGATGCTACGATACAGGAAAAAAGCAGTCACCACAAACAAAATGAGAGTAGTAAAAACAGATCCTTCGATACCCATAGCACCACCGCTGATAAGTTCGCTGCCTGTAAACTTGCCGTCGATGACACGGCCCATATCTTTCAGGCCGGTAAGGTTCGAGCCATAGAATGGTTGTGCAAAGTTCCAGCCGACATGGAAGGCAAACGGCAGCCATATGCGCTTGGTGTAGATGTACAAAATTCCCTGGTTAAATCCCCAAAGGACAAAAAAGAACAGACCTAAAAAGCTGAATTCAATGTTTGGGTTGTTGAAGTGTAACATGTCAATGGAGATCGCGAGTACTAGGGCAGGGTAAGAGCCAAGCCATTGTTCGAGTATCCTCAATACCAATCCACGGTGGAGCAAGTCTTCAATCAGGGCTGCGAGCAACAACATCGCAAAGTTTTTTGCACTGTATTCGTATAACGAGAAGCCACTCGCGTGGTAGTTCCCTAAAACGTAGACTATAAAGACAGCCAGTGAAATGCAACCAAACCCCAGTGTGAAGCCTCCGAGGAAATCCATTTTCCAAGCAATCACATTCAGTTCAATCGCATCTCTCCGCTCAATGTACCGGGTAAAAAAGCGATAGCATATCAACAGCCATGCGATCCCGAGCAGCAATCGAAATGTCTCGGCCAGGGCAACGTCGCTGATGAGAAGATGCGAAATAGGTTTCAACACGACGCGTACCATAACGGCTAGCAAGCCAATACAAAAGAAAAAGCCGAACGTTGCCCTCACGGGCGGAAACTGAAAAAATGTTTTTAGGAACCTTAGCATAAGTATCCAAAGTGATATGAATTCCGTTGTTAATTGTTTGTAAAGAAGATAATTGCGGGTCTTTACGGCAAGTACTTACAATACAGTGACCTACTTACCAAAACTATAGTAATGGTGAGTATCAGCACTTTTAAAATATGGACGACATGAAGAAAAATCCAACCCGGGCTCATTGCGCGGTGGACTACGCCTTTCAAAGGATAGGTGGAAAATATAAAGGGCGGATCTTGTGGGTGTTGCGACAAGATCAGAAGCGCTACGGCGAGCTTCATCGTGCCATCGTCGGAGTGACGCACAAGATGCTGACACAGGCGTTGAAAGAACTTGAAGCGGATGGTCTCATCAACAGGCAAGTTTACATGGAGATCCCCCCTCGCGTTGAGTACTCTCTAACCGACAAAGGCTTAGGACTGATACCTGCTATACAGCTACTTCGCGAATGGGCGGTCGACCAGATGTCAACAAATAAAGATCTTGTCATTTTAGTTAAGATGTAAGGAAGCGCTTTTTGCGAAACGGCTCCCAGAACTCTCGCAACGTGAATTTTAAGATCAAGCACCGAGGCAAAAGAAATCTTCCGAGGCCTTCAGGGTTGAACAACCGCACAGGTCTGTGCAAACCGGCTGGTAGTTACTGATGGTGAGAAGAAGACTGTTGGGTATGTGAACGTGAGAAAAGTGACGGAGGATTTCAGAGAGGCCCTCGGACTACTTCGTTATTTTGCCTTGATTCGTTTCAATTTGCCTTTGTAGTAGATGTTGAACTCGGCTTTAACTTCCTCTTTATTCTGAAATTCGAAAGAGACTTCGGCAAACCTTACAATTTTCAGTACTAGATGCTGACCCTGCTCTGCCGGTTTGGTCCTCGATTCCAATTTGGCTGTGATCGACTCAAGATCAGAGACTTAGAAAATGTCATTTGCCGATGCAATATTTCCAACTAATTATTTTTCAACGCCTTACGCCTCTCAAGTAGCGGAGTTCCTGGTGTAGCAATGCGAACTGCCTAATCAAAAAGTAACCATCCATAAAGGTTGAACATAGTGAAGTTGCAAATGGTGTCAAAATTCCAGCGTCTGTAATGAAGTCAATCGAGAAGTCGAAGAGCCTTACGTTGTGCCAATGCTTTAGCAGTTGATCGATAGGCTTCGATCAACTCTAAAGGTGAAGCCCGTCTACCAGAGCCTATTTTGATTTCGGTCTCTGTGACATTTATAGAGAATTCAAGGTTCGGGACTATTATTTTACACCATGTTATGTCTGATGGATCGTAGTCAACCGACACGGTGTTTGGATTTATTGCTTCAATTCGATCAATTAAATCTTCAATGCTTATAGACCTCCTATTTTCAAACTGAAGAATGTTGAAATGGTCACTGAACACCTCATTGAATTCTGGTTTTAAAATCCTGGCTGAGTTTTTAAAGTTGCGTAATTCTCTTGTCAAAATATATTGATAAGGTTTACTCTGTGATTGCTTTATAGACATTTCATAGTCAAAGTCGATTGTTGCTATGGTGCCACTTTTGGCCTGAACGTTAATTTCTGTTCGTTTATATTTAAGGGTCTTTACAAGTGTAACTCCCAGTTTCGAAATCTCTTGTTCAATAAGAGGGGTTCCTACGCTTTTTATAAAGTTGTTCTGGTTATTTCCAAATTCAGTGGGTATATGATGGAAACTTGATTTAAAACCTGGAAGCGACCGAACAGAAACTTCGTTTTCGGTTAGGATGGAAATGCTGGGAAATGGAATGTCTTCGTGTGCGCGACTTAGATCGCGTTCTTCGAACAATTCACTTAAGTCTGCGACAATAAAATTGTCTGTTTCACTTCCAAACTTAATCGGCGTCTGATCACGTTTCGCCGTAGTATTGAGCTTTACAAATTCAGAAGTTTGTTTATTCAAATAAGATTGCAGCGCATCGCTAAAAAGGATGTTATTACGATAGATCCCCGCAGCATCGCCAGTCAGTGCCTTTATGAGAAAATGAGACCAGACACCATTGCGAAGTTTTGGATGAGAGATAGATTTTTGATCGTTTTTGCAACTTGCAAAACCCACGCAAAATTCCTCATTTCTAAATTGAAGAAGTAGCTCTTCAGTCATGAATGTATCATCGGAGTCACGTGTTGCATCTCCAGCTTCAAACCCGCTATGGCAGCAATCAAGGAGTAGTACCTTTTGCGTTGATTCTGAGTTATTCAGGATTCCTAAAATTGTTGAGATTGAGATACATGTATCAGTAACTGCTGTCTTGGATGCATCTACCGGCGCCAAATAATTGTCACCACCAACATAAAATCCATGACCAGAAAAATAAATAACTATGCGATCTCCTTTTACAGACAACTGCGCAATTCGCTTGATGCTCTGCACGATTGATGTCCTTGTAGCTTTTTCGTCAAAGTGTGTTATAATTTGGTCCTTACCGTATCCCAGTTTTTCAAAAGCCGATTTGAGATCTTCAGCGTCTTTCCTTGCATACTCTACCTTAGGAAGGTCAGCGCTAGAATGTTAGTTTTCAACGGCGATCGCGATTAAATATGAGGCCATTTGAAAGAATGGATGGTTACTCAACCAAATATAATGCAAGCCGCCTTAATCCAGGAATGTATGTTGTCATGCATTGCGTTCCCGGTAAAAAAAATTACCTTTAAGCCTATGTTCACGGCTTCAATTCAACAACCATGAGTCAGTTTGACTTCATTCGCGACCTTGCGAAATATGGTCTTGAGAATGACCAGGAGAAATTGCTGTCTGTACTATCTCAACTCATTGAGCATTCAAAAAAAAGTAAAAAGATAAATTTTGCGTTGCAATTGCAGTCACTATTAAAGGAATCGATTCGTCAGCATCAATTGAGCGGCATGGTAAAGAGCGACTCACCGAAGCAGGCATGGCGTGAAGAGGATCGCGAAGTAGGCGAGTTTGTCATTGAAAAGATCACATCTGACTACAACTTCAGTAATCTTATATCCGGTCAACAAATACAGGACGAGCTTCATCATTTCATTGAAGAGCATCGCAGGATTGAGTTGTTGCGCAACTTCGAACTACCTATCGCTAACAAGGTCATTCTTCATGGGCCTTCTGGCTGCGGAAAAACACTTGCTTCTTATATAATAGCAGGTGAGTTGAAAAAGATGATGTATGTCATCAATCTCGGGGCAATTGTTTCATCGAAGCTGGGCGAAACCAGTAAGAATCTTGCAAAGCTTTTTCGCAGGGCAGCCTCCGAAGATTGCGTGATATTCATAGATGAATTCGATTCACTGGGTAAGGTGCGTGACTATAGCCAGGATCATGGTGAGATGAAACGCGTGGTCAATACAATTCTTCAGCTGTTTGACTACCTGCCACAATCAAGTATTGTCATTGCTGCTACGAATCAGAAGGATTTCATCGATCACGCGTTGTTAAGGCGATTCGACGTCAGTATCGAGTTCGAACTGCCAGACATTAAGCAGATTGAAGCGCTCGTGAAATTGACAATGAAGAATGGGCGTTTCAGGTTTGACAACCAGGCACGTGCAACTAAAGCGATGAAGGCGTCAATAGGTTTGTCTTATTACAGCATTCAAAAGACATTGATCACTGCCATCAAGCGTAGCCTCTTTGAAAGAAAAGAAAACGACGTGATTCCATTGACAGCAAAAGTGAATACTACGATCTGGTCGAGCCTGATCTCAACTGAGAAGAAAGCACTTGCTATGCTGCAAGGTAAACCAGTATCACGTAAGTCAAAGAAAAAGAAGTAGATACCAGAGTTCGAATCTTCCGTTCTCTCTTCATCCTTCCATTTTACGCACCTGCTTCTGCTGTTGCTTCGCCTTCTGCCTGAGCGATCGCTTGAATTGAATTGATCGCAGTGATCTCCTGGTATAACCTGTTTTGAGCTCTTGAAACGGGCAACTCTGTAATTGTTATGACCAGTGAGAACTTGTGTGCTGTGTTCTCCAGATGCCTCAAATCACCGACTGGTATTTCCTTCTTACCATGGCATTTGACGGCTATGCATACCTGATTGTTCAGATCCCGAATCAATTCTCCTGATAAGCTGTACTCAGTACGCTGCACATTGGAGAATAACCTGTTCTCCACACCAAAGAAATCATCGGACCAGCGAACCGTGCCTTTCACTAGGTAGTCTTCAGAATCCATTTGACTCATACCATTTCCTTCAAGGTGTTGAAATAGTCCGTAGGTGATTTGAAGTGGGAGATAACCCAAGTGATTATCTTTGATAGGGCGGAAGTTATAACAAAGTGTTGCCTTGAAATTGAGCTTGTTCTTAGTCTCGTTGAGAAAAGTCGGGAGTACAAGCTTAATGGTTTGAAATTCGTCAAGACGAATTTCCCTTTCAATCACGAACGTGACCGCATTGTTATCGGTATTGATCAGCTTGTCTGGTTGTGGTCTGCCGAATCCTATCAGTTTTCTTAGCAGATCGATTGGGAACTCCCGGAAGATGGGAGGATTTTTCCCGCATGGACTCTCTGCCGAATTAATGATCAACGCTTTAATAGTTTGCATACGCAGTGATGGATAGTGACGCATGATCGTTGCCATGTACGAAGTCACCAGTGGTGCTGCCAGGCTTGTCCCGGCACTTCGTGCAAAGTAGCGACGACCATCTTGTTCAATGGGGGACCGCAAAATTTCCATACCTGATGATTCTCTAAATAGATCACCTCCTTCAAATACTAGGTCGGGTTTGTTTAAATGTTTGTTTCGTTGACTCCTCAGAAAGTCACTGCCGTTAATTTGCTGTTCATAATCATAATGAAACTTGCGCGTATAATATGCAGGATACTCTTTAGCAGGAGTAATGTCCGAAGTCTGGCCTTCCTCAAGATTCCATGCAAGTGCACCGACTGAGATATTATTCATCGATTCTGATGGCTCGGAGATGTTAGTGGTCTCGCAACTGTGAATTTCGCTTCGATCATCTAGCGAATAGAAAACTCGTGGATACTCATGAGCTGTGTGTGGTTCCTGGCTGATTAGCTCCGCCAGCCTTTGTTCGGGGATGTTGCCCACAGAGATAACAATCAGCAAGTCTAGCTCGTAACACAGCACATCGAGCGTGTATGCATAGTCGCTAATGTGGCGATTGTATTGCTTTGGCAATGGATCATTGAGAGAAAGATTGAACAGTCGGACGTTGTGTTCTTGATGTGCCGACCGGATCGCGTTCGTCAAAGCTATAATGCTCAAACTGTCTGCATCATTCTGCATCACCTTAATAACAGCTATCTTTGCCTTGGCAACATAATTCGTTTTGATTTCCGTGATAAATTCTTCTCCAAGCACAACCATGCTGCCCACAGCAGTACCGTGCCCTGTATCATCGATGAAAGCAGCTGTTGACGTTAAGTCATAATTGAAGCCAGCAATTGCATCGCGTAGTGGTTCGATTCTGAAAAAGCCAGTATCAAGGATACCAACGGTGGGTATCGTCTCAGGAACAGAAACTGTAAACCCATAGTCACGACGCTCTTCTCCGTATTGGCCAGGACGTCTTCGTTCTACACGACTACTTGTTATTTGCCGTACAATATCAAAGTTGTTGGCGATTGTATTCACCTGCTGTTGCGTCAGGTTGGAGACTTCTAAAAAGTCTGGAGTCACCTGTGATTGCGACACAGGAAGCTCCTGACTTTTAAGATAGCCGAGTAGCGATTCGTAAACTTTTGATCCCGCAGAAGTTTGCGCACCAAGCAGGCTTACCGTCGAAATGGTAGAGAATGAACGAACCCGCCTACTGGTTGATAGGAAACGAAAGTCATATATAAGCGCTATTAGATTGTACTCCTTGCCTTCATAGGTCGTTCGCAGATCGCTCGAAAAGAATTTCTTCAAGTGATCAAGGAACACTTTAAACTTTTCGGCGTCATTTATCTCAAGGTAAACCGTCTTATTAAAATCTTCAAGGCAGGCTACTTCAAGCCCATACTTACTAATGAACTTGCTCTGTAGAGAGCCATCAAATACTTTAAAGAACCGGATGATTACTGTCTCTATCGTTGCAGGCACATCGATCGTCCTGTTCTGAACACGCTGCCTTCGTTCCACGAGGAAAAGGAAGTTGGATCTGCGAAGCCGCAGCTGTTGTATGGAGTTGGGTTTCTTGATAACTTCAGGTTCATCGTCATTATTGTCGCCACCGGCGTTACGCGTTTTCTTGAAGCCTGCCGTTGGAGTGACCGGGTTGGTAAGCAATACAAATCTGTTCTCTGGCATTGAGAGGGAAGTTAAGTGAACGAAATGTTTTACGGACGGGCTATTGCAAGTTAGAATTCTCTTGGATATTCACAATATCGCTGCTTACTTATAAACGATTTCGATATCCATACTGATCATCCTTGTAATCAGTGATTCTGCCGCCGATGCGAATTCAAATACTCAATCGCACCTCTTCTCGTTTCATCCTCACTCGGTATCTTACCCGACTCCATCCACTCCATCGACTCCGATCTCTTAAACATTACCTTCTTACCCTTCTTGTAATACGGCAGTTGCTTACGGGATGTTTTTTCATAGATCGTGGCCGTGGCCAGGTTTAAAAGCGCTGCTGCCTGCCCAACGTCAATGAATTCATTGTTAGTAACCTGTATTGCCTGTGCGGCAAAGTATTCTTCGAGAACTTCCCGAATAATTGCTTTTAGTTCTTTTCTGTTGATCATGTACATAGATAGGGGCCGGTACTCTAGAACATCCAAATGTTGGTATCAACATGGTACAATATTTTTGTAGACGCTAGCGCCAGACCAATGTTTCAGCGAGTAGCAAAACCTGCCCAACTAAGTATAGCTAAAGAAGAACTATCTATAAGAAAAAGGCTTGGCTAAAAATGAGCACCGAGCAAAATCGAACAACCCATATCTGGATGGATACGAATACTTCGATTTTCATTTTCCAATACAAAACTTCGAAAAAATATTCTCCAGCAAATCCTCCGTCGTAATCTCTCCCGTAATCTCACCTAAATAGTGGAGCGACTGTCGAATGTCCATCGCGAGGAAGTCGCCGGTGATGCCGCCGTCGATGCCGTGGAGTACGCGGCGGAGTGCGTCGGCGGTCTGAACGAGGTTTTGGAAATGGCGTAGGTTCGTCACCAGCACGTCGCCCTGCCGAACTTGCGCCGTCTCGAAACGCGAGGTGATGTGGTGACGGAGTGCGTCGATGTTCATGCGGGTCAATGCCGAAATGCCCACCACCGAAGGGGGGAAGGTCTCAAGTTGCTTCGCGTCGGCAGCATCGACTTTATTAGCAACCAACAAGTAGGGGACACCCATGTCTTTCAAGCCCAGTGATTCCTGTGCGAGCGCTTCCGGTGTCGTCGTGCGCACGTCGAATAGGTACACGATCAACGCGGCCTTCTCCATTTGCTCGCGGGTGCGCTGCACACCCATCGCTTCGATTACGTCTTTGGTCTCGCGCAAGCCGGCGGTGTCGATGAACCGGTAGGTGATGCCACCCCACTCGACTTCATCTTCGATAAAGTCACGTGTCGTGCCCGGGATGTCCGACACGATGGCTTTCTCTTCGTTGAGGAGGGTGTTCAGGAGTGTCGACTTCCCAGCGTTGGGTTTGCCCGCAATCACCACGGGCACGCCGTTCTTGATCACGTTGCCTTGGTCGAACGAGCGGATCAATCCTTCCAATAAGCTGAGGAGGCGCGCGATCAGGTTTTTCAGGTCGTCGCGTTTGGCAAACTCGACGTCTTCTTCGCCGAAGTCGAGCTCGAGCTCGATCATCGAGGCGAAGTGGATCAACTCTTCGCGCAACACGCGGATCTCTTTCGAGAAGCCACCGCGCATTTGATTCAAGGCGGCTTGGCGTCCGTTGTCGGTCTCGGCTGCGATCAGGTCTGCGACTGCCTCCGCTTGCGCCAGGTCGAAGCGGCCGTTGAGGAAAGCCCTTTTCGTAAACTCGCCCGGCATCGCCAAGCGGGCACCCTTCGAAAGCAATACCTTGATGATTTCTTTCACGATCACGGGCGAGCCATGGCACGACAGCTCCACGCTCTCTTCCTTCGTGAACGATTTGTCGCCCAAGAACAACGACACGAGGACCTCGTCGAGCATGCGGTCGCCATCAACGATGTGCCCGAAATGAATGGTGTGCGTCGGTTGCTTCGATAAATCTTTACCCTTGAAGACCGTGTTGACTAGCGCGACCGATCCCGGACCCGACAAGCGAATCACGGCCAACGCGCCGATACCCTGAGGGGTGGCCAAGGCAACGATGATGTCGCTGTGCAGTGTCATGGATGCGTTCAAGGAAAGGCAAATTTCTCATTCTTCACCCGAAAGCGAAGGTATGACCGTCATTTTTCTCGAACGATCAATACAGGAATCTTCACGCGGTGACGGACGGCGTCGAGCGTCGTGCCGAAGATGAGGTCTTTCCAGAACTCGTGTCCATGGGCGCCCATCACCAACAAGTCGGAGTCGAATGCCTTCACCATTTCTGGAATCCGTTTCTTCGGGTTTCCAAAGCCTACCCGCGCCACCACGTCGTAACCCTTGTCGGCGATCTGCTTGCGGTAGTCGTTCAACGCTTCCGCATCCTGGCTGGATTCCATATCAGCGATCTCGCTCTCGTAAATCATCGCCCCGGCCGATTCTACGACGTGGATCAGACAATACTTGGCTTTCGGTCCACCTTGCGACAAGGCACTTCGAATCGCCAACGAGTCGATACTGCTAAAGTCGATGCAAATGGCAATGTGGTTGTACACGGGTTGATCGATGTTGGTCAACACTTTCGCCGTTCCATGGGGTATCTGGGTCGAATCTTCCCGGTAACGATCGGCCACCGGCTTGAACGTGATGTACATCAACAAGCCAAACACGGCAACACATACGGGAACGACGGTGAGCCACACGATCCACGACTGCTCGCCGGCAGCTTCAATCCACCCCTGGATCTCGTTGATCACCAACTTCACGTTCAACGACACGATGATAATCGCGATCCACCACGCAGCAATACGCACCCATGGCTTACTCACAAACTCACCCATCGCCTTCTTGTCGCTGGTAAAGTGAATGAGAGGAATGATGGCAAACCCTAGTTGCAGACTGAGAATCACCTGGCTGAGCACCAACAAATCTCCGGTCTTTTCTTCGCCATAGAGAATAATCACCGCGTACGCTGGGACGATCGCGATCAAACGTGTGATCAACCTTCGGAGCCAAGGCGCGATGCGGAGGTTCAAGTATCCTTCCATCACAATTTGGCCCGCCAGCGTCCCAGTGATGGTAGAGCTCTGACCTGCTGCCACCAGCGCGACGCCGAATAGGATGGGGGCTAACTGAGTCCCGAGAAGGGGCGCGAGCAGGCGGTGCGCATCTTGGATCTCTGCCACCTCGAAGTAGCCCGCTTTGAAGAACGTGGATGCCGCGAGTACCAAGATGGCCGCATTCACGAAGAACGCTGCGTTCAAGGCGATGGCTGAGTCTAGGAAGTTATACTTGATAGAAGTCCAAATACCCTTCGTCGAGCGCTCAATGCGGCGCGTTTGAACCAACGAGGAATGGAGGTACAGGTTATGGGGCATCACCGTGGCGCCAATGATACCGATCGCCACGTACAACGCGTCGGGCCCGGGTAACGAAGGAACGAAACCTTTCACGAGTTCTCCCGGACTCGGCTTGGCGAGGATCATCTCGACCAGGAAGGCACCACCGATGATGGCCACCAAGGCGATGATGAACGCTTCGATCTTGCGCATTCCGTAACTCTGTAAGACCAACAGCAACAAGGTATCGAGAACGGTGAGTGACACGCCCCAGATCAGGGGCAGGTCGAACAACAGTTGGAGGCCAATCGCCATACCCAGCACTTCCGCCAGGTCGCAGGCAGCAATCGCGATTTCCGCGAGCATCCACAGGGCGAAGTTGACCACGGGATGGTAGGTCGCGCGCGAGGCCTGGGCCAAGTCTTGCTGGCGAACGACACCCAGTCGCGCACTGAGGCTCTGAAGGAGCAGGGCCATCAGGTTCGACATCAACAGCACCCAAATCAGCGCATATCCAAACTGGCTGCCGCCGGCGATGTCCGTTGCCCAGTTTCCGGGGTCCATGTATCCAACGCTGACCAAATAGGCGGGGCCAAGAAATGCAAATACCTTTCGCCAGCCCGTTCTGCGCGTTACATCGATCGATTCATGTACTTCGCTCAGCGAT
This sequence comes from Cyclobacteriaceae bacterium, assembly GCA_044226825.1. GTDB lineage: Bacteria > Bacteroidota > Bacteroidia > Cytophagales > Cyclobacteriaceae > ELB16-189. Next base: position 60,705 of record JBGAGH010000008.1, read on the forward strand.
TTGCGCGAGGTGGGCTCTTGTCGTGTCATACCTAATAGCTTAAAAACCAATCAAAATGTTCTCAGATACCTCCTTCGAGAGCGAGGTTCTTCTCTGTCCATCCACCAATACTTCAAGGGTTCCATCGATGGACTGCTTGTCGTGAACTTCCAGCACGCTTCCAATACCAATTCCCACCTTGTCCAAGTACTGCAAGAAGCTCGTTGAGGCGTCGGCCACGGAGCACACCGTTCCCAAGGTTCCCTTATCGACGAGCGAAAGCGGTTTTTTCCTACGTTCTTGGACCTTACCCTTGTCATCTGGGATGGGGTGACCGTGTGGGTCGTGCGTCGGATGCCCCAGGAATACGTCAAGTTTTTCAACCAACAAGGGCGACTGGATATGTTCGAGCTGCTCGGCAACCTCGTGAACTTCCGCCCACGAAAAACCCAGTTTCTCCACGAGGAACGTTTCCCACAATCGGTGTTTGCGCACGACACCCAACGCCGACGACTTCCCGGCTTCGGTGATCACGACGCCGTGGTACTTTTCATACGCCACCAGCCCTTTCGACGACAAGCGTTTGATCATGTCCGTCACGCTGGCCGCCCGCGTCTGCATCGCCTCCGCAATAGCATTCGTCGATACCCCTTCGGCACTTTCGTGCGACAGGTGATAGATAGCCTTCAAATAGTTTTCTTCTGTGAGACTAAGCATGGTATTCGATACGTAAAAGTAATAATTTAGGTTCGTCTAAAAAACAGAGTACAGCAATTTCCTTGGGGTACCGGTTGGAATTAGAGTTGGGAGATGAGGTCGACCAGTTTCGACTCCTCGGTTTGCCAGTGGGCCCAGTCGACCGCCGCCGTATAGAATCGTGTCGATTCCATCTTCTCGAGGATCGATACCGGATCGGGTTGTTCGAAATTGACGGGGATGGCCGCCGAGACCTTGTCAGCTAGTTCTATCCACCGAGGGTTGTTGCACAAAAGGATGGGGAGCCGCGCCGAGATGTACTCGAATAACTTGGTAGGGATGCGCGCCGAGGTGTGGGGCGAGGTCGGGTAGGAGATGATCCCAAAGTGAGCCCGTTGCAAAAGATCGACGATGCGCTCATGACCCACTTGCATGCTGCCCGCTGTTAAGGTCACATGTGGGCGTTGGGCGCAGGCCTGTTCCAGGGTTTTCAGTACCGAAGGCCGAGGGCAAAACCCGATGATTTCTAGTTCGACTTGTGGGTTGTGTCCATGGAGTAAATCCGCCAGTCGGATCGCGTCGAACACCCCCGTGCTTTCCCCGAGGGTTCCTGTAAACGCGAGCAAGATTTTCCCCGTCACCGGCGCCCGTTGGAAGGAGGGTGGGAGGAGCGATTTGTTTTCTATAACGGTCGCTTTCCTCGACATGAACTTGAGTTCGTCGACATAGCACTTCTCAGCAAAAATGACCCGGTTTACCCAGGGGCTGAACAGCCATTCCTTCAGCCGCACACCCCACGAAATGGGACGCCGGATCCACTTCGGAAATGCCGCCGTCCAAAGAATATTTCGATAGTAATTCTCCTGCACGTCGTACACCGTACGCACGCCAAATAAAATTCTGTTTAGGAAATTAACTATCAGGAGTTCATGGGTATTAACTATCAATACTTCAGGCCCTACTTTATGTATTTTTTGACCAATGACCAGCGGCGCCAACAGTCGTTTGAAGTGTAGCCGGTGGAATGGCGCAAGCTCTAAAAAGTGGATACCCGGCGGGCTCACCCGGGTAGTCGCCGGCATGCCAATGAGGTAGACTTCATGCCCAGCCTTCGCCAACGTCATCGCCATCTTTTCGAAGGCACGCACATCATCGGCGGGCTTCAAAACAGAGGCAATGGCGATTTTCTTTTTTTTCATTTGCTTTGCGACTTCCGCATGAATTGGGCACCTCGAAAAACGCCCGACCGGATTCTAAAATTAGCCCTTAAAAATGGATCTACGAGCAACGATTGAAACAGCGTGGGATAACCGCGATCTCTTGAAGAACCCCGACACACAACAAGCCATCCGGGATGTGATCGAGCAACTGGACAAAGGGGCGCTCCGAGTGGCGCAACCAACCCCCGATGGGTGGCAGGTGAACGAGTGGGTGAAGAAGGCCGTGATCCTGTATTTCCCCATCCAGCAGATGCAGACGATCGAGGTCGGTCCCTTCGAGTTCCACGACAAAATGGCGTTGAAGAAAGACTACGCCAAACTTGGGGTGAGGGTCGTACCGCACGCGGTCGCGCGCTATGGCGCCTACATTAGCAAGGGGGTGATCCTTATGCCGTCGTACGTGAACATTGGTGGCTATGTCGACGAGGGTACCATGGTCGACACCTGGGCGACAGTTGGAAGCTGTGCTCAAATTGGAAAGAACGTGCACTTGAGTGGCGGTGTGGGAATCGGCGGTGTACTCGAGCCCGTCCAAGCGGCTCCCGTGATCATCGAGGACAACGTGTTTGTTGGGTCACGATGCATCGTCGTGGAGGGAGTGCGGGTCGGGCGCGAAGCCGTGCTCGGCGCAAACGTCGTGCTCACCGGTAGCTCTAAGATCATCGATGTGACAGGGTCGGAACCCAAGGAATACAAAGGCTTCGTGCCAGACCGCTCGGTTGTCATCCCGGGCACCATCCCCAAGAAGTTTCCGGCAGGCGAGTTCCAGGTGCCGTGCGCCCTCATCATCGGGAAACGGAAAGAAAGTACCGACAAGAAGACCTCTCTCAACGATGCCCTCCGTGAAAACCACGTTGCTGTATAACGATACGCGTTGGCACACCCTTTGTCAATCTAGGTGTTAACGCTATTTTTAGATGATGAAAAAGGCTTTTTGGTTTGTCGCAGCGCTTGCAGTCGTACTCACTACGACCGGTTTCTTGGCAGATCGCCAGACGACGGCCCCCTACATGGTGAAAAACCCGACCAGCTTTGGTAAGGGTGAGGAGCTAGAATACAAGGTTTCCTTCGGTTTCTTCACCGTAGGAAAGGCCATCACTCGGATCGACTCGCGCGTGTTCCATATCAACTCGCAACCCTGCTACAAGATCGACGCCTTTGGAGAAACCAGCGACTGGATTTCCTGGGTGACCCGCGTGAAAGACAACTGGGGCGCCTATCTCGACACGACCACCCTCTCAACACAAGTTTCCTATCGCAAAATCCGCGAAGGTCGTTACAAGAAGGATGAACTGACCAACTTCGACCACTCGAACCAGAAAGTCACCGTCAAGGTTTTAAACCAGGAGACTGGCGTCTACGAGGAAAAGAACAAGTACGATATCCCGAAAAATGCGAAAGACCTCGTCGGCGGCTTCATGCTCCTGCGCCAAATCGACTTCACAAAGATTCACAAGGGCGATACCGTCGTGATCTCCGGCTTCTTCGAAGACACGTCCTACTACCTCAAAGTGATGTACAAGGGTAAAGAAACCATTCACACGAAAGTGGGTAAGATCCCTTGTAACGTGATGATCCCGGTGATGCCCGACAACAAGCTTTTCGATGGCGAGAACTCGATCACCTGTTGGATCTCCGACGATGCCAACAAAATTCCGGTAAAAATTCAGGCCAAGATGTTCATCGGCCACACCGGACTGGAACTAGTTTCATTTAGGGGGTTGAGGAATCAGATTCGGATAACCCAATAGGATTAACATCCAGGATTTAAAGATTTAAGATTTAGGATTTATGATTTAGGATTTATGATTTGGTATGGGTAGCAACAATTTCTGAGTCTTGGGATCATGTCACACCCACACCAAATCTTAATTGTTAAATCCTAAACGATAAATTCTGGGTTATTTCTTCAGCAAATCCCGGATCTCGGTCAGCAACACGATATCTGCCGGCGTAGGCGCGGGGGGTGCAGGCTTCGCATCTTCCTTCTTCTTGGCGGCGTTCATTCCCTTCACGATCAGGAACAGTACAAACGCTACGATGAGGAAGTTGATGACAGCAGAGAGGAATACGCCATAGCGCACTGTTCCAAACAGGTTCAATTCTTCAAGTTTAGAAAGGTTCGCTGCATCCAGTGCAGGTTTGAGGAGGAGCGGGGTAATCACGTCCTCGATCAGCGATCCAACAATTTTGTTGAAGGCAGCGCCAATCACGACGGCGACGGCAAGCTCTATCACGTTGCCCCGCATAATGAATTTCTTAAATTCCTGTAGCATAAGTTTAATAGGTTTGGTGGGGTGAAGTTAATGAAATGGAAACCAGATCAAACCTGAGGTTCGTCAGGATCAGGTAAAAAACAGCCGAACAGTATTCGTCGTGTCGACATGATTGACCTCCAGCATAATTGTCATCATCGGAAACGGTCGGCAACTACCAAGTCCTTGCTGCCAGGCGTGTATTTATAAAAGCCAACGCCCGACTTTACGCCTTTGTGACCCGCTTGAACCATGTTGACCAACAACGGGCACGGTGCATATTTCGGGTTGCCAAATCCGTCGTGCATCACGCGCAAGATGGATAAGCACACATCTAGCCCTATAAAATCTGCTAGTTGAAGTGGCCCCATCGGGTGGGCCATCCCCAACTTCATTACGGTGTCAATTTCGGCCACGCCGCCCACACCTTCGTGCAGGGTCCAAATCGCCTCGTTGATCATCGGCATCAAGATGCGATTGGCCACGAAGCCAGGGTAGTCGTTTACCTCAACGGGTACTTTACCCAGTTGCGTCGACAGGTCGAAGACTGTCCGGGTGGTCTCGTCACTGGTTTGATATCCTCGGATCACTTCAACCAATTTCATCAAGGGAACCGGGTTCATGAAGTGCATCCCAATCACTTGTTCAGGCCGTTTCGTGGCAGACGCGATCTTCGTGATCGAGATCGACGACGTATTGCTCGCCAGGATCGCCGCCTTTGGAGCATACGCGTCGAGGTCGGTGAATATCTTCAGTTTTAACTCTATGTTCTCCGTCGCTGCTTCGACTACCAAGTCGGCCGATGCCACGCCATCTTTCAGCACCGTGGTCGGCGTTAGATTCTTCAGTGCGGCTGCACGCGTGGCTTCGTCGATGGATCCCTTTTCAACTTGCCGACCCAAATTTTTCTCGATGGTCGCCATTCCTTTTTTCAACGCTTCTTCAGAAGTATCGATGAGGGTCACGGCGTGGCCAAATTGGGCAAACGCGTGTGCGATGCCGTTGCCCATCGTTCCCGAACCAATCACTGCAATTCTCTTCATGTGCTAAATATAGATTTTGGAAATTAGATTCTACTCAATCGCCACTTCGCGCGACACGCCCGTGGCATTAAACCGAATGATGAGCTGTAACGCATCGTCGTGTCCACCCACACACTGGGGCGAGGGCTCGAGGTAATAGAAATAGAATTTTTCATTCCTTGCGGCGAGGTCGTTGCGGTCCGGATTGCCCAACAGCTTGACCAGATCGACTTCCGAAAGTCCCTTCAGTTTCTCCCGTTGCGCTCGGAGCGTGTCGGTCATGGGTATCCGCAGTCCTTGGCAACCCTTCATATCCGATTTCCAACGTGTTGCGTCGAACCCGTCGAGCGAGGGAATGGGACGCGTACATCCCAATAGAAACACCAATATGCTAAGCAACCATCCGAACTTCATACACTTTCAGTCTTGTCAACCACAACCAAGAAACAATTGAATAAACCGCCGCCACGCCGTACCAGATCGATGACCACTGAAAATAGAAGGTCAGCGCGATCAAGCCCGCACCAAACAATACGATCCTCAGGTATTCGGCGGCGCGCACCCAGGGGCGGTGCTCAAATAAGGCCCCGCAGTTGACAACCCACCACCCGATGAGCACGGCAACTGAGGCCTTCTGGATCATGTCCAACTGGCCTTGCCGAAACAGGAATGTGGCGGTCACGCCCAAGCATACGATGTATTGGGCAAGGACGTAGTAGTTCATCAGCACCGGTGCCGGTGTCTCGTATTTGTGATAATGCGCACGGTCGATTGTGGGAGCGGGCCGGTAGCCTCCCATATAACTGGGTAACCATCCAGGCTTCTTGAATAGGTATTTGATGCGATCCGTCCACCGGGGAATTTGTCGAATCTCGTGTGCCATCGTAGCGTAGTGACTGAAGTTGGCCCACACCGGATTCCACGAGTTCAGCGGCTTCGTGATGCCGTAGGTTGGCTTTTCCTCTTCGGCTTGAAACGTGCCGAACATCTTGTCCCAAATGATGAGAGACCCCGCGTGGTTTTTGTCGATGTACTTAGGATCGCGTCCGTGATGCACACGGTGGTGGGAGGGAGTGTTGAAGATGTACTCAAACCAACCTAGCTTATTGATGGCCTCGGTATGAATCCAGAACTGGTACAAAGTATTTAGCGCCGACACCAACGCGAAGTGTTCGGTTCGATATCCAAGGACTGCGATGGGCAAACTAAAGGCGAATGTCCACACTACCTGAAAGGAACTTTGGCGCAATGCCACAGAGAGGTTGTAGTCTTCGCTTTGATGGTGTACGACGTGACCACCCCAAAACAGGTTGATCTCATGACTCATGCGGTGCGCCCAGTAATAGGCAAAGTCGACCAACAAGAACAGCGTTAGCCAGTAGGCCCAATTTGGCAGCGCCGTTGCCGGGTGGAACACTGCGAGGTATTCCAGGACGACCTCATACACGCCAATCCCTAATACGCGCATGAAAAGTCCCGACAGTTGCGAGGTGATACCGCAGCTCATGTTGGCAATCGCGTCCGGCAATCGGTAAAGATGACGATGTGTGAGGCGCTCAACCACGAGTTCAATCCCTATCAAAAGAAAGAATATGGGAATCGACAACACAATCGGATTAAGATTCATGACTAATTAATTTCGAATTAATGGATGCGGGAATTCCCGCAAATCTCAACGCGAATGCAATATCTGGAATAGATTTGTAAATCGAAGACTGCGTTTGACGGTTTCAAGCACGTTCAAACGGTTGTATTTGTCGACAAAGGGTTATTATTTAGCGACAGCGACCCCGCATTAAAACCCCTCGGCGAACGCTGTGCGAAAGAGAGTTTCAGTAGTTATTCCTGTCCTCAATGAGGCCGGGAACGTGTCGGTTATTGCCGACCAGCTACACAAGGAATTTGAGAAAACTGCTTACGACTACGAAGTCATTTTCGTGGACGACGGGAGCACTGACGACACTCTGCTGGAGTTGTCGAACCTGTCCGAAAAGTGCAGCAACATCTTCTTCATCAGCTTCTCACGGAATTTCGGCCATCAAAATGCCCTCAAGGCTGGGTTGGACCATGCCTCCGGCGACTGTGTGATCTCGATGGATGGCGACCTTCAGCATCCTCCCGCATTGCTCAGCAAGTTTCTGGCCCATTGGGAGGAGGGATACCAAGTCGTGTACTCCCTCCGCGACGACGACCTGTCGGGTTCTTGGTTTAAGCTCTCGACTGGCTGGTTATTCTATCGTGCGTTGAACGCCATGTCGGAAGTAGAAATTGAACGCGGCGCAGCAGATTTCCGGCTGCTCGATCGTGTGGTCGTGGATCAATTGAAGGCGCTACCTGAAATGGAGCCCTTTTACCGCGGGTTGGTCAAGTGGGTCGGATTCCGACAAATCGCGATTCATTACAAGCCCGCACCTCGTCGGTCGGGAAAGACCAAGTACTCGCTGAACAAGATGATCCAATTGGCACTCTCTGGTGTCACCTCGTTCAATACCCGCCCGCTCGTGTCTTCCATTACCCTCGGCGTCATTTTTTCGGTCCTATCCATTGTCGTGTACCTCCCGTATATGATCTACATGCTGTCGGCGCGAAACCACTTCCCTCGCTGGGCATCTTTGATTACCGCGGTGGTTTTCTTCGGCGGATTAAACCTGATTATTCTAGGCGTGATTGGCCTCTACGTCGGAAAGCTGTTCCTCCAAGCGAAATCGAGACCCCATTACATCATTCACAAATCTAAACTCGGGTGACACAACCAATCGTCCTATTGAGTTTCGACCTCGAAGAGTTCGATGTACCCGACGAATTTGGGTATCCAATACCGTTCGAGGACCAAGTCAAGATCTCGCACCATGGGGCGATGCGCGTCCTGGATGTGCTGGAGAAACACTCAGTCCACGCCACCTTTTTCTCGACCGTACAATTTGCCACCCATGCCAAAGACGTGATTGCGCGGCTGGTCGACCACGGTCACGAACTTGGGTCACACGGTTATTACCATAGCCAGTTTTCCGACGACGACCTGCTCCGTTCCAAGGTGGCGTTAGAAGCACTTGCAGGTGTCGACATCACGGGCTTTCGCATGCCGCGGATGATGCCGGTTTCGATCAAAGGCATGGCCGATGCTGGTTACACCTACGATTCGTCGCTGAACCCGACGTGGGTTCCCGGTCGCTATAATCACTTGTCAGAACCACGCGGGATCCATACCGTCGGCAGCATGCTTGAAGTGCCCGCTTCCGTCACACCGTGGATGCGGTTCCCCTTGTTCTGGATTTCTATGCACGCCCTGCCGTTGGGAATTTATGAAAAGATGTGCCGCAGGACGTTGCACCACGACGGCTACTTGAACCTCTACTTCCATCCATGGGAATTCTCGAACATCAAGGATCCAAGATTTCCTCTTCCGTGGTACATCACTAAAAATTCTGGGGAGCCTTTTGTGGACCGCCTCGATCGGCTGGTGAAAGGATGGAAAGATGCTGGATACCAGTTTTGTACCACCCGTTGCTTGGTCGAAAATTCAGTCGAACGCGTGCCAGCGATTCGAAGGAATTGACCATTTTTGCCGCGGATAAAAGCTATGTACTTAAAAATATTCCGCGTCGTTTGGTTTGTGTCCATACTTGCTGTGATGGGCGTTTTCATGTATGTCTATGCTTCCCTACCCGACCCGGTCGTCGTGTTGGAAGAGCCCGAGTACGTGACGGTTGGGAAGGAATCCTTCTTTTACGTGATGCTAGGTCTGATCGCCATCTTCAACGCCTTCGTATACATATTTCGGTCTCTCCGTCGCCACGAGGAAGGAGAGGGGTTTGTTACCTGGTTCTATGGGCTCGTGATCTGCCTGAACATCTTCTTTATCGTCGCTTGTGCCTACGTAAGCCTCTTCAACAGCGGCGAAGCTTTCGACTATAGCCGGATCGGCGTCATTATTTACGGCGCGATCTTCTTGATCTTGGCGTGGATTGCCGGTGGCATTATCTGGTCGATCGCCCAGAAATTTATCCCGAAGAAGTCCCTGGAGTAATTAGCGATTAGTAATTGAAAATCAGTCAATTAAGAATCGTAGTCTCATCAAAATTTGCAAGACCCGGGTGTTTCGACTGCGTGTGTAGCTGCTCAAAATTCACTTTATTGTTGTGCATTTTTTCAATCGCGAAGGCTACCTCAGCTAGTTGATTTTTTGAACTGCTTTTCCGGTGCCGCGATGGATGTTTTAATTGAAAAGAAAATACAGATAGACTATGGCGAAAGACTTGTTTGAATACAATGAGTCCAGTATTAAGTCGCTCGACTGGCGTGAACACATCCGCCTTCGTCCCGGCATGTACATCGGGAAGTTGGGCGACGGCTCGGCCAAAGACGACGGCATCTATGTGTTGGTGAAAGAGGTGATTGACAACTGCATCGACGAACACATGATGGGATACGGGAAAGTGATCGACGTGAAGATCACCGAGTCGCACGTGTCTGTGCGCGACTACGGCCGGGGTATTCCCCTCGGCAAGGTGGTCGACGTGGTGTCGAAGATTAACACCGGTGCCAAGTACGACAGTGGGGCCTTCCAAAAATCCGTGGGGCTGAACGGTGTCGGTACAAAGGCCGTCAACGCTCTCTCGAATTACTTCAAAGTTCAAGCTTTCCGCGAGGGGCAGACCAAGGTCGCCGAGTTCAAAAAAGGGGTGCTGACAAACGACGCCCGGCAGGCAAAATCATCGGAAAAGAATGGGACGTTGGTCGAGTTCGAACCCGATAACACGATGTTCAAGAACTACCACTTCATTCCCGAGTACCTCGACGACTTGATGTGGAACTACGCCTTCTTGAACGCAGGCCTGACCATCAACTACAACGGACGGAAGTTCTTTTCGAAAGATGGTTTGCTCGACTTGTTGCGACAAAAGGTCGACGCCGAAGAGATGCGGTACCCAATCATTCACTTCAAGGGCAACGACATCGAGGTGGCACTTACCCATGGGAATCAATATGGTGAGGAATACTATTCTTTCGTCAATGGACAGAACACCACTCAAGGAGGAACCCACCTGTTGGCTTTTCGCGAAGGAGTTGTCCGCGGTGTGCGCGAGTTCTTCAAGAAAGACTCGTTCGATGCCGCCGACATACGCGCTAGCATCGTAGGTGCCATCGCCGTACGGGTGCAAGAGCCCGTGTTCGAATCGCAGACCAAGACCAAGCTCGGCTCGCTGAACATGGCGCCGGATGGCCCGCCCGTAAAGAATTTTGTCGGCGACTACGTAGCGAAGGAACTCGAGATTTACCTGAACAACAATAAGATCGTCGCGGAAGCGCTGCACAAGCGTATCCTTCAGTCGAAGCGGGAGCGTGAGGACATCGCGGGGATCAAGAAACTCGCGAACGAACGGGCCAAGAAAGCCAATCTCCATAACCGTAAGCTACGCGATTGCCGGTTCCATTTCGATGATGAGAAAGGCGACAAAGGCGGGGAGTCGGTCATCTTTATTACCGAGGGCGACTCGGCCAGCGGTTCAATCACCAAGTCACGCAATGTCGAAACCCAGGCGGTCTTCAGCCTCCGCGGAAAACCGCTCAACTGTTTCGGGCTCTCCAAGAAGGTGGTGTACGAGAACGAAGAGTTTAACCTGTTGCAACACGCCCTCAACATCGAAGACGGCATGGATGGGCTGCGCTACAACAAAGTGATCATCGCCACCGATGCCGATGTGGACGGGATGCATATCCGGTTGCTCCTGATGACATTCTTCCTCCAGTTTTTCCCCGACCTGGTGAAAAGCGGACACGTCTACATCCTCGAAACGCCCCTCTTCCGGGTGCGCAACAAGAAAGAAACCATCTATTGCTACTCCCCAGAAGAGAAAGAGGCTGCCATGAGAAAGTTGGGTAGCAAACCGGAAATCACCCGCTTCAAGGGGTTGGGAGAGATTTCGCCCGATGAATTCGCAGACTTTATCGGCGAGGACATCCGCCTGCAGCCAGTGATCCTAAACAAGGAAAGCCACCTGCTGAAGACACTCGAGTTTTATATGGGTAAGAACACCCCGACCCGGCAGGACTTCATTATCGAGAACCTGCGTATCGAACTCGATGCCGTGGAGGAGAAGGAAAAAGAGGAAGAGGCTGTCGAAGAGGAGGTTGAAGGCTAGTTTGTCATTTTAATACAATAAATTCAACATTGTTTATTTTATGCAATATGTGTAGTATTGCATAATTTATGCAAATATGGCAACCCGAACGATTATCATGGCCGATGTAGTCGGAAGTTCCAAGCAAGATGCCAAAAGGCTGATGAAGGACTTCCAGCATGTCGTTGACAAGATCAACCACGACCGAAAAACGTGGTTGCTTTCGCCGTTGACCATCACGTTGGGCGACGAATTTCAAGGCATCGCCAAAGACGCCCACGCCGCGGTTGAGATCATTTTGGAATTGGAGGAAGCCATCATGGAGTTGCCGAAGCCATTCAAGCTTCGATATGTGATCCACGAAGGTGAAATAGACACGGCACTTAACCGCGAAGTGGCCCACGCGATGTTAGGACCGGGACTGACCGATGCGCGAGCGAAACTCCTCGCGATGAAATCATCGAAAAAACGCTTCGAGTGGTCACTCAAGGATGTCGATTTGTCGGAACGGGTAGGGTTGATGTTTACCATCTACCAAGGAATTGCTGACCGGTGGACCCCAGGCCAGCGCAAGGTGGTAAATGCTTTCCGAGAACTGGACGATTACAAGAAGGTAGCACAGAAGTTAGGAAAGGACCCATCGGTGATCTGGCGTCGCAAAAAGACATTGATGATCGACGAATACAAGTCACTAAAAGAATTAATACGAAAAGCTGCGTAGGGGTGAACCGCATATTCTGGACGATAGGATTCTTGATGATAGGAGAGGTGCTCCTCCACATCACATTGTTCGTGATTGGAAAGGCCGTCGGCAACCAGTCGCGCGACCGGATCACGCCGGCGAGTGCGCTTAAGGGGGTGATGGAAAGAACATTTGTTGTCGTCGTACTCCAGTCGGGATTCGCTTCCGCCTTAACATTATTAGGCGCGTTGAAAATTGCCACGCGGTTCAAAGACGAAGACAGTAAAGTGACAAACGATTTTTTCCTCATGGGGAATTTGGTGTCGATCCTCTTCGCGATCGGCTACAACAAAATTTTGACGATTGAATTTTAGTAAACGAAATGAGTAAGAAGGTATCCAAACCGACAAAAGGCAAGAACGAGGGAGCGGACGACAACGTCCATTCTGTTCCGCTAGAAGGCTTATACGAAAACTGGTTCCTCGACTATGCGTCGTACGTAATACTCGAGCGTGCCGTTCCGCGTATCGAGGACGGCTTCAAGCCCGTGCAGCGACGAATCATGCACGCCTTGAAGGAGATGGACGACGGCCGTTTCAACAAGGTTGCCAACGTGATTGGTAGCGCGATGCAATACCACCCACACGGCGATGCGGCTATCGGTGAAGCCATCGTGAACATGGGCCAGAAGAACTTACTCTTCGATACCCAAGGAAACTGGGGCGATGTGATGACGGGCGACGGTGCCGCTGCCCCGCGTTACATCGAAGTTCGCCTGTCGAAGTTTGCCCTCGACGTGGTGTACAATCCGGATACCACTGAATGGCAGCTATCTTACGACGGACGGAAGAAAGAACCGATCACGCTGCCTGTCAAATTTCCCCTGCTGCTCGCACAAGGTGTCGAAGGTATTGCAGTAGGCCTCTCGACACGAATTCTGCCCCACAACTTCATTGAATTGATCAAAGCGTCGATCGATGTCTTGAAGGGTAAGAACCCGAAGTTGTATCCCGACTTCCCCACCGGTGGTATTGCAGATTTTTCTGAATACGACCAAGGATTCCGCGGCGGTAAAATTAAAGTCCGCGCCAAGATCGAGGCGCTCGACAAGAAGACCCTCGTGATCCGCGAGATACCTTTTGGTACGACGACCACCTCATTGATCGAGTCGATCGTCAAGGCTTCCGAGAAAGGCAAGATTAAGGTGAAGCAGGTTATCGACAATACGGCGAAGAACGTAGAGATACAGTTGCACCTCCAACCGGGGTTGTCGCCCGAGATTGCCACCGACGCACTGTATGCGTTCACCGACTGCGAGGTAAGCATTTCTCCGAACGCGTGTGTGATAGTCGATGACAAGCCCGTGTTCTTGAAGGTGGGGGATATCTTGAAACGCAACACCGAGCAAACGGTCGAGTTGCTCAAGCGTGAACTCGAGATCAAGAAAGCCGACCTCATGGAACGCATCCTGTTCTCGTCGTTGGAAAAGATATTCATCGAGAAACGCATCTATCGGAGCATCGAAGAGGTCGAAACCTACGAAGCCGTCATCGAGACTATCGACAAGGGATTGACGCCTTACAAGAAGCAATTCTACCGCGAGATCACACGCGACGACATCCTCCGGTTGATGGAAATCCGCATCAAGCGCATTTCACGCTACGACTCGTTCAAAGCCGACGAGATGCTGCGCGATTTGGAACAGCAACTGAAGGAAACGAACCATCACCTCAAGCACCTGGTGGAATTCGCGATTTCTTATTATCAAGGGCTCCTCGACAAGTATGGAAAAGGTCGGGAACGCAAAACCGAAATCAGGAGCTTCCAGTCGGTGGCCGCTTCCGAAGTAATTGCCAACAACCAAAAACTATATGTCAATCGTACCGACGGTTTCGTAGGTTGGGGGTTGCGCAAGGATGAATTCGTGTGCGATTGCTCCGAACTAGACGACATCATCGTGATCCGACGCGACGGTAAGGCGGTCGTAAAACGCATCCAAGAAAAGGTCTTTATGGGCAAAGACATCATCCATGTCGGCGTCTGGAAGAAGGGCGACGAGCGCATGGTGTACAACATGATCTATTCCGATGGCGGAAGCGGCAAGTCATTCGCGAAGCGCTTTGCCATGCCTGCGATCATTCGAGACAAAGAATACCCCCTTGCGCAAGACAACCCGAACAGCAAAGTTCACTTCTTGAGTGCCAACCCCAACGGCGAGGCCCAGTTAGTGGAGGTGAAACTCACACAAAGCAGCACCGCCCGAAAGAAGACTTTCGAATACGATTTCTCAGAGCTGGAAATAAAGGGTCGCGCCGCAAGAGGCAACACCATTACGAAGTATCCGGTGAAGTCGGTCAGCCTCCTCGAACAAAAGGGATCGACACTCAGCGGAATCGAATTGTGGTTCGACGAAGCAAGCGGACGTTTAAATAAAGACAAGCGTGGCAAGTCGCTCGGTAAGTTTGACGGCGATGATCAAATCTTGGCCATCACCACGAGTGGAAACTATCGCATTACCGGTTACGACCTCGCGACACGTTTCGAACCCGAGAAGACTATTTTCATCGAGAAGTTTCGTCCCAAGAAGGTGATCTCTGCCGTGTATTGGGATGGTGAATCGAAGCAACACTTCGTGAAACGATTCTTGGTCGAGACTACCACCGCCGACAAAGACTTCAATTTCATCTCCGAAGGAATTGGCTCGCGGCTCGAGTACGTGACCACCAGCGATACACCGGAAGTTGAGCTCGAAGTGGTAAAAGGGAAGGGCAAAGAAAAGGAGACCGAAGCAGTAAACTTGGAGGATATCATCGACGTGAAGGGGTGGAAGGCAATGGGCAACCGCCTGTCGCAATTCAAGGTGACGAAAGTGAAGCCCGTCGAAGATCCGGAAGACTCGGGCCTCGAAGACGGCGACGAAGAGAACGACCTAGTCGACTCGAAGACGACGGAAACCTCCAACGGTTCTCCTTCGTCAAAAAAAAAATTCGAGACAGATCCAACGATCGAGGACGACGGCCAAGCAAACCTCTTCGGGACGACCGAGGGAGAAAGCCAAGCGGGAACGCTCATCAACGGAAAACCGCCGGTCGTCAAACACCAAAGAAAGCAGGAGCAAAAGCAAGCAAACCTCTTCGGGGAAAAGGAAAAAGAAGTAAAAAGTGACGATCAAGACACCCACGAAAAGCCAAATAACTCGACCGATGACGGTGAGGTCGGGTTTTCGCCAGGGCAGACGATCGACTTGGATTTGTAACTTCGCCGCAGACCGGTGCAACCCGAAACTAAGCCTATGAAAAACTTGGTCATGATCATCCTTGCGTCCCTTCAACTGGGACTGGCGTGTGCACAAACGACACCGGTAGAAGGAGAGATTCTAATCGAAGGGAAGGCAATAGACGTGGGTACCAACAAGGGCGTGAAAGCCATTGTGCGGTACAAGAGCCTACCCACAGGCGGCATCACAGGCTCATTTCGCGACAGCGTGTTCCATTTTTCCATCTTCGGCTCGTCCAAGTACGAGGTCACGGCCGAAGCCGAAGGCTACATCACCGCCATTGCGATCGTAGACCCCAAAAAAGTGTCGGGAGGGAAGGTGCAACGCAACCTGGCTATGACACCCAAGGGACAGACAATCCGCCTGACGAAGCTCATCTTCGAACAGGGGAAGTCCGTGATCGACCCGGCTTCTTTCGACGAACTCGACGAGCTGGCACAAATGCTCCTCGATCACCCTAAGTTGGTCATTCAATTAGAAGGGCATACCGACAACGTGGGAAGTATGTCGAAGAACATGGAACTCTCCCAAGAACGCGTCGACGAGGTGAAAGACTACTTGGTTGACAAAGGCGTGGGCAAGAGCCGCGTGAAGACAAAAGCTTTTGGTGGCACAAAACCATTGACGCAAGAGAAAACACCCGAGGCCCGGAATCTGAACCGACGAGTAGAGATTCGAATCTTGTCGGAGTAGGGAGGGGGATGGTTGGTGGTTGGTTGGCAGAAGCTTCCGCGTTGGCGAAAAAAAATCCCGGCTCCATTGCTGAAACCGGGACTTCAAAAGGGGGCAGTAGCGATTACTCGCTGACGACGTTTACAGTTATTTCGTGTTTCACTTCTTTGTGTAGATCGAGTGTCACCTTGTAGGTACCGAGTTGCTTCGGCGACTCCTTCATGACAACTTTCTTGCGGTCTACGTCGAAACCTTTCGCCTTGAGTGCATCGGAGATCTGAAGCGCCGTTACGGCACCGAAAATCTTTCCAGTCTCACCGGCTTTGGTTTTCAGTTCGATGGTCAACTCGCCGACCTTGTTTGCAAGTGCTTCCGCGTCTTGCTTGATTTTCGCGGCTTTGTGAGCAGCTTGGCGCGTGTTTTCTGCGACCATGCGCTTGTTAGAATCGTTGGCGACCAATGCTGCACCATTCGGGATCAGGTAGTTGCGGCCGTAGCCAGCTTTCACCTTCACCACGTCATTCTTATATCCAAGTCCTTGGACGTCTTGTGTCAATATCACTTCCATGTTCCGAGTGGTTTAAGGTTATTTCAATGAATCGCCCAGGTAAGGAAGGATCGCCAAGTGGCGCGCACGCTTTACCGCTTGCGCTACCTTCTTTTGAAACTTCCAGCTCGTACCAGTAAGGCGGCGTGGAAGAAGCTTACCCTGCTCGTTAACAAACTTCATGAGGAAGTCAGGGTCTTTGTAATCGATGTAACGGATACCGTTCTTCTTAAAGCGGCAGTACTTTGGTTTGATCTCTGCGCGCTTGATGGGTTCATTCATCAGTGTCATGCTTCTTTGCCCTCCTCGGCTCTCTTAGTGGTGGATGTTTTCTTGCCGCGATTGAATTCGCCCTTGCGGCGGCGTGCGTTGTAGGCCAACGAGTGCTTGTCCAACACCGTCGTCAAAAAGCGCATGACCGATTCGTCCCTGCGGAACTCAGTCTCTAATGTGTTCACCGTTTCCGGAGCTGCCGCAAATTCGAGGAGTGCATAAAAACCGACGATTTCAGCTTTCGCCTTCTTCAACACCTTCACGAATTTCTCGACAGTATCCTTTGCCTGGTCCTCAGACAAAACGGGATTTAAAATGAATACCGTCTCGTAGTTTTTCATGTGAAACTTAAGGTTATTAAATGAGGGTGCAAATATAGGGGAAAATGAGCTACTGGGAAAGCTCCATTTCAAGATTCTTTAGAGGGAAGGGCGTTGATAACCAGGCGTTTACATACTGAATCGCTCCTTTTTTGCCCCTTTCCCCCAGGGTTTTGCGCAAGTTCGTTGTCTCTCATTTGTTCAGTCTGCATTTTAAGAGCATTTTGCGCAACATTCAAAAAAACGATCTCCTCACCATGGAATGGGTCATTAGTGGAATTCAACAAGTCGGCGTCGGAGTCAGAAATGCGGAAGCCGCGTTTACCTGGTTTCGAAAGCATTTCGGCATGAACGTGCCAGTATTCAAGGATGCCGCCCGCGCCGAACTGATGACCCGCTACACCAGTGGGAAAGCCGAAGACAGGTATGCCATCCTCGCCATGAACATGCAAGGAGGCGGCGGACTCGAAATTTGGGAGTATACCTCCAAAGTGTCCGTGGCACCCACCTTCCAACCTGTCCTGGGTGACACAGGTATCTTCGCCGCCAAGGTAAAGACCGCCCGCATCGAAGAAGCCTTTCAAGAACTTAAGAAAGCTGGACATGCCGTGTCGACGGCCATACGAAAAGCCCCCGACGGCACCCGGAACTTTTTCACCAAAGATCCCGATGGCAACTACTTCCAAGTGGTGGAGAACAACGACTGGTTCAAGAAGAATGGTCACTACACGGGGGGAATGTGCGGCGTCGTGATCGGAGTAAGCGACATCGATCGGGCGATCGGTTTGTACAAAACGATCCTTGGCGCCACGGAACCGGTATACGATGTCACGGGTCATGAAGACGACTTGCAAGAATTAAAGAAAGATGGTGGCAAGGTTCGCCGGGTGTTGCTTGCCGCGCGCGAACAAGGCGTGGGTGCCTTCGGCCGTCTGCTCGGTCGTCCGTTCGTAGAACTGGTGCAAGTGGAGGGCCGTACTCCCCGTAAGATTTACGAGGGCCGCAATTGGGGCGACATGGGCTTTATCCACGTTTGTTTTGATGTGCGCGAGATGAAAAAACTCGCGAAGGGCGTGGAGCAGGCCGGGTTCCCATTCACCGTCGACAGTGCCGACTCCTTCGATATGGGTAAAGCAGCGGGCCACTTCACGTACGTGGAAGATCCAGATGGAACCCTTATCGAATTTGTCGAAACCCACAAAGTGCCCGTGATGGCGAAATTAGGGATCTACCTCAACCTAAAAGACCGCGACCCCAAGAAACCGCTACCCAACTGGATGGTGAGTTTGATGGGACTTAACAAGGTGAAGGACTAACCCCGGAATCGCAGCAACTTCACGGCGCAAACGGACCAGTTCGGCTTGTTGATCGGAGGGAAGTGATCGGAATGTAGCGGCTTCCCGTGCTGCCCGCATCGAATCGTGGGAAAGGATTCCCACCCAACCCAGCAAGCACATCAAGGCGACAGCGACCAACCCAATTTGCCAATTGAAGATCGCCATCACGATCAGGTAAACCGTGAGCACGTAGAAGAAGTGCAAAATTGCCGAGCCACCCAACAACACGGAGTCGTGGAATTCGATGCGCTTCACTTTCGATTTCGTGATGGAGACCACCCCCTTGGTGGGCAGCCAAAACAATCCATAACCTATCCAAAACAACACGCTGGCGAAGAGGCCAAATGGCGAACTCCGGATGATCGCTCGGTCCCTTACGCCACCGCTTTGTAATGCTTGGGTATAGTTACGTCCCGCGGCAATGACTTGTGCATAGCGCTCCGGATCCTGAACACTCGTGCGGTGGAGGTTCGCTGCGAGGTCTACCAATACGTTCAAATCTCCACCCGTTTCGTGGTTGGTGGTCTCGACGATCTGCTCGATCACTTTTTCATTTTCACGATCCCGCACGTCGATGACCACGCGATGGAGGGCGGTATCGAGTTGTTTGTTGAACGCATTGATACCCTTACTGGCGTTTTCACGGTAAAGGGGAGCGAATTCGGCAGCATCGAAAGGCTCGTCAATACCGATCACAAGATCTTCCCGGAATGATGCGGCTCTCATGTAGTTGAGGCCGGTAGGGATGATCGTGAGCGGTGAACCGTCTTTGATGTATTCCATGGCAATGCGCGCGGTACCTTTCTTCAAGGGACGCAGCCGCATTTCTTGCACACAGAGCCCTTCACTGAAGATGAGTACAGCGCCGCCACGGCGAAAAATCTGGTGACACCGGTCGAACGTGTCCTTGTTCTTTTCAAGGTTCTCCACACCTTCTTGGAGCCGATAGATCGGTATCAGGTTGAACCGCGCGAGGATCCACAGTTTCAACGGCGAATTGAATACATCCGAACGCGCGAGGAAGTGCATTTCTCGATTCGCGAGCGTCCCGATAATCATTGCGTCGAGAAATGAGTTGGGATGGTTGCACGCAAACACCACTGGACCCGTTGCCGGAATCTTGTCGAAGCCTCGTGTACTGATCCTCCGGTAATACACCCAGATCGCCAGTTTCATCATGAACTTCAACCAATAATAAAACATTAGAATTCAGAATTCAGAATTGAGATTTTAGAATTTAGAACATCGCCTCGTTTAGTTCGTCCCCTCATCACATTGTCCCATCATTCTCACTTCACCACAAACTGCATCGTCCCCATCCTGTAACCATCGGCGAGAATTTCCACCGTATAGGTACCCGAGGCATAGTCTGATCCTTTCTCATATAGGAAGGAGAGCTTTTGTCTGGAGTTATCAAACAAGATCTCTTGGGCGGCAGTATAGAATTCTTCTTTGCCGTTGTACATAAAAGTTCCCGAACCCTTGTCGACGTTGAAGATCGGTTGGCCATTCTCGTCCAGGACACGGATCATGATTTTTTTTCCTTCGATCGGCGCTACTTTGTTATCGGCAATGTTGAATTCGACTTTGAGGGTTTCCAGTTGTCGGCTTCGGAATGGTGACTCACGTTCCTTGCCTTTTCCACTGACGGCCATCACTTGAATGTTTTCGGCCTTTAGTTGGGAGGCTAATTGTACTTTCGATTGTAAGTCACTTTTGTTTTTAGCAAGTCGGTTGATGGAGTCGTTGAGGACGTTCTGCTTGGTCTTCAGGTTCCTGTTTTCGCTGAACAGTTCCTTGTTGATGCTTTGCAGTTTCTCGATTTCGTCGTCCTTTAGCTTGAGTAGTTCTTCATACCCGGCCACTCGGTCTTTCAGATCGCGAATTGCTTTGTCGTTGCGTTTCCGCACACTCTTCAACTCGGCGTCGACCTCGGCCCGCGCTTTTTCCAGTTCGGCGACATCGCCACCCAATTTTTCTATCTGCTTGATCTTGTCTTCCAATTCGACCTTGATCTCATTCAAACGAGCCATGGTCGACTCCAAGTTCTCGTTGGACTCCGCTAGCTCCTGGCGGACTTGTGATTTTTCCTTGTAGTCGAGGTAGATCTTGATGCCTTGCACGATCACGACGATCGACAGGAGGGCGATGGCGACAGCTGCCTTGTTGTTTTTCTTTGGGGTATTATTCGTTTCGCTCACTGTTGCGTTCATTTGCGAGACCCCAAATATAACTATCGAAAGTCAAAGCGCCCACACAAAGTGCTGGCGGTTCAACCCCGGTTCAAAAAATAGGATCCCGCAACGATACAGGTCTACACTTCCGTAGACGAGGTAGTGCTTCTTCAGTTCAGACCAGGCTTTAGCCATTTCTGGCGAATGGTGTATGTCGTCGATGACCATCACACTTTTTTCGTTGAAACGCTTCATCAGCCATTCGAAGTATTGAATCGTCGCTTGGTATGTGTGGTTAGCATCGATTAAGGCGAACCCAATCTTGGTGAGGTTGCTTTCCAGGTACCGCGGCAAGGTCTGGCTGATGTCACCTTCTATCAGGTGAATGTTCTTTTGGCCAAACGATTCAAAGTTCGTGAGCGCGATGTTCGCCAACGAGGTGCTGCCTTCGAACGTATGCACCTGACAACCCGGTAAACGAGACAAGTAGAGCGTGGTGAGCCCGAGCGAAGTACCCAGTTCAACTATATGATGGGCTTCGGTATAAACGCACGTGCGAAAGTATACTTCCGCCACCCGAGCCGGGGAAAGACTCGTTGCAGCGATGTCGGCGATTTTCCTGCGTGGCGTCTGAAGTTGTGAGGACCTGCTGCCGGATCCAAGGTCAACAACATCAATGCTGTCCGGGTTGGCGAGCAGTTTGTGACGAAGGGCTTCGATATCTTCGAATTGCCCAATCGATTCACCGAGAATCACGGTGTTGTAAAAGTCGAAGAAGAACGGAGAATGAATCGAATGAACTTCAACTGCGTCGAGCCAATGATTGATGAAAGACTTGAGTTGGAAGAAACGGGACAACGGGCTGAAATTGAATTGCGAATGTAAGGTAATCCAGAAACTAGTCCCAAGTGCAGTCGCCCAACGAGCGAAGAACTAGTTCAGTCGGAGGGGAGCCACCATTGTAAACTCCGGGATGTTCACCTTGAACGTGGTGCCGTCTACGATTCTTTCTACGAGGTAGGTGCCCACCATCTTTCCGATTCCCGATTTCAAGTTACACCCCGAAACGTATTGGTGCGATTGCCCGGGTTCCAACACAGGCTGTTGCCCAACCACGCCTTCGCCCTCTACTTCACGGGGTTGAAAACCGGCATCGTGGATGTACCAATGACGGCGCATCAACTGGATGGTAAAGTCGCTTTGATTTTCGATGGTAATGCGGTAGGTAAAGACGTAGTGATATTGACTGGGACTGGAATACGAAGGTTGATATTCCGTCTCCACACTCACCTTGACGCCCTGTGTGATTTGATCTACCATCCTCTCAAAAATATCATTTTTTTCTATTTTACAACCCGCACCGCAATTCGGGCAAAAAAAATTAACCTCATCAAAACACGGCATGCCGGCAGACGTCAAAATCGCGGCTTCCTGGAAGCAAAAACTGCAGCAGGAGTTCGAAAAACCCTATTTTGTCCAGCTTACCGACTTCGTCAGGAAAGAGTATGCGCAACACACAGTGTACCCCCCGGCACGCGAAATCTTCCGCGCATTCGATTGTTGCGACTTCGACCAACTGAAAGTGGTCGTGCTCGGCCAGGACCCGTACCATGGTGCAGGACAGGCCAATGGGCTGTGCTTTTCTGTGCGACACGGCGTCCGGATGCCCCCCTCATTGGTTAACATTTTCAAAGAAATACAGGCCGACCTCGGGAAACCCGCTCCGCCCAATGGAGACTTGGAAAGGTGGGCGCGCCAAGGGGTCTTGCTGCTCAACGCGACACTGACCGTGCGCGAGGCGACAGCCGGCTCGCATCAAAACAAGGGCTGGGAAGAGTTTACCGATGCCGTCATCCGCGAAATCTCAACAACCAAGCAGCACGTGGTATTCATCCTTTGGGGAGCTTATGCACAGAAAAAGGGCGAAATCATCGATCGTGCGAAACACCTCGTGCTTGCGTCCGCACACCCATCGCCGTTTTCCGCCGACCGAGGCTTTTTCGGGAACAAGCATTTCAGCAAAACGAATGCGTACTTGCAACAGCATGGGTTAACACCCATCGACTGGTAACGACGACGTTAGTCGATCAACTTGAAGAAACGATTCCAGCGAATCTTGTGCACGAAGTCCGCGTGCGGATCGATCGATAACCAAATAAAGAATGCTTTCCCCACGATGTGGTCTTCCGGCACAAAGCCCCAGAAACGGGAGTCGGCAGAATCATGCCGATTGTCACCCATCATGAAGTAATAGTCCTGGTTGAACGTGTAGGTGGACTTCTCCACGCCATCGATGAACAACTTGCCGTCTTCAATTCTCACATCGTTATTGTGATCAAAATCACGGATGGTCGATCCATAGAAGAAGAGCGTTGAATCGTTGACTGGAATGGTCATGCCTTTCTTGGGTACTGTGAGCGGGCCGAAGTTGTCTTCGTTCCAGGGCGAGTACCGGCTGCTGGTGAAAACCAAACCCGGGTTGGGGGTTGTGCGGGCGGGTTGTTGGACAACCGATTCGATATAACTGGCCGACCTAATCTCTGTGGCTGTAGCAGAATCTAGGTTCCAATAATACATCACCTTTTTTCCAACCGATTGGCTACCGGCCCAATCATCAGGGTCGACACCGAGTTTCTCTAGGTTCCGGTCGTTGATGGGTTCGGAGGCCAAGACTTGGTAGGTGAATCGCATCTTCTCCGGTCTCGGTTCAGCTTCTCCGTTCTGGTACACTTGCTTGTTCTTGATTTCGATCACGTCGCCGGGAATACCCACACAACGTTTGATGAAATTGGTCTTTAGATCTATCGGATATCGAACGCCGTTGTTTTCATGATCGGTGGGAACGTTGAATACCACGACATCCTCTCGCTTAATATGACTGATACCCGGCAGTCGATACGTCGGGAGTTTGAACCATTCAGTATAGGAAGGAATCTCTGTGAACCAAATCTTTTGGTGGGTGAGGGGCACTTGAACCGGCGTGCCGGGCGTTCGCGTTCCATAATGGAACTTGCTCACGAACAGGAAGTCGCCCACGAGCAACGAGTTTTCCATCGAACCAGTTGGAATCGTGTAGGCTTCCATGATCAGCCACCGGATCATTGTGGCCGCGACGACGGCAAAACCAATGGCTTCACTCCATTCGTACACGGCGCTTTTCTTTCCAGTTACGATTTCGCTGGGTCCAACGTATTGAACTTCTTTGTTGAAACCGATCATCGGTAAATAGATGAAGGGTGCCACAGCGCAAAAGATCAGGTTGGCGGGTTCGCCTTTGCGATACAACTTCAAGAAGTCATTGAGTACGGCGAGGCCGATCAGTTGCCCAATCAATGGGATGAACAAGTATAGCAACCACCACCAAGGGCGTTGAGCCATCTTCACGAACACGTACAAGTTGTATACGGGTACCACCGCAGCCCAGCCGGGTTGCCCCGCTTTCTCAAAAAGTTTCCAAAGCCCCGAAGCGATGAGGGCGTACAACACGATGAAGATGATCAATGCCACGGTGAAATTGTTTTAGTCCGGATTTCGGCCCTGCAAATAACGTAAAAAATGGATGAACTCAGAACGTGAGAAAATCGTCCATCGAGAAGCTTCCTTGGCGTCCTTGGATCCATTCTGCCACCAAGACAGCGCCCATCGCGAAACCTTCGCGTGAGTGAGCTGTGTGGGTAATAGCGATGTCGTCGAT
This sequence comes from Cyclobacteriaceae bacterium, assembly GCA_044226825.1. GTDB lineage: Bacteria > Bacteroidota > Bacteroidia > Cytophagales > Cyclobacteriaceae > ELB16-189. The sequence goes on from JBGAGH010000008.1 coordinate 84,975, forward strand.
GGCCGATTGATATTGGATGGTGTGCGTACCGGGAGCCGGGTCTACTCGAAAGGATCGAATCACCAAATCTGCGGGATCGCTGCTCATGTGGTTCACCCATTGCTTTTTGGCGGGATGGTTCTTGATCACGCCTTGTGCCAAGGTAATCGCCGTTCCGCTGGGAGCATCTTTTTTCTGGGTGTGATGCGTCTCGTCGATCGACACACGGTAGCCAGTTTGTTTCGCCATCAACTTGGCCAGGTATTCATTCAGCTTGAAGAAGATGTTGACACCCAAGCTATAGTTGGATGCATAGAAGAATGCACCCTTCTTCGCTTCGCAAAGTTGGTGTGCTTCTGGCAAGTGCTGCAGCCAACCCGTCGTTCCCGAAACCACGGGGATACCAACTTCGAGGCATCGACGGACATTGCCCCACGCCGACTCGGGTTGGGTGAATTCAATGGCCACGTCGGCGCCCGCTTGAATCTGGTCGGCGCTCTGCACGTCCACACGCCCCACAATGCTGTGACCTCGTTCGACGGCAATGCGTTCAATCGCCTTACCCATTTTACCGTATCCAACAAGGAGAATTTTCATCGTAGCAACTAAAATTTGAGTGTGAGACCAATCCCAGCACTGCGTCCAGTGAATGCATTTTGTTGAACAGATGGCTCCAACGAGACTTTTAAATGAGGGTTCACATCGAATTCCTTCAAGTGTGCATCGACGTGCGCATCGACCATTTGCATCATGTAAAAGATAAACGAAGCAATGAGCGCAAAGTCACGATCTCGTCGAAAACGATTGACCGCGTTCCTTACAATCTCCTCCTTCAAGGGTGGACTGGTGGCACTCGCTGGAAACAAAGGCACTCCGTCAACCACACGGTTGCCGAATTTGGTCAGGTTGGTAACGGGATCGACGGTAGGATTTGCAGGTTCGTTCAAGAGGCCAAAAAGACCGGCCCGATAGAACAGGTATCTATCGTTATTCCACCACACAGCGAAGCCGAGGCCACCAAAAGCGCCGTAGATCAGTGGAATCTTCCAATACTTCTTGTTGTAAGCTTGTCCTAGTCCCGGTAGTGCGGCGGAATAGAGCATCGCCTTTCGTGGATCGAACCTGGCGGCATACGATTCGATGGTCATCACCTTGCGTCCATTTCTCACGGTAATCGAGTCGGTCGGCTCCAACCGGCGGGCGGGGCTCGAAGAGTGCAAAGTGTCCTGGCTCCACGCCGAGAAAGCTCCGATCGAGAGAATGAGCAACAAAGAGAACCGAATCATACTATAGCTTCAGGATATCCAAGATCCGATTGAGATCTTCCACCGAGAGGAAGGGAATTCGGATGTCTCCTCTTTTTCCGTCGCTGTTCACCTTAACTTTCGTGCCAAAGTGCGATGAGAGCTTGGACTGAAGCTGGGATATTTCGCGTGGCGGTCCAGCCGATGTGGGCTTCTGCGAGCCTTCTTCTTTTGGTACCACACCCACTTGGCGTGCGAGTTCTTCTACTTTCCGAACAGAAAGATCTTCGCTCACCATTTTCTTGAAGATGAACAACTGCGAGTCGGGGTTTTCCACGCTTACGATTGCCCGCGCGTGTCCCATCGATATCCTATTGTCGCGCAACGCCGCTTGAATGTCAGGCGGAAGTTTCAGCAGGCGTAAATAGTTGGTAACGGTGGTCCTGTTCTTTCCAACGCGATCGCCCAGTTCTTCTTGTTTCAGGTTACACTCGGTGATGAGCCGTTGGTAGCTGAGGGCAATTTCTATTGGGTTTAGGTTCTCGCGTTGGATGTTTTCGATCAACGCCATCTCCAGCATCTGCTGATCGTCGGCCGAGCGGATATAGGCCGGGATCATGGCCAGGCCAGCTAGCTTAGATGCCTGGAAGCGACGCTCACCCGAAATGAGCTGATACTGATTTTGTGCGAGTCTACGAACCGTGATCGGTTGGATAATGCCGTGCAACTTGATAGAGGCTGCAAGTTCTTGAAGGTGCTCTTGATCGAAATGTTGCCGCGGTTGAAATGGGTTCACTTCAATTTCTCCGATCGGGATTTCGTTTAGATTGCTCGTGGCGACAACCGTGGGCGTTGTGACCGCCGCGGGTGGGACGTCCGATTCCAAGCGTTCATCTTCGGTAGAAGAGTCACTGAGCAGGGCACTTAAGCCACGTCCTAATGCTTTCTTTTTTGACATAACTATTCCTTTGTGACCCGTTACTTCATTTTTCCGTTTTTGTCGAGGATTTCGCGCGCAAGACTCAGATAGCTTACGGCACCTTTACTCTCGGCGTCGTGCACGATAGCGGGTAGACCAAAACTTGGCGACTCGCTCAACTTCACGTTCCGGGGGATAATCGTCGTGAAGGCGATGTTCTTAAAGTGGGTACGCACTTCTTCTACCACCTGATTTCCGAGCGATGTCCTGGAGTCGTATAACGTCAGAAGGATTCCCTCGATCTCGAGATTGGGGTTCAACCGGGTTTGGATAATCTTGATAGTATTGAGGAGTTTACCGAGCCCTTCCAAGGCAAAGTATTCGCATTGCACCGGGATGATGACCGAATCGGCGGCCGTCAACGAGTTAATCGTAATCAGGCCAAGAGACGGAGAGCAATCGATGATGATGAAATCGTATTCATTTTTCACTTTCCCCAGCGCGTCACGCATCTTTTCCTCGCGACGTTCGATGTTGACCATCTCCACTTCCGCACCAACGAGGTCGATGTGCGAAGGCAAAATATCTAGGAACTTGAGGTCGTTTTTGATGATCACATCCTTGGGATTGATCCCGTCGATCATACACTCGTAAAGGCCGGCGTTCACTTCCTTGGGATTAATGCCGAGACCCGACGTTGAGTTGGCCTGCGGATCTGCATCCACGAGCAAGGTCTTGAATTCCAAGACGGCTAAGCTGGCTGCCAGGTTGATCGCTGACGTGGTCTTTCCGACTCCTCCTTTTTGGTTGGCTATGGCGATAATCTTGCCCATCGTTTAGTAAGGATAAAAAATGAACCCGTTCCTAGGGGCGGGGGGTTGCAAATATAAAAAAACGAGTCGACCTGCCGCGATAATCGGCCCCGTCGACTCGATGATCTTGAAAATGAAACGATTACTTTTTCGCTGACCGGCGACGCGCTTCTTCGCTCGCCTTGGCAGCCTCCTGGAGGCGGGCCATAAAACTCGACTTCTTCCCGTTTCCAGCGCTAGTGGCCATTTTCTTCTTGTGGTCCTCCATCACGCGTTTGATCTTCTCTTCATCAACAAAACGTCGGATAACCGCCTGTTGGGCAAAACCGAAGACGTTCGAGATGAAATAATAGAAGCTCAAACCAGCGGAGAAGCTGTTCAAAATGAACAAGAAAATAACCGGCATGATGTACGAAACAGACTTCATCGGTCCCTGAACTGAACTGATCTGGTTGTTTTGCCAAGTTGAGATCAACGTAGAGATCGTCATCAACAAGACGAATAAGCTCACGTGGTCGCCATAACCCGGAATCGAGAACGGCAAGTTCAAGATTGAATCGTAGGTCGACAAATCTTCCGCCCACAGGAATTGCTCCTGTCGAAACTCGATACTAGCGGGGAAGAAATAGAACATCGCCAACAGAATCGGCATCTGTAAGAGTAAAGGAATACAACCTGCGAATGGGTTAACGCCAGCTTCTTGGTACAACTTCATCTGGTCTTGCTGCGCCTGCGTCATGTTGTCACCGTTCTTTTCCTTGATGGCATCCAACTCAGGTTTCAACAACCGCATTTTCGCCATACCCAAGTACGATGAGTAGGAGAGTGGCGTCAGCGCCAAGCGGATAATCAAGACCAAGATCATGATGATCACGCCGTAGTTGGAGAAGACTTTCTCCAGTAGGTGGAACACGGGTAAAATAATGAACTGGTTCACCCACTTCACGGGGATCCAACCTAGATACACGTTGCGTTGAAACGACGGGGCCACCTCGTGTAAAATCGAATAATCGTTCGGGCCAAAATAGTAGCGGAAGCTCGCGCCATTAGCGGTGAGGTCGCTCGACGGAATCGACAGGTTCATGCGAACATCTTTCACATAACTCGTGTCGGCGGCGTTGACGGCCGTTGAAAACTCGCCTTTCGAGAAAGGCTTTGCGCCGATGAATGCGCTCACGAAAAACTTCTGACGAAAGGAAGCCCATTGGATAGGCCCTGGTACTTGTTCCGCTTCATAGTCGAGCGATGCGTCGTTGATGTTATCGAACCCGTCAGAAACAGAATACCAGTTGGCATTGGTTCGGATCCTACTTTCCGACAACTGCTTTTCCTGCAGAGGCACCAAGTCGCGCCAAGCATATGATACTTGGTCGCCCACGGAAACACCCTTTAATTCGAGTTGATATCCTACTTGATATCCAGACTTTGGAAGTTTATACGTGTGGCGGATCCAGGATTGATCGCCGAGCGACGCCGTATAGGTCAGGATGGTGGTGTCGCCCTTCGAAGACTGATCGGCTTGATAAACCAATTTATACAGATCGATTGGTTGCCCGTTTACTTGCGTCGTGAGCGAGAATTGGTTGTTGTTTCCCTGCGCGAGGAAAAGGGGCTTTTGATAGTAGGTCTTGTAGTTATTCAACTCCACGCTTTGCACGGTGCCGTGATTGGAGAAGGTAACGGAGAGGTCTTCGTTCTTTAACGAAGTAAGTTTCTCTTCGCCCGTCAAGTAAGTTCCTAGGCTACCGTACTGACGAATCAGGGCACTGTCGATCGCCGCGGGTGCCGCAGGTGTTTGAATCTTGGTGGTGACGGTGTCGACTGCCGAAACAGAGGACTCCTCGATCGGTTGTTGGACTGGACTCGGTGCGAAGTATAAGTATGCGATCAAGATGACCGCGATGAGCGCAAAACCAATTGTTGTATTCCTATCCATTCCGTTAGCCTTAGTATCTTATTTGACGTATTAATTCGTTGCTAGTTCTTTGCGCTTGTTCTTCAAAGCTGCTTCTACGAACCCCACGAACAAAGGGTGGGGGTTCATCACGGTGCTGCGCAACTCTGGGTGGTACTGAACACCCAAAAACCAAGGATGGTCTTTCAGTTCAATAACTTCAACCAATTCAGAATCGGGGTTCACACCCACCGCCTTCATGCCAGCCTCTTCAAATTGGTGGAGGTACTTGTTGTTGAACTCGTACCGGTGACGATGACGTTCGTGAATAGTCGTGTCGCCATATACGGCAAAGGCCTTGGTCCCTTTCTTGAGTTTGCAGGCATACGAACCAAGACGCATCGTGCCGCCTTTTGTTGTAATCTTTTTCTGTTCCTCCATCATATCGATGACGGGGTACTTCGTTTTCGGGTTCAACTCCGAAGAGCTCGCTTCCAATTTGAGCACGTGACGAGCGAATTCGACCACCGCCATTTGCATACCCAAACAGATTCCTAAGAATGGAATCTTGTTTTCGCGAACGTACTTGATCGCAGCGATCTTGCCTTCCAGCCCGCGCTCGCCAAAACCGGGCGCCACGAGCACGCCATGGAGGCCACCCAAGATGTTTTCTACGGTATCGCTGTTGATTTCTTCCGACGAAATCCATTTGATGCGAACCTTGCAATCGTTTTGCGCTCCAGCATGGATGAAAGCCTCGGCAATCGACTTGTAGGCGTCCGGGAGCGATACGTATTTCCCCACAAGTCCAATGTTGATCTCCTCAACCGGGTTTTTCAACTTGCCCAGGAAAGACTTCCATTGTTCTAGATCCGGCTCCTGTTTCGTTACCATTTTGAGTTTCGAGAGCACACGTTCGTCGAGTTTCTCTTTCCTCATGAGTAGCGGAACATCATAAATTGTTTCAGCATCGATCGCCTCGATCACTGAATTCAAGTTCACATTGCAGAAAAGGGCAAGCTTCTTGCGTATTTCCAGCGGAAGGGGATGCTCGGTGCGACAAACGAGAATGTCGGGTTGAATTCCGTACGACAGAAGTTCCTTCACCGAGTGTTGTGTCGGTTTGGTCTTAAGTTCCTTCGCTGCCGCAAGGTAGGGGATCAGCGTGAGGTGGATGACAAGTGCGTTGTTAGAACCCAGTTCCCAACGTACTTGGCGAACCGCCTCAAGAAAAGGCAAGGATTCGATGTCACCGACGGAACCGCCGATCTCGTTAATCACGAAATCGTACTTCCCGCTCTCCCCCAGGAGGTTGATGTTCCTTTTTATTTCGTCGGTGATGTGGGGCACCACTTGCACGGTTTTTCCTAGGTATTCGCCTTTGCGCTCCTTGGTGATCACATTATTATAGATGCGACCCGTGGTAATGTTGTTGGCCTGAGAAGTCGGAGTATTGAGGAACCGTTCGTAGTGCCCAAGGTCCAGGTCTGTTTCCGCCCCGTCGTCCGTCACGTAACATTCGCCGTGTTCGTAAGGGTTTAGGGTGCCTGGGTCGATGTTGATATAGGGGTCAAACTTCTGTATTGTTACCGTAAACCCGCGCGCCTGCAGGAGCTTCCCTAGGGACGAAGAGATAATCCCTTTTCCTAGGGAGGAAGTCACGCCGCCGGTGACGAATATGAACTTAGAAGTGGTTGACATGGAAGGTCAAAAAAATTCGGGGGCAAAGGTAGGTAAATGACAGAGTTGTCGCACTTGCCCCTTTGAAATTATTTAGATTTTGAAGATTTTGTGGGAATTTTTAGACCACAACTCAAAAACCCATCGGTTACAATTTCATCGCACTGCGGATATACCCGGTGAAATACTGTGACCAGGCTGAACCTATGAGGAAGACATCGATCGGAGACTATCGAATTTTTGCATTTACTCTTGTCTTGTTGTTTGTCTCAAGCGCCGTCTTCGGCGCCCTACCTCGGGCACATCATATCTACATATCTGGAAGCACTGCGGGTACCACCTTCGAAACGAAGATCGTTAAGAACTTCACGGGTATGCGCGTCGGGCAGACACTGCGTGTGTGGTATACCTATGCCGACGCCGACGGTGTGGCGGGCGCCCAGGCCGAATCCGGGACCACCTTTCAGTGGTATACCTACGACGATAACCTTGGAACCAACAAACAAGCAATTGCTGGCGCGACGGCAGTCACTTTCGCCATTACAGCAGCACAGGTAGGAAAGCATATCTCCGTAGAAGTTCGTCCAAGGAACACCGCCGATGGTTTTGGAGCCATTTACGAGTTCCGCCCCTGGGATGCATCGAATCCAAACCCCGTCTACACCACCAACGGTAACTGCGGAAAGCCGAACGGCATCGGTGTACCAGTTCCAGGTAACCAAATTTTGAGCCCTTCGGGTTTGTGCTCGCCCCGTTCACTCACGTGGCAGGTGCAATACACTGGTATCAACTGGCAAACCACTGGTGGTCTTGTTCCTAAGATTGTCATTAACTGGGGTGACGGCGTTGTGGAAACACTCGATCCCCGCCTGTTCAACACGACCACACTCACCTACGACGTGGGTCTGTATAACCCAATGGCCACCCGCGCCGATACGTTGAACCTGACCAACATCCTGAACCAAAACTGGAGGGTTGAACAACCCCACATTTACGATTACACGATCGGTGGCCGCACACCTTCAGCAACACCGAACGAACGCTGTACATACACCATGACGACAAGTTGGGGTGTGGGTGGTTCGAGCTGTATCGGCATTGGAAACCAGACCCAGAAATTCGCTGTATGGGACAACGAAGCGAACACCAACCTGGGAACGCTCGACATGAACCACCAAACCGGAACAGGTGGATTTGAAACCGGGGAAATCACAGACATCTGTCCTTTCGACCGCACGGCGATTCGCCTCGTGGATGCTTCCGACTTCAACTGTACGCCCGGCGGTATCGTCGAAAACCCCAACCCCAACGACCAAGCGCGTTGGGTTCAGTTTGTATACGGTACCACCAACACGATGACCACTGGCGCTGCGGCGGGACAACAATTCACCATCAACGGGACCAACTACACGGCCGCCCAACTTCCTGTCTACGGACCAGTTCTGTACCTGCCTGCGACAGTCACCACGCCTAGTGCCATCACTTTGAACATGCAGATGCCGACCACTGCGACAGCGGGTCAACAGATGGTGGTAACCATGAGGACATGGAACACGTGTGCGGCCTTCGACCGTTTGCTCTTCGACGCCAACGGCTTGAACCCCCCTCAGGCGATCGCAACCTTCGATATTTATTCACCGGCCGGTTCTGTTATCTCTCCCCTAGGTGCTGCTCCCTTTTATGCCAACGGCATTCCAGCGACAAGGACTTACACCATTCGCATCGCCACCGCTCCGCCACCACCCACGGTAACGTACACAGCCAATCATTGCGATACCGACGCAGACAACACCTTTACCTTTACAACTTCGCATACGCAGGTCAACAGCACGCTCCGTTGGTATAGTGATGCAGCTTTGACCAACCTGCAAAAATCATCTACATCGTCGAACACATTCAACCCCATCACCGAAGGTACACCGGCGATGGTAAAGGCAACCACTGCGACAACCAAGGTGGTAACCTACTATGTCACGGAGCAGTGGCCGGGGGCGAACGGGTGTACGAGCCAGCCACAGACCATGACGTTCAATATTACGGATACGAACTCGGGGGGCGCGATTGACCACCCGAATGAGATCGGTACGACAAGCGTGGTGGCGATATGCTCAGGCGCAGATCCCCCAGCATTTACCAATGCGACAAGTGCCTCCGGCGGTACTGGAGGCTTTACGTATCAATGGGAATCTTCCACAACGGGTCCTGCCTCTGGATTTTCTAACATTGCAAGCGCAACGGCAGCTACTTACGATCCACCCGTCACAAATGTGACGACATGGTTTAGAAGGCGTGCTATTTCCGGCTTCTGTCCGGATGCTTATTCAAATGTGTTTCAAATTCGTGCAGACGTGGCGGTCACCCCAGGATCAATCAACGGTGCGCAAACGGTCTGCGAGACTTCGGATCCAACCATCTTAGGTAGTGTCACAGCAGGTGGCGCTGGAGACGGCACTACATACACTTACCAGTGGGAATCGTCGACGGTTGGGGTGGCAGGTCCGTTTAACACGATTGTCGGGGCAACCTCAACAACTTATGATCCGCCGGTACTTCCTCAAACAACTTTTTTCAGACGGCGCGTCGTTTCTGGTGTTTGCGTAGGCACCAACACAGCCTATTCAAACGTGATTACTATCACGGTTCACGATATCAATGATCCCGGCGTAATCGGCAATCCGCAAACGATCTGCTCCGGACAGGATCCCACGGCGCTCACCAATGTGACCGCGGCTTCCGGTGGTGACGGGACAAACTATGTCTACCAATGGCAACAAGCCACGGCGCTTGGTGGCCCCTACACCGACATCGTGGGTGCAACCGCGACAACATACGATCCAGGGGTATTGACTGCCACCACGTTCTACCGCCGTCGTGTTCGTTCGCCGGGACCCGTCGCAACGACCTGCCCAGAAACTTTCTCGAACGTGATCACGATCACGGTGAATCCGCTCCCGGCTGGTAATGTGTCGGGTGGTGGTTCAATATGTAGCGGTAACCCAGCTCCCGACATCGTCTTCACCTTCACGGCTGGAACCGGTCCTTGGAATTTGGTGTACTCCATCAGCGGAACGAACCAACCGATTGTCAACAATGTAACGTCTCCCTATACGATCACTTCGCCTGCTGCGGGTACATACAGGATTGTGTCCCTGACAGATGCGAATGGTTGCTCGGTGACTGCCCCCAGTGCCAACCTTACCTTTACTGCACCTGCGTCAGTAGTCGTCGGCGGTTTTCCTCCAGCATTTGACACCGCGCCCTCGTTAGCAGCAACGTCAGTGTGTTCCGCAGGGGCGGCCACGACTGATCCATCTTTGTCATTTAGTCTTGACGGCTTTTCGACCGGCGCCGGCACGTATGTCCTTACCTACACGGTGGATGGTGGATCGAGCCTTACGAAGAACTTTACAGTCAACGTGGCGAATGGCGACGTGAGTGCTCCACTTACGTTCAGCGAGGCAGCTTTCAATAACACGACGCCTAGCCCGCATACCCTGAGAATTGTTTCAATCCTGTCACCGACAGGGTGCCAGACTGTCTTCAACACGAATCTTTCCTTCACGGTGAATCCGTTACCGGTGGGAGTGAATAAGACTGTCACCGCTGTATGTGCGCCGGCAACACTAAACATTGATCCCTTTGCCACATCCGTCGCGGTGGGCGTAGGAGGGAACGGTGTAAATAGCACCTATACGTGGACAGCCGCTTATCCGCCCGCTATTACTGGGGGTGCCGCAAGTGGAAGCGGAAACATCACTGGAACATTAGCGAACGTCTCGGGCACCGTGCAGACAGCCGTGTTTACGGTTACACCGACATCGGTAGTGGGCTCTTGTCTAGGATCCACATTTACGATCAGCGTACCGGTAAACCCTCAGCCCGTCCTCGTAGCAGGCCAGACCAAGACAATTTGTAGCGGCGCGAGTGTCGCGTATCACATTCAGCTTAATCCGCTCGACCTGCCCGCCAATACGGTGTTCAATTGGCCCGATCCTGACGGGGCTGGCCCCGCAACCGCAGGCACGAACGTGGCCTTGGGTGCAGCTGCGACCCTTCACATCAACGACGTGCTGACGAACGTAACGGGGGCACCTATTACGGTAAACTATGTCGTCACACCGACTGCTCCCGCCGCAGGTTGTGCAGGCGCTGCGCAGACCATAGCCATCACGGTTAACCCGGCTCCGGTACTCGTCAATCCACAAAGCAAGACAATCTGTAGTGGTTCGGCTGTGGCATATCACATTCAATTGACGCCAACCGATCTGCCCGCCAATACGGTATTTAATTGGCCTGATCCAGATGGCGCGGGCCCTGCTACCGCCGGCACCAACGTCGCACTTGGAACAGCTGCGACAATTCACATAAACGATGTACTGACCAACACCACAGGCTCCGCTACTACCGTCAATTACGTAGTGACCCCTTCAGCAGGTGGTTGCGCCGGAACGGCGCGTACCATCCCGATCACTGTTAATCCGGCGCCCGTAATCACCGCGGCCCAAACGAAGACGATTTGTAGTGGTGAAGCGGTCAATTACCGCGTGTTGCTCACACCTAACAACCTGCCGGCAGGAACAACCTTTACGTGGACTGCTCCGACGATGTCGGCAGGTGGTGCCCAAGGATCTGGCGGCACAAACGTTCCTGCTTCGAACGCACTTCATCTGACCGACGTGCTCGTTAACACAGGATCGAGCCCGATTACGGCAACCTATGCGATCACGCCCACCGCTGCTGGTTGCGTAGGCGCGACTCAAAACGTTGTGATTACGATCAACCCGCTTCCGGTTGCCAATCCAATTGTAGGACAAGGAACCGTCTGTGCCGGTACCAACATCATCCTGTACCAAGTGACACCCAATGCTGGATCGACCTATACCTGGACCATCGATCCGCTTTTCCAAGTGTTCGGTGGTGGTGGCACCTCCGACTTCTTCGTGCTGCTTCGATTCCCGACCGTGGGTACTGGTAACATCAGGGTGGTTGAAACCAATACCTTCCCTGGTAAGAATTGCTCGGGTGCAGCGAACGTGTTCCCGATCACTGTTGCACCAGCACCAAGCGCGCTTACCATAGACGGTGCCGACCCTGTGTGTAAGGGTCAAACCGGCGTGGTGTATGAAGTGCCAGTGGCGCTGTTTAATCCCGCGTCTACGTATACTTGGACAGCCTCAGGAGCAAACATCGTCAGTGCGACCTCTGGTGTGGGCCTCCGCCAAATCACGGTTGACTTCGGCTTGCTCGCGTCTGCTTCCATCACGGTAAGTGAAACCAGCAGCTCGGGTTGCGCAGGTACACCGGTGACAAAGAACATTTCCGTGAGCGATAGGCCCACGATGACGTCGGCCACTGCGACTTCAGTTTGCAGCGGATCGGCTCCTTCATTGAATTTCACGGCCAATCTCCCGAGTACGTTCTCGTGGCAGGTGATCACCGTATCGGGCAGCATCAGCGGCACTGCAGTTGGAAATACCGGCACTGGTAACATCAACCAAGTGCTCACCAACACAAGCGGTTTCTCTGGCACGGTAACATATCGTGTAACACCGATCGGTACAGCCGCACCTTTGTGCGCGGGACCGACCCAAGACGTCGTAGTGACGGTGAATCCCGAACCAGTCTTATCGCTCACGAACAAAACCTTGTGTAGCGATCAGCCCGCGCAATACGAAATCAAGCTTACACCGCTGAACCTTCCGGCAGGGACCACTTTCACGTGGGCGGCACCCACAATGTCGTCGGGCGGCCCTCAGGGCACGTCTGGCACCTCAATACCAATGGGCGCGGCGGGAACCATCCATATCAACGACACCTTTGTCAATACGGGTACAACGGCAATCACAGCCACCTATGTGATACAGGCGACGAGTGGATTGGGTTGCAACAGCAATCAACCAGCCGCATCGCGTCTGGTTGTCTTCACGATCAACCCGAAACCTGTGGGTGGTACTGACAACAGCCCCGTGATCTGTAGCAAAGCGAGTCCCAACTACTCGTTGGCAAACAACATTGCCACCCTGGGAAACAACTTGGTGGCAGGAACCACTTTCTCTTGGATCGCGGCATCAAACGGGAACGTGACGGGCGAGAGCTTTGGATCTGCACAAACAACGGCGACCATCACCGACGTATTGCGCAACCAGACCAATTCGGATCAGATCGTGGTATACACGGTTACACCGACAAGTTCAAATGGCTGTGCTGGCAGTCCGTTTACAGTTCGCGTTACTGTGCACCCTGAACCGAAAGGGTTCAACGACACACCTGCTGCCATTTGCAGTAATAATGCGGTGGGATACTCACTCACGGCCAACGTGGCCAATACTGGAGCAGGAGCGAACGGCTTAACCGCGGGGACTACCTATGATTGGAGTGGTTCGACCAACGTCAACGTATCTGGAACGAGCACGACGACCCAAACAGGCTCAACCATCACAGATGTGTTGAGGAACTTTACGACAGTGGACCAAACCGTTGTCTATACGGTGACGCCGAAAAGCTCGAACGGTTGTGTGGGCGACCCCTTCACAGTTACGGTCACAGTGAAGCCCGAACCCGTTGGTGTGAACAGCACCGTGACAGTTTGTAGCGACGTGGCCTTAGGTGTGACGCTAACAACCAACCCCGCATCTGTCGCAGCTGCAAACTATACCATTGCGGTAAATCCTAATGGCTTGATCCAATCTGCCGGAACGCCATCGGCAGGGGCAAGCAAGGCAGCCAACGAAATCGCAGACGACGTGTGGACGAACACCACCGCAGCCGCCGTCAACGTGGTGTACACCATCACGCCGGTGAGCGCGGCAAATTGCCCGGGAAGTCCCTTTACAATTACGGTGACGGTGAATCCCGAACCGATTGGAGTGGCGCAAACGCCGACGCGTTGCAGCGATGAGCTTGTGAACGTGACCCTTGGCGTCACCGGAGCTTCGGTGCCTGCAGCTACTTATACAATTGCGGTAAACTCAAACGGTTTGACCTTCAGTGGTACTACCGCAAGTGCGGGTTCCGCAAAGTTGGCGAATGAACTTGCCGACGACCGCTGGACGAACCCTGGCCTTGTTCCCGTGAACGTTATCTATACCGTGACGCCAGTAAGTGCAGCGGGATGTTCGGGCAACTCTTTCACCGTGACTGTTTCAGTACTTCCGGAACCTGTTGGAGCCAATAGCACGCTGACCTTGTGTAGCGACGACCTCGTCAATGTGAATTTGACCACGAGCGCAAGTGCGATTGCCGCGACGACATATAACATAGCTACGAATGCAAACGGGTTGACGCAGAGCGCAGGAACCGTGAGTGCGGGAACAGCAAAACTTGCGAACGAGTTGGCCGATGACCGTTGGACCAACATCGGATTGAACCCTGTCGACGTGGTATACACTGTAACACCGGTGAGCGCTGCTGGTTGTGCCGGTGACCCTTTCACGGTCACTGTTACGGTTCGCCCCGAGCCTTCAGCACCCAACTCAACCGTCACACGTTGTAGCGATGAACTCGTCAACACGACAATCGCGACCAATGTGTCGTCTGTCGCCGCAGCAAGTTTCAATATCGCCGTCAATGCAAATGGACTCACATTCAGCGGTACGACCGCGAGTGGTGGAAATGGCAAACTCTCCAATGAACTGGTTGACGATAAGTGGACCAACACGGGTCTCAACCCTGTCAACGTGGTATACACGATTACGCCAGTGAGCCCGCTCGGCTGCTTGGGCGACCCGTTCACGATCACGGTAACCGTTCGTCCTGAACCTGTTGGCAACAACTCGAGCGCGACCGTATGTAGTGACCATGTGTTGGGCATTAGTTTAACCACCAACGTCACCTCAGTTGCCGCCGCGAATTATACCATTGCGGTGAACCCCAACGGTTTGATCCAAAGCGCTGGTACAGCCAGCTCGGGTGTGAACAAGGCAGCGAACGAATTGGCGGACGATGTGTGGAGGAATACTGGACTCACACCAGTAAATGTGATATACACGATAACACCCTTTAGCGCAGCAGGTTGCGCGGGCGATCCTTTTACCATTACGCTCACGGTAAACCCGGAACCGGTAGGAACAAGTTCGGCCACCACAGTTTGTGGTAACAGTTCCGTGAACGTCAACTTAACGACGAACGTCGCTTCTGTTGCGGCTGCGAGTTTCGATATCGCGATCAATGCAAACGGGTTAACGTTGGCATCGGGTACGCCTAGTGTTGGAACTGGAAAAGCTGCCACTGAAATTGCCGACGACGTTTGGGCGAACACGGGCCTCGGACCGGTTAACGTGGTCTACACGATTACCCCTGTCAGCGCGGCAGGTTGCGACGGTGATCCATTTACCGTTACCGTGACCGTGAACCCGCAGCCAGTAGGTTCTCCGATGACGGCCACGCGTTGCAGCGACGCCTCTGTCTCCTTAACGCTTTCAACAAGCGCCGCTTCGGTGGCCGCGTCTAGTTACAACATTGCGACCAATGCAGGCGGGTTAACTCAAGTTTCCGGCACTGTATCAGCTGGAACGGGTAAAGCGGCCAACGAGATCTCAGATGACGTCTGGAACAACACAGGTCTGAACCCTGTGAACGTAGTGTATACCATCAACCCCGTGAGTGCCGCTGGTTGTATTGGTGATCCATTCACCGTTACAGTCACGATCAATCCTGAACCAGTTGGTTCAAATAGCTCGGCCACCAGATGCAGCGACCAAGTACTTGGTATCAACCTATCCACGAGTGGTCTGTCGGTGGCGGCAGCTACCTATAATATCGCCGTCAACGCCAATGGTCTCACGCAAAGTGCCGGTACGGCAAGCAGTGGTGTGGGTAAACTGTTGAACGAAATCGCGGACGACGTGTGGAGAAATACTGGACTCGCCCCCGTGAATGTTGTGTATACTGTGACGCCAGTCAGTGCGGCCGGTTGTGATGGCAATCCATTCACCGTTACGGTAACGATCAATCCTGAACCTGTTGGTGCCAATTCCACGGTAAGCAAATGCTCCGACGAGGTATTGGGGATCAACTTGACTACAAGTGCGACCGCAGTGGCAGCTGCAAACTACACGATTGCAGTCAACGCCAACGGTTTGACACAAGTAGCAGGAACGAATTCAGCCGGTGCCGGGAAAGCAGCTACTGAAATCTCCGATGACGTATGGCGCAACACGACGTCCGCACCTGTGGATGTGATTTACACCGTGACACCTTTCGCGGCAACGGGTTGTACAGGGGATCCTTTCACCGTGACAGTGACGATCAATCCAGAACCGATTGGCGTCGCACAGAACATCACGAGATGCAGCGACGAAACCCTATCGATCAACTTAGGAGTTACCGGAGCTTCTGTTGCTGCCAGCACCTACAACATATCGGTTGTATCCAATGGCCTTACTTTCTCGGGTACCACAGCAAGCGCGGGTACCGGTAAACTCGCGACTGAGCTTGCCGACGATAAGTGGACGAACACGGGTTTGCTCCCTGTCAACGTAGTATACACGGTGAATGCCGTGAGTGCCGCGGGTTGCGTCGGTGATCCATTCACGGTCACCGTGTCGGTGAATCCCGAACCTGTTGGTGCCAACAGTACTGCCACCAGATGTAGCGATGATCTAGTCGGCGTCAATCTGACAACAAGCGCTAGTTCGGTCGCCGCTGCTACCTTCAACATCACGACGAATAACAACGGCTTGACACAAAGTGCTGGTACCGCAAGCGCGGGTACCGGGAAGGCCTCCAATGAATTGGCCGACGACCGTTGGACAAACACGGGATTGAACCCTGTGGATGTGATCTATACAATTGTTCCTGTGAGTGCCGCAGGTTGCGCAGGGGACCCCTTCACCGTCACCATTACGGTACGGCCCGAGCCTGTTGGTGCGAACTCAACGGCCGTACGTTGCAGCGACGAATTGCTCAACTTAACACTGAGTACCAGCTTCGCCTCGGTCGCAGCGGCGAGCTATAACATCGCGATCAACCCCAACGGATTGACATTTAGTGGTGCTACCGCAAGTGGTGGAGCCGCCAAACTTGCCAACGAGTTGATGGATGATAAGTGGACAAACAATGGGTTGAACCCTGTGGACGTCGTCTACACAGTGACGCCCGTCAGTGCACAAGGCTGTTTAGGTGATCCGTTCACGGTAACGGTGACCATTAGGCCCGAGCCTGTTGGTGTTACTGCTACCACTACTGTTTGCAGCGACGTCGTTGTGGGCGGTTCGATCACGACAACGGCCACGTCCGTTGGCGCGTCGGTATTCACCATCGCCGTAAACCCTAATGGGTTGATCCAAAGCGCTGGAACTAATAGCGCAGGCTCGAACAAACTTGCTAACGAAATCGCCAACGACGCATGGCGAAATACAGGACTCAATCCCGTAGACGTCATTTATACCATCACACCTTTTAGCGCGGCAGGTTGCGCTGGTGACGACTTTACCATCACGGTAACCGTGAACCCTGAACCGGTTGGAAGCAACAGCACGACAACTATTTGCGCTAATGCAGCGGTGAGCGTCAACCTTACAACCAATCCCGCATCGGTAGCTGCCGCTAGTTATACCATTGCGGTCAATAGCAACGGCTTGACACTAGTAGGGGGGACGGCGAGTGCCGGTAGCGGCAAAGCCGCCAACGAACTTGCTGACGACCGCTGGTCTAATACGGGACTTGGCCCCGTGAACGTGATTTACACCGTCACTCCTGTGAGCGCGGCGGGTTGCTTCGGTGATCCGTTCACGGTTACCGTTACTGTTAATCCCGAGCCCGTGGGCACACCTGTTACGACCACACGATGCAGCGATGATGCGGTAGCCGTACCGCTCACGACCAGCGCAACGGCCGTGTCGGCATCGAGCTTTAACATCACCACGAATAGCAACGGTCTCACACAAGTAGGTGGCAGCGTAAGTGCCGGAACCGGTAAGGCAGCCAACGAGTTGGTTGACGATGTATGGAGAAATACCGGGCTTCTGCCTGTGGACGTAGTCTATACGATTGTGCCAGTGAGTGCTTCCGGTTGTAGTGGCGCACCGTTCCTCGTAACGGTGACAATCAATCCGAAACCGGTTGGTTCATCCAGCACGCTTACGAAGTGTAGCGATGAAGTATTGGGCGTGTCGCTCACCACCAGCGTCACATCCGTGGCAGCTGCCAATTATAACATTACAGTAGCAGCCGCAGGTGGGTTGACCTTGAGTGCAGGAACGGCGAGCGCAGGTAATGGGAAAGCGGCAACCGAGTTGGCCGACGACGTGTGGAGAAATACGGGGTTATCACCCGCCAACGTGGTGTATACCATCGTGCCGGTGAGTGCAGCGGGATGCTTGGGCGATGCCTTTACAGTGACCGCCACCATCCGACCTGAGCCGGTAGGTACAAACTCGACCTTGACGCGTTGCAGCGATGTGGCCGTGGGTTCTAACATTACGACCAGCGGGGCCTCGGTTGCAGCAACCTCATTCGACATCGCGGTAAACGCCAATGGACTCACGCAGTCGGCGGGCACCGCTTCGGCCGGCCTTGCGAAACTCGCGACCGAAATTGCAGATGACGTATGGACCAACACTGGCCTGAATCCAGTGGATGTAGTGTATACGATCACGCCTTACAGCGCCGCAGGTTGCGCAGGAGATCCATTCACGATCACCGTTACCGTGAATCCGGAACCGGTGGGCGCCGCGTCGACGATTACGCAGTGCAGTGACGTAGACCTAAACATCACCCTGACCACCAGTGTCACATCGGTGAGCGCGGCGACATACGTGATCTCAATTGTATCAAATGGTCTGACGTACAGTGGCCCGACGCCGAGCGCGGGAAGTGGCAAACTCGCTTCTGAAATCGCAGACGATCGTTGGACCAACACAGGTCTAGTGCCAGTCGATGTTGTGTACACCATCACGCCGGTGAGCGCCTCAGGCTGTTCTGGTGATCCTTTCGATGTCACGGTAACGATTAACCCCGAACCCGTTGGTTCGAATGGCACCGCCACGCGTTGCAGCGATGACCTGGTGAACTTTACGCTGTCCACCAGCGCGGCCGCGGTGAGCGCCGCCACCTATAATATCAGTGTGAATGCGAACGGACTCACCTTCAGCGGGACAACGCCGAGCGGTGGAAACGGGAAGGCCGCCAATGAATTGGTAGACGATGCGTGGACCAACGTTGGTTTGATCCCAGTAAACGTGATCTATACCGTGACCCCTGTTAGTGCCGACGGTTGTGAAGGCAATCCATTCACGGTAAACGTGACGGTAAGGCCCGAGCCTGTTGGATTCGACTCTAATGTTGTAGTGTGTAGCGATGAACAAACAAGCTTCACGCTGAGCACCAACGGAAGTAGTGTCGCGGCCACCACCTACAACATCACGGTAAATGCCAATGGCCTCACGCAAAGTGCAGGTTCTAATAGTCAGGGCAGCGGTAAAGTGGCTAGCGAGCTGTTCACCGACGCATGGAGAAATACGACGAACGCGCCAGTTGATGTGATCTATACCGTTATTCCGGTGAGCGCTGGCCCAGCGTTCTGTCAAGGTGATTCATTCATTGTCACAGTCACGGTCAACCCCGAACCGGTTGGCGTACCTACTACAGCTACGAAGTGTAGCGACGAAGTACTCGGTATCGCGATAGCCACGACAGGTGGTTCAGCGCCAGCGGCGACATTTAATATCACTGTCAACGCAGGTGGGCTTACTCAGAGTGGGGGCACGCCAAGCGCGGGTACCGGCAAGTTGGCGAATGAAATCGCCGACGACCAATGGAACAACGTGACCAATGCGCCCGTCGTTGTCGTTTACACGATTGTGCCTATTACCGCCGCACCGGAGAGCTGCCAAGGTGATTCGTTCCAAATCGCGGTGACCATCAATCCCGAACCGGTGGGTCAAAACGTGAACATATCAGATTGTAGCACGACGTTGAACTACAACATCCAAACCGCCAACATCGATGCATTGGGTAATGGGTTGGCGAGCGTGTTTACGTATGTAGTCACGTCTAGCGACGAGATTGCTGTGCCCACGCCGCCAGCACTTGATCGCATCGTTGCGTCCAATTCGCCGATCACCGATAGCTTTACAAACTTGTCGGGTGCTGCGGTGGATGTTACCTACACGATCACTCCCTTCAATGCGGCATCGCCTTCTTGCGGTGGAACTCCGTTTACCTATACAGTTAGGATTAGTCCGAAACCTGTGGGGGTAAGCAACACCAAGGCTGCTGTTTGTTCGGATGTGGCCTACAGCTTCGATCCTCAAAACGACTTGTCACCAAGCGTGGCGAGTACATTTACATGGACAGTTGTCTACGACGCTGGGTTGAGTGTTCGCGTAGCCAAGAGCCCTAAGACGGGAACTCTCGCCGAAACACTGACCAACACGACTGCTGCAGTACTCAACGCCGTGTACACTGTAATACCGACCGCCGCTGGTAGCAGTTGCGTGGGTGATCCTTTCACCGTCACAGTGCCGATTCTACCTGAACCTGTCGTGGCATCAAATCTCGATCTGACACAGTGTAGCGATGTGGCGTACGGCCAACCGCTGAATACCAACGGTGTTTCGGTGGCAGCGACTACCTACGACATCACCGCGGTCATCGAACCCGGATTGACCGGCGTGGCTTCCACGGGAACCGGATTGTTGGCAACAGCACTGAACGGTGACGTGTTCAACAACGTGACGTCCGCACAGTTACGAGTCACCTACACCGTGATTCCTCGTGCCGCCAACTCATGCTACGGCGACGCGAAAGACGTGATCTTCAAAGTGAACCCCGAGCCCGTTTTGGCGCCGCAGGTAATTCCAGATATCTGTAGCAACAACATCGACAATCCGTCGACCACGGGTATCGTCTTGGGAACGAATGGTTCGTCGATCACGGCAAGTTCGTATACGCTCACGACCATTCAGTACAAGTTGGTGAGTGCCGGAGCTTTTGGTGCAGCGTTGCCAGCTGGCGTTACCACGGGTGCCAACGCAACCGCGCCGAGCACAAGCAATTTCAACATTGTGAAGAATGATAAGTTCACGAACATCGCCAGCGAAGGCGTGATGGTGAAATACACCCTAACGGCATCCAGCCCGCAAAGCTGCGTCGGCAACCCGGTAGATTACATTATTACCGTGAACCCGCAACCTACATTGGATCCTTCGCTCAGCCCTACGCCAGTGTGTAGCGACCTTCCTTCGTCGGTAACCCTAGGTGTGGATCCAGGTCCTCCCGCTTCCGTAGCCGCAGCTAGCTACATCATTCGTTCGATCAACTTTACAGGCCTCACACCAGGTCCTACCAATACAGGCACAGGAACGGGTAAAGCGGCCAACGCGATCTTCAACGATAGCTATACGAACGTAACCGCTAACCCGATCCAAGCGACCTATTCAATCGCTCCTGTATCAGGCGTAGGCTGCGTCGGTCTAAATAAAGACGTTGCGCTGACCATCAATCCTTCACCGAATTTGGATGTATTGCCTGCCGTTACTTGTAACGATGGCACATCCGGAATCGTGTTTGCAACTACGTTCCCTTCGGATCCTAATGGCGTTCCCGCCGCTAACTACGATGTGTTGTCGATTCTAGCCGACGCCGGTTTGACCCCGAATGGCGGCAACGTCGCTGCGCAGAATGGTGTGGCCGCTGCCTTTGTTCAGAACGACCGATTCCACAACACGACGTTGACAACCAAGAAGGTTCGCTATTCGGTACGGCCCGTGTCGGCGGCGAACTGTAAGGGTCCTGCCAAAACGGTAGAATTGACTGTTGAACCGATTATTGAAATTGTGCCCAACCCGGCAGCAGCTTCGATTTGCGGGGATGGTCTGGTGAACACGAACATTCAATTGACCTCTGGTTCGGTGCCTTCGGCAGGTGGAATCACGTTCAGCTATTCTGCTACCGCATCATCTGCGTTGGTAAGTGGTTTTGGACCTATCGTGAGCAATCTCACCAACCCGAGCACGATTGGAGATCTTCCGGTGAACAACTCGAATGTCGTTCAGACGATCACCTACACGGTAACACCAAGTGCAGCCGGTGCCAAGAATGGTGCAGGGTGCGTGGGTACACCGGTACCGATTGTGGTCACAGTGGAACCTAAGCCGAAGTTGACGATCCCTTCTACGAAGACGATCTGCGAAAATGACGCGGTGAACATCGTGCTCACTTCGCCGACAGTGCCTTCGACGGGTGCCGCTAGCGTAAGCGTGGATATGATAGCTGCTCCGACCGGCAACGTGACGGGCTTTGTTACACCAGCTACGTTCGCCAATGGTGCTACTCTGGGAGACATTCTGGTGAACAACGACCCTACGAATAGCTCCGTGGAATACAAGTTCACGCCTAAGTTCGGAACGTGTGTGGGCTCACAGGTATCGACGATCGTGACTGTGTCACCCCGTCCGGTGATTACGCCCATCGCAAACTTCGACATCTGTAGCGGTGAGATTTTCAATCCGGTGCCGATCACCGTCGACACAGATCCTTCTTCAACGTTTATTCAATGGACCGTCGCAGCTGATCCAGACATCAGTGGCGAATCGGGTGGAGCTGGAAACTCGTTCTCACAAGTGTTGTTCAACAATTCGGCAAACCCGAAAACATTGACCTACACGTTGACTGCACGGAATATTGGCAACGTACCAGCATGTAACGGAAGCCCTGTTCAACTACTGGTCGGAGTGTATCCTGTTCCGAAAATGGTTGGCCTGCCACCCTCCGTGAATGTATGTAACAACGCGACGAATACGGTAAACCTCAATAGTTCCGCAACAGGTACAACGTACAATTGGATCGTCGACAACAACGGCAATCCCGATCTACCGGTGATAGCCAATGGCGGCGGTAGTTCGTCCATCGTTCAGACGTATGTCAACAACGGTACTTCGCTCGGTAGCTATCAGTATCAAGTGACACCGACCGTCATCATTCCTTCCAATAGCAAAAACTGTGTGGGTAACCCAGGTATTATGGTTGTGAACGTGGCGCCTCCGATTGTGGGCCAGTTGTATAGCTCCGACGGCGATGCTACAGCGTTTATTTGTAAAGGATCGAAAGACTTCGTGTTCTTCGACTTCGGAGGCCTACCGCTCTTCGAGTACACGTACTCCGATGGAGTCGCACCTCCTAAGACGGTGAGTGGAAAGGGACCCATCGATATCGTGACGGTTCAACCAACGACCACTACGACCTATACGCTGCTGTCGGTGAAGGATGGATTCGGTTGTGTGCAGAACGTTGCGGGTCAATCGGTGACCGTGAACGTTGGGTTCACAGACGCGTCGTTCTCGATCAACGGACCTGCGATTGCCTGTAGCCCGTTCCAAGTGAAATTCCAGCACAATGAAGTCGCTGGCGTGAACTACACTTGGAAATGGTTCGATGGAGGTGCCGATAGCACCTACTTGGCTGCCAGCAACGTGAACGGGCAATTGATCCCGCACACATTTAAAAACCCGGCACCTCGCGGAACCGTGACATACAAGGTATTCTTGGAAGCGTTCCTCGACGACAACTATCCCGGTGCTTGCCGCACAACAACGAATAAAAGTGTACAAGTGTACCCGACCGTCGCTCCCGCGGTATTCCCTGATAAGACAGAGATCTGCTCGGACGAAACCATCACATTCGTTAACTCATCGCAAGGTGTGACGCAGCAGAACTGGTTCTACCGCGTACAGGGAAGCACCACGCCGTTGGATCCGCGAACAACGGCCAGCGTGACGTACAAGATTCCGAACACGACGTCTTCGAATCCGATCGTGTACGAAGTGGTTTATCAATCGACCAACGGCAACTGCCCTGCGGCCGACGTGGTAACACCTATTACGGTCTACAGAGGTATCGATGCGCACTTTAGCCACACATCACCGACCGTGTTTGTGGGTGGCCATTCGTTCATGACCCTGACCAACGATTCGCAACCGGTCGACGGGACAGACTTCAGATATGAATGGGATTTCGGTGCGAACGCTACACCGTTGAACGCGGTAGCCGTAGGACCAACCTTCAACCTCGATTACTCAACCCCTGGACCGAAGGAGTTGGTGGTACGCGCGACGAATATTGTCGCGGAAGCTGCAGGGCTTTCGTGCTTCGACGAGTATCGTGAGACCATTACGATCACGGTTCCTCCGCTCATCGCCGACTTCACGGCTATTCCGCTCGCAGCTTGTTTCCCGACGGACATTACCGTGACGGAGAATAAGGCGACCGGAGATAAGTTCTCGTGGCGCGTGATCGATGCGGCCGGAACTGCCGCGCAGTCCAACGCGGTGCTGCCCGTGTTTAAGATTCCGGCGCCCGGCAAGTACACGGTGGAATTGGTGACGTCCAACTCGTTCACGGGCGACCAGAAGACGGCCACCAAGGACGTGATCATTTACGATCTTCCGATGGCCTCGTTCGATGTGCGCCCGGGTGTGGTGTACGTGCCAGATACCGAGTTGTCGACGTTCAACTTCTCGGATGGCGCCAATGCTTACGTCTGGGACTTTGGCGACGGTACAACCGCCGACACGAAGGAGCCGAAGCATACCTACAAGGTTGAAGGTGTGTACGACGTGATGCTCATCGCCCAAAACGACCACGGCAACGGGGTGGTTTGCGCCGACACGCTCACAAGAAAAGTGACTGCAAAACAAGGTGGTGTCACACGCGTTCCTAACGCCTTCACCCCAGACCCGAGTGGACCTTCTGCCGGCGGTGCTCCAAATTCGAACACTTTCAACGACGTCTTCCTACCCCAAGTGAAAGGTGCCGAAGAATTTAATATGCAGGTGTTCGATCGTTGGGGTAACTTGGTGTTCGAAAGTAACAATGCAAACGTGGGCTGGGATGGTTACGACCGTCACGGCAGATTGATGCCAGCAGGTGTTTATGTGTACAAGTTGACCTTGCGATTGTCCGACGGTCAGCGAACGACACAGATTGGAGACATAACCATGATCAGGTAAACAGGGTGCGCATGAGGAGACTTCTATTTTTTCTGTTAGTCAGCTTGGTGGGGGCGAGCGCTTACGCGCAAGATCCGCAGTTCTCGCAGTACTACCAGGCACCGTTGTATCTGAACCCTGGGTTTACGGGAATCACGCAACAACAGCGTGTTGTGCTCAACCAGAGGATTCAGTGGCCCAATCTGCCTCAGGCGTTCGTTACGACCGCGGCGAGTTACGATATCTGGGTCGATGAATTGAAGTCTGGCTTCGGCATCATAGCAACTACCGATAAGATGGGGTCGGCCGGGTGGCGAACCACTACGGCTGGCCTCTTGTACTCTTATAAAGTGCGGCTGAACGACAAAATTGTTTTCTCGCCTGGACTGTACTTTGGGTACGGTATCAACGGCCTCGATCGCAATAGGATTAGCCTAGGCGATGGTCTTGAATTCAATGGTCAGTCACTCGACCCCGATCTGAACCGTCTCGGGAATCAGCAGTATTTCGACTTCGGGTCAGGATTCCTCTTTTACAGCCGCACGTTGTGGTTGGGAGCAAGTTTCAATCACATGAACACACCCAACCTGTCGATCCTGAACAGTACAAGCCGGCTTCCGATGAAGACGACTATCCATGGTGGTGCCCGCATCCCTTTGTACAATGGGCCTCGAACGACCGGAAAAGTATCGTACATCACGCCGTCGTTCATCTATCGAATCCAGGGCCCTATCACACAGTTAGATCTCGGCGTGAACTACCACATCGACCCGGTCTCTATCGGTATCTGGTATCGGGGTAAACCTTTCGACGAGAACGTCATCGGCTCAATCAACCAGGATGCGCTCATTTTTACCATGGGACTGTACCTGAAGAATATGACCATTGGCTACAGCTACGACTTCAACGTGTCTGAATTGTCGACGACGGCCGGCGGGTCGCACGAAATTAGCTTGATCTACGAGTTCGTGGCCAAACCCATTGCCCGGCGCGTGAAGAAAAGCAACAAGCTTATCCCGTGCCCGACATTCCACCAGAAACCCAGCTTCTGGAAATAGTAGCTTCTGGTATTCTCCGGGTTTTTTGACTGTTTAATCCTAATTTGCGCCCCTTTCGGACGGGATGAACTTTGCCCAACAACTTGAGGGAGACCGCATTTTCAGGGTCGTACAGACGGCAGCTCAAAAGCTTGGTGTTCAGGCTTTTGTAGTAGGCGGTTTTGTGCGTGACTTGATCCTAAAGCGCCCCTCCAAAGACATTGATTTTGTATGCGTCGGCAGCGGCATCGAGCTGGCACAAGCCGTCGCGACGGAACTGGGAAACGTGCGACCGACGGTCTTCAAGAACTTTGGTACCGCCATGATTCCGTACGGGGATGCCGATATTGAGTTTGTGGGTGCGAGGAAAGAGTCCTATCGAAGCGACTCGAGAAAGCCCATCGTCGAAGACGGAACGTTGGAGGACGATCAACTTCGTCGCGATTTCACCATCAACGCCATGGCGATTAGCCTGGGTGTCGACAGTTTTGGCGACCTAGTCGACCCGTTCGACGGCGTGACTCACCTCAAAAAGAAGTTACTCAAAACACCGCAGGATCCATCGATCACTTTCTCCGACGACCCCTTGCGGATGATGCGTGCCGCGCGATTTGCGTCGCAGTTGAACTTCGACATCGACGCCGATACGTATCAAGCCATGACCGCGAATGCCGAGCGGCTGAAGATCGTGTCGATGGAACGCATCATCGATGAACTGAATAAAATTGTATTGTCGCCGACACCTTCTTACGGCTTTAAACTTCTTTTCCACTGCGGCTTGTTGAAACAGTTCTTTCCCGAACTAGTGGCGCTCCATGGCGTCGAGTATGTCGACAACAAGGCGCACAAGGACAACTTTTTCCACACCTTACAGGTGCTCGACAACGTGGGGAAGATGTCGAATGACCTCTGGTTGCGTTGGGCTGCCATTCTCCATGATATTGCGAAGCCGGCAACGAAACGTTTTGAACCGGGCCACGGATGGACGTTTCACGGCCATGAAGAACGTGGTGCACGGATGGTGCCCGGTATTTTTCGCCGCATGAAGCTCCCGATGGGGCCACAAATGGACTTTGTGCAGAAACTGGTTCGCCTTCATCTACGGCCGATCGCTCTGGTACACGAAGTGACGGACTCCGCCGTAAGAAGACTTTTATTCGAAGCAGGGGAGGACGTAGACGCACTGATGATGCTTTGTCGGGCCGATATCACATCGAAGAACAACGATAAAGTGGCTCGATTCCTTCGTAACTTCGACCTGGTCGAAAAGAAAATGGTTGAAGTGGAAGAGAAAGACCAGGTGAGAAACTTTCAACCCCCCGTTACGGGTGACGAAATCATCCGCTGGTTTAATCTTACCCCGGGACCCATCGTAGGCGAAATCAAAGACCAAATAAAAGATGCTATTTTGGACGGCATCATTCGTAATGACCGGGAAGAGGCCATCCGATTCATGGTCGAAGTAGGACTGAAAAAAGGACTAACATTTAATCAAATAACCCAATAGCTATGCGATCGTTCGTGGTAGTATTATTTCTCTTGGTGACCTTTGGCGCCGCGGCGCAGAAAAAGAAAAAGGATAAGGACAAGGAGCCGCCGACCACGCAACAACAACAGCCCCAGCAGCCTACCCAGCAACCCACCACCACCGAACCTGCAGTTCAACAGACCGCAGGTTCCGATTCTGTGCCGACCGCCAGCATGATTCTTACCGAACACTTCCTCAGGAAGTATGCGACCGCGGTGCGTTGGAACGACGTGGAAGTAGCCAAGGGCGCACTCTACGACATCATTGTTGAAAACCCTGGCAACGACTCGCTCATTTTGAGTTTGGCATACCAATACTATGAAGAGCAACGGTATGCTTCGGCGCTTTTGATCTCACAAGACTTGCTGCAGCGTCAACCGAAAAACCAAGAGTATCTCGAAATCGCAGCTAGTGCTGCGCAGCAGGTGGGCGCGTACGATAAGTCACTCCAATTCTTCGAGTCGCTCTACCTGGAGAATTCGAATGTGCGAACGTTGTACCAAATAGCATTTCTGCAATTCAATTTGAAACGAAATGCCGAGTGCACGAATAGCATCAATATCCTTTTGGGAAAACCTGAGGCGACCACCGAAAAAGTTGTTTTCAATGATGCGAAGGGGACGCCCAAAGAGTACCCGATGAAAGTGTCGGTTCTCAACCTGAAGGGCCTTCTGGCGTTGGCACAAAACGACAAAGTCGGGGCCCAAAAAGCCTTCAACGAAGCGTTGGCGATTGCTCCAGACTTCGTCCCCGTGAAGGAAAACTTGGCGAAAGCCAAGTAGTGGATGCAACCCTCCGCCAGGAGCGCGGTCTTTTCCACTTAGTTTTAGGATAGTGACTTGTCTGCAGAGGCTGTAAATATTCATGCTGATCTTGTAAATCGGTGCCTCCGGGGCGACCAGGAGGCCCATTTTAAGCTTTACCAGCTTTACAAGAGGAGCATGTATAACGCCGCCTACCGCATCGTCAACGACGACGAGGAGGCCGAGGATGTCCTCCAAGAGGCGTTCATCAGCGCGTTCGGCAATTTGGAGCACTACCGGGGCGATGCCACCTTCGGGGCGTGGCTTAAGCGGATTGTTGTCAATAAAGCTATTAACTATCTGAAAAAGAGGCAGTTAGATAGGCTTCCCGAGCACGACAAATGGGACGTGAAAGAGGAAGAAACCAGTGATCCAATCGACCACTTTCCCTACACGGTAGAACAAGTTCGCCTGGCCATCCAGAACCTTCCCGATGGTTACCGGGCGGTTCTATCGCTATATTTACTGGAGGGCTACGACCATGGCGAGATTGGCGAGATACTAGGTATTTCGGAATCAACCTCGAAGTCGCAGTTCAACAGGTCGAAAAAGAAGTTGAAGGAGATACTTGAAGGAAAGAGTCTATGAAAGACAGATTGGACGACTTTATCAAACAAAACCGGGAAGGTTTCGATCAACTCGAACCGTCGCCCCGTGTTTGGGAAAAGATCAAAAGAGGAATCGCACCAGCAGCAAGGCATTCATGGTGGTCGTCCGTTACCGTATGGCGCGCGGCGGCGGCGGTGTTCTTCGCGACCTCGCTCTATCTGTTTATGGCCGACAAACCGGCGGAACGGAAGGAGCAAGCGAAACTTCAAGGAGAACTTCGCGACATTGAATCATTTTATGGCAACCAGATTGCCGAGAAGGTCGCACTAATTGATAAGTTCGAAGAGGTATACGAAGACGAGGAGTTCACCCAAGATCTTCAGAAGCTCGACGCGATGTATGAAGTATTGCGTGAGGAGATGAAAACAAGCCCAAGCGCAAAAGTGAAGGACGCGCTCATCTTGAACATGCTGGTGCGAATCGATCTCCTGAATGAACAGATTCAAAAGTTGGAAGAAGGAAAGAAACCCGAGCCTTCGAAAGAAATTTGATCTACCACTCTTCCGTGGTCAATTCGAATTTGTCGACGTTCGAATCTAGCACATTGCCGTTTTCGCATTTGAGTACCCGAAAAGGAAACTTTCGGATGAGTCCGTAGCTGTGCGTGGCCATCATCACTGCGGTCCCACTCTTGTTGATTTGTTGGAAGAGTTTCATGATGCCTGTTGCCACCTCAGGGTCTAAGTTGCCTGTGGGTTCATCGGCGAAGAGAATCAAAGGTTCGTTCAGTAAAGCCCTTGCAATGACCACACGTTGTTGCTCGCCGCCAGAAAGTTGGTGGGGCATTTTCTTCTCTACGGAGCCGAGGCCTACCTGCATTAGGACTTCCACCATTCGCGCTTTCATCTTACCAGTGTCGGACCAACCGGTTGCACGCATGACGAACATCAAGTTGTCGGCGACAGTGCGGTCGGGGAAGAGTTGGAAATCCTGGAAGATGATGCCCACCTTTCGGCGTAGCAAGGGCACCTGGCCGGGTTTGAGATTAAATAAGTTGAACCCAGCGACGGAAATTTCCCCCTGCCTGAGTGGTAGGTCGGCATAAAGTGTTTTCAGGAGAGAAGACTTGCCAGAGCCGGTTCGGCCGACGACGAAAACGAATTCACCTTTTTCAATATCGACGTTGACATTGTCGAGGACGGTGTTGTGGTCCTGCAAGATGCTGGCTTGGCGGATCGCGACGACCGGGTCGGATGAAAACATCGGCTACCCGTTGGCTTTCTTGTGGTCGGCGAGAAACTTGGCCAGTCCGCTATCGGTGAGCGGGTGGTTGAGAAGTGCCGTAATCACGTTAAGGGGGCACGTCACCACGTCTGCACCGATTTCGGCGCACTTGATCAGGTGCATGGTATGGCGCACGCTCGCCGCTAGGATTTCGGTTCCGTAACCGTAGTTGTCGTAGATCAGGCGCACCTGCGCGATGAACTCCAAGCCGTCTTGGCTGATATCGTCGAGTCGTCCAATGAAAGGAGAAAGGTAGCTCGCGCCTGCTTTGGCGGCCAGCAGCGCCTGTCCCGGTGAAAACACCAATGTACAATTGGTCCGGATTCCTTCGGAAGTGAATTTCTTGATGGCTTTCACGCCGTCTTTGATCATCGGAACCTTAACCACGATCTTATCATCGATCTTCGCAAGTTCTTTTCCCTCGCGCATAATGCCGTCGAAGTCGGTGGCAATCACCTCTGCCGACACGTTGTTGTCGACGATGTTACAGATGGCCTTGTAGTGCCCCATGATGTTCTCCTTACCGGAGATTCCTTCTTTGGCCATCAGCGACGGATTGGTAGTGACGCCGTCGAGAACGCCCAAATCGTAAGCTTCTTTGATTTCTTTCAGATTGGCGGTGTCGATGAAGAATTTCATGGAGTATGATTTCGGTTGGGTAAAGTTAACAAAAGAACGGGGGACCTGAGATGGGGAAGAGCGTACGCGTCCCGGAAAAAAGTTGGCAAGCCGAACATCGCACCGCTACAACCGCCTACCCTTGCTTCCTTCCGGACCTGGGGGAGTTCAGCAGGAGCTGGTCGTGCCGACTTGCCGGCGCAAAAATAGAAAATCCTGCCTGTTCAGCACCACATGGATTGATAATACTTGACGCCTGACGCCTGATTTTGGCACAAGCGCTCGGTCAATCGGGATCCGGACCCCCATTGGCCAATCCTGCCCAGTAAAGGTTGAATTCGAGTGGACTCGCGGCTTCGAACCCTTCACCGGCGAGGTCGGTCTCAAAGCCTTCACCCACCTCAATTTCATTGAACTCAGGTTTGCCTTCGGTGGGGACCACAATCTCTACACCCCGCAAGTGGATCGGATTCACCTTCACGAGTATCTTGGAACCATCGGATTCCTTTCTGAAGTATTGGTGTACGATGTTCGACCCGGATTGCTTCGACATGAAGTGCTCGTTTGTCCGTGAAAGGTACGACGCGGGTCGTTCGGCTGAGCCTTAACGCTCGAAAATCCGCGTTTTTTTGAGGTCGTTTTGCAATTTCGAAAGAGGGATGCTATACTTGCTGTCTCAATTTTTAATTGAATGGGAAGAGGAGATAAAAAATCCAAAAAAGGAAAGCGCTGGAGAGGTTCTTACGGCGTAGCTAGAAATCGCAATACGATCAAAGCAAAAATTAAAAGGGCTTCCTCCAAAAAGGTAGGTGGCGCTGAGTCGGGTCCTGTGAAGGCCCGCCGTGTCGTAAAGAAAAAAGCTGAAGCTTAAATAGAAAGTCTCGATGGTTCTGAATTTCAACAATGCATGGTGGTGGCACGGTTCTACTCAGGATCGGCTCGCGGCTATTGTGTGAATTTCATCCAAGGATATTTAGAAGCCTGCTCCGATCAAAAGAGCAGGCTTTTTGTTTTTTAGTTATTCCTGTTATATGAGTGACACAAAATATCAACTCCACACACGGCACAAGAAACTGCTGGCCGACACCCTGACGCCAGTGAATATTTACCTCAAGGTTCGCGACGTGTTTGCCGGAAGTATCTTGTTGGAAAGTTCCGACTACCATGGGCATGAAAACTCGCTGTCGCTCATTTGCTGCGACCCAATTGCCTCCTTTCAGGTAGCCGACGGTAAGATAGAGACCTCATTCCCGGGCCAAGCGCCCCGGCTAGAGGAACTGACGCCGGCGGTGCACTTGACCGACCGGTTCGACGCGTTCCGCCGCTCGTTCTCGGCCGATGGTTCTGTCTCAAGCAAATATGTCAGCAACGGGCTCTTCGGCTACATGTCGTACGACACTGTCCGGTTCTTCGAGGACGTGGCGATTTCAAAGCGCGAGAATACCATCCCAGACATGGTGTACAAACTGTACCGCTACGTGATCGTGGTCGATCATTTTTCCAACGAGCTTAGTCTGTTTGAGAACAACTTTGAAGGATCAGCAGGAATCGGACTTCAAAAACTCGAACAAATCATCTTCAGCAACCGATTTGCAACCTACCCCTTCGCGAAGGACGGTGAGGAAAAATCGAACTTCACGAACGAGCAGTTCCTCAAGGTAATCGGGAAAGGAAAGGAGCACTGCTATCGCGGCGATGTGTTCCAGATCGTTTTATCTAGACGCTTCGAGTGCGGGTTCCGTGGCGATGAGTTCAACGTCTACCGCGCCTTACGATCCGTAAATCCATCCCCTTACTTGTTTTATTTCGACTACGGTAACTACAAACTCATGGGGTCTTCGCCTGAGGCCCAACTCCAAGTGAAGAATGGCCTCGCGCACATCTACCCAATCGCTGGCACGTTCCGGCGTTCTGGCAACGATCAGGAAGATGCCACATTGGCCGAAAAGCTCATGGCCGACGAAAAAGAAAATGCCGAGCACGTGATGTTGGTCGATCTAGCCCGCAACGACATGAGCCGAAATGCCTCGCACGTGAAAGTAGAAGTATTCAAAGAGGTCCAGTATTACTCGCATGTGATCCACCTAGTATCGAAAGTATCAGGACGCGTAAACAGCGATTCGTCTGTCGTGCACATGGCCGCAGATACCTTTCCAGCGGGCACGCTGTCGGGAGCACCCAAACACATGGCGATGACCCTGATCGATCGCTATGAGAATGTGAACCGTGAGTTTTATGGTGGCGCCATCGGCTTCATCGGCTTCGATGGCACATACAACCATGCCATCATGATTCGCACATTTTTGAGCGCCGGGAACAGACTTATTTATCAAGCAGGCGCCGGTGTGGTGGCGAAGTCGGATGCTTCTAGCGAACTGCAAGAAGTAAACAATAAACTCGCGGCCCTTCGAACGGCCGTCGACCTAGCAGAACGAATTTGACGAAGACTATTTGAAGAAAATGAAGATACTGGTACTCGATAATTACGATTCATTTACCTACAACTTGGTACACATCCTGCGCGAGCTGGGGCACGCGCCCGATGTCGTGCGCAATGATAAGATCACTGTCAAAGAAGTAGCGCAATACGATAAGATCATGTTGTCGCCGGGTCCTGGCATTCCCGAAGAAGCGGGCATCATGAAAGCGGTGATCCGCGAGTTGGGACCAACGAAAAGCATCTTAGGGATCTGCCTCGGACACCAAGGGATAGGAGAGGTGTATGGCGCGGAGTTGTTCAACATTCCTAAGGTGTTGCACGGGGTTACGTCGAAGGTTGAGATCGTGGACGCAGACGAATACCTGTTCCAGGGCGTACACAATCATTTCGATGCGACGCATTACCATTCCTGGGCGGTGAAACCACAAAACTTTCCCACTTCGTTGCGGATTACGGCGACGAACCACGAGGGTCTGGTGATGGGCCTGCGCCACGTCAAATATGACGTCCGAGGATTGCAATTCCACCCAGAGTCCGTCATGACGTTGGAGGGGCCGAAAATGATTGCCAACTGGTTAAAGAACTGAGACGATGAAACACATTCTCAATGAATTGATCGACCATCGGTCGCTAACCCGCGAAACAGCACATCAAGTGCTGGTAGACTTGACCAGTGGAAAGTACAATCAGAGTCAGACGACCGCATTCATGACGATCTACATGATGCGAAGTATCACCATCGATGAGCTACAGGGTTTCCGCGACGCCATGTTGGAACTGTGTATCCCCGTTAAGTTTGATGCTCCAGTCATGGACGTCTGTGGAACGGGGGGCGATGGAAAGAACACCTTCAATATGTCTACGCTCTCCAGCTTCGTGGTGGCCGCAGCCGGGCAACCCGTAGCCAAACATGGAAACTATGGTGTGTCGTCCGTCAGCGGGTCTTCAAATATCCTTGAATACTTTGGCTACAAGTTCACCAACGACATCGATCAATTGAAGCGTAATCTCGACGACGCGAACATCTGCTTTATGCATGCACCACTGTTCCACCCGGCGATGAAGAACGTGGGCCCGATTCGGAAAGAACTGGGCGTTAAGACCTTTTTTAACATGCTGGGGCCCATGGTGAACCCGGCATTTCCTACTCGTCAGTTGGTAGGCGTGTTTAGCTTAGAACTCGCACGTCAGTACGGCTACCTGTACCAAAAAACAGACAAGCGTTACCTCATTCTTCACTCCCTCGATGGGTACGATGAAGTATCGCTCACGGGTGCATTCAAATACTTTTACAACGGAGGCGAGCGAGTCGCTTCGCCCAAAGAGCTTGCCCTACCGCAGGTTCGGTACGAAGACATCAAGGGCGGCCAGACAGTGGAAGAGTCGGCGAAGATATTTCTCACAATTTTGGAGGGTCAGGGCACACAGGCGCAAAAGTCAGCCGTGATCGCGAACGCGGCGATGGCGCTATACTGCGCAGACCAGGAAAAAGGTATCGCACATGCGGTCGAGTTAGCCCGTGAAACACTGGCGTCCGGAAAGGCGCTCACCGCTTTTAAGAAATTGATTGCCAATAAATGATCGAAACGCGACATGAATATTCTTGATGAGATAATTGCCAACAAGCGAAAGGAAGTAGACGAACGAATGGGGCTATACCCCGTTAAGCTTCTCGAGAAGAGCATTTTCTTTCAATCGCCGACGGTGTCACTGAGGAAATACATCCAACGTCCGGATAAGTCGGGGATCATCGCGGAAATCAAGAGAAAGTCTCCATCGAAGGGCATTCTCAATAAGAATGTATCGATCGAGCGCACGTCGATTGGGTATATGCAGGCAGGCGCCTCGGCACTTTCGATATTAACCGACCAGAAGTTCTTCGGTGGGAGCAACGAAGACTTGATCACTGCCCGTAAGTTCAACTTTTGCCCAATCCTAAGGAAAGACTTCACGATTGATGAATACCAGATTATTGAGGCGAAGTCTATCGGCGCCGACGCGATCCTGTTGATTGCCGCCGCCTTGGACCCTAAAACCTGCCAGTCTCTCGCCAAGTTTGCCCATTCGCTAGGCTTGGAAGTCTTGTTGGAAGTTCACGACGAACAAGAATTGAAAGCGCATGAAGCGGTCGAGGCAGATTTGGTTGGCGTCAACAACCGCAGCTTGAAGACTTTTGAAGTTTCGGTCGAGGTGTCGAAGCGACTCGCTCCACTCATTCCAAAAGACAAGGTACGAATCTCTGAAAGTGGTCTTTCGGATCCCGCGGTCGTATGGGACTTGAAGCGTCATGGGTTCGAAGGCTTTTTGATCGGGGAGACATTTATGAAGAATGGTCGTCCCGAAGAAGCAGCCATGGACTTTATCAAAGCGGTTCGGGCGAAGGAAAAAGCAAGCGTTCTCTAGTTAGACGGCGATGAAACTGAAACTCAAAATCTGTGGTATGAAGGAAGCCGCCAACATCGAGGCGGTTGCCGCGCTGCGCCCAGATTATATGGGGTTCATTTTCTATCCACGTTCCCCTCGATACGTGGGACCGTCATTTCGATTAGCGCACCCGATGGGTAACACGAAACCAGTGGGTGTGTTTGTCAACGAAACAACGGAGGTGATCAGGCAATCGCTGCCGTTGATTGGCAGTACAACCGTTCAGTTGCATGGGAATGAATCGGTAGACCAATGTAAGGTGTTGAAGGCCTACGGAATCTCGGTGATCAAAGTCTTCTCCATCGACGCAGCGTTTGACTTTCAGGCAACCGTCCCCTACGAAGGCGTAGTCGATGCCTTCTTGTTTGATACTAAGGGAAAATTACCAGGTGGTAATGCGGTAGTATTCGACTGGAGTAAGTTGGAGGAGTACAATCAGAAAGTGCCTTTCTTCTTGAGCGGTGGACTGAACCTTGAGAATTTGGCCGAGGTACAGTCGATCATGAACATGAATTTGCTGGGTTTGGACTTCAACAGTGGTGTCGAGGACGAACCGGGTATCAAGAATATCGAGAAGATTAGGCGCGTAAAAGAAATCATGGACTTAACTACGTAAACGAATATGTTCGAAGTAAGCGAAAGTGGTTACTATGGAAAGTTTGGTGGAGCCTACATCCCAGAAATGTTGTTCCCAAACGTGGAAGAATTGCGAACGAAATATTTGACGATCATCAACAGTGATGATTTCAAGAAGGAGTTTCTTCACCTGCTCCGAACCTTTGCAGGGAGGCCGACTCCGTTGTTTTTCGCCAAACGTCTGTCGGAACGGTACAAGGCCAATGTTTTCTTGAAGCGGGAAGACTTGTGCCACACGGGCGCTCATAAAATCAACAACACGATCGGGCAAATCTTGCTGGCCCAGCGTCTCGGCAAACGGAAGATCATCGCCGAAACCGGTGCTGGACAGCATGGAGTCGCCACGGCTACCGTTTGTGCCTTGATGGATATGGAGTGCATCGTGTACATGGGCAAACTTGATATGGAACGTCAGCGACCCAACGTGGAACGGATGCGGATATTGGGCGCGAAAGTCGTGCCGGCTGTTAGTGGTAATATGACGTTGAAAGATGCGACGAATGAAGCCATGCGTCATTGGATCAACCACCCGACTGACACGCACTACATCATCGGGTCCGTCGTTGGACCGCATCCTTATCCCGACATGGTCGCCCGGTTTCAATCGGTGATCAGCGAGGAAATGAAAAGCCAATTGATCGAAGTCAACGGTAATCCCTATCCGGATTATGTCCTTGCTTGTGTTGGTGGTGGGAGCAACGCGGCTGGTGCCTTTTACCACTTCTTGAATGATGAGCACGTGAACTTGATCGGCGTCGAAGCCGCAGGCAAAGGCGTCGATTCAGGGGAGTCTGCCGCTACACTGGCATTGGGTAAACCGGGTGTATTGCATGGTAGCAAGACGTATTTAATGCAGACTCCGGATGGTCAGGTAATTGAGCCTTACTCGATTTCGGCGGGCTTGGACTACCCCGGCATTGGCCCCATGCACGCGCATCTGTTTGACGTCGGACGCGTCAAGTTTGTGTCGGCCACGGACGAGGAAGCGATGAATGCCGGAATCGAGCTCAGTCGATTGGAAGGAATCATTCCAGCGATCGAGTCCGCCCATGCGCTCGCCGCCCTGCGCGGACTCGAACTTGATCCTGATGACGTGGTCGTCGTGAATGTGTCGGGAAGGGGAGACAAAGACCTAGAAACCTACATTCGGTGGGGCAAGTATTGACCACACCTAAATGTTTCGTTGGATGAAAAAAGCGGTTTGGTTTGCTTCGTTGATCCTCCTTGGATGCGCGGCTGGCGAGAAGCCAACCGACGCAGACATTCAGGTGCATGCCGCCGACGTGGCAACTTGGTACCAAGAACGAGTTCGTAGCTTGACTGCCCAGGATGGTTGGTTGAATTTGGTCGGGTTGTTCTGGCTGAAGGAAGGGATCACCACGTTTGGGAGCGACCCTGGCAACGATGTAATGTTCCCACCTAACGTTCCTGCGAAGGCTGGATATTTCCTCGTCAAGTCGGGCGTGGTGACACTGGCGCCCACTGAAGGGGTGGGGATCACCGTGAACGGCATGGCGATCGATCGACCGACGACTGTTTTCCATCCAGATTCGACAAAGGCCATCCAGTTGTTGCAAGGAAGTACGACCCGACTCGGCTCTCTTGAATGGTATGTGATCAAGCGTGATGATAAACTCGGCCTTCGTATCCGGGATCTGGAGAGCGAAGCTGTTAAATCGTTCCGAGGGATCGATCGATTCCCGGTGGACTTGGCATGGAAGATCCCTGCGACATTCGAACCAGCGCCAGCGGGAAAAACAATCAACATCACGAATGTATTGGGTCAAACGACCGCCGAGCCACTCGCCGGCACCTACAGGTTCTCGTTGGGCGGGACAGAGTACACCTTGGATGCCACCGGTAATGGCAAGAAACTCTTTGTCGTTTTCGGAGACGCTTCGAATGGAAAGGAAACCTACCCCGCAGGACGATTTATTTACATCGATCGTCCAGATTCCGCGGGGCGCGCGTTTGTCGATTTCAACAAAGCATACAATCCTCCTTGCGCCTTTACTGAATTCGCGACATGCCCGCTGCCACCGAAAGAGAACGTGCTGCCTGCCGCGATTCTGGCAGGTGAAAAAAACTTCAACTTACACGACCTCAAGAAATGAAAAGAAATAGACTACACGATCTGTTTGAACGGAAGAAGTCGGGTATTCTCTCGGTATTCTATACCGCGGGTTTTCCTAAACTCAACGATACCAAGATCATCGCTGAATCTCTAGAGAAAGCTGGCGCTGACATCATTGAAATTGGAATTCCGTTTTCAGATCCCGTCGCCGACGGCCCGACCATTCAGCAGAGCAACAAA
The DNA here is from genome assembly GCA_044226825.1 of Cyclobacteriaceae bacterium. Classification (GTDB taxonomy): domain Bacteria; phylum Bacteroidota; class Bacteroidia; order Cytophagales; family Cyclobacteriaceae; genus ELB16-189. Next base: position 123,063 of record JBGAGH010000008.1, read on the forward strand.
GTCGCGTTGGACAACGGGATTCACCTGGGGCTCATTCTTCAGCAGGTGGCCGATATTCGCAAAACAGTCAAGTTGCCAATCATATTAATGGGGTACTTGAATCCAGTGATGCAATATGGTGTGGACCGATTCGCGGAGGCGGCCGTGGCGGTCGGAGTAGATGGAGTGATCTTACCCGATATGCCCGTACCCGAGTATGAGCAGGATTTCAGAGCGACGTTCGAACGCTTGGGCCTTGCACTCACTTTCCTGGTGTCGCCAACTACTTCGGAAGACCGCATTAAGAAGATTGATGCCTTATCGAACAGCTTTATCTATGCGGTGTCGGCTTCAAGTACGACGGGTGCGAAGAAGGGATTCACTGAAGAGCAACTCCAGTATTTCGATCGACTCCAGAAGATGAAGCTTCGCAATCCCTTCCTGATCGGTTTTGGCATCTCAAACCACGAGACATTTTCTCAAGCGGTTAGTTATGGTGCCGGCGCAATCGTAGGTAGTGCTTTTGTTAATAAAATGATGGAATCGAAGAACATTGAAAAGGACGTCGAGGTCTTCGTGAAGGAATTGAAGGGAAGTATTGGTTAAAACTCTAGGGCAACAGTTTATGATTATACAGCTCATGTCATCGGCTACGGAAGAGCAGAAAAATGCGATCCGCGAGAAGATGCAGTCATTGGATTTCAAATCCACGGAAGTTAAAACACAACGCGGCGTTTACTTGGTTGGGATTGGAAAAAAGGAGTTCGACATCCGACAACTAGGACACATGAAAGGCATCGCGGATATCCACCGGGTATCGGACGACTACAAGCTTGTTTCACGGAAGTGGAAAGTGGGGAGAACGTCCGTCGATCTCGGTGACGGCGTCGCGATTGGCGATGGTGGGTTGGCCGTGATGGCGGGTCCATGCTCCATTGAGAACGAGCAACAGGTACAAGCCACGCTCGACCACCTAGTGGCTAAAGGCGTGAAGATCATGCGGGGTGGCGTATTCAAGCCGCGTAGTTCGCCGTATGCGTTTCGAGGACTGGGAGTAGATGGGCTGAAGATGTGGTATGATCTCGCGCGGAAGGCTGGCATCAAGATCATTACGGAAGTAATGCAGGTCAGCCAGATCGCCGATATGTATCCCTATGTCGACGTCTTTCAAGTAGGCGCACGCAATACCCAGAATTTCAACCTGCTCGACGAACTGGGCAAAGTAGACAAAGCCGTGATGATTAAGCGCGGGATATCTGGAACGATCGAAGAATTGTTATACTCGGCAGAGTACGTTTTTTCTGCGGGCAATGAAAAACTGATCTTATGTGAACGGGGCATCCGCACCTATGAACGCGCCAGCCGCAATACGTTGGATGTAAACGCCATTCCAATCCTAAAGGATAAGACGCACCTCCCGGTAGTAGCCGACCCTTCGCACGGGATTGGTATCCGGGAGTTTGTCGAGCCAGTCGCCCTCGCCGCGGTGATGGCCGGTGCCGACGGCATTATCTACGAGACCCACGAACGTCCTGAAGAAGCTATGAGCGATGGTGCTCAAACACTTAACTTCGTTGAATCGTCACGTTTGATCGACCGGCTCCGCAAGAGCGCTGAACTCAGGTCTACATTCTAATTGTTGGTATGATCAAGATCTACGGCATTAAGAACTGCAATACAGTGAAAGCGGCTATCCAGTGGTTGGAACAGCGTCGGGTACCCTACGAGTTTCACGACTACAAAAAACTTGGCGCCTCAAGGTCGCATCTTGAAAGTTGGAGCAAGCAAGTGGGGTGGGAGACCCTCGTCAACAAAAGAGGCACCACTTGGCGGCAACTTTCCGCTGGCGAGCAAGCTCGAGTGGTGGATGCGACGTCAGCCATACAACTGATGCACGAAAAAACCTCCGTGATCAAAAGGCCATTGGTCGAGGAAAATGGGAAGGTCGTCTTGGTCGGTTTCGACGAGGCAGAGTGGCTCCGTCGTTTTTCATGAAGCAGTGAAAAAAAAAGATCAGAAGTGAGAACTCCTGATCTTTGTTCTATTTGGTTCGCTTGAATCTTAACCCAAGACTTGCTTGATCTTCTCGGCAGCATCCTTTAGCAAGATCGCAGAGAAAACCTTTAAGCCAGATTCTTGAATGATCTTGGCGCCTTCCTCGGCATTGGTACCTTGCAAACGCACGATGATGGGTACGGGAATGTTGCCCACTTTCTTATAGGCTTCCACCACACCATTGGCGACCCGGTCGCAGCGCACAATCCCTCCGAAAATGTTGATGAGGATCGCCTTCACGTTGGGATCCTTGAGGATAATCCGGAAGCCGGCTTCCACGGTTTCGGCGTTGGCACCGCCACCGACGTCGAGGAAGTTGGCGGGTTCGCCGCCCGACAGCTTAATGATATCCATGGTTGCCATGGCCAAACCGGCGCCGTTGACCATACAGCCCACGTTACCGTCGAGTTTCACATAGTTAAGGCCCGATTTTCCTGCTTCAACTTCCAGCGGATCTTCTTCCGATAGGTCACGCAGCTCTTCCAAATCTTTGTGGCGGTACAGGGCGTTGTCATCGAGGTTTACCTTGCCGTCGACGGCGATCACTTTGTTATCCGACGTCTTAAGGACAGGGTTAATTTCGAACATCGACGCGTCGATTGCCATGTAAGCGTTGTACAGCGCGTGGATGAACTTGACACCTTCTTTGAAGGCATTTCCTTCCCATCCGAGAGCAAAAGCAATCTTACGCGCTTGGTAGGGCTGTAGACCGATTGAGGGGTCTACCCACTCTTTTACGATCTTTTCTGGTGTGCTAGCAGCGACTTCCTCTATGTTCATCCCACCTTCGGTTGAAGCCATGATGACTGGACGGCTGGTTGCACGGTCCAGCAGGATGCTCATATAGTATTCTTTCGGCTGCGATTCGCCTGGATAGTAGACATCCTCGGCGATCAGAACTTTGTTCACCTTTTTGCCAGATGGACCCGTTTGGTGCGTGACGAGCGTACCACCGAGGATACCCTTCGCTTTGTCCATCACCTCTTCCAGGCCCTTTGCGAGCACCACGCCCTTAGAGCCGGTCTCCTTGACGGTGCCTTTGCCGCGACCGCCTGCGTGGATCTGCGACTTAACCACAAACCATTTGGTACCGGTCTCGCTCTGAAGTTCTTTAGCGGCGGCATGCGCCTTGTCAGGGGTGTCGGCCACGATGCCTCGCTGGATCGCTACGCCATACTTTCTTAAGATCTCTTTCGCCTGGTACTCGTGAATGTTCATGGATAATCGGAGTTTGGAAGCAAGCTAGTTTTTTTAAATCTTTAATTCAAGAAATAAAACATGCTCGAAGCCACCGCCCTCCACAAGTCCTATGGGTCCTTACAGGTCCTCAAAGGTGTAGACCTGAAAGTATCTAAAGGCGAGGTGGTTGCGATCATCGGCGCGTCAGGTGCCGGGAAAAGTACCTTGCTACACCTGCTGGGGACCCTCGACACGCCCGATTCGGGAAAGCTTTTGATCAACGGGAAAGACGTCTTTGCGCAAGGTGCCAAGGAACTGGCTGCATTCCGCAACAAGAATGTTGGGTTTGTGTTTCAATTCCACAACCTGCTGCCGGAGTTTACCACGCTCGAAAATGTCATGATGCCGGGTTTGATTGCCCAGCAAGACCCACAGGCGCTCGCTGCCAAGGCCACGGCATTGCTAGAGCGCTTAGGACTGCAAGCGAGACTTTCCCATAAACCCTCCCAACTTTCGGGTGGCGAACAACAACGAACGGCTGTGGCTCGAGCGTTGATCAATTCCCCCGGCTTGGTGTTGGCCGACGAGCCAAGCGGAAACTTGGACTCAAAAAACGCGAACGAATTGCATCATCTCTTCCTGCAACTACGCAAGGAGTTCGACCACACATTCATTATCGTAACGCACAACTTGGAATTTGCCGCGATGGCGGACCGACAGTTGGAAATGCGCGACGGATTGATGGTGGAAACTGGAAGTTAGTGGGGCGCGTGTTCGACGTATTCAGTCGACGGTTCCTCCACGGTCATCGTTCCAGCTTCATCAAGCCCGACCAGTTGAACGGTTTTTAGCTCATTCACGAGAAGCGGATCGTACTTGGCCGCAACCTTCACGTAGTTCTGCGTAAAGCCAAACATCAATCCGTTTTCGACGTCATTCTCGAACAACACTTCTGCTTGGCGCCCGATATTCTTTTCGTAAAACGCGCGACGTTTTTTGTCGGACAAGCTGTGTAACATCTTGGAGCGATCAGCTCGAACCGACGCAGGCACCGACCCTTCCATCGTCGCGGCGAGTGTATTCGCGCGCTCCGAGTAGGTGAACACGTGCAAGTAAGAGATATCCAATCCGTTCAAGAACTCATACGTGTCCAAAAAATGAGCATCGGTTTCGCCGGGGAACCCGACGATCACATCCACCCCGATACACGCATCGGGCATCACGCTTCTGATCTTCTCGACACGGGCCGCGTAGAGCTCACGTTGATAACGGCGGCGCATTGCTTTAAGAATAGTGTTCGAGCCCGATTGCAACGGCACATGAAAATGAGGTACAAAGCGCTTCGACGTAGAAACGAAGTCGATGATGTCGTCCGACAACAGATTAGGTTCAATAGACGAAATCCTAAATCGGTTCACATTGTCGACTTGGTCGAGGGCACGGATCAAGTCGATGAATCGTTCATGCCGCACCCCGTCTCGAAGTCCAAAGTCGCCCGTGTTCACTCCGGTCAAGACAATTTCGCGAACACCTTTCGAAGCAATCTCGCGCGCCGAGTGCACGATGTTGGCAACCGTGTCGCTGCGGCTGCTGCCCCGTGCCAAAGGGATTGTGCAGAACGAGCACGAATAGTCGCAACCGTCTTGAACCTTTAGAAAGGTCCGGGTGCGGTCGTGCATCGAGTAAGAGGTATTGAAAGTCGACACCGATTCGATGTCGGAGGCAAGCGTGATCGGCTGTGGAGGTCGTACGAAGCCGTCAAGCAATTCGACCAGGCGAAATTTCTCGGCGGCCCCAAGTACCGCGTCGACACCGGGAATTTCGGAAATCTCTTTTGGCTTCAGCTGGGCGTAGCAGCCAATGATGGCCACATATGCATTCGGGGAGATGGCTCGGGCCTCCCGGACGACTTTCCGACATTTCTTGTCCGCGTTGTCGGTCACCGAGCAAGTGTTGATGACAAAGATGTCGGGCGAGTCGCTAAAGTCGACTTTTTGGTAGCCCTTCTCCTCGAACTTCCTCGAAATAGTCGAAGTCTCGGAGTAATTGAGCTTGCACCCAAGCGTGTAAAAAGCGACTTTTTTCATGGCCAAGGTGCAAATTTAGCCGTTCGAAGCGAAGTTTTGAAATCGGCGTCCCGTCGAAATTCGCACTTAACCTTTCACCAGCTCACGTTCAATCGCCGCGATCTTTGCGTCCAACTGGCGATCGACCGAACCGTAGTTCTCGGCCTTGTTAAGCTTGGTGTTCACGCTGATGTAAAACTTGATCTTGGGCTCAGTGCCGGAGGGCCGGACCGAAATCTTAGCATTCTCCCAGGTGTAAAACTGGAGCACGTCAGATTTCGGAAGCGTGAGTTTTTTTTCACTTCCCTGCAAGAGGTTCCGCTCGATACCGGTTTTGTAGTCAAGGACGCGTATGATCTTATCGCCTGCAATCATCATCGGGGTATTCTTGCGGAAGCCTTCCATCATATTCTTGATCTGCTGTTCCCCCTCGGCGCCTTTGCGGACCAAATTCACCAGACCCTCTTTGTAGAACCCAAACTCTTGGTACATCTGGATCAACCACTGGTGCAGGGTGAACCCATCCTGACGCGCCGCCGCCGCCAAGGCAGCAAAGAATGCACAGGCGGACACAGCATCTTTGTCGCGGACAAAGTCGCCAACCATGTAGCCGTAACTTTCTTCACCGGCCGCCACAAACTGCTTTTTTCCTTCAAGTTGTGACATCAATTCCGCGATGTACTTGAAGCCCGTCAGGGTGTTGTGGCATTCAATCCCAAAATGCTCAGCCATTGTGTCAACCAACTCGGTAGTGACAATCGTTTTGGCGATGTAGCGATCCTTCGCTGAACCTAGGTTCTTGAGAATAAACCACATCATCAAGCTGAAGGCCTGGTTTCCATTCAAGAGATAGAATTCACCTTTTTCGTTCTTGATACCAAAACCGACTCGATCGGTATCTGGATCAGTTGCCATCACGAGTTCTGCATTCAACGCGGTTGCTTGATTCAACGCCATGGTCATGGCCGACCGCTCTTCGGGATTGGGAGACGCTACCGTGGGAAAGTTTCCGTTTGCCTCGCGCTGCTCTTCTACAATCGACACGTTCGTAAATCCCAACCGCTTCAAGCATTCCGGGACCATCGTGATCCCAGCGCCGTGAAGGCTCGAATACACGATCGGTATGTTCTTTTGCTTTTCGATAGCATCCTTACGGGGAATCAGCTTCGTCACTTCCTCGTAATAGGCGTTTTCAACATCAGGTGGTACGACTTTAATTCGAGAGCGATCTCCCTTGAATTTGACTTCGTCGAAAGATGAGATCTGGTTTACCTCGGCAATCACATTCTTGTCGTGCGGCGGTACCAACTGCGCGCCATCGTTCCAATAAGCTTTGTAGCCATTGTACTCTTTCGGATTATGCGAAGCGGTGATTACAACACCCGACTGGCATTTCAAATATCGAATGGCAAAGGATAGGAGAGGCGTGGGGCGAAGTTCCGGGAACAAGTGTACCGTGATGCCGTTGGCGGAAAGCACGTCAGCCGTCACCTCGGCAAATTTGCGGCTGTTGTTGCGGCTATCGTGTGCAATGGCCACATGGATTTCATTCGCCGGAAAGGATTTTTTCAAATAGTTGGCCATTCCTTGCGTGGCCATTCCCACCGTGTACACATTCATGCAATTGGAGCCAGTGCCCATTACGCCCCGGAGGCCGCCAGTACCGAATTCAAGATTCTTATAGAAGGAATCAACCAGCAGCTTTGAATCGGGGTTGTGCAGCATTTGACGTACCTCGTTCTTCGTGGCTTCGTCGATGTTGCTGTTCAGCCATTCGTTGGCTTTCGCTTTGGCGGTTTCCAAAAGAGCACTCATGTAGGTAGGGTGTGTTTCTGACTGTAAAGTTAATATTAATCACTACCGCATATGAATATGCGGGTTGTTGCATACAAAAAAGGAATCAGGGGTAACCAGTTATAGGTTTCCGCGCAGCTCCTGTTCGCGTTCAATCGATTCGAACAAGGCTTTGAAATTTCCCTTTCCAAACGAGCGGGCACCATTCCTCTCGATGATCTCGAAGAAAACAGTGGGTCGATCTTGAACGGGCTTGGTAAAGATTTGGAGTAGGTACCCTTCCTCATCGCGGTCGATCAGGATGTTCTGCTTGCGCAAAGACTCCAAGTCCTCCGCGATTTTGCCAACACGTTCTGTGACATCGTCATAGTACGTCTCGGGTACGTATAGGAATTCAACGCCGCGGGCACGCAATTCCGACACGGTGTACACGATGTCGTCGGTTGCCACGGCGATGTGTTGAACGCCTGGACCTTTATAGAAGTCTAGGTATTCTTCAATTTGTGACTTTTTCTTACCGTCGGCCGGTTCATTGATGGGGAACTTGATATAGCCGTTGCCATTCGAAACCACTTTCGACATCAACGCACTATACTCGGTCGAGATGTCTTTGTCGTCGAACGTGAGCAATAACTGGAATCCCATGACCTTCTCATAAAAGTCTACCCAGTAATTCATCTTACCGAGTTCTACGTTGCCGACGCAATGGTCGACATGGAGCAACCCGATAGGTTTAGGTTTGAAAGTACTATTGACGGCTTTGTAGCCGGGTAGGAAGGCGCCCTTGTAGTTCTTCCGCTCCACGAAGGTGTGGAGGGTATCTCCGTATGTCTTAATCGACGCGGTGACGACCGATCCATCTGCATCGCTGTGTGTCTTGGGTGCAGCGGCGATTTCAGCACCACGCTTTACCGTTTCCTGGAAGGAATATGTGGCATCGTCTACCCATAGAGCTAGAACTTTCACACCATCGCCATGGATATTGACATGCTGCGCAATGGGCGTATCGGGTTGGAGCGACGTGGTGAGAACAAACCGAATTTTGTTTTGTTTTAACACGTAAGAGACGCGGTCTTTGATGCCAGTTTCCGGTCCCGCGTAGGCGACCCACTCAAAACCGAAACAATGTTGATAATAAAGGGCAGCTTGTTTGGCGTTACCAACATAGAACTCGATGTAATCAGTCCCGTTGATCGGAAGAAAATCTTGGCTCATGACTCGTGTTACTTGTTTGGTTACAAAGTTATCAAACGAAAAGGATCCGCGAACGTTAGCGGCGGATTTCGTCGCGCTGCTAATGCCCATCCTATTAATTTTAACCCAATTAGTGGGCCCATTTTTAAAATCCGATACATTTCTATAATCTTGACCTGGAAATAATAGTACGTCTATGGACATTAAAGCACTCGATAAGTCGCTGCAAGAGATTGCGAAACGCAGGGCAGAACTGAGCAAGATCGACTACAACAACCCGAAGTATGACGAATTGGAAGAGCAACTCCACGAAAAGGAGGATGCGCTGCAAGAAGAATTCGGGGCCTATCTCGAGGAAGTTCTCCAAAAAGTTCACGACGATCATTGTCCCGACAACGATGTCCTGTATCCCATTGCCTACTTGGCGAAGTCCTATGTGATCAACGACAAGAATGAGTACGCTGTGGCGGAGACCGAAGGCGTGTATGTGGAGGTAGATGGGCAGCCGGGCAAAAACACCAAGCTGGTGATTATTCCCAACCCCCTTCGCATCGTGTTGAACGGCGGGAAGGAAAAACAGAAAGTCCTCTGGACGAGTAAGTAAGACCTAGGCGTAACCCGTCTTCCGTCGAACTTCGGCAATCATTTGGCGCGCAATAACGCGCGCTTTTTCTTCGCCTACTTCTAGTTTGCGATCTAACTCGGCGGGATTGCTCATGTAATAGTTGAAAACTTCCCGTTGTTTCGCGTATTTCTCCACGAGCACGCGAAGTAGTTCATTTTTCGCATGGCCATACCCAAAATTACCAGCTAGGTATTTTTGACGCAGCGCCTCGGTTTCTTCCGGTGAGGCCACCAATTTGTAGATCGCGAACACATTGTCATTCGTCGGATCCTTGGGGGCTTCCATCGGAGTCGAGTCGGTAATAATCGACATCACCTGCTTCTTCAATTCCTTCTCAGGTAAAAAGATATCGATGATGTTGTTGTAAGATTTACTCATCTTCTGGCCGTCGGTGCCGGGAATGGTCATCACCTCTTCCGAAATTTTTGCTTCGGGAACGACGAAAGTGGGACCATACTGGTTGTTGAAGGCGTTGGTGATGTCGCGGGCAATTTCTAGATGTTGACGTTGGTCTTTACCTACCGGCACGAAGTCGGCGCCGTACATGATGATGTCGGCGGTCATCAATACTGGGTACACGAAGATGCCTGCATTTACATCCGAGAGGCGGTCCGCTTTTTCCTTAAAGGAGTGCGCATTGGCCAGCATCGGATAGGGAGCCATGCAACTCAAATACCAGGTGAGTTCACATACCTCGGGGATCCGACTCTGACGATAAAGTAGGTTCTTGTCGATATCGAAGCCGAATGCCAACCACGCCGCGGCTACTGCCCGTACATTGCCCTCGCGTACCTGTGGGTCTTTGATCGTGGTCATCGAGTGCAGGTCGGCAATGAAGAAAAATGATTCGTTGCCGGGTATGCGCGATAGTTCAATGGCAGGAATGATCGCTCCGAGGAGGTTTCCTAGGTGAGGACGTCCACTACTTTGAATACCGGTAAGAATTCTGGCCATAGATTCGTTAACAAACAGGCGAAATACGATTAATTTTGGGACATAAATCTATGAAAGCATCCATTTTTTTGCTGGCCTTCTGGTCGTTTTCGGTGTTCGGACAAAAAGCCGAGCCGCTCTTGTTTAATGAAACCATTCATGACTTCGGGAATGTAGACGAGAACGGTGGCAGTGCAGAATTTGAATTCGTGTTTACCAATAACAGCGCACGTCCGATCACCATCATCTCCGTTTCAGCTTCCTGTGGTTGCACGACGCCCGGTTGGACGAAAGAAACCGTAGACCCAGGCAAAAAAGGATTTGTGAAGGCAAGCTTCAACCCGAAAGGCAGACCCGGATACTTCGATAAAACATTGGCCGTGAATACCAATCTAAACGGACCACCCACGGTGTTGCGAATTCGCGGTAACGTAACCAATGAAAAAATCGATAACGACGTCTCGCGCCTCACGGCATCGAGCGGCGTACTCAAAATGCGAACACCAGAAATCAACTTTGGAAAGGTGTTTATCAACCGACCACCCACTGTGCAGGAAGTGACCCTGTATAACTCGAGCGACCGACCGCTCAAAATTGACTCAATACATGCTCCCCCATACATTAAAGTAGACGTGCGCGATTCTATCGGCGCGGGTCAACAGACCATCATGCGCGTAACTTACCAAGCCGCGGCGAAGAACCAGTATGGGTTTGGTTCGGATAGAATCGAGTTGGTAACAAACGACGAGAGTAAACCACGCAAGTCTTTTCCAGTCTTCGCGACCGTGGAAGAATACTTCCCACCGATCTCCGAAGAAGAGGCTGACAAGATTCCTGTGTTATCCTTGGAAGCCGGGACGGTAGACTTCGGCGCCATCAACTTCGGCTCTACCGTGGCGCGATCGATCAAACTTCGAAACACAGGAAAAAAGGACTTGGTGATTCGATACATCCAATCCAACTGTCCCTGCGTGGTCGTTGCCATGGACAAAGATCGTGCACGCCCTGGTCAAGAAGTAAAAGTGACCCTGAGTTGGACAAGCGAAGGTAAGCGCGGGCTTCAAAACAAGGCGATCACAATCTATTCAACGGATCCACAAAGCCCTGTGCAGCGGGTGGCTTTGACAGCGAACGTCAACTAAACTTGAGAAGAGATTCGGCTATCTTTTCTGAAGCGCTTCCATCGCCATACAGACGATCGTCGAATGCGACTTCAGTGTCGAAGTACTTTTGAACAGTAGACACAATTTTCTCTTTCGAGGCGCCGACGAGTGCATTGGCGCCCACATCGACCAACTCTACCCACTCGGTTTGGTCGCGCAGGGTGACGCAAAACTTTCCGCAGAAGTACGCTTCCTTTTGAAGCCCACCACTGTCGGTGAGAACCATGCGACAACCCGACAACAGCGCCAGCATGTCGAAATATCCAAGTGGCGGAACGACTGTTACGTCCAGCTTCAAACCCTGACCTTCTAAATAAGCCTTGGTTCTTGGGTGTAACGGAAGCACAACCGTTGTCCGACGATTTAAGTCATTCAGAGCGTCGCATATCTGTCGAAGCCTCGTTGGGTCATTGGTATTCTCCGCGCGGTGGATGGTGGCCAACAAGTATTCTTTTTCCCGTAGCCCAAGTTCCGACTTCACCTGCGACTTTGACTTGGCGCGTGCGAGGTAAAAGAGTAATGTATCCAGCATCACATCGCCTACCTGCAGAATTTGGGTCGGAAAGTGTTCGAAGCCCTCGCGCTGCAGGTTGTGCACCGCCGCATAGGTGGGGCAGAAGAGTAAGTTGCTAATGCGATCGGTTAATATCCTGTTCACCTCTTCGGGCATTGCCATGTTGAAGCCTCGCAAACCGGCTTCCACATGCGCAACGGGGATATGAATCTTCACCGCAGCCAGAGCTCCTGCTAGCGTCGAATTTGTATCGCCATAGACAAGGACGATATCAGGCCTGTCTTTTTGCAGTTGCTGTTCGATTTGCTCTAACATGCGTCCTGTCATCGCGCCATGGCCAAGATCGTGAATGTCGAGGTTGATATGGGGTTGGGGTATTTCCATTTCTTGGAAAAAAATATCACTCATGTTCGGGTCGTAGTGTTGACCCGTGTGAATGATCCTTTCCTCAATCCCCTTCTTTTGCAACGCCCGCGAGACCGCAGCCGCTTTAATGAACTGTGGTCGCGCCCCGATGATGGTCGTTACTTTCATGATGTCAGCTGAGCGCGTACGGTTAACTCGTTAAGAAAAAGCCGGTATCCCCGTGATTTGGTTGCCCAAAATCAACAGGTGAATGTCGTGGGTACCTTCGTAGGTGACGACCGATTCCAGGTTCATCATGTGTCGCATGATTGGATACTCGCCGGTGATACCCATGCCCCCGTGAATTTGTCTTGCTTCACGCGCAATCTCCAAAGCTACTTGCACGTTGTTTCTTTTCGCCATTGAGATTTGTTGCGTGGTGGCGGTTCCTTCGTTCATCAACGTCCCCAAGCGCCAGTTGAGCAACTGAGCTTTCGTGATTTCGGTCAACATTTCTGCTAGCTTCTTTTGTACCAACTGGAAAGACGCAATGGGCTTCCCAAACTGGATGCGCTCGGCGGCGTATCGCCGCGCAGATTCATAGCAGTCCATCGCTGCGCCAATAGCGCCCCAAGCGATGCCGTAACGCGCCGAGTCGAGGCACATCAAAGGAGCACCGAGTCCATTTTTGCCGGGCAACAGGTTAGCCTTCGGTACTTTCACGTTGTCGAACACCAACTCGCCGGTGGCACTCGCGCGCAGCGACCATTTGCCGTGCGTTTCGGGTGTCGTAAATCCGGGCATACCACGTTCTACAATTAAACCATGGATACGGCCCGCCTCATTTTTAGCCCATACCACCGCGACATCGGCCCGCGGTGAATTGGAAATCCACATTTTCGCCCCGTTGAGGATGTAGTGATCACCTGCGTCTTTAAAGTTGGTCACCATGCCCGATGGATTAGAACCATGGTCGGGTTCCGTTAGGCCGAAGCAACCCAGCCATTCACCAGACGCGAGCTTGGGTAAGTATTTCTTTCGTTGCTCTTCGCTACCGAATTTATAGATCGGGTACATAACCAACGATCCTTGTACCGAGGCTGTCGAACGCATGCCGGAATCGCCGCGTTCAATCTCTTGCATGAGAATTCCATAAGAGATGTAGTCTAACCCACCACCTCCGTACTGTTGGGGAACGGTCGGGCCGAAAGCACCGATTTCTCCAAATTTCTTCACGATCTCGTAGGGAAAGTGCGCACGCTGTGCCCAGTCTTCGATATAGGGCGAGATTTCCTTCTTGACAAAATCACGAATAGCACTCCTGATCAGCTTGTGCTCCTCCGTCAAGAGACTGTCAATCGCGTAAAAATCGGGATGATCGTAGACATCTTGCTTTAGGCTTTTCTTAACGCCGTTGGCCGTTGCGGAGGGATTCGCCATATACTTTGGTTATTCTGATTTAAGACTCCAAATTTACAGAATAAGTTAACAGGGAAAAGCAGCCACAAGAACTCACCAACCTCAACAATGGACGAACACAAACTCGACCCCACGATCTTGGAATTGGTCACCAAACTTCAAAAGAAGTATGCCGTCATGGGTCAGGACCTTTCTTCGTATCTCGACGGTCTGTTGTACTCCGACTATACCAACTATTGGGAGTACATTCACCTCGACACCTTGCTGAGTTTGCAAAATCCCCGCACCCAGTTCAAAGACGAAAAGGTTTTCATCGTCTACCACCAGATCACGGAGTTGTACTTTAACTTAATTCTCTGGGAGATAGAGCAGGTGTGTTTAAGGGAGCACCCAACTATTGAGTTTTTCACGGCGCGGATCGGCAGGATTAATAACTATTTCCGTCAGCTTGAGACTTCCTTTTCTGTGATGCTGGAAGGGATGGAACGGGAACAGTTTCTGAAGTTTAGGATGGCACTCTTGCCAGCGAGCGGGTTTCAATCGGCTCAATACCGACTCATCGAGATCTGCGCCACCGACATGGTGAACTTGGTGAGTTCCGACGAACGCGACACCATCGGGCCCGCCGCCGACCTATCGACGCTCATGCAAAAGATATATTGGCGCAAAGGTGCTACCGAATTGTCATCAGGAAAGGGAACACTCACCCTTGTTCAGTTCGAAGAAAAATACATGAAGCAATTCGTGGAGACGGCACACCAATACCAGGACAGGAACCTGTACCAAGTATACCTGCGCCATTTCCGAGGTGTACAGGCGGCCATCGATGTGCTCCGCGAATTCGATTCACTCGCAAACGTGCGTTGGCCACTAGCGCACCTGAAATCCGCGGGCCACTATCTCCACAAGGCCCCCGAAGACATCCGGGCCACCGGCGGTACCAATTGGCAGAAATACTTGCCGCCCCGGTTTCAACTTATCCAGTTCTTTCCGGCGTTGTGGTCGGAAAAGGAACAAGAGGAATGGGGAAGACCCCTCTAGGACTCGGAACGCAAAATTCTGCTTTCGCGTACGCCGCTTCTCGATTCCGACTCGATTGAGCAATTCGTTATCTTTGGAAGATGCACGGGTTGAAGGTATTTGCTTGGATCGGATGCACCTTACTCTCGCTGGGCGCAATGGGGCAGGGGGTAACTCGCTTTACCTATCATGATGCCGACAAGAAAAACCTGAAAGAGATTTTCCAAGTCAAGGATACCATCCGCAACATCTTGAACGGGCGGTACATCTCCTATTTTCTAAACGGAAACATCGAATCGAAAGGCCAGTTCATGGACAACGAGACGACTGGGGTGTGGGAATTCTATTATGAAACCGGCAACCTCAAGATGCGCGGTATCCTCCGACAAAACTCCAACTACGGGGTATGGGAGTACTTCTATGAAAACGGAACAAAAAGTATGGAGGGGACCATCAACGGTAAGAATAAGGAGGGAGAGTGGAAGATATACTATGAAAGCGGCGAGCTCAAAGAAGTCGGCAACTATGTAAATAACAAGCGCGACGGTCCTTGGAAAATGTATTTTGAGGACGGGGTCGTTCGCGGAGAGATTGAATACGATCAAGACCACGGCCGCTTTACCGAGTACTACCACTCTGGAAAGGTGATGGCCGAGGGACCGAAGTACGGCGGCCGCAACGTAGGTCACTGGCGTTTCTTTGCCGAGGATGGGACACTCGAGAGTGAAGGCGAGTTTCTGGCTGGTAAGAAGCAGGGCGAATGGCAATATTTCTATCCATCGGGCAAGGTTTCAGCCAAAGGGAAATATGTAAACGATGAGACCACCGGACCCTGGACCTACTATTTCGAGGATGGTACTACGAGTTCTTCCGGAGAATTTGTGGGCGGCAAGAAGGATGGCTATTGGGTTGCATTCAACAAGAATAGCTCCGTGAAAAGTGAGATCACATTCAAAAATGGATCGGGCGAATACCGAGAGTATTACCCTGACGGAAAGCTTAAGGTGAAGGGTATGGTGGTCAACGGTGCCAACCAAGGTCGCTGGGAGTATTACTTCAACGATGGCAAACTTGAAGGCGAATGTGAGTTCGACAGCGGGAAGGGAACGTACTTCGGGTACTATCCCAGTGGCACCTTGCAAACCAAAGGAACAATCGAGAACGACTTACGTGTAGGTACGTGGGAACTCTACGAGCAAGACGGTAAGCTGTCGGGTTACTACAAACCGATCTATGAAAATAAAGTGTTAGCAAACGAAATCAATTCGTTGCTCACCAAGAGTCGCTTGCCCGCCACGACGCGCAATGTAAAACGCGGCTTCAATTATTTTCGGCCGCGGTTTCCCGAGTACCGAGGCGTGATCATGGAAGGCAATCCAGTGTTAAGCTTCGCTGGGTCTATGCCTTTCGGGATTGAGTTCTACAACCAGGAAAGACTGGGTCATGAATTCGAGTTCGAAGGGATCAGGAAGCCCTTCTATACCTCCGATGCCGACGTCGTGAAGAACAAGATATTCAAGAGAGGTTACGCCATCTCGTTGCGCGAGAAGTTCTATAATCCCGTCGACTTTGGAATGTGGTACTTCGCCCACGAATTGAGGTTCACGAACATGAGCCACTTCGCTAACATCGAGTTCCTGACCAGCGGCAACCTAATCACCGTGAGTGCTTCCGAACAACGCGCCGAGTATGGGATCCTGGCTGGTGCACGCCTGATGCAACGACGCGACGCCGATGGCCTTACAATCGACGCTTACGTCGGCTATGGACTGGGATATCGCAAGTTCGACGTAGACCCCATGTTCGAGAGCGTCTTCAGCAACCTGCACCAACGAGCATTTTCGCAAACGTTTCGTTTCGGACTCAACATCGGGTTTGCATTCTCTTTCAACAACCGGTAGCTTGCATCCCATCCAATTGGTTTGAAGGTTAAACACCTTTCACCTTGTATGAGCAAACCTCGCGTAGTTGAAATTGCACTCGCGCCCGAAGTGGCGTTTTCCGATCAGTTCGAAGCAGAACTGAGCAAACTTGCTGGGGTGTCGGCCGATCAACTGGTTGTTCCGTTGAAACGCTCCATCGATGCCCGTGGAAAGAACGTGGTCGTCCGCGTGCAAGCGGAAATACACAAGAAGCCATTCGTTCCCGACCTGCCGACGTTTCGATACGATGATGTGTCATCCAAACCTGAAGTGATTGTCGTGGGTTCGGGGCCTGCGGGACTGTTTGCCGCCTTACGCTTGATCGAATTAGGATTCAGGCCTGTCGTCCTGGAACGCGGTAAGGATGTACAGGCACGCCGTCGGGATCTGGCGATCATCAACAAAGATCAGGTGGTGAACGCCGAGTCGAATTATTGCTTTGGTGAGGGCGGAGCAGGTACATACTCGGATGGGAAGTTGTATACGCGTTCGAAGAAGCGGGGCAGTGTTGAGCGCATCCTGCAAATACTCGTATCACACGGCGCTGCACCCGACATTCTTTTTGATACCCATCCCCACATCGGTACGAATAAACTACCGAAACTGGTTGCCGCATTGAGGGATAAGATCGTTGCGTGTGGCGGCATTGTTCGCTTCCATTCAAAGGTTTTTGACTTTATTCTTGAGAATCAAACATGTGTCGGTGTCAAGTTGGAAGACGGAAGTTCCATGCGTGGACTCGCCGTGATCTTGGCCACGGGCCACTCAGCCCGCGACATATTTCAGTTGCTGCACGATCGCAAGATCCTCATCGAGGCGAAACCCTTCGCGTTGGGCCTTCGCATCGAGCATAGCCAGCAGTTGATCGACCAGATCCAATACCATTGCGCGGTTGATCGGGGACCGTTCTTACCGGCGTCCTCGTATTCGGTGGTGCACCAAGCAAACGTCGCCGGTAAGCAACGCGGCGTGTTCTCATTCTGCATGTGTCCTGGAGGTTTTATCGTGCCATCTGCCACGGCGCCGGGCGAGGTGGTCGTGAATGGCATGAGTCCATCGCGCCGCGATTCCAAGTACGCCAACTCGGGCATGGTCGTGTCTGTCGAGTTGGACGATCTCGGTCGACATCACCAATATGGACCACTCGCTGCTATGATGTTCCAAGCGGAAGTAGAACGAAAGGCATGCGCCGCCGCCAATGGCAGGCAAGCAGCGCCGGCGCAGCGCGTCGTAGACTTTACCAAACGAAAGTTGTCGACTTCCCTTTTGGATACTTCCTATCAACCTGGTTTGGTTTCTGCCGAACTAAGTGAGGTCCTTCCGGGTTTTATCAGCGAAAGCCTGAAGGTTGGGTTGATTCATTTCGGTGAAAAGATGAAAGGCTATTTCACGAATGAGGCCCAGTTGGTGGGTGTGGAGAGCAGAACTTCGTCCCCAGTGCGGGTCCCGCGTGATCCTGAAACCCTCGAACACGTGCAGATCCAAGGCTTTTATCCCTGCGGTGAGGGAGCGGGCTATGCCGGAGGCATTGTATCGGCGGCAATGGACGGAGAACGAATAGCAGAAGCAATAGCGTTGAAAAACAAGAACCGAGCATGAAAAAGACAGTGATCATCGGAGCATCGCCCGACCCCAGTCGCTATGCGTTTTTAGCGGCGCAAAACTTACAGGCCTACCGACACGAATTTGTGCCGGTCGGCATCAAGAAAGCCGAAGTGCTGGGCAAACCCATCCTGCAAATAGCAGACAAGCCGAAGATTGAGGATGTGCATACGGTAACCATGTACATTGGCCCCGACCGGCAACCACCATGGTATGATTACATATTGAGCCTCAATCCAAAACGAATCATCTTCAACCCGGGCGCAGAGAACCCCGAGTTCGAAGCCTTCGCGGAATCGAAAGGTATTGAAGCGATTGAAGCTTGTACGTTGGTGATGCTTCGGACGAAGCAGTTTTGACGCTGCTTACCGATTTACCACGACGTCGTCGGAAGGGTAATTCGCGATAGCGCCAACGCACACGATTTTCCACTTCCCGTCTTTTCCTTTTTCGAGGATGCGAATCTGCGAGGTTTCATCGCGCGCCACGCCGTTCTCTTTCACCCGCTGGATGTAGTGAACGAAGGCGCCGGAACCGTAGATTCGAAACTCTTTCCAGTCCCGGTCGATGACAACCCCTGTACTCTGGTGCGCCACGTCAATGTTGCGACTAGATACGTGCGTCCGAAAGTACTCGTCGAAGTTTTTGCTGAGCGCGTCCCAACCGTCGATGAAGCTGGTTCCGGTCGAATCCGAATAAGACCAATAGACATAAGGGGTGTGCGCCCACGTCTCCTCCCAAGCCTTTCGGTCGGCGTTGAAGAAGGTATTGGTTTCCTTTTCGATAATTGCTTTGATGGCGTTCTGCTCTGCTTGGGCAGAAACCTGCGTGCTGGCCAACGCAAAAACGAGCGTTGCGAAGATTGCGGTGATTTTTGTCATATCGATGGGCAGTTTCGTAAGGTGGTACTGGAATTTAAATAAATTGAGAATCAAAAGCACGGGGTCGGCGTCGAATTGCACATTAAAAAATGATGATAATGATGACCAACTTGAGCCGCCAGCTGCAATCACACCCAAAACTGCAATCAACTACACATGGCTAAGGAAATGATTTCTATTAAAGACTTCCTCGTGAAGGAGGGAAGCTCTGTTAAACTCAAAGATTTTGCGACGGCATATGAAGGAAAAGAACTAACCAAGGAGGAAGCATCGCAACTTCTGGATCAAAGCCGCAAGCAGCTTGCGGAAATTCAGTCGGTCTTGTATGCCCACAATAGGCACAGCGTCTTAATCATTTTCCAGGCGATGGATGCCGCCGGAAAAGACGGAGCCATCAAACACGTGATGTCGGGGTTCAATCCGCAAGGGGTGAAAGTCTATAGCTTCAAGGCGCCAAACTCGACCGAACTCGATCATCAATACCTCTGGCGCCACATGATCGCACTGCCGGCACATGGCGAAATAGCAATTCACAACCGGTCGCATTACGAGAACGTGTTGGTGACACGTGTGCATCCCGAGTATCTCATGGGAGAAATGCTGCCCAACGTAGAATCGGTCAAGGATGTGGATGACAAGTTTTGGGATGCCCGATTCAAACAAATTCGTCGCTTTGAAAAATCGCTTGCCGCCAATGGGATGATTATCATCAAGTTCTTCCTCAACGTATCCAAGAAAGAACAGAAGAAGCGATTCATTGAACGGATCGACGACCCTTCCAAGAACTGGAAGTTCTCTGGTAGCGATTTGAAAGAACGAGGCTTCTGGAACGAGTATCAAAAAGCATATGAAGACGTTTTTGAAAAAACGTCCATGGAAGAGGCTCCCTGGTACGTGATTCCGGCCGACGATAAATGGTACGCACGACTTGCAGTCGCCACGGTGATCTTGAAAACACTCGAGAAACTAGACATGCACTATCCGAAGGTGACAGAAGCGCAACGGAAAGAGCTTGTGAAGGCGCGCGAGGTGCTTATGAACGAGAAGTAACTACGGGAAGGAGTCGGCCTTGTGTGTGAAGAGGGTGATCCGTTGTTGGGCATGTATTGATAGTGCCCAAAACAGGCAGAAAAGGAGGGTCGTTACGGGGCTCGCAGGCGAAAGCTAGCGGTTTCCCGGACCGCCGGAAAAAACCGCTTTTTTGTACCCAAAAACCTGATTTTTTTCATTGAAATGTGCGGCCAAGGCGTCGGAAAAGCGTATTTTTGACGGTTTGCTAACACCCGTTTATGAGCACTGAAAAAGGTGGTAAAGAAGTTAATTATTCAGCCAGTAACATCCAGGTCCTAGAAGGGCTTGAGGCGGTGCGGAAAAGGCCCGCCATGTACATCGGAGACGTATCCGTAAAGGGTCTCCACCACCTTGTCTGGGAAGTGGTCGACAACTCGATCGATGAGGCGCTAGCCGGCTTTTGTGATGAAATTCACGTGACGGTCAATCCCGACAATTCCATTACGGTGGAAGACAATGGCCGAGGAATCCCGACCGATATGCACGAGAAGGAAAAGCGCTCGGCGCTCGAAGTCGTCATGACTGTGTTGCACGCAGGGGGTAAGTTCGATAAGAACACCTACAAGGTGTCCGGCGGTCTTCACGGGGTGGGTGTTTCATGCGTAAATGCCCTTTCCGATGTGCTCCATGCTACGGTTTACCGCGACGGCAAAGTTTTCGAACAAGAATACCACCGCGGAGTCCCTCAGTACCCCGTGCGCGTCATTGGCGAATCCGATCGCCGTGGAACAACGGTACACTTCAAGCCGGATCGCGAAATATTCCAAGTAACCGAGTATAACTTCGAGACTATCGCAACCCGTTTGCGCGAGTTGGCGTTTTTGAACCCGGGCATTAAGCTGAATCTCAAGGACTTACGCAATGTTGCGGAGAATGAAGAGCCACGTGTCGACACGTTCTTTTCTGCTGGTGGGTTACGGGAATTCGTCGAATACCTGGATTCAACCAAAGAGAAACTGATTCCTCAACCGATTTACGTGGTGAGCGACAAATCGGAAGTCCCGGTAGAAGTCGCGTTGAGTTACAACACGTCGTACGCTGAAAACTTAGTGTCGTATGTGAACAACATCAATACGCACGAAGGTGGTACGCACGTGGCTGGTTTCCGCCGCGCCTTGACGCGCACGTTGAAGACCTACGCCGAAAAGGAGGGGCTACTGGAAAAAGCAAAAGTTGAGGTAAGTGGCGACGATTTCCGCGAAGGACTTACCGCCGTGATCTCGGTGAAAGTGGCAGAGCCCCAGTTTGAAGGGCAGACGAAGACCAAACTCGGCAATTCCGAAGCAAGTGGGGCAGTCGACCAAGCTGTTGGCGAAATCCTTCAGAACTACCTGGAGGAAAATCCACGTGAGGCGAAGACGATCGTCAATAAGGTAATTCTCGCCGCTCAGGCGCGCATTGCAGCTCGAAAGGCACGCGAGATGGTGCAACGCAAGAACGTGTTGACAGGTACTGGTTTGCCTGGCAAGCTCGCAGACTGTGCCAGCTCCGATGCATCGATCTGCGAATTGTACTTGGTCGAGGGTGACTCCGCGGGCGGTTCAGCGAAACAAGGACGCGACCGGAATTTTCAAGCGATCCTGCCATTGCGTGGTAAGATCTTGAACGTGGAGAAAGCTCAGGAGCACAAGATCTACGAAAACGAAGAAATCAAGAATATGATCACGGCGCTCGGCGTCTCGTTTGGGACTGCTGAAGGTGAGCGTGCGTTGAACTTGACGAAGCTCCGTTACCATAAGATCATCATCATGACGGATGCCGACGTAGACGGCAGTCACATTCGAACGCTGATTCTGACATTCTTCTTCCGCTACATGCGCGAATTGATTGAGCAAGGCCACGTTTACATCGCGTTGCCTCCCTTGTATCTGTTGAAGCGCGGAAAGGAAGAGCGCTATTGCTGGACTGAAGAACAACGCTCCCAGATTATGAAGGAAATGGCGAAAGATGGTAAGGAAGAGAGCGTTAACGTGCAACGGTACAAGGGTTTAGGTGAAATGAACCCAGAACAATTGTGGTCCACCACGATGGATCCAGAGCATCGTACGTTGAAACAAGTGACGATCGAGTCGGCGGCCGAAGCCGACGTGTTGTTCTCGATGTTGATGGGCGACGAGGTTGGACCGCGTCGTGATTTCATCGAAAAGAACGCCCGCTACGCCCGCGTCGATATTTAGCAAGACTTAATATCAAGTTCATCCTCCATGCGAGTACGGCTCGTGGGGGGATGTTATTTTTAAGGCCATGGATTCACGAGGTACACCCGATCAGTTATACGCGCCGGACACCATTCGAAACCAGGTGCTGGCCAGCAATTACATCAGTCGCGACCTGAGTTGGCTCCAGTTCAACTACCGCGTACTCGACCAAGCCACCGACAGCAGCCGGTCGATCTTCGACCGCATGCGTTTCTTTTCAATTACAGCGTCCAACCTCGACGAGTTCTGCACCATTCGCGTGGGGTCGTTGTACAACTATTTGGATTATAACAAAGAACGGTATGACTACAGCGGGCTTCGAGAAGAACCCTTCAGGCAGTTGCTTCTAACGGAGGTACGGCATTTTGTCGCGAAGCAACACGATATGTACTTGAAGGTGCTCAAGCCTTCCTTCGCGGACAACAATTTCGAAATCCGGCCTTATGCGTCGCTTTCACCCGAGTTACTCACGATCGTCAACAGCTATTTCATTCGGACGGTATATCCGATGTTGACGCCCATGTTGTTCGATACCTACCACGCGTTTCCGATCCTCAAGAATAATCGACTCTTGTTGGGCGTGGTGACCAAGGTATCGGGCGATGGTCCGACACAACCCAAAGCGTCGTTCATCCAGGTTCCCAGCAACATTCCACGGTTTTACGAAATCGTGCAAGGGAACATGACCTACTTCGTTCCGATCGAAGAAATCATTCGAAACAACATCCACCATTTGTTCCGCAACGTGGAGATTCAAAGTGTCACACTTTTTAGAATCAATCGGAACGGAGACTTTACTCTGGAAGAAAGTGAAGACATCGAGTCTAACTTCCTTGAAGAACTACGTCGCAAGTTGCAGACACGCCGCACGGGTAGGGTCGTGCGGATGGATGTGGAAGAAAACGCCGATCCCTGGATCCTTCGTGTTTTGAAAATCCAATGGGACGTCGATGATCTTAATATCATCCCCATTTCACGGGAAAGCTTGATCGACTTCACAGGACTCCTGCAGATCATCAATCATAAGAATTTCAAAGATCGTCGCGCCCCACTGCGGCCCCCGCGGAAGCCCGTGCTCTATCCGGAGAATGGAGACGCCAACTTGTTTGAAATCCTGAAGAAGCAGGATGTTTTGCTACACCATCCTTACGATTCCATGGACCCTGTCCTCGAGTTGTTGGAAAAGGCTGCGGACGATCCTAAGGTGTTGTCAATCAAGATTACGATTTACCGGGTCGCGAAGGATTCACGCATTACGGCCGCTTTGCTCAAGGCGGCAGAAACAGGCAAGCACGTCTCCGTCTTGTTCGAGGTGAAGGCACGTTTCGATGAAGAAAACAACCTTCGAGAGGCGCAGAAGTTGCAACGAGCGGGTTGTTTCGTCATTTACGGATTGAGCAGCCTGAAAACTCACACGAAGTTATTGCTCATCGTCCGAAAGGAGGATGACGACCGCGTGTATCGATACGTTCACCTGTCAAGCGGCAACTATAACGAAGCTACTGCTCGGGTGTACACCGACGTGGGTTTGCTCACCACGAACGAGGTGATTGCCAACGATGTCTCCGACTTCTTTAATGTCATCACCGGGCATTCGCAGCCGTTTGCCTACCGGAATTTGATCACCTCACCGCGCGACATGCGCATCCAATTGTGCAACCTCGTGCGACGCGAAGCCGAGAACGCCCGCAATGGACTGCCAGCCGGAATCATCATCAAAATGAATTCGCTCCAAGACAAGGAATTCATCGATGTTTTATACGAAGCTTCGCAAGCAGGGGTGAAGATCAACTTGATAATTCGTGGCATGTGCTGCCTCCGACCCGGACGGAAAGGGCTAAGCGAAAACATCAGCGTCTATTCAATCGTGGGCGAATACCTCGAGCACTCCCGGATTTATTACTTCCACAACAATGGCAATCCGAAAGTGTACATAGGAAGCGCCGACGCCATGGTTCGAAGTTTCGATCGCCGGATCGAATCCCTATTCATGCTCGAACAGGAGATATTGAAGAAGCAAGCGATGAACATTCTTCGCTACAACTTACGCGACAACGTCAACAGTTACGTGATGCATGAAGATGGTACATATATGAAGAAGGACTCCGCCGGGAGCCCTCCATTCAATATCCACAAAGAGTTCTATCACGTTACCCGCGAGATCATCGAAGATGTGAAACTGTTCTAAAGCGAGTTGTAGTAAGAAACGAGTTGCTTCAGTTCGCCTTCATCTTTGAAAGAGATTTTTTCCTTCTTGGCGTAGCTCGAAAGTTCTTCGTTCTTGTCAGGGAACGCCGCCAAAAGGGCTTTTAGTGACTTAACTTCTGTCAGCGGTTGGTCGCCCACCTTCACATAATACACATCCGGTAGACGGCGGAATTCCGCAGGTTGGTCCCCGCCATCCAACGCGCGCCCTTTTAGCGCGGGTGTAAACTTCATTGCTTTGCGCGAAAACAGCGTCACCTTGCCACTATCGATCAAAGTAAAGTAACCGTATTTCTCCACACCGTTGGATTCGAATTTCTCGACGTGGAAGGTGGTACTCCCCAGTTGTACTTTCTTGATGGTGGCGCTTGCGTCGAGAACGCGCGGCTGTCCGTTGTCTTGCTTGTATTCAATTAAATCCTTCCAAGCATTGTAACGAATAGGGGCGGTTCGAGTGTTGTTGGCGAAGAGGATGGTGCCGTCTTGGTATGCTTCGTCGAGGTAGGGGGTACCCTTCACTTCGGTTGTGACACCGGTGGGATTGGTCGGTTGGACTTGGGCTTCAACGGTCGCCGCGGCTACCACGGCAACGAGGATTAACATGATACGGAGCGTTTTCATGACGGGGAATGTTTTGTGTATGATTGATTTCGTAGGCATATGAGTATATACCGTCGCAATCCCCGAAAAGATGTAACTACGAGGTCAAGAGATGTAAAATGTTGTCACGAATAGATTACTCGCGATAGCGGTAGTAGTCGGGACACTCGGCATTGTGGTGGATTCCTCGAATGCGCGTTCGATAGTTCAGCATGAATTCGTGGGACCCATTGGAGAACTTGTTGAGCGAAGAAGACGTCCAGTCGTAGGAATACGCGAAGTGGAAGTTTTCGCTCAGTTTCAAGTCAATGAACGTGATAAATGAGTCGCCGCTCCTGACAGATGTTCCAACGCTGAAAACTTCATAAAACACGAATGCTGCGTTCAGGTCGACACTGAGAGGTTGACCTTCCTGCGACCGCACGAGAATCGAGGGGTTGAATTGCACGTCTTTCATGCCTGCGAACGGAACAATCGTCCCTGCCCGCAAGAAATAATACCGTTTCTGGCGGATTTCATTGAGGATGCCTTCGAAAGAGCCTTTTGCCACCGCGCTATTGATGATAAACGGGACGGAGAAGCCCACAAACCAGTGTTTCTTGCTGAACATAACTCCACCTCCAAAGTTGGGTTTGAGCTTGTTGAAAGGGGCAAATGAAAGGTCGTCTGGGTTGAGTAGGTCTAGTTTGCTGAAGTCGGCACCGACAATATTGAATCCCGCTTGTAGCCCCATCGCGAGGGTTGCGTGCGGGAATCGGATACGGTAGGCATAGCTTCCGTAGATATGTTCGTTCTTATAACTTCCGATTTCATCGTGATTCACCATCAAACCCACACCGATCCTACTCTTCAAGAGCGAAGTATGCGACGTGAAAGAGAATGTCTGTGGTGCCCCAGGAAGGTTAACCCACTGGTTCCGATAGAGGGCAGTCATACTTAGTTGAACATGATTTCCCGCAAAGGCAGGGTTGATCACAAGTTCATTAAAGTAGTACTGTGTGAAAACGGGGTATTGCTGGGCCTGGGCTCTTGGCGCCAGCAACACACTTACCGCAAAAAATGTTACCCCTATAAAGAATAATCGCATAGGCTTATTTCACAAGTTCAAGGTATCCAGCCAATGGTTTCGAACCATCGCGTTTGTCGATCACGTAGAAATATGTTCCGTCGGGAAGTTGGATGCCCATCGGGCTTACACCTCGGTTCGACGTACCATTGAAGTAGATATCCACATTGTTGTAACCGTCGCCTTCGTACACGAGGGTTCCCGCCCGGTTGTAAATCTTCACGTTGTTCCCAGGGAAATTTTCGATACAAGCAATCGTGAAAATTTCGTTGCGTCCGTCACCATTTCGAGAAATACCGTTATACGGTCTAATCTCCGTTCCGATGGAAACGTCTTTCGTCGTAGAACACCCGAGTTCTGAAACAACCGTTACCTCGTACGTTCCAGCACCAATGTTGGGTAGGTTAGGCCCCACACTTAACGCACCGTTGGCATTCCATTCAATCGACTGAATGGGTACGTTGCTCAGCATCACTAGCGAAGCATAACCGTTGGTCGATTGACAACTGGCCGGAATGATCTTGAAATCAAAATCCGGAAATAGTTGGTCCTTGGTAATCTGGTCCGTGTCAGGCCCTGTCGTGCAGCCTGTGATTCGGCTGGTGGCTGTTACCGTGTAATTTCCGACAGCCAGTGAATCCACCATTTCTCCGTAGAAGTCTATGGTCCCTTTCACACCCGATCCTACGTACCAATTGAAAACGTAGTCGGAGGTGTTGCCATTCACAGATGCGCTGAGAATACCGTTGTCGATCACGCAACTGGTAACATTTGAAACGACCACGATCTGTGGATTGGGAATCGGCGCAAGCTGCTGGTTGATGGTTGCTGTGGCGTCGCCAAAGCATCCTGAGATCCTATCCGTGACGCGAACGGTGTAGGCACCCGTTGCCAATCCCGAAGCGCTGGGTCCTCGGAAAAAGGAGACGCCTTGCACACTGGCTCCCGTATACCAATCGAAGTTAAAGGCAGCGATGGCACCGTTCACTGAAGCCGACACGCCACCATTAGCTTTCGTTGGATCACAATTTGTCACCGGCGAGTCGACCGTTGTGGTTACCGAAGGTATCACGCGCCCGTCGATGATCGTCACAGTTTGAGCTGGCGACACACAGAAGTTGTCAACTACATCAACTGCGACGAGCGTGTATTGACCGGCGGCCAGTCCATTTATCTGTTTGCCAGTGAGGTCGGGCGACGGTTTCACTGCAGCACCCAAATACCAGTTGTAGTTGTAGTCGAGTGCGTTGTCGTTAGTTACAGTCCCGAAGATGCTGCCGTCTAACGTCACGCAGTTGGTCAGGGGTGATGCTGATGCGGTAGCCAACACGTCGTTGACCCTTAACGGGATTGAATAGGTATCGACAGCTTGACAACTATTGGTGTTGTTAGTTACCCGAACCGTTCGCAGCGTCGATGGTTGACCATTCGGCACGACAATGTTCTGTAAGTCGTTCGTCGTGTTCACGACACTTCCGCCAGCGGTAGGGCCATTGAACCATTCGAAGCCGTAACCCGCGCCGCTGGTTCCCGTCGCCGTCACGATAAGCCTTCCACCTTTCGGCAAGATGCAACGTTCGGCAACCTCAAAGGCGGTGAGTTGTACACCGATGGTACCGGTCGTCATGTCTTTCACCGTAAAGGCGACGTCCACCAAGCATGCACTGGTGTTATTTTTTGCCTGAACGAAGTAGTTGCCGGCGCCAATGGCGTTGAGCGTGGCCGATGCGCTGTTCTGAAGGACAGTACCGGTGGCGTTCGTCCATTTGAAGGTGTAGTTCGCGAGGTTGCCCGCGACTCCATCTTCCGTGATCGACGTAACGGAAGCCGAGCCGTTGTTGGTGGCCAAACCGGTCAACGGATCGCAATTCGTCAAGTTGACCGTTGTGAGGCCCGAACCACCGACGTCGATGGTGACAGGGTCGGAGCCCACCGTAAATGTGGCTGTCGACACGCAACCGGTCGAAGTGCCTGTGTTGTTGGTCACACGCACCGTATAGGGTCCTGTCAAGAGTGCGTTTACTTGTTCTCCATTGACGCCTGTTCCGGCAACGGGCGCACCTGAGGTGCCTATGCCCGTGAACCATTGGAATGTATAGTTGTTGGGACTTGAGGCGTCTGCACTTACCGTGATCGAACCACTACCCGCGGCGCCCGCACAATTCGTGTTGGCATTCAACGCGGTGGCAGCGATCACGGGATCTTTCGTCTTCTTCAATATTTCCAGGGGCACCGGGACAGATCGACAGCCAGGAGTCAGTGGATTGTTAGACACGGCGACGAAAGTATACTTACCCGGAACGAGAGGGGTGGTCGTCGGATAGTTACTTTGACCAGTAACCCCCACAATGTGTTCGAGCGAGGTTCCAGAAGGGCCCGGGTCGTTTGTACCCGAGTACAAGAAGATATCGTAGTCGCCCTCGACGAACCCAACGAGCGGAGTCGGTATGAGCTTCACGATCGCGCTGCCATCATTGCCGGGAACGCAAGTCGTTACGTCGTCTTGAGAGACGAGTTGAAGGTTGTGGCTGCTCGCAAAGGGCAGGTCGAATTCTGCAGACTTGCCGCAACCAGAGTTAAGGTCCGTGGCAATCACGGTGTACACACCGGTACTCAACCCGCTTGCGGTTGAAGCTGTAACTCCGTTATCAGTTTTGAGAACGGATCCCGAGAACGGCGCACGTCCAAAATACCATTCAATCTTGAAACCAAGCGTGTTGCCAGGGGCAGACACGGACACACCCATCACACCGTCGGTGGCGTTACAATCGCTGGGTAATTTTGTGATGGACGCATTCACGCTGATACTGATGATCGGAGACTGATCGAGTACCGTTACAGTCATCGGAGGTGCATTGCAAAACTTGGTCTTATGGGTCGCCACTACCGTGTAGTCGCCAGGGCCGAGGTTCGCCAATACATTATCCGTGTCGGGAAAGTCGGCGGTTGCCTTCACAGAAGGCCCGGAGTACCAGGTATAGGTATAATCTGTGGGTAAGTCCACCGATGGCGTTGCTGTAATCTGCCCGTTGTATGGAGTACAGGTAGTCACATGCTTTACTGTGTTCGATAAGGTAGGATTGGGGGCCGCCAAATTGATGACCACCTTATCGGTATCCGAACATCCGGACGCGATGTTGGTGGCTACCACGGTATAAGTACCGGCAGCGAGGCCAGTAATCGACGCGTTGTTGCCAATCTTGTTTGCAGGAACGATAGATGTCCCGGTGTACCACTCGAAGTTAAATCCTGCTGGACCACCCACTACCGACGCACTGGCGGTTCCGTTCGGTTGGTTGGGATCACAAGAGGTGTTGTCCGTTCCTTTCGTTGCCGTCACCAAAGCAGCGAGCGTTTGTCCAACCGTTACCGTGACTGGGTTCGACTGGCATTTAGAAGCATTGCTGGTTGCCACCACGGTATAATCGCCCGCCGGTAAGTTGGTGAGATTCGCGGTCGTGAAGTCGGGCGTAGGTTTGACGGACACGCCTTTAAACCATTCGAAAGTGTGTGCCGCAGTTGAACCGTTTACAGTGGCACTCGCGGTTCCAGAGTTCAGGTTTGAGCACGAGATGTCGGTCGCCGTTGCCACAACTGTGGGTTGCGATGTGTTGTTGGGTACCGCTCGAGATTCCACCGTTTGACATCCCGACAGTTTCTCCGTCACCAGCACCGTGTACGTTTGGGCCTTCAAGCCAGTAGCGATGTCGCTCACGCCAATCTGTGGCGAGGTAAAGATGTCATTGCCTTGGTACCAAGCGAAGGTGAAGGCGCTGGCAGGCTGTCCATTGCTATCGGCGATAGCCTTTAGACTTCCGTTGGGAGTCTTGCAATCCGTTACTGGCGCCAATAAGTCAATAGTAACCTTCAGCGGTCCAGTAAACAATCCCACTACTACTTGGGCAGTATCGGAATTACAGAATGCCGTCTTGTGCGTGGCGAATACTGAGTAGGTGCCGTCGGGGATTCCCGAATACGTAGAGCCCACAAAATCCGGCGTGGCGTCGACTGCTCCTTTGAACCAATAGAAGTTGAAGTCCGTGGTGTTTTGTGTGGCGCCAAGTTGGACGAAGGCACGAACGGCTCCATTGTCGGGCGTCGTGCTACCAGCACATTTCGCGTTGTCGGCAACTTTGAGCGCTGTAATCTTCACCGACTTGGGCTTTACCGGGGCTGATATGATGTTGTTGCCGTAGTCGCACTCAACGAAGTTGGTGTTTGGCAACGAAATAGGAGTAGGCACCGTCGACCCGTTGTCATTCAAAACGATGAACAAGGTGAAGGGTGAACCCGGCCCGTTAACTTGGGCATTGGTAATCGAGAATTGATTGCCTGGCTTGAACTGAGTCAAAGTCACGGTAATCCCTCCAAGCTTGATGGCTCCTGCTTTCGTCGGATCGCCGTTGTAGAATGTAATGGGCACGTCGCCGTCCAGTACTTGATCGCCTTTGTTGGTGATCTTGAAAGAGACGGTGAACTGTTGGTCCGGGCAGGTCGGCGGGTTCACAACCAGGGAATTGTCGACGTACGCCAAATCCGGTGACGCATAGGTGGGACACCCAAGTGAATTTAAGAAAGGCGACTGGTTCAAGAAGCCATTGAGGGGACGGTTGGGGCCTGTCGTGCAACTACCCGTAGAGAAAACCAAATGATGTTTCTGTTGCCGTTTGGGAATAGTCAAGTCGTCATTTACGTTCACATTGAAATAACCGTGCTGGTTCCAAAGCCTTCGTGCCGGAACCCACGGTTCGGCAGCGGATTTAAACACCCGGATATGTGAGTACTGAGAATAGGTGAGGTCGTTGAAGTTTTTCTTGGCGTCTGCGTCGCTAAAGCCACAAGGGACGCACATTTCGGTCGAACCATCGGCATCGACATCCGCAACAATTGGGTATTCACGGTTCGTGCGCGATACGCAGTTTTGTTGGTTA
The DNA here is from genome assembly GCA_044226825.1 of Cyclobacteriaceae bacterium. GTDB lineage: Bacteria > Bacteroidota > Bacteroidia > Cytophagales > Cyclobacteriaceae > ELB16-189. Next base: position 153,825 of record JBGAGH010000008.1, read on the forward strand.
TAGATCGATCCGTCCGTACCATTGATGATATACAGGAACTGTTCGTCGCGGTAAACAATCTCGGACTTTCCATCGCCATTGAAGTCGAATAGGGTACAGCCCGTGTAACCGGACGTCTCTTCGTTGATCACTTTTCTCCAGAAGAGGTTAAAGTTCTCGTCGAGTGCGTAAAGGAATTTACCGGACACATACGACACGTTCATATTACCGTCTCCATCTAGGTCGGCAATGTTGATACGGCCGGTCCCGTTGTCCCATCCGTTCGGAAGGTAGGCGCCGGCGCTATTGTCGAAGAACGTTTTCACCACGTTGTTATGGACGTCCCAGAAGAACACAGTGGTGTTCTTACCCTTCGCGACGGTCGACCCAGATGCGATCACGTCGAGGAATCCATCCAAGTTGTAGTCGGCTACACTCGTCGCATTGTAATCGTACCGGATAAAATAGTTGGGGATTCTTTTTAGTTCGGTTAAGCTTCCGTTGTCCAACGTACCATTTCCCAGGTTTACCGAATAAATGATGCCGCCGACCACGAGTTCTAGATCCTCGGTGCCTTCGATGTCGACGGCGACAGGACCGCCATTCAGGTCGCTCCAGTTTTTACTTCTTACCAAACGCACGCCGGTCTTTGCGTCATAGATTTCATCTTTGGCGTAAAGTTCAACTTTCCCATCGCCATTGAAGTCTGCTACACCGAAGTTGATCGGGTCTCCGTTGATTTTCGTTTTCCACAGCTGTGTTGTCAGGTCGCAATTGTAGGCATACAGGTAGGTTGATCGGCTTTCAATGCCGAACATGAAGATTTCTGCGCAGTTGTCATTGTCGATGTTCGCAATCGCGATTTCCCATTGTGGTTCGAACGGCGCGTTCATGCTGTATTTCACCGAACCGGTTCGACCGTCGAGGATGAAGACCTTATCGGTGTAACGGTTCATCGTGATGATTTCAGGAATCCCATCGCGGTCGAGATCGCCGATGGCCATCCGCGCGAGGTGGTTGGTGGTCTCGTTCGGAGAACTGAAGTCCAAAGTCATGGTAAACTTTGGGAACGCAGCGGGTGTGGCCTGGCATTTCGCGTCGTTACCGAGGAAGGTGCCGTCGCAGGCGCCTACATTGGCGCAGCTTCCATCGTAACAGTCGATAAATCCGTCTCCGTCGTTGTCTATTCCATCGTTGCAGATCTCCACCTGGGCGAAGGCAACGAGTGAGAATAAAGTGAAGAGCAGGGAAAGAAAGGCGGTTCTTTTCATGTTCGTCAGGTTGATTTTGCGCTGACCAAAGCCAACGGGTGGCAAAATCATTGGTTTTTTGGCGTTATATCGTGGTCGTAACCAGTCTGTAACCCAGGATGTAATGCGGCGAACGGCAATTGTCGATGAATATACATAAATCGTCGGTCGTCGGTCTGAAAAATGCATTTTTACGCGATTTTCGTGGAAAAACGGGGGTCGAACCACGTATTGTTTCGACCAAAAAACAACCAAAAATTGGGGTGCTCCACTTATTTCAGAATGGTAATACTTCCCGTCCGTGAACTACCATCGCCACCACACTTGATAACATAATAATAGACACCGTCGGGAAGTTGTTTTCCATGGTTGGTGCCATCCCAGTCGTTCAAGTAGGGTTTGGCTTCGAAAACCTTAACACCCTTAGCATCGAAGATCGCGACTTCGCATTCGGGGAAGCTCTGTATGTTGCCAACCTGCCATGTTGGATTCACTGCGTCACCATTGGGTGAAAAGAAGTTCGCTGGCTTCAAAATGTTGGCGGTATTGTCCACATTGACAGCCACTTCTATCGTCGCCGTGCCCACACAGCCGTCAGTGTTTTTCGCCGTTACTTGATAGGTGGTGGTGACACTCGGCTTGGCCTTAGGATTTTGTGAGTTGGGTACGTCCAGAGTCTCGACAGGTGTCCAAGCATAATCCAAGAAACCGCCGGTCACGCCAAGTTGGCTCTCTTCGCCTAAATTGATAGCACTCGGTGTAGCCGACGCTGTCAGACCCGGTGTTGGAAGTTCGGTCACTGTTTGGTTTACTGTTATCTGGCAGCCGGCGGCCGTCGTTAACTTGACCGAATAATTACCACCTGCCGTCACGTTGATGGAAGAGGTCGTTGCATTGTTGCTCCACAAGTAGGAGGCAAAATCGGGTATCACAGCCAAAGGTAGATTCACGCCGGGACAAAGTTTGAATACGCCGCCCGGAGTGGTGATGCTCGCCGTGGGTGCCACGGTCACTTTCACGACCTTGCTCAATGTCTTTTCGCACGCGTTACCGCGGTAAGAGGCCGTTAACTTAACGGTATAGGTTGCAGCAGTCGCATACGCATGGGTAGGGCTTGTGTCCGTCGATGTTGCCGCGTCACCAAAATCCCAGGTATAGTGCGCACCGGCATTGGCATCTAGCACAGACTGGTTGGTAAAAGTGACAGGTGTGTCCTTGCAAGTCTCCGCGGGTGATTGAAAGACAAGCGTTGGGTTCGCGGCAACCACAAATGCCGATGCCGTAGCTTGAACTTCCGGACAAGCAGGATACAAGGTTGATTTCGCCTTGAAGTAGTAAGAACCGGCACTATTGATGTTTAACGAAGCTGTGGTCGCGGACGCGATCAGGCCGCCGCCATCATACCACTGGTAGCTAAAGTTGGCATCGTTGGGCGATGCTTGAAGGAGTTTCGTGTCGCCCGCACAAATCACATCCGACCCTGTGAAGTTAACATTGAAGGCTGGCAGGGAGATCGTCTCAACGAGCGTCGACCCTTGGGCTGCAATACAACCACCCGCTTTCACCATTACTTCATAACGTCCCGCAAAGGCTGGTTGATAGGACGGACGTGAAATGCTGGCACCTGTTGCGGTAAATCCACCAGGGCCGGTCCAACTATAGTCGGTTCCGCCGGCGCTAGATGCACTGAGGTTGAGTGTGCCGCCTTCGCACAACGGCGAGTTGTTCGTAAATGTGGGGGTTGCGGCACTTCCAGTCGAGATCGTCACGTCCACCACATTGGAAGCCTTGGTACACCCATCCGATGTTATCTCTACTTTATGCATACCCGTCGCCACGGGTGTATACGATCCCGATGTTGCGGCTGCTATCACGACGTCGTCTTTCTTCCACGCATAGGTGGACCCCGGCGAAAGGGTTGATTGAAGTGTCAGCGGGAATGATGAACAAATCACCAACGGCCCACCCGGCGTAACTGTAGGGGTGACACAACTTTTGTTCCTAAGGAAGGAAAGCTTCGAAGCAAGAACTCCGCGCGTGTTGTCGTCAACGCTCGTGAAGGTGAGGTCAGGCTTCGCGTCGCCATCTATGTCGCCGATCGCCACGTGTCGATTGACATACGTGGTAGCCTGCACTTGTTTGGCGGAGAACGAGATCGAGCCGGGGGTGCTAGTGTTGTTTAAAATGGTAAGTGACTTGGGATTGGTATCTGTCACCGGCCCAGTCAATGACGCGACTACGAGGTCGGGTTTGCCGTCGCCGTCGATATCGCCCAAGTCTAACCCAAAGGGATATGGATCGGTGGCGAACGAAGCAGGAGCGGAGAATTGAATCGCTGCCGTGGTGCTTTGATTTCGCAACACCGACACTTTGGATCCAAGGAACTGCGTGACGGCAATGTCTGCCTTGCCATCTCCATCGATGTCTCCCACGCGTACGTTGATGGGCGCACCCGTATTATTGGGAGTAGTGGGAGCGATGTCGGCTTTGGTAACTTGGGTAAAGATGAAATTGCCCGTACGGCTTTCATTCTTATAGACAAAGACGTTTCCACTCGACGAAAGCACCTGGCTCGTCACAATTTCGGGAAGTTGGTCACCGTCCAAGTCTTGTACGGCGAGTCCATCCGTTCCAGTGTTCGAAGTCACGGGTACGGCCAGGGTAACGGCCGTCCCGAAAGAGATCGTGGCGCCGGAGCTCGTGTTCGGAAGGATCAGCAGGTCCTTATTTTCAGTGTTCTGATCGGTGATGATTAGTTCAGGGCGACCATCGCGATCTAGGTCGGCAATCTCAACGCGCTTGGGCGACTTACCGACGAGCGAAATGCTCTGCGAGGTAAAGGAGATACTCCCAGCGGTGCTGGTATTCTTCAGGATGAACACGCGGTTTCCAGGGTCGGCCTCAGTCAGCACAAGTTCTTTCTTTCCGTCGCCGTTTAGGTCGCCGCATTTAATGTTAAGTGTCCTCGTCGACGCGAGCGTCGATGTTTTCGCGGCAAACGTGAAGGAACCTGGGGATGAAGTATTTCTGAAGAGGCTGACACCAAAGATCGGCGCCGATGTGCCTCCAGAATTTGAGCCAGCCATGTCGCTCTTGCCATCACCATCTAGGTCACAAAGACAAAGGTCGTAGAGACCGGTCTCAGCGTCTAAGTCCGGTTGCGTAGCCAAGTTGGTCAGCACAATTGGTGAGGTACCTCCATAAGAAAGCATGAACTGCCCAGCCGACCAGCTTGTGGTCGCGTTGGCAGTGTTCGTCACGGAGATTCGATCGTAGGTCGCTCCAGTCGGCACGGTCACTTCAATAGTTTGGTCGGTCACGTTGGTGACGGTTCCCTTCTGAGCGCCAAACCAGACAACGATGTTTGCCGCATTGGTGCCGAAGTGGCTCCCGGAAAGGGTGACCTTTTGACCGTTTGATCTTACGTTCTGGTCGACAAGTGTAATCGTTGGCACCTGGCCGAAGGCCCATGTAAAAGGGATGATGACCAGGGCAAAAAGTAGGTGTAGCTTGGATGTCATCTATTCATTAAATAACCGACAAGGGTCTTTTTGTAACCGCCATCGGTCCGTCGAGGTCTTTAATTATTTGAACGGTCAGCGCTACCTCTCATCGACGCCATTGCACAATGAAAGGATTCTGCGAATATACATCGAAATCCTATCTTGCGGCTGGGTTCGAAACGGTAACTTCCAGATTTTGACCCCTTTACGCCTAGAATGTCGGTGGATCAACGTACGATCAGTCTAATGAAGAAACTAATTCCTTTACTCATCATATGCCTTTGGCTTGCGATCCGCGATTCATCCGCGCAGGTGCTTATTGGTCCCGTCGTAGGCCCTCAGGTGTCTTGGGTTTCATTCGACCGTAAGGAAAGCAAGAATCTGTATCGCCAAACACCTGTGTATGGTTTCCATGCCGGTGTTGGCCTCTCGTTCCGAGTTCACAAGCGATTCTTCTTGCACTCTGCGTTCCTTTATTCGACCAAAGGCAAAAAGTTGGAGGGCACACAGGACGCTTTGTTAAACTTTCGTAGCAACTATCACTATATAGATGTGCCGCTCGTCTACACGGTGGAGTTCCTTCACAAGGTGGGTAAGACGAAGCAATACAAGTTCTTCTTTGGCATCGGACCCAACGTGAGTTATTGGTTAGGAGGCAAAGGCTACCTGGAGAACACGCAATTGAGCGAAATACTCGTCAATCACATAGACTACAAAATCGTATACAACAAGGCCGACAATGATTACACGGAGTCGCAAATGAATGTGCGGGGTGCCAACCGTCTTCAATTGGGATTGAACATCGCTGCGGGTTTTGTGTTCGAACCTCTAGGATATCAAAAGGTTATGCTCACGGTTCGATATGAAGCGGGTCACAGTTTCCTAAGTCCCGATGAGCCGGGCACATTTCGTCAAACGAATGAATTTAAAGACGACCTCCGTGTTCGTATCCAAGGTCTCCGCGTCAGCGCTTCGTACTTGTTTGACCTGAAAACCGACGAGCGGAAAAAAGGGAAGAGTACGATCAATAAGAAGAAGTTACGATAACGCTACTTTCGAAGTAGAGGTTGACGTTTCTTCGCGGGTGCTAGCCGACAAGCTCTTCGTCCACGCGAGTTTGCGAAAGATATCGGCGCTCGGGCGCTTCCGACGTTCCAGCGTCGCCGGGTCGCACTCGTACAATCCGAAGCGCATCGATGGCCCCAGGTGCCACTCGAAGTTATCCCAAGTGCTCCACCAGAAATAACCTTTTATGTCTACGCCATCGCGCAGCGCTTTGTGCAGGATCTCGGCATACTCACCAATTGCCTGTTGACGGAGTTGGTCTGATGCATCGCATACTCCGCTCTCGGTTATGATAATCGGCTTTCGGTACTTATTCCAGTAACGGTCGATACAGGCACGCAATCCTTCTGGGTGGTATTCCCAAATGTCATCGTGCACCTTACCTAGTGCTTTCATCTTCTCTGGTGTGTCGAGCCAGGTGATGGGCATCGGGTCATGCGAAATGCGCGCATAGTAACTCATGCCGAAGAAGTCGACTTTCTCGAAATGGCTTGGAATGAAATCCATGAACCACCAATCACTAACTTTCGCCGAGAACCATCCGATCACGTTCTCTTGAGAGAAGACGACGCAGTTATGCGAGATTCCAACTGGCTGTTGGGGCCGCATTACGTGTAAGTAGTCATACACGAGGTCATGCGCCTTTCCCATGTTGCGAACGACAACGGCGGCCTTTACCGGATGTTTGCGAAAAGGAGGGAAGAAGCCGGTGACCCAACCGAAGCTTGCGTACACATTAGGTTCGTTGAAGGTATTCCAGTAGTCTACATAGTCGCCGAAGGTTCGCTCCACTTTCTGGCAATAGTCGACCCATAGCGGAATGTTGCTTTCGTTTTCCCAACCGCCTTTCTCGGCGAACCACTTTGGATTTGTGAAGTGGTGCAACACCATCATGATTCGTACACCACTGCCGGTGAGCCTAGTCAAAAACTCTCGGTACGATGCAACTGTTTCAGGGTCGAGTTCTGCCATCGGCGCGCGCTGGAGTTTACTCCACATCAAACTCATTCGGTAGTAGGGCGCCAGCGAAGAAATGATCTGCGCGTCTTCTTCTGTGCGCAACTCGTGATCGGTCGTCCGTTCGAACACGGAACCATCCTTGGCTTTGAATCCCTGCCAGTCGTGATCGAATGCTGTCTCAATTTGGGTGGCCGCCGTGCTCGTGCCAAAGATGAAGTCGCTTGGGAACAAGAGCTCCATATTACTTCACGTCGACTTTCGCTTGGAGATATCCGCGTTGCTCTTCTTCCCAACGAGTCCACGCCGACTGCAGTTCTTGCACATCGGAATGCAGGCAAGGATACTTTTCGGGATGCGGTACTCGAGGCTGTTGTCCCGCTGCCATGGCCGTGCTTGATACGCCGCCGCTCCATTCGAAGTGACCGGGATCATAAGGGTGACGCCATCTGCCGCCCCACCGGAGCCCGAGCTTTTCGCCTACCTGTCCCACCTTCCGCCATACGACTTCGTTGTGCCACGACGGAATGCAGTCGATAATAGGAACGACGTCCACGGCGAGGCCATACTGGTGCTTAGATTTTCCGCCGCTCGACCGCGTGTAAATTTTGCCTAGTTGTTTGTATTCGTTTTGCTTCGCGACAGTTCGATACGTTTCGACGACGGCCAACTCAATTCCCTTTGAGCGACAGATCTCGATCAACTGGATTACTTGATCTCGAAAGTAAGGATGAAGGGCGCCAAGGTCCGCGATCATCGGCATGTCACCCCGATTCTTGCCAAAAGTGTAATTGTCGACCGTTCTCCAGCGGTCCCAGCCAGCACTCGTGTCCAACACAGGTGCTTCGGCTTTCGTTGCTGGGGGGGGAAGGCGAAAGCTACGCTGCAAACGTTGAATCGTCCGGACTTGACCATCTGACCACGGGCCTGAGAAGTCTTGAGCAATGCTGGTTGTCAGCTGGCCGATAAAAATAACCGCTAGCCAAATCGGGCGCATATCCATGCAAAAAGTGAGTCAAAAATAAGAAAAACCTTCCAAGTTGACTTTGACTCTGGATGGCTTCTTACGAAGTTCACGCCGCTGTAGATGACTAAGGCAGCATGGCTTGACTGAAAGACACGAACCAACTACCGCGGAGCTCATCGAATTTCTAGGGCAGTACATTACCGAAGCACGGCGGGCGACGATCGACCGAGTGTTGTCGGCAAGAACGCGTTATTTAACGCTCGTTTTGGAAGACATATACCAGTCGCAAAATGCGAGCGCGGCCGTGCGCACGTGCGAATGCATGGGATTGCAAGATATTCACATCATAGAGACGAACAGTAAGTACGGTACCAATAAGAAGGTGTTGATGGGTTCGAACAAGTGGATGAACCTGATTCGGTATAACAGCAAGAACAAGAAAGAGAGCAACATCGCAAACTGCTACCAGCACCTGAAAGCGTCGGGCTATCGAATTCTGGCTACACACCCGGCGGCTGGCGTCTCGATCGATGAAGTGCCGATCGATTCCAAAACCGCGGTTGTGATGGGCAATGAACTTCATGGAATTTCGTCTTATGCACTCGAACATGCCGATGAAACGGTTCGTATCCCGATGTATGGGTTCACCGAAAGCATGAACATATCGGTGAGCGCTGCCTTGTGTATCCGATCGCTGATAACGCGAATCAGGGCTTCCGATTTGGATTGGAAGCTGGGCGAAGCGGAGAAGGAAACCCTTACCCTTGAGTGGTATCGGAAAAGTCTGAAAAATCCGTCCGCAATGGAGCGAGAGTTTTGGAAGAAGCGTGTGGTGGACTGATGTTCGAAGTTTTCTCGAATCTCCGTAAATTGAGACAGCTTTAATCGACGCTCTATGTGGAGACGGATCCGGAGGTGGAGTATTACGACCATTTTGATCGCTATTGGATTGTTGGTTGCGACCAATCTGTGGGTCGTGTACAGCACCGTGGATCAAGTCTATTCCGAGACTGATTCCCTTCCTGCAAACGATGTAGCGGTGGTGATGGGCACTTCGAGCAAGCTCATCGACGGAAATCCCAACCCATTTTTTGAATACCGGATCAAGACGGCCGTGTCGCTGTACCGAGCGGGCAAAGCGCGACACTTTATATTAAGTGGCGACAATCGGACCCGTTACTACAACGAACCGGTTGAAATGAAAAAGGCAATGGTAAAGGCCGGAGTGCCCGACAGCGTGATCACCCTCGATTATGCCGGCCTGCGAACCCTCGACACGATTGTGAGGTGCAAGGAGATTTTCGGACAAGACCAAGTGACGATTATCACGCAGCCGTTCCACTGTTATAGAGCGTTGTTTATCAGTCGCTATTACGGTATGGACGCCGTGGCTGTTAAAACCGAGGACCCCAACCCTGAGGCCGGTGGCCGTGTCTATGTGCGGGAATACTTCGCTCGCGCCATGGCGGTACTCGACCTGTACGTATTCAAGACCTCTCCCCGTCATATGGGGGAGAAGGAGCCACTGAAGAAGTAACATTTGTAAGGAAAACCATCCGGGGCGCGTTGCGTTAATTAGTTAACTTTGCCCCAGAAAACCACGTTTGTGACGCGCGCCCTGAGGATTCGGACTGTTGGCCTAATCATTTTCTTTGCTGGATTGCTTTCCCCCTGGGTTTCTCAGGCGCAGGAAACGATTGTGCAAGGGAAGGTGACAGATGCTGGGTCGGGCGACCCGATTCCTTTTGTAAACGTAGTGTTCCGGGGAACGACCATCGGAACGACAACCGACTTCGATGGCAATTTCCTAGTTAAGACCAACCAACGGGTGGATTCGTTGGTGGCTTCCTATGTCGGTTACAAGGTGCGGACGAAGCCTGTCGTGCGCGGAGCCAAACAGACCATCAACTTTCAACTCGTCGAAGACGTCACCAAGCTGCAAGAGGTGGTGGTGCACGCCGGAGAAAATCCAGCCTTCGAAATACTCCGACGCGTTGTTCGAAATAAGAACACCAACGATAAGCGCCGCCTGACGGCGTATCAATACGATACCTATACCAAGATTGAGATTGACGTCGACAACATCTCGGACCAGTTGCGGGAGAAGAAGTTCATGCAAAAAATCGCGCAAGTCCTCGACAGTGTCGATCGGATTGCGGGTGAGGATGGAAAACCAATCCTTCCGTTGATGATTACCGAGAGTGTGTCGAAGGTTTACTACCGCGACAACCCTTCTCTAAAAACTGAGATTTTGCAGAAGAACAAAATCAACGGTGTCGGAATGGAAGATGGCACCTTGATCCAGCAAATGGTCGGCAGCTCCTTCCAAGAATATAATTTCTACCAGAATTGGCTCAACATCCTCAGCAAAGAGTTCGTGTCGCCCATTGCCGATGGTTGGCGCCTTTACTACGAGTACGACTTTACCGATAGCGCGTTCATCGGTTCCGATTTCTGCTACCGACTCGACTTTTACCCGAAGAGCCCACAGGAACTTGCGTTTTCTGGAACGATGTGGATCACGAGAGAAGGGTACGCGTTGCGTCAGATCGATGCGACGATGGGCAAGCAGGCCAACATCAACTTTGTCGAAAAGCTGAAGATACAGCAGGAGTTAGAGAAGACTTCGGAGGGCGCTTGGCTGCCAATCAAGAACCGGGTACTCATCGACGTCGGTGAAATCTCGAGTGCGTCGGCAGGTATGTTGGCGAAGTTCTACACCAGCAACAAGAACATCGTTGTCAACGAACCAAAAGATGTTTCGTTCTACGAGCGCCCGATCCAGATTAAGGAAGATGCCCGGATGTTTCAAGACGAGAAGTATTGGGACACGCTCCGCCACGAACCCCTGTCGAGCACGGAACAGAATGTCTATCGAATGATCGACACACTGCGAAGCATCCCGGTCGTGAAGACGTATACCGAGATTATCAAAGTGGCCCTCGATGGGTACATCACCGCGGGAAAGGTCGATATCGGTCCCTACTTGAGTTCGATTGCGTGGAACAACATCGAGGGGTTGCGCCTGCAGGCGGGTTTCAAGACCAACTATGCGTTTAGTAAGAAGTTTGTGGTGGGGGCTCAGGTCGGCTACGGATTCACCGATGAACGTGTGAAATACCTCGCTTCATTTACCCATATTCTTTCTCGCGATCACTGGACGACGTGGAGTTTTCGTGCGCGAAGTGATTTAGTCCGCCTAGGTGTCGACGACGAAAACTTGGCGGACAACCCCATTTTCTTGGCGGGTTTGAGGTGGGGGTACTTCCGACGGGGATACTACATGAATGAATATCGCGCTGCCTTTCAGCGTGAGCTATTCAAAGGATTCTCTCAAAAAGTTTCCGTCAAGCATTTTACGTTCAATCCCACTTACAACTTTGGCTACCTGGAGAATCCTTCGGACCTGAACTCTGCGATTCACGACACATTTCAAACCACGGAGGTGACGCTCGAATCACGGTACGCCCGTGACGAGATCTTCCTACAGGACGACAATGAGCGGATCAGCATGGGTACGACCAAGTCGCCAGTCATTACCTTCCGATACATCCATGGCGTGAAAGGCGTGTTCGGGAGCGATTTCGAGTACGACAAGTTGAGGTTCAGCCTATTTAAACGGATCAAGACGGGACCTTTGGGTGTAGGATATGCCACAGTCACGGGAGAGTATATCTTCAATACCCTGCCATACCCGTTGTTGGCGCTACACCTTGGAAATCAGACGCCTATCTATTCATCGATAACGTATAACTTGATGAACTATGGCGAGTTTGTCAGCGATCATTATGTGTCTCTTCAATACCGCCAGTACCTCGAAGGCTTCTTGTTGAATCGGATCCCTTTGATTCAAAAGTTGAACTGGCGCCTGTTGGCAACAGGCAACGTGATCATGGGTGGCATGCGCCAGTCGAACCGCGACTTGATATCGGCGACCACTCCTTCGGGAACGGAGACCCTCCGTGCCGGCGCGTTTGTGAATGCCAAACCCTACGTCGAGATAGGGTACGGTGTCGAGAATATCTTCAAGTTTTTCCGAGTCGACTTCGTCCACAGGCTCACCTACCTGGATAACCCGGGTGCGCGGAGGTTCGGCGTACTTTTTACGGCACAACTGCAGTTGTAGACCGGCGCCACACGTCGCGTGGTTTGCTATATTTGCAGCCTCTAATTTTTAGTCATGAGCCAGATCAAGATATCGTTGCCCGATGGTTCTGTGCGTGAGTTCCCCTCCGGCGTTACCGGGATGGAAATTGCCAAGAGCATCAGCGAAGGACTCGCCCGCAACGCACTCGCCATTGAAGTGAATCAAGAAATTTGGGACCTATCCCGGGCCCTAACAACCGACGCGGCGGTCAAGATTTTGACGTGGAACGATTCCGGCGGAAAGTATGCGTTTTGGCATTCTTCCGCCCACTTGATGGCGGAAGCGATCGAGGCACTTTACCCCGGTACTAAGTTTGGAATTGGCCCACCCATCGAAAACGGCTATTACTATGATATCGACTTAGGTGGTCGCCCTTTCGGGGAAGAGGACCTGGTGGCCGTCGAGAAGAAAATGGTGGAGTTGGCAAAAGCTGCCCATCCCTACCTACGGAAGGAAGTGTCGAAAAAGGAGGCTATCGAATACTTTAAAGAGAAAAATGATCCTTACAAGCTCGAACTCATCGATGGCTTGCAGGACGGTTCAATTACTTTTTATCAACAGGGGAACTTCACGGATTTGTGTCGCGGGCCCCACATCCCGAACACTGGCTTTATTAAAGCGGTAAAGCTCACCAATGTAGCGGGTGCTTATTGGCGTGGCGATGAAAAGAACAAGATGTTGACCCGCATCTACGGTATCACCTTTCCGAAGCAAAAGGAACTTGACGAATACTTGCACCTGATCGAGGAAGCGAAGAAGCGAGATCACCGGAAGTTGGGTAAGGAACTCGAACTCTTCGCCTTTTCTGAAAATGTGGGCATGGGTTTGCCGCTGTGGTTGCCGAAAGGAACGATTCTACGCGAACGCCTTGAGCAATTTATGAGACGTGCCCAGATTAAGGCTGGGTACGATCCGGTGGTGACACCGCACATAGGTGGAAAAAACTTGTACGTCACATCAGGGCACTACGAAAAGTATGGCAAAGACTCGTTTCAACCCATTCGCACGCCGGATGAAGGGGAGGAGTTCCTGCTAAAGCCGATGAACTGTCCACATCATTGCGAAATCTATAAAGTGCGCCCGCGTTCCTATCGCGAGCTTCCAGTTCGACTCGCCGAGTTTGGAACGGTATACCGCTACGAACAGAGTGGCGAGTTGCATGGCTTAACCCGTGTGCGGGGTTTCACGCAAGACGATGCCCATATCTTCTGTCGTCCCGACCAGGTGAAGGACGAGTTCATCAAGGTCATTGACCTGGTGCTGCACGTGTTTCGCTCGTTGGGATTTGAGCACTACACGGCGCAGGTGTCTTTGCGCGATAAGAACAACGCAGCTAAGTACATCGGCGATACCGCGTTGTGGGACCTGGCAGAACGCCAAATCCAAGAAGCGGCGGATGAACGTGGTTTGAAGACCGTGGCCGTGGCCGGCGAGGCAGCTTTTTATGGGCCGAAGCTGGACTTCATGGTGAAGGACGCCCTTGGGCGCCAATGGCAGCTGGGAACCATTCAGGTCGACTATGTGCTCCCCGAGCGGTTCCAGTTAGAATACGTGGGGTCGGATAACCAGAAGCACCGGCCGGTGATGATTCACCGTGCACCCTTCGGGTCGCTCGAGCGATTCGTGGCCGTGTTGATAGAACACTGCGCTGGGAACTTCCCGTTGTGGTTGGCGCCAGAGCAGATTGCTGTGTTGCCGATTTCGGAGCGATTCAACGAATACGCCTACGAAGTTCTGAACCTGCTGAAAACCAGGGATGTAAGGGGATTTGTGGACGACCGCGACGAGAAGGTGAACCGGAAGATCCGGGATTCCGAAGTCAGGAAGGTTCCTTTCATGCTCATCGTGGGCGAAAAGGAGGTAGCTCAGCGGCAAGTGTCGGTGCGCCGACACGGGTCTGCGGACCAAGGAGTGGTGGGGTTGGAGGATTTCGTCGCTCAGTATGGGGCGGAATTCGCGCTCCCCGGGGTGTGAGCAGGTAAGGAAAACCTGACACATGGGCGTCAGGGCGCTTGCATAGCGTGAAAATATATCGATATTTGCAGCCTGTTTGTCAAAATGCCCTCAATGGGGGATTTTGGAAAGACATAGATGTTAAACGTAAACCCAGTAGGTGGCAATTTTTTCAGGAAACAATAGTGGTAACAGTAGGCCCCCCGGCGGCGGCGGCCGGCCTTTTGGTAGGGGATTCAGGCCTAGAGTTGTCGAAGAACCTTATCGTGTCAACGAGCGCATTACGGCGCCTCGCGTACGCGTAGTAGGTGAGAACATTAAGGTCGACGTGTACCCGACGGCGGTCGCGATTCGACTGGCACAAGAGCAAGGACTCGACTTGGTAGAAATTTCTCCTAATGCGGATCCGCCAGTGTGCAAGGTGATTGATTACTCCAAGTTCAAGTACGAACAGAAGAAGAAGCAAAAGGAGATCAAAGCCAACGCCCAGAAGACTGTCGTGAAAGAGATTCGTTTCGGTCCCAACACCGACGACCACGATTTCAACTTCAAGGTGAAGCACGCTGTCAACTTCCTCAAGGAAGGGTCGAAGGTGAAGTCTTATGTACACTTTGCTGGTAGATCGATCGTGTACAAAGAACGTGGTGAGATCCTGTTGCTCCGATTCGCGCAAGCGTTGGAAGAGTTCGGGAAAGTGGAGCAGATGCCGCACTTAGAAGGAAAGCGGATGTTCTTGTTGATCGCCCCCAAAGGGAAAAAGTAGTAGAAAGGAAATTTGAATTTTAAACGGAAAGATAGATGCCTAAGCTGAAGACCAAGTCGGGAGCGAAGAAACGGTTCAAGATGACCGGTACCGGTAAGATCAAGCGTAAAAGCGCTTTCAAGAACCACATTCTGACGAAGAAAGAAACAAAACAAAAGAGAAGGCTGAGCCAAAAGTCAGTAGTGAGCAAAGCCGACGAACGCAACATTAAGCTGATGTTCCCTTACGGGATCTAAGCCGAGAGCTTGGTTTTTTCCGGGAGCCATTACAAAAGTCCCGGTTCATGTTTAACCCGGTTCCTGGCCCGCTAAGTCCCCAAATTTTGAGGGCGCCAGTAGCCAAAAAATGAAGTAGTATGCCTCGTTCAGTGAACAGTGTAGCCTCGAGAAAACGCCGTAAACGCGTACTCGAGCTGGCCAAAGGTTTCTTCGGCCGCAAGAAAAATGTGTGGACAGTCGCCAAAAACGCTGTCGAAAAAGGTCTCGTGTATGCCTACCGCGACCGTAAAGCTAAGAAACGTGATTACCGCGCACTCTGGATCGCCCGTATCAACGCTGGCGCCCGTGTACACGGTCTTTCGTATTCCGAATTGATGGGTAAACTCAAAAAGGCTGGTGTCGACCTCAATCGCAAGGTGTTGGCCGACTTGGCGATGAACCATCCCCAAGCATTCGAAGCGATCATCAAGAAGGTGAAGTAACATTTCGAAGGCGAAAAAAAGTAAGGCCGCATCGTTTGAAGCGGCCTTTTTTTATGCCCTCCGTTGTAATTTTGTGCATGGCTCGCTCGAAGAAGATATTTCTCCTCCTCTCGGCAATCTTCCTCACCATTGTCGGCTTCGTGTCCTACGACATCGCCCGTCGGACAACCTTCCCCGGCTCCAAACCGCAACTGCCGGAGCGCATCAAAGAGCAGTTCAAGTCGACACCCAAAGCTGATAGTGACTCCATTCCGCCCGTTCGACGGTAAAATCTGTTCATTTGTGGCAATTTTCGTAAGAAAATCGTTTGCGCTTTTGGTTAAATCCGGGATCGTAATACCTTAGTTGCAGATTAAAGCCAACTATAGACAAGAAAATCCCCCGGGGTCAAGGACCTTGGGGGATTTTCCTTTTTAGCCCTTCCAGTCATCGCTTCTTTCAGTTCATTCGGCGGCGCGTATGGAAACTGGTCCAGCGCGAGTTTGTGTGGCGCATGACGCCGATTACCTTCGGTACAGATTAAAGCCAACTATAGACAGAAGAATCCCCCGGGGTCCAGGACTTTGGGGGATTCTTTTTTTATCCCCCATTAGCCGGGAGCCAACCCCTTCTTTGAACTTTCATTTCTATTTCAACGACAGCTCCAGTCGCTTGTCGCTATATTGGTTACGGCTTTGAAATCCTCAGCGGTCTCGCTGGATTCAAATTTGTAAACCCGAACCCCACCTATGATGCTTCTGCGCATTCGCACTCTCGCGTTCTATTTGGCTCTATTCCTGTTTACATTCGACCGCTGCGCTTACAATGATATCCGCGCTGCTGTCGACTGCACCCAGTCCACACTCGCCGTTCAATTAGACTCCAAAACGGACGTGTCCAGCTGTCGCGCCATCGACGGGAACATCACAGTGTCGGCCACAGGCGGCACCGAACCCTATGACTTTAGCATCAACGGCGGTGAGTATCAAACCAACAATACATTTACCAACCTCGGCCCGGGTACCTACACCGTCCGCGTGAAAGACAAGAATAGCTGCTGGCGCGAAATAGAAGTTACCATCGCCGCAGCGGGGTCTACCCTTAATGCCACGGCGACCACGACGTCCGACAGCGAGTGCTCAACGGACAACGGCACAGCCACGGTGACCGCCACCGGTGGTTCCGCGCCCTATCAATATCAAGTTGACTCGAAAGGGTTCGGACCTTCTAACACCTTCACCGGATTGAAGGAAGGACAGCATGTGATTATCGTGAAAGACAGTGAAGGATGTCAACGCACCATCGGAATCACCGTCGCACACGGAAACACCGGGGTTTCCTATTCATCGCAGGTAAAAGCGATCCTGACCACGAACTGCAATTTGTCCGGCTGCCACGATGCAGGGTCGGGCACCAGAAACTGGACTACCTATCAAAACGTAAAATCCAACTCTTCGAATATCAAAACCCGGGTGGTGAACCGCAGCATGCCGCCATCGTCTTCCTTGTCGCAGGCAGATATCGACTTGATTAGGTGTTGGGTGGATGATGGAGCCAATAACAATTAAGAATTAAGAATTTAGGATTAAGAATTTAGGATCAAAGGATTTAGAATTTAGGAATATGAAAAGAATGTGGGTTACGATAATGTTTGTGTTGACTACGGGGGTTGGGGCTTTTGCGCAAAAGTATACCGCGGAGAAGGCGTTCATTTCCTTCTTTTCACACGCGCCGCTCGAGGACATTCTCGCGGAAAATACCAAGGCGGTATCCATCTTCAACTCGGCCACGGGCGACATCGCCTTTGCTGTCACGATGAAGGACTTCACGTTCGCCAAGTCGTTGATGCAACAACACTTCAATGAGAAGTATGTCGAGTCTGAGAAGTTTCCCAAAGGTACTTTTTCGGGAAAGATCACGGGCTTTGACATAGCAGCAAGCGGTTCGCAATCGGTGCGGGCTCAAGGCAAAATGACGATTCACGGTGTCACTCACGATATCGACGTACCTGGTACGATAGAAATGCAAGGAAAGAAGATCGCAGTGAAAGCGAAGTTCATGATTAAGGTCGCTGACTATAACATCGAAATACCGACGTTGGTATTTAAGAACATCGCGGAAGAAGTCGAGGTAACGGTCGACTTCGTCTTCAAGCCCAATTAAGCCCCGTCTATATGAAAAGATTTCTACCCGTCACCGTGCTTTCGCTCATGCTGTCAACTGCCTTCGCGCAAGACGATTTGCTCAACGAGCTGGAAAAAAGCCAGAAACCCGAAGTTGAGTACATCGAACAGACTTTTAAGGGGACACGGCTCGTGAATGGCCAGTCCGTTGAAACGAAAGGCAAAGGTGAATTGGAGTTTATCTTCGCGCACCGTTTCGGTCCCATGAGCGGTGGTGCATACGAACTCTTTGGGTTGGATCAAGCATATGTGAGGCTAGGCTTGGAATACGGTGTCACGGACCGGCTCGGATTTGGGTTTGGGCGCAACTCTGTTGATAAGACGATGGATGCCTATGGGCGCTGGAAACTGTTGCGACAGAGTCGCGGCGCACGCGTAATGCCCGTGACAGTAACGGCATTTGGCCAAGCTGCCATCAAGATGTCGCCACGGAAAGAAGACGACCCGACTGGTACGCTGACCACGGTCAACAGAATGTCTTACACCGCGCAGCTTTTGATTGCCCGCAAGTTCAGCGACAAGCTCTCGTTCCAGGTCATGCCAACTTTTATTCATCGCAACCGCGTGGATCAAACCATCGACAACAACGATCAACTGGCGATCGGGGCGGGGGGCAGGTGGAAAGTAAGTCGAAGTGTCGCCCTCACCACCGAATACTACTACCGAGTGAACACACCGGCAGCTAATCCCTACCGCGATGTGCTAGGTTTTGGAATCGACATCGAGACGGGTGGTCACGTATTTCAGCTCGTGCTCACCAACACCCGCGGCCTCACCGAGCGCGCCTGGCTGACGGAGACGACAGGAGACTTCTTCAAGGGCGACATTCACCTAGGATTCAACATCACGAGAACCTTCCAAGTGGCCAAGGCAAAGTAGCTTCGTCGCAAAAAAAAAACATCGGCGCGAGTCTTAAAGTATTTTTACTTTTGGCCTTCATTAACAAGGTCACTGAAGGTTGCTACTCGCTTCAATCATCGTCTACCTCGCAATCACCATTCTGATCGGTTATTGGGCATCGAGTAGAGTGAAAACTTCTGGCGACTTCATGCTCGCCGGGCGCAGTCTTCCCATTTTGTTGAGTGCTTCCGCATTGTTTGCCACCTGGTTTGGATCTGAGACGGTATTCGGCGCGTCGTCTGAGTTTCTTCGCGGCGGTCTATTTGCCGTAATCGAAGATCCGTTTGGCGCCGCGTTGTGCTTGGTATTGTTTGGGCTCTTCTTTGCGCGCAAACTCTACAACATGAACCTACTCACGCTGGGAGACTTTTTCGAGGCGCGCTTTGGTAAGCGCACCGAACTCGTGGCAAGCGCATTTTTAGCACCCCCGTATGCCGGCTATATCGCCGCCCAACTGGTAGCCATGGGCTTGATCTTGCAAGTAGTCGCGGGGCTGGAGTTATGGCATGGAGTGGTCATCAGTGCCCTCGTGGTCACCTTCTACACCTATATCGGCGGTATGTGGGCTATTTCGATTACAGATTTTTTTCAAAGCATCGTCATCATCATCGGTCTGGTCGTACTGGCCGTCGTGCTTACGGTGAAAGCAGGCGGCGTGATGACCGTTCTGCAAGAAGTACCGGAAAGCAATTTCAAGTTCCTACCCGAAGCGAATGGCAAGGAAATCGTGACGTGGCTCGCGGCTTGGTCGGTGCTGGGTTTGGGGTCCATTCCATCGCAAGACGTCTTTCAACGGGCGATGTCATCCGGATCCGCGAATACAGCCGTTCGCTCGTGCTACATCGCAGCAGCCCTGTACCTCACCGTCGCGATGCTGCCGCTGTTTATTAGCTTGTGCACCAAGCACCTGTATCCCGGGCAGGCGGATGATGCCCAACTCGCCCTTCCCAACATGGTGATGGCCCACACCGGGATATTTGTGCAAGTGTTGTTTTTTGGGTCCCTGCTCTCCGCCATTATGAGCACCACGAGTTCGGCCATCCTTGCCCCGGCGGCAATCGTGGCCGAGAACATCATTCGGCCCTTGTCGAAGAAATCGTTTAGCGATAAAGAAATGCTGATGCTGACCCGTTTAAGCGTGTTGCTGTTTGCCATGATCGCCACGGTGATGGCATGCTTGCGAAGCAACATTTACGAACTGGTAGGGGAGTCCAGCGTTCTAAGTCTGGTATCTTTGTTCATCCCGCTCGTCTTCGGCTTGTATTGGAAACGCGCGACCAGCGTGGGGGCCGTTACCTCTATCGTCGGTGGCGCCGCAGCTTGGTTCATCTTCGTGAACATCGATATTGACATTCCTGCCCTAGTTCCCGCAACTTTGGTTAGCTTGCTGGGAATGATTGTGGGTAGTCTTGTGTTTCCTAAGAAGCAAGTTCCAAAAACGGTATGAAGATAGAGATCAAACGATTGAATGATGGTTTCCAGCTGCAAGCAGCGAACGAAGACGGCAATACCATCAATATGGATGCGTCGGAAGATGTGGGTGGAACGGGCACCGGGATGCGACCGATGCAGGTCTTGTTGGCGGCGCTTGGGGCATGCGGGACCATTGACGTGATCGCCATTCTCAAAAAGCAACGTCAGCCGTTGGAAGACATCAAGATCACGATCACAGGCCAGCGAGAGAAAGATGTAGTACCCAAGCCTTTTATTGCCGCGCACGTTCACTTCACACTTTTCGGTCAGCTCGATCGCGATAAAGTCGAGAAAGCGGTAAGTTTGTCAGTGGAAAAATACTGTTCGGTTGCCAAGACCAT
Source organism: Cyclobacteriaceae bacterium (assembly GCA_044226825.1). Lineage (GTDB taxonomy): Bacteria > Bacteroidota > Bacteroidia > Cytophagales > Cyclobacteriaceae > ELB16-189. The sequence continues at coordinate 173,985 of JBGAGH010000008.1, forward strand.
CGAAAAGACGACCAAGGTGACCCACAGCTTCGAGATCAAGAATTAGCACACATCATACTTCGGGGAATGACGCCAGATCCATCGCAACCATTTTATTCTGAAACGGACCCAATCCGGACGCAGCACGAGCGGAGCGCCTTCCGTGAGCATTCCGTTCCACTATACCTGACGTCGAGTTTCGTCTTTGAAGACGCAGAACAAGCACGAGCGCTTTTCGCCGACGAGGTTCCTGGTAACATCTATACCCGGTTTTCAAACCCCAACAACACGGAATTGATCCAGAAGTTGTGCCAGATGGAGGGTACGGAAGATGGGATTGCCACAGCGTCAGGGATGGCAGCAATGTACATAAGCATGGCGGCGTTGCTCAAAGCAGGCGATCACGTGCTGGCGTCGCGCTCGGTGTTTGGCTCCACACATCAAATTCTCAACACCATCTTTCCACGGTTCAATATTAGCCACACGTATGTCGATTTGACTTCGCCTCAAGAATGGGAGAGCAAGATCCAACCGAATACGAAGATGATCTTCGTAGAGACGCCTTCGAACCCTGCCCTCGACATGATCGACCTAGAATGGTTGGGAGACTTGGCCAAGAAGCATCAGTTGATCCTCAACGTGGACAACTGTTTTGCTACTCCTTACTTGCAACGTCCTGCGAAGTGGGGGGCCCACCTGGTGACACACTCAGCCACTAAATTCATGGACGGCCAGGGACGCGTCATCGGCGGTGCCGTGCTCGGTTCCAAGGAGTTAATTAAAGAGATACGATTTTTTGCTCGTCATACAGGACCGTCGATGTCACCTTTCAATGCGTGGGTGTTATCGAAGAGTCTAGAAACGTTAGCAGTGCGGATGGAGCGTCACTGCGCGAATGCGTTGTTGATTGCCCAGTTCCTCGAAAAGCATCCGCAAGTATCGAAAGTCAAGTACCCCCATTTGCCGTCACACCCGCAATATGCGCTGGCCAAAAAGCAAATGCGCCATGGCGGTGGGGTCGTCACGTTTGAGGTGAAGGGCGGCGTCGAGCAAGGGCGGCGATTCCTCAACGCGTTGAAAATGATTTCGCATTCCGCCAACCTGGGCGATACGCGTACGATCGCGACACACCCAGCGTCTACTACGCACTCGAAATTGACAGATGCTGAGCGGGCCGCCGTGGGTATTATGCCGGGCCTGATCCGCGTGTCGGTTGGCCTAGAAGATCCCGCCGATATCTTGGCGGATATCCAGCAGGCGATCGAGAGCTAATTCAAAATAAGCGCCCTCGGCTATCCATTATTTCGTGGCGCCGCGCTTGGTTACCTGGTAACTTACGACCGCTGCCAAGGTGGTGAAGTGTGATGGAAACTTTTCTGTCGAGAATCCAAGGTTGTATTCGTAGCGGATGGCGATGCTAAGCCTCTCGTTAAACTTGGATCCTCCAGTCAAATGAAACGCATTGTCGATTTTCCTAGGCTGGAAACGTTGGTCCACAGGCAGTCCCGCGAAAAAGTCGCTCTTGATGGCATACCCCACACCCAACCCAGCTTGGATAAATGGGTTGATACGTGGTGTGCCTAAGTAGTAACGAAAAGAAGTGTTAACCCTTAAATAACTCAAGTCAAAAAAGTACGGCCGCCCTTGGTACGGCGAGACCGCTTCGAAGCCTACGCTGCTGTACATCAGTTCAAGGTATGTGGACCAGGGCTTCGAGAGTTTGGAAGGCATGATCTCTAGGTTGATCGAAGCCATCGGTTTCCAACCCGTGCTGTAATCGCCCGTCGGTGCGCCGCTTGGGACCGAGCCGTACTTCAACTGCGTAAGCGATGCTCCTGCAGAGAAACTGAGGAGTGACTTCGACTTCCTATCGTTTTCCGACACGTTTGTCGATCCTCCAAAACATCCATTATAGAGCGTCACCAATTTTTTAAAAGAGGTCTCGGAAAAATCGGTCTTCTCAACTCTTTGAAGGGCAGGCTGGCAATCGGCCATGAGTGTGTTCAACCGACCCACATACACACGTGTTGTCGATAGTCGCGATGTTCCGTTAACCTCGAGCCTCGTCACCCGGTACGTCAGTTCCATTGCCTTACCATCTTTCAAAATAAAGAACCGACTATTGGATCGTTCGTCGTTCCAACGAAGCAAATTCATTTTGCCGGTGACTATTTGGGTGGCAAAAATATCGGCAGGTAGCGTGCCCGTTGGGCGCTCCTCCGCTTCCAAATCTCGCAATGACCGCGGAGACTGATCGATGTCGACCGACAGCGATTGGTAGCGAGTCTCGCCCATCTGAAAAAATGCTACTTCTTTCGGTGTATAGGTCTGCACAACACCGTTCCTGTCAAGTGTGATTTTGGAGGGGCTTCCTTGCCCGCGTTCGATGGAAACGTTTCCCTTCAGCGTGTCGCCAGGTGTAACGACCACCCACCCGGATTCTGTTAAGGTCTGTGCCTGCGATTTCCAAGCGGTCACCGTAACGAGGAAAACGAGTAGGGGCAGCGTCCGAAAGTATTTGCGCATCATTGGGGTTTGTTTAAGTCGATGGAGAGAAATCCAAACCAAGTATTGGTGCGGGCACGAAAACCAACAGCATCTGAAAAACCAGTTGATCTTTCGTAACGAACTTGAAGTCCAACGCGGTGGTACTTCATTCCCACGGCCGCGAATACGCCACGGTCTTTGTTGGTGGGTACGAACAAGTTCGTTCCGCTACCACTATAATAGGACACGCGCGTCGCTTTTCCCAATCCCGCACCAGCCTGTACATAAGGACGGAGGGGGCCCCACACGAAGTACATGCGCCCGGCAAGATTGTAACGCAGGTAATCCAAGTTGTATCGATAGGGTATCGCCCCGCCCGTAGAAATGGAAGTAAAATCGACGCTGTAGTAAAGGAATTCATTCACCACCGACAGCCTGCGAAGCATTCGATGAGCTTGAATTTCTACGTTCAAACCGCCGGCAGGTTTGGGAGTGCCATCGTATCGTGCAATCGCTGGGCCGGTACCAGAAGACAGTCCGTTGTCGAGCGTAGAGGTGGTTCCCCCGCCAAATATCGATACCACCAACGTCGGTCGAAGGGGCTTGTCGACGCTGCTAGTGATATCCGGATGGCACCGTTCGTTATACACCATAAATAGCTGCTGCAGCGACTTTTGCGTGTACTCCGTCTTCTCAATGAATGGTTCTGCTTGGGGGCACTGCTGGATCAATTCCTTTAGTTCCTGCTTGTACAGGTCGAACGTTAGGATGCTAGCGCCATATTTTCGATCCAACTGACGAACTCGGAAATGAAGCTCACGAACTTGACCATCTTTCCCTGCGAAGTAGTGATTGTTGCCCCGGCGGTCGATGAAACGATACAACGAAAGTTTGCCCCGTACGATGACGGTGAGAAAGACTGTGTCCCGCTTGCTCTCTTCGCGAACGTTGGGTTCCGAAAGGTCCTTGAGCGTCATGGGAGACTGGTCGATGTCGGTAACAACGCCGATGTACGCGACTTGATTGCCAAACTGCAGGTACGAGACCTCATGGGGTCGGTAGGCACGCGTCGACCCTGCGGTCTCAAAATCGACCGACCTTGGGTTTTGCTCACTGCGTCTTAAGGTGACGGTGCCTCGAACTGTATCACCGTTGGTGAGTACCAAAAGGCCGGAGTCAGAAATAGGTTGCGCCAAGCAACTCAGACTCGACATGCCTAACAGAAAAAGAAAAAGCCTGCACCTCACGATATCCGCACTCGTTTTGTGGGGTCGACGACTTAGTGGAAAAAACCAAGGGGAGGCTCGCCGGAACCTCAGTATTTGGTTAGGCTCGTATCAATCTGATCGGCCCACGCTAAGATGCCACCCTTCAAGTTATACAAGTTCGTGAAGCCATGATTTTGTTCAAGCCAACGAACCATGTTTCCGCTGCGAGCACCGCTTCGGCAATGGATCACCACCATCTTATCTTTCGAAATCTTGTCGACGTTCGAAGGGATATCGCCCTGTGGAATCAACTCGCCACCGATCTCGCAGATGTCAGCCTCGTGCGGCTCGCGTACATCGATCAACTGAAAGTTGGCTTTTTCATCCATCATTTTCTTGAGGTCCTGAACGGTAATTTCTTTCATGGATTGATTCGTTTGATGATTTCGGAGACCACAAAACTCGTCATAATCTACCAGACTTTTGATACCTGTCCGTGAGTTTCGATTGGGGATTCCTATCAACGTTGTTTCGCCGCTGAGGCTGTCGATGATCGCCAATTTCCCCGCCATGACCTGACCGACACCCGTTAGGATCTTGATTACCTCGTTGGCTTGCAACGTCCCAACGATGCCCGCCAATACGCCAACGACACCACCTTGCTCACAGTCGGGTACCGCGCCCGGTTCGGGTGGGAGTGGATAGAGGTCGCGGTAATTCACGCCCCCGTCGTAATTGAATACGGCAACCTGACCTTCATAACGAAAGATGGAGCCATACACCAATGGTTTTCCAGCTAACACGGAGGCGTCGTTTAAGAGGTAACGCGTGGGGAAATTGTCGGTTGCATCTACGATCACATCGTACCCTGAGAGCCTTCTCATAGCGTTCGACGTGGTGATCTGCTCATCGTAACCCACAATGGATATCTCGGGATTGAGTCGTTGTAACTTCGCCGCCGCTGCCGTTGCCTTTCGGCTGCCAATGTCGTCGGTGTTGTACAACACTTGGCGCTGTAGATTCGATAGGGTTACCGAGTCGCCATCCACGATTCCCAAGTGTCCAACGCCGGCCGCCGACAAGTACAGCAGAATAGGGCACCCCAACCCGCCGGCGCCCACCACCAGCACACGACTGGCTTTCAGCCGTTGCTGTGCCTCTTTTCCGAACCCAGGCAGAACAAAATGGCGGCTGTAACGTATGTTCTCATCGTGTGTAAACTCCTGCGCGTCCATTCCTATCTTTGTTGGGATGCGTAAATTAGGAAGTTTCGCACCCTCTCACACTCCATGGAACGTATAAACTACTCGTCGGGCGCCAAATGGGAAGACATTGTTGGCTACTCCCGCGCCGTGCAAGTCGGCGACCACCTAGAAGTGGCAGGGACGGTCGCAGCCGATGAATCCGGCCCCGTGGCAAAGGGCGATGCATACGCACAGACCAAATTCATTCTCAATAAGATCTCGAGGGTGATCGAACAAGCAGGTTTTGCGCTGACCGATGTTGTCAGGACACGCCTTTTTGTTACCGACATCGCGCGCTGGCAGGAATACGGAAAAGCACACGGTGAGTTTTTCAAGGACATCAAGCCCGCAACTTCGATGATCGAAGTAAAGGCGCTTATCGACCCTGAATACCTCATTGAAATTGAGGTCACCGCTATCAAGGGGCACCAGCCGACGATCGAAAGAACGCGCATGCAAATGTGGAACCTCAATCCGTAAGTGCGATGAGTAATAAGTGGAAGATCATGGTCGTGTTTGCCGTGGTGGTCGTGTCAACGAACGTCGTGCAGGCGCAAGTCAACGACATCAAGCAAGCGTCCTCATCGCGAGGGACGTCCTCCTCCGAACGTGGACGCAGCGGTGGTGGGGGCTCGGCTGCCGCCTTTTACCTGGCCGCCGACTTGTTTCGTTTGCTGGGAACATGGCAGGTCAACACGTTGCAACATCGAGGTGAAGTCCCGAATGTACTGTCTCTAGAAGTTTACGGTCAGATGGCTGTGCAGCCCGCGCAGTACTATGTCTTCAATCCCCGAGTGCGCGGTAACTGGGGCATATTCTTTACCGACTTCCGGATGAACTACATGATTGAGGATAAGATCGGTGGCATCGCCGACTTGAGAACCGACGATTGGCAGGTACTCGGCTTGAACTTGGTGAACACCAAGCAAGTGACGGCGCGCATCAGCACGGGATTGATGCACGAAGCGTTTGGCGAGGGCTCTACCTTCAGCGAAAGCGTGTTTGGACTACAAGTAATGAACCGCGAAAACCGGTTCGGAGGTATGGGCGAATTTCGTTGGTCGCGGGATTATCAGAGCAATACCAATCCTAGGTTGGAAGCAAGTTTGGGACTTCAACGCCGTTTAATTGACCGAGGCGTGTTTCACGTGTACGCTACCGCAGGGGCCATGTTCCAACGATACTACAACGAGATCAACGTGTGGGGCTTTCAGGGCGGGCTCGCCGTCAAATTGTATTAACCCAGCCGTTTCCTCGCCAGTCCCGCCACAGTTTCTCCAATCGCCAGCGATGAAGTAGCCGCTGGGGAAGGTGCGTTACAAACATTGATCGCTCGATCTTCTTCCAAGATGAGGAAATCATCAACGAGCCCACCCGTGCGGTCGCATGCCTGCGCGCGCACGCCGGCGCCGCCCTCCACCAAGTCACTCTCTTGAATTTCTGGGATAAGCTTCTGAAGAGCTTTGGTGAACGCGGCTTTTGAGAATGATCGGTACATCTCGCCCATACCCGTTCGCCAATACTTCGACGCCACCTTGCGGAAGCCCGGCCATGCCAATGACTCTGCCAACTCGCTTAAGTTGATGTCAGACTTCCGATAGCCCTCGCGTTGGAAGGCAAGCACCGCGTTGGGTCCTGCTTCTACGCCACCCTTCGCCATCCTGGTGAAGTGCACGCCGAGGAAAGGGAAATTGGGATCAGGAACAGGATAAATGAGATTCTTCACCAAGTATTCCTTTTCCTTGCGGAGCTTGTAGTACTCACCACGGAAAGGAATGATTTTCACATCCAATTTGGGAACCGTCATGCTAGCCACCTTGTCACTGTATAGGCCACAGCAGTTGATCACCAGCTTCGTAGAATAAGACGACTTCTGCGTTACGACGACCGCATGGGAACCATTCTTCTGAATCTCGATCACTTTCTCACCGAGCTGAATCGTGCCGCCGCATTCGCGGATCAAATCACCGTACTTGTTGGCCACCACGGTATAGTTCACGATCCCGGTTTGTGGAACAAAGATGCCCTCGAGACCTGCCACGTGTGGCTCATATTCCTTGAGTTCTTCCTGCCGCAACCGCTTGAGATTCGTCAACCCGTTTTGCCCACCGCGCACATACAAGTTGTTCAACAATGGCAGTTCTTCTTGCGAGGTGGCGACCACAATCTTACCGCAGAGCTCGTATGGAACCCCGTGCTGATTGCAGAAATCGAGTAGGAGGTGGTACCCACGAATACAGTTCGTGGCCTTTAGGCTTCCAGGTTTGTAGTACAGGCCCGAGTGAATGACACCACTGTTGTTTCCAGTCTGATGTTTTGCCAGTTCCGTCTCTTTTTCGATGAGGACTAGCTTGAGGTTGGGAGACTGTTTCTTTAACTGAAGAGCTGTGGCAAGTCCAACAATGCCACCACCGATCACGACCACATCGTATTGCACCGCGAGAAATTTTTGCCGGAAGTTAGCACAATTTCAGGTTAGCTTTTGATCGGTCGAACGCGCACGTTCAGGTTTTGCTCCACGATCACCAGGTGGTTGCTGGGTATTAGCGTCCACTCAGGACCATCACTCAATTTCTCGGACACAACGAGTACCGCCTGGTCGTCGTCCGCGGGTGCCTCTAAGCGCGTCTCGCCATTCTCGACCACGTACCGGCTTCCTTCCGAATGATAGAGCGTGAGGGCATCTTCTTTGGGGTCCGATACGTAACGCGTCGCCACGATGAACAGGCCGTTTGTGATCACCATGTTGAGGTAGGCAGGTTCCGTAATGCCCGATTCAGCCATCAGCCTCTTCATGTCGCGGAAGGTGTGTTCGAACGCATCCGCCACCGCATCCGCGTTGATGGTTTTGTAGTTCGCCAGCAGGTAATTCAATAGGTAGGCAAAAATATGCTCAGAGTCCGTCTGGCCTTTGATCCAATTGTACAACTCGTCGGTTAATGGCTCTCGAATCTTGCGCTTGACCTTGCCGAAGTCTTCGATACCACCATTGTGGGCCATGAGCAAATTCTTGTATTGAAACGGATGGCAGTTTGCCTCCGACACTTCACCGACGCTCGCGGCACGAACGTGCGCCACCATACACTCGGTCTTGATCCGGGGCGCCAAGTTCCGAAGATTCCGATTGCTCCACGCGGGATTGACGGACACAAAGGTGACGGGCTCGTTGTTGACCTCGGGCACATACCAACCAATCCCAAAGCCATCGCCGTTGAGCGGCTCCTCAATTTCGCGGGCATTGATGCTTTGATTGACCAGCGAGTTCTTGGGTTGGTATAACAGGCGGTCAATCACAATAGGGGTGCCCTTGTAGGCAAGAAGTCGACACATAATGGGGATAGATTTACTAATCTAAATTTAATGCTCCGCGACCAGTGAACAGAGCTTTCCGAAAACGATTTCGGGAAAAATATATGCACTTTTTGAATGAGGCCAGGCAACCAATTAGACCCTTCACCGTTGTATCAACCAAGAGTAGAGTAATCTTCTCATAGGTTTAGGTTTAGGTAAAACAAGAGACCCCTCAGACGGAGGGGTCTCTTGCATTTTGGGCCTATCTGTATTCAGACGGCAATAAAATTACCTAGGTAAATTTTCTATTTGAGCTTGGAAGCGAATTGCTTCTTGAACTTCTCCACCTTCGGACGGATCACCACTTGGCAATACCCTTGGTTGGGATTAAGCGCGTAATAGTTTTGGTGGTAGTCTTCGGCAGGGTAGAAGGTGGACGCTGCCGAGATCTCCGTCACGATGGGGGTCTTATACACGTGCGAGGCGTCTAGTTGCTTCTTATAAGCTTCTGCCGTTTTCTTCTGTTCTTCGTTATGGTAGAAGACCACCGACCGGTACTGTGTTCCCACGTCTGCACCTTGACGGTTCAAGGTTGTCGGGTCGTGGGTGTTCCAAAAGACTTCGAGCAGCTCTTCGAACGTAACTTCCTTCGGGTTGAATGTAATCTGGGTTACTTCGGCGTGGCCGGTTTCACCTGTGCATACCTCGCGGTAGGAAGGATTAGCTACTTTTCCACCTTCGTACCCCGAAACTACTTTTAGGACTCCCTTCACATTTAGGAACACGGCTTCTGTGCACCAGAAGCAACCTGCCCCGAACGTGGCAACTTGTGTTTGATTATCCATAGGTTTTTTCACTTGCGAATAAGACATCGAGACAGCGGCCAATAAAGCCACCAGCGTGAGCAATGATTTTGTCATAGCAACAGGATTTTTCTTGACCGTTCGTTTGATTTACCTACAACCTACGGAGTGAGTAAATAGTTTGGATTTCGAGACGATTGTTCAGGTCAAAACTGACCGTAGTAACTAGATAGTGCTTGCGCTACTTTCGAGTCGAGATCTTTTTTCGTGAGATTCAACAAGTAACCGGGCCCCATGTTCGGTTCGCGCTTTTCGATCAGGTTTTTCGTCCCGCTGGCTACCGCGCGGATGTCGCCGGTGTAAACTGCCCAGGAATCGGACCACGTCATATCGCTGGTGAGCTCCCGGCTGAAGATATCTGCCTTACTGGACGCGTCGGTGACGATCAAGTTCACCGATCCGTGTGAAGTAGCTTTCTTCTCGAAAATCGTGACCGTAGCATTCACCTTTTGATAGATAGGAACCTTTTGTCCATTGACGGTCTTTTCGCCCGACTTCACGCTATCCGTTCTCGTTTCTTGCCGGCGAGAGATCTGGGGTAGCCCTTCGCGATACCCATTGATCGAAACACGCAGAAACTGGTCGACACGCTTCAGGTTTTTGCTCTGTGCTTCTTGTTCGGTATAGAACTTCACGAACATATTGCTTTGGTATCCGAAGAGGATGGGATCGAAATTCCAAGAGTAGCGGTTTTCAACGGTAGGATCTACCACCACATTGATGGTCGCGTTCTCCTTGGCTTGTTCCATCATCTCGATGCACTCGCGGTATCCAGGTGAGAACTGGTTGGCATCAGAGAACAGGAAGTAGGCATCTTTTGAATCCTGCCGAGTGCTTTTCATGAGCGCTTGGATTCCCGCTTCATAACTCTCTTCTGCCGCCTTCTCGCGGAGGTCGGTCAATTCCTTGTACCTGTTAACCGGGCTTGGGATCACTTTCAGCGCGCCGGGCGAGGTCCGGATTTCGTCGTATAACTTGTTGATTTTCTCGTAGTTCGACAGCGCCGACCGGAACTTGAAATTGGCGTTCGAAGCCAACTGGTTTTGGGCGTCTGTTTCTAGGTAATTGACTGCAGCTTGGTAGCTGAGATTGAGCACCTCCCTCGACTTTTTGTGATCGGGGTTCTGCCGCAACCGCTGAACAGCCGTCAGCACCGCGGTATAGTAATCACCATGTTTGTACGCACTTTTTCCCGAGGCGCAACCGTCGAGCAACAGCAGCGAAGTAAATGACAAGACAACAACCAGTGCGTGTAGGAAGATAGAGAGGCGGGACATAGGGGTACTTTGGTGACAAAGAAACAAATTCAATGCCTTAAAGAAAAGTTGGGTTTATACGAGGGACTTCATCGTTTTTCGTCGACCGTGAGGGTGAGAAAACCGGCAAGCAGCATACACGCACCACCCAGCAACAAAACGTAAATGGACTGGTCGTGGAAGGCAAACTTGACGATCACACCCAAGCACGCAGCGGCGATGATTTGCGGGATAACAATGAAGAAGTTGAAGACGCCCATGTAGTACCCCATTTTTTCTGGCGGTAGGGCGCCGGCGAGCAGGGCATAGGGCATCGAAAGGATGCTCGCCCAGGCGATTCCGACACCGACCATGGAAAGCCACAGCCACTGAAGGCTGGGAACGAAATAAAAGGACGCGAGGCCAAGGGCGCCGCAAACCAGTGCTACTAGGTGTGTCTTCCGGATGCCGAGCCACTTGGCGAGTGTGGGAAGGAATAGCGCTGCCACCGCGGCGACTCCGTTGTAGCCCGAGAAGAGGTTTCCCACAAACTTGCCACCCTCGGAATATGCTGGATCTTGTGGGTCGGTGGTATGGAGCAAATGGGATGTCACCGCGCTGGTGGTAAAAATCCACATCGCGAAGAGAGCAAACCAAGAAAAGAACTGAACGACCGCCAGTTGCTTCATTGTTTTGGGCATGGCATTGAAGTCGCGGACGATGTCGACCACGGCCGATTCGTGCTTACCCATTGCGGTGAGCCATGACGCGACTAAGTGAATCACACCAAACGCTAGGAATCCTCCAGCCAGCACGTACAAGTCTTTTACGAGGTCCCACCAATAGATGGCCCCAGCAGCTAGAATTCCAATGGAGGCCAACGAAACGCCCAAGTAGGCGAAGCGACTTTTCATGATGGCAATGGCTTCGGTAGAGGTGCTTTCTCTGGTTCGTTGTCGTTGCGCGGTATCTTCGTCGGGTGGATATTCTTTTGTTGTGAATACCGTGTACATCACGGCGGCGAAGAGAACCACGCCACCAAAGTAAAACGAGTACTTTACCGTGCCCGGAACGCCATTGCCATCAGCTGTGTCGGCCACACCCAGCGATGACAAGATGGACGGGAGTGACGACGCGATAACGGCACCCAGTCCGATAAAAAAGCTTTGCATGGCAAAACCGCTGGCGCGCTGCGAAGGAGGGAGCATGTCGCCCACGAACGCACGAAAGGGTTCCATGCTAATGTTGATGGAGGCATCCATCATCCACAACACGCCTGCCGCCATCCATAGCGTCGATGAATTGGGCATCAAGAATAGTGAGATCGAGGCGAGTAGGGCGCCGACAGCAAAATAGGGACGCCTTCGTCCCCACGTTGGATGCCAAGTGCGATCGCTGTAGTACCCAATAATTGGCTGCACCAACAAACCCGTCACTGGCGCGGCGATCCATAGAATAGCGAGCTCACTTACTTCGGCCCCCAACGAAGTAAAGATCCAACTGGTGTTGGCATTCTGGAGCGCGAACCCGAATTGGATTCCGAAGAATCCAAAGCTCATGTTCACGATTTGTAAGACGGTAAGATGGGGTCGATACGATTTCATAGAATTCAATTTACTGATTCGTCTCCATCTAGGGGGATTCGTTTAGGCGATCTTGAATATCATTTCCTCCGCGCGGTAGGCAAACGAAGCTTTCGAAACTGGTTCGGAGCCCATCCATTCGGGGTCGTTGATCGGGTCATACTTTTCAATCGGCGTGAAGAAGGAATGGTCTACCTTGGTGACTGTCTTCGATTCGCTGCCACATGATACCGTGGATGCAGAGAAACCGTGCAGAACCACCGTTACAGTTTTGTAGGTCGATGAGTAAGTTCCTTGCGTAGCGCCAAGTCTTACTTCACCCCGAGTGTACTCGATGCGACGAGTCGAAGCTTGCCCTGTTTGATAGTCGAATGTGGCGCCGTCGTCTTGATACAACTCGAATGTTGAGTTCGCACCTTCGTATACGTGCAAGATCAATTCGTCGGTGGCAGCCGCGGTGTTCACACCTGTTTTCTTCATCGGGATCACGGAACCTCCCTTTACAAACACCGGAAGGCGGTGTACTGGGCATTCCAAGAATATCTCTTGGTTGCCTTGATACTTTGTGCCCGTAAACAGGCTATACCATTCTCCTTCGGGTAAGAATATTTTTAGGATATCGCGTGTACTTTCGGCGGGACAAACTAGGATGGAGGGACCAAAGAGGTATTGGTTGTAGTAGGTGCCGTCGTACACCCGTGCTTCGCGCGGCCACTGGATCGCGAGTGACCTTTGCACAGGCATCCCTGTTGTCGATGCTTCGTGAAACAACGAGTAGATGTAAGGCATCAGTTGATACCTGAGCTTGATGTAATTTCGTGCAATCTGTTCGGCTTCTTCGCCGAACGACCACGGCTCCGCGTCGCGGGTGTTAATCATCGTATGCCCACGGAAGAAAGGAGAGAGGGCTGCGATTGAAATCCACCGCGTAAAAAGTTTGGTGTTGGCTTCGCCGACGAACCCACCGGCATCATAACCTGCGAATGCTACGCCGGTCAACCCAAGACTGTTCACAAGCCGAACGCCCAATAGCATATGCTCATCATAGGACACGTTGTCGCCAGTCCAGACGGCTGCATAACGTTGAACACCAGAGAACCCGGATCGCGTTAAGTTAAACGGACGCTTCCCCTTCATCAGGGCTTTCGTCCCCTCGTAGGTGCTTCGCGCCATTTGAAACCCGAAAAGGTTACGACCACGGCGCGTGGTTCCCTTTTGTCCGTCGAAATCGAATTGAATGTTCTCCGGTAAACCGTGACCCCAGGTCGCGATCTCATTCATGTCGTTCCAATATCCTTCGATACCTAAATCGGAATACGCTTTCAGCTGATTCTTCCACCAATCGCGCGTCGATGCTTTCGTGAAGTCGGGGAAATGGCACCACCCAGGCCAAACTTGTCCTGAATAGTATTGGCCATCCGGATACTTCAGGAACACATCTTTTGACTTTCCGTCTTCGTAGGGATGGTATCCGTTTTCGACCTTAATGCCCGGGTCGCACATGACCACGACGTGAAAACCGGCAGACTCAAGTTCCTTCAGTAGTGCCTGCGGATCGGGGAAGTTTTTCTTATCCCAGGTGAAAATCTTGTACTGGTCCATGTAGTGGATGTCCAACACAATGGTATCTGCAGGGATATCTTTTTCGCGAAAGGTTTTCGCCAGCGTTTTCACTTCTTTATCGGGGTAGTAGCTATATCGGCACTGTTGGTACCCGAGGCTCCAAAGCGGTGGCATGTCCATTCGTCCAGTGAGCCAAGTATATCCGTGGATGATCTCCTGAATCGTTTGCCCTGCGAAGAAGAAGTAATTCATATCGCCACAATCGGCTCCGAAGCTGGAGAAGCGATTATTGGATGCGCCGAAGTTGAAAAAACTCTTATACGTGTTGTCGAAGAAGATGCCGTATAGGTGTCGGTGGATGCCGATGTAGAATGGCGTGGACACATAGAGCGGGTCTTGTCCTCCGTGATAACCATAAGCATCTGTCGTCCAATTGACGTAGTGACTTCCACGCCGGTCGAGGCCGCCGGTTTTTTCACCCAAGCCAATGAAACGCTCGCCTTCAACCAGTTTTTTGTAAGTCGTGACTTGGTCGCCGATCCATTCGGTGCCGAGCCCTGGATCATCTTCGTTGATGACTTCGCCGGAAAGCGTCTCAAAGCGCACGCGCACCTGTCCCTTGTCCACGACTACTTGCACAGACGAACTCTTGAGAATCAGCGCATGTGGTTGGTCTAGAACGTCGAACGCTGTGGTTGTTGGCGTCGTCGCTACGGCGTAGGAAAAATCATCGAAGTCGCCCGACCGCAGGGCCGAGACTTTGATCACGTCGTGGCGATAGAACAGAACTCGAAGGGATCCCGCTGAAGCGTGAACGAGCACGCCGCCATCGATGCGGGTGTATTTTTGAAAATGACCGATGGTTTGACTTGTGGGGTGGTTCATGCGCCCATGTTAGCACATTCCCATTTCCACCACAAGTCCAACCGGCTATTTCTTCTTCTTGCGTTCCGACGAGTTCCGGATGATGAGTTTCGTCTTCAGGACTTTCGTTTCCGGTGCTGGATCGTCTTGGTCTTTGTCTTTCAATTCGATCTGACGGATCAGCAGACGAGCGGCTTCCTGTCCCATCTCGAAGCCTGGTTGGTCGACGGTAGTCAATGACGGGTCGGTCAGTTCACCGAAGAACCAATTGCTGAATCCGACGACGGCGACATCGTTCGGGATGGTGAGTCCTTTTTCCTTGATCGCCATGATGGCGCCCATGGCCATCGGGTCGTTGCTACAGAAGATGGCGTCGGGTGGAACGCTGAGTGACAGCAACTTGGCTGTGGCGCGCTTACCTTCTTCGAAGGAGTTGTTCGGGCATACCACCGTGTAGTTTTCTCGGATCTCCAAGTTGCTTTCGGAGAGAGCGTCTTGGTAGCCACGGAGGCGATCTTTGCTAATGATCAAATTGGGAGCCCCTTCTAAGTGAGCGATGCGCTTGCAGCCTTGGTCGATCAAGTGGAGCACAGCTTCCTTCGCGCCGATATAGTCGTCTACAATGACTTTGCTGGTGTTTGGGTTGGGGTAGAACCGGTCGTAGAAAACGATCGGCACACCTTTCGAGATGATTGATTCGATGTGATCGAAGTTGGTTGTTTCGCGCGACAGCGAGAGCAGCATCCCGTCGACACGGCTATTGAAAAGCGCTTTCATGTCGGTGACTTCGCGCTGGTACGACTCGTTCGACTGTGCGAGGATGACGTTGTACCCGGCTTCATAGGCTACGTCTTCTATTCCCGAGATAACGGTGGAAAAGAAGAAGTGCACGATTTCGGGGATGATCACGCCGATGGTGTTGGTCTTCTTTTGGCGAAGGCTGAGTGCGACGATATTCGGCTGGTAGTTGAGCCGGTCGGCCAACTCGTTGACAGCCTTCTTGGTTTCGGCGCTGATGTCGGGGTGATCTTTGAGGGCCCTTGAGACTGTCGACGGGGAGATCCCTAGTTCGCGGGCGATGTCTTTAATCGTGACTTGATTGAACTTCATTTGGGTGTTATTATTTTAGGGTAGGCGAGGGCTGATTTTGTTCCTGCAACCGAGTTCCGGAAACGATTGCGGTACCGTTTCCATAAAATTTTTGCAGCAATACTCTCGAAAACGGTTGAAAAACCGGAAAAATTCATGGACTATTGGAAGTTGCTAGAGGTCATTTCAATGGCCAAAATAAGCATTAACGATTGAAAACTCATCTATTTCTCAATTATAAACCCAAACTAAACCAGTATGATCAGTTTGTACCTGTCCAAGCTCAGGTATGCTGTGATCTTGGTGCTCCTAGCCGCAACCACGGCTTTGGCGCAGCAGGTTGTGACCGGAAAGGTCATAGCCCAAGATGACAGTTCACCTATTCCAGGCGTGAACGTCCTCGAAAAGGGGACCAACAACGGAACCGTGACCGACGCCGATGGAAATTTCCGCATCACGGTAGCGGGTGGTCAGTCCACCCTCGTGTTCTCTTTCGTGGGATACACCACGCAGGAAGTTTCAGTTGGTGCGCAATCGCAAATCAACGTCAGCCTGCCGTCGGATGTCACATCCCTCTCCGAAGTTGTGGTCGTAGGGTATGGTTCGCAGGATAAGAAAGAGATCACCGGTTCGGTTATCTCTCTCGATGCGAAGGACTTCAACAAGGGTAACGTCAACGATCCTACATTGCTCTTGCAAGGTAAGGTTGCTGGTTTGAGTATCTACAACAAAGGCGGCGACCCCAACTCGGGTCCCGTTATGCGACTCCGTGGTTTGTCTACCGTGGGTTCGAACGTGCAGCCCCTCGTCGTGATTGACGGCGTTATCGGTGCATCGCTCGACAACGTAGACCCTAACGACATCGAGTCGATCAACGTATTGAAAGACGGTTCAGCAGCCGCCATCTATGGTAGCCGCGGTTCTTCGGGTGTGATCCTCGTCACCACGAAGAAAGGCAGCGCCAAGCGCGGTATCGGTATCGACTATAGCGGTTACGTAGCTGCCGCATCCGTGTACAAGCGTGTACCGGTGATGTCAGCAGACCAATACGTAGCGGCAGGCGGTAACGACCTCGGCTCTCGCACCGACTGGCAAAAAGAATTGACCCAAACTGGTATCTCCAACGTGCACAACATCGCATTGTCTGGTGGTACCCAGAGCACACAGTTCCGTTTGTCTTCTAACTTCCGTAACGTAAACGGGATTTTGAAGACCTCGGGATTCGATCAAGTAAACACACGCGCTTCGGTATCGCACACCGCGCTTGACGGTCGCTTGCACGCAGACGTGAACATGTCGTTCACCAGTCGCAAGAGCGATTTGTCATTCGGTGAAGCATTCCGTTACGCAACGCTGTATAACCCGACGGCTCCTGTTCGCTTCCCTAATGGCGACTATTATCAAGCGATCCTGTTCGACAACTATAACCCAGTTGCGATCATCGAACAGAACACGCATACAGGAACTAGAAGGAACCTCAACTACGGTGCAAAGATCGACTACGAAGTGGTGAAGAACCTCGTGTTGACCGCCAACTACGGCCGTCAGATCGACGTGACCGGTGAAGATTGGTACTATTCGAGCAAGTCGCTGTGGACTGGTTACGGCCGCAACGGTTTGGCTCGTCGCAAAGACAACAACAAAGAGTTCACGCTCTTCGAAGCATACGGCACTTATACCAAATCAATGGGTAAGTTGGACCTCGTGGCATCGGCTGGTTATTCGTATCAGCAAGATCAAAACGACCAACTCTTCGTTGAACTTGGAAACTTCCCTAGCGACCAACTCGGATCCAACGCCTTGGAAACAGCTGGTGACAGGATTTCAGGTATTGCTGGTAACGTGAACATCAGCAGCGATAAGTCGCCCCTCAACAAGATCATCGCTGGTTTCGCCCGCGTGAACTTGACATGGGATAACGGTGTGTTCTTCAACGCATCGGTTCGTCGCGAAGGTTCTACTAAACTTGGTAAGGACAACCAGTGGGGTACTTTCCCTGCCTTGGGTGCCGGTATCGACCTAAACAAGTACCTCCAATTGCCGCGCGTTAATCTGTTGAAGTTCCGCGTTGGTTATGGTGTAACTGGTTCACTCCCCGGACCTTCAGGCTTGTCTCAAGACGAATGGCAATACTCACTCAACGGTGGTGGTAACGTAAGTCACACCATCGCTGGTAACCCGAACCTGAAGTGGGAGCAAAAAGCTGAAACGAACATCGGTATCGAATTCGGTCTTGGTAAGTTGTCAGGTACTGTTGACCTCTATCAACGTCAGATCAAGGACTTCATCTTGAGAAGGCGTGTTGATGCGGTACAATATGGTGCCGACTTCCAATACCAAAACGCTGGCTCTCTAAAGACACCTGGTATCGAAGTTACTTTGAACTACAACGACCTACAGTTGGGTGAAGTACGCTGGACTCCTGGCGTCGTATTCAGCCACTATAAGACAACCTTGACAGACTATATCAACGATCGCAGCTTGTCACAAGCTGACTTCGGCGCTCCTGGTCAGAACGGAACGTATCCGATCCTGATTAAAGTGGGCGACCCGATCGGTCAAATCTGGGGACCTGTCTTTGCAGGTGTGGAAGGTAACGGCGCTCCTCGCTTCGCTGACTTGAATGGCGACGGTAAGGTGCTCTCCAACCCTTCAGACGCTTTGGCTGATAACGCCGACATGAAAGTGTTGGGCTACGGTATCCCTAAGGCTGAAATTGGCTGGACCAACCGTGTGACTTTCCGCAACTGGGACTTCAACGTGTTCTTCCGCAGTGCCCTTGGCCACAGCTTGGTTAACCAGTTCCGTGCGTTCTACGAACCGCTCGACCCTGGTGCGATCAACTCGTACAACCGTATCAAGACAAGCAAGGCGGTGGCAGGTTTGACTTCCGCACAGTACAGCTCACTGTATGTAGAGAAGGCAAGCTTCGTACGCTTGGACAACATGACGATCGGTTACACAATTAAGACGAACTCTCCTTACATCAAGAACATGCGCCTCTACCTCAGCGGCCAGAACTTGTTGCAGATTACCAAGTACACTGGTATCGATCCTGAGCCGTCTTTGGTTGACACAGAACAAGATCCAGTTGACGTATTGTCACCTGGTATCGACCGCCGTAACAACTACTACAACTCGCGGACATTTACATTTGGTATTAACCTAGGACTTCAATAATGCCCGACCATGACACAGATGAATAGATTTTTCAGTTATACTCTGGTGGCAGCGATCCTGGTAGGGGGTGCATCATGTACCAACCTCGATGAAGAACTAAAGGACCGTTACACCGATAAATTTGATCCTTCGAACCCCGGCGTGGGTATCAAGGACAACGTGAACAAGGCGCAGCCCGACGACGGGTTGCAAGGTGCTTTCTCTAAACTGCTCGATGGAACCGCTACAAACGGTGGTTTCTTCGCAGTACAAGAAGGCGGTACAGACGAAGCTGTGATTACACAGAAAGGTGGTGACTGGTTCGACGGTGGTTTGTATATCCGTATGCACCACCACGAGTTCAGCCCCCAAACTTGGGCCATCAACGATGCGTGGACACAAGCTTACAATGGTATTTTCCAGTGTAACACACTCCTCGGCGGAACGGTGACCGACGCACAAAAAGCCCAGCTTCGTGTGTTGCGTGCTTACTTCTACTGGCGTTTGCTCGACGTGTTCGGTAACGTGCCGATCGTAACGGTAGCCGGTTCAGGTGCCGCTCAGTCGACTCGCCCGCAAGTGTATGCTTTCGTTGAATCAGAATTGCTGGCAGCACTCCCCAACCTCCCCGCTGGTCGCCAAGAATACGGCCGCGTGAGCAAAGGAGCCGCTTATGCCTTGTTGTCACGTTTGTACTTGAACTCTAAAATCTACACCAACGGTGCGAAGGAAGAGTATCAAAAGGCAATCGACGCAGCCGATCAGGTGATCAACTCTGGTGTATACAGTTTGAACCCCGTGTACTCGAAAGTATTCGATCCTAAGAACGTGGAAGATCCTGAACACATCTTCGTAGCGCCTTTCGACGAATCTACAGGTACTGGTGCTGTATGGCCTATGATGACCTTGCACTATCCGTCTCAGTTGACGTATAAACTGCAAAGCCAACCTTGGAACGGTTTCTCCACGCTCGAAGACTTCTACAACTCGTACGAAGACGCTGACGAACGTAAAAAGGCCAACTTCATCGTCGGTCCTCAGTACGACTTGAACGGAAACCAATTGCTTGACTTGGCGTACGACAAAGCCGATCCCGATGGTCCGGGCCTTGTCTACACACCGAAGATCAACGAATTGTTCCCGAACGCATCGCGTCAAGCTGGTGCTCGCTTTGGAAAATTCGCCTTCAAGAAGGGTCAAAAGAACGATGCTGACAACGACTTCCCGCTCATTCGTTACGGTGAAGTCTTGTTGAACAAGGCTGAAGCACTCCAGCGCCTCAATGGCAACTGGGATGATCCGACAGCAAAAGCATTGGTGAACCAAATCCGCGCACGTGCAAAAGCTTCTACGCTCACTACAATCACACAAGGTGTTATGTTGGCTGAACGTGGTCGCGAGTTGTTCATCGAAGCACACCGCCGCACAGATTTGATCCGTTATGGTGTATATGGCAACGCATGGTGGGAAAAATCGGTTGACCCGAATGCAGCCAACCATATCCTGATGGCCATTCCAGTAGAACAAATGTTGGCGTCTTCGTCAACAGCGTTCCCGCTGAAGCAGAACCCTGGCTACTAAGGCTAGCTAACTAAGTACATTTAATTCTTTGGTAACGTCCAACAAGTGATTGTTGGACGTTACTTTTATAGCGCTATGAGACTGATGTTATCGGTTGTTTCTGGGCTTATTCTTTTTGGATGTGCCAACGACCGTGCCTCAGAAAATTCGCTCTTCGTCAACGTGGCCGAACAGGCCGGAGTGACGTTCCGGAACGACCTTCACCTGACCGAACGTCTCAATCCATACACTTACAGAAACTTCTACAATGGAGCGGGCGTTGCCGTCGGCGACATCAACAATGACGGATTGCTCGACATTTATTTCGCCGGCAACCAAAGCGACAACAAGCTTTACCTGAATAAAGGAAACTTCTCCTTTCAAGACATTACCGACCAAGCCGGCGTGGCATGTCGCGACGTTTGGTCGAGCGGCGTGACCTTTGCTGACGTCAATGCCGATGGCTTGCTAGACATCTATGTCTGCAAATCGGGAGATCCAGAAACGGCCAATCGCGCCAACGAGCTTTTTATCAACAACGGGGACTTGACCTTTACGGAACGAGGAGCTGAATTTGGACTAAATGTCACCGGGCTTTCCGTTCAAGCCGCATTCTTTGACTACGATCAAGACGGAGACCTCGATTGCTATTTGTTGACCAATTCCATCCGTTCGGTGGGGCAGTACGACCTAATAAAAGACCAGCGCAATATTCCAGATCCACAAGGTGGTGGCAACAAGTTCTTTAAAAATGAGAATGGTCACTTTGTCGATTATTCGGAACAAGCAGGTATCTATCGAAGTAATATCGGCTTTGGGCTTGGGATTACGCTGGGGGATTTCAACGACGACGGCTGGGTCGATGTATTCGTGTCGAATGATTTCTTTGAACGCGACTACTTGTATGTCAACGACCAACACGGTGGATTCGACGAGAAACTCACCCGATATTTCCAGTCGATCAGCATGGGATCGATGGGCGCCGATTTGGCCGACCTAGATGCCGATGGCGTCCCAGAATTGTTTGTCACCGAAATGCTGCCCGATTCCCTCCATCGTAAGAAAACCAAGACGGTGTACGAGAACTGGGATAAATACCGACTGAATTATGAAAATGGGTACTACCAGCAATTTCCCCGAAACGTGCTCCAAAAGAGAATAGGTGACACCACCTACATAGAATTGGGACGTTTGGCAGGAGTATCAGCGTCGGAGTGGAGCTGGGGTGCGTTGCTCTTCGACATGGACAATGATGGACTGCGTGATATCTTTATTGCGAACGGCATTTATAAGGACTTATTGGACCGTGATTATTTAACGTACACGGCTTCGGAAGAGAACGTACGCCAGATCATTCGAGAAAACAAAGAGGGTGCGATCACCAAGTTGATTGACTTGATGCCTTCCTCTGCGGTGCCGAACTACGCTTACCACAATGAGGGAGGCCTTCACTTCAAGAATGAAGCATCGGCGTGGGGCCTCGATCAACCCCAATTTTCGAGTGGAAGCGCCTATGGCGATTTTGACAACGACGGCGACCTGGATTTGGTGATCAACAACATCAATGCGCCGGCCGCGTTGTACCAAAACAACAGTGATACAGCTACCCATCGGAGCCTGACGCTCGCATTTAGCTCGCACACAGGCAACACTCAAGCCGTGGGGACCACCATTACGGCATATGCCGGCGACAAGCGCTTCGTCGCCGATAACTTTGTCACGAGAGGATTTCAAAGTTCCGTTCAACCGCGCGCTCAAGTTGGCGTGGGTGATGTTCGAACCGTGGACTCGGTGCAAATAATGTGGCCCGATGGCAGAATTCAATGGCTGAAAGGTTTAGCCACGAATCGCGTGCACCAAGTTTCTGAGCCCGACGACTTGAAGTCGGAACGTCAAATTCGAAGCGCAAGTGTGTGGTCACTCAAGGCTTCGAGCAAAGGTGTGTTTGCGCACCATAACTCGGGTTTGGTCGACTTTAACCGCGACCGGCTACTCCCCATGATGTATAGCAATGAAACCCCGTCGATGACGCAGGGCGATGTAGATCGAGATGGAGTTGATGAAATATATGTAGATGGTGGTCGAGAACACCCCAGCGCGTTTATTGATTTTGTGAACGGAAAATTCGTCGCACGAGAAAACGGTTTACCAAAGGATTTTGCGCAAGCCGAAGAGACTGATGGTACTCTTTTCGATGCAGATGGCGATGGCGATTTGGACCTTTATCAAGCGTCGGGTGGGCGATTCTACCCAAGTACCTCCACCATCTTGATGGATCGACTACTGATCAATGACGGTAAGGGAAAATTCGCTCCGGCAAAAGATCCCCTGCCATTTGCAGGCATGATCGCGACCAGCATGGCGATTCCGTTTGACCTGGACCACGATGGTGATCAAGATTTGTTTGTCGGCGAGCGTTTTGACCCGTTTGTTTACGGTAAAGGAGGTCGCGGATTTGTATTCGTCAACGATGGGCACGGAAAATTTGAAGATGCCACCGCGCGTGTAGCGCCGGTGCTGGCTACTGTCGGGATGGTTACTGCGGCGGTGGCCACCGATGTCAATTCCGACGGCTGGTTGGACCTCGTGGTGGTGGGTGACTGGGCCCCGGTGCGTTTGTTGAAGAACGTCCAGGGAACGCTGGTAGATGAAAGCGGCCTCTTGGGTGCCAACACCGAGGGTTGGTGGCACCGGGTGGTGGCGCAAGACCTCAATGGCGACGGTCAGCCTGATATTGTTGCCGCCAACCATGGTCTGAATTCATTTTTCAAGACGGGCGATCGCATGTATGTAGCAGACTTCGATGGAAACGGGTCTATCGAACAACTGTTCTGTACGCAAGATGGGGGAAAGTACTACCCCGTGGTGGATCGAGATGAACTGGTGTCGCAGATGCCCGGAAAGAAGAAGGACGTATTGTATTATAAAGACTATAGTCGCAAGTCGATTGAGGAACTTTTTGGCCCGTCAGTCTTAAAGGAAAGCGATGTATTTCAGGTAAATTTGTTGGCTTCGGTAATGTGGTTGTCAAGCCCACAAGGCTATCAGCGCGTGGACCTTCCCAATGAAGCCCAATATTCGCCCCTGTATGGACTTCTCCTTGCAGATGTCGACCGTGATGGCGTGCTTGACCTAGTGGCAGGCGGCAACCAGTTTGAGGTGAAGCCACAGTTTGGCCGGTACGATGCGTCGACCGGTTGGTTGTTCAAAGGACGATTGGCAAACGGCAAGTTTTCATTTCAACCTGGTGTTGCATTGCACGTGAGTGGGGAGATTAGAGACATTGCCTTGGTCGACGTGGGTAGTAGGCGATATTTGTTTTTTTCAAAGTTTGACGATGAACTCGAGATTTGTGAGATACCTTAATTTTCTAGTCGTAGTGGTGGCAGTCGTAATGGTGGGCTGCAAAGAGAGTGACTACACACGCATGGTCAAGTCCGAACTCGCAAAAGGGATCCGGCAAGATTCAGTGCTCCTGGGGTTGCGACTCGGCGATACGAAGCAGGTCTTCTTCGGAAAGTGTTTCGACCTGAATAAAGAACAAGTGGTGACGCAGGGCATGGGCGTGTCGGTACAGTATCACTTTAAAGACTCCGTTAAGCTTGATACCGCGCGAGATGTGACGCTGATGTTTTATCCAGAGTTTGATACGACTGGCGTGATTAGCGCTTTCAACTTAGAATATTCCTACTCGGGGTGGGCACCGTGGAACCGACATTTACAGTCCGACTCACTCCGGGAGCGCCTGAAATCGATCATGAAGACGTGGTACGGTGGGAATGATTTTGTGATGGCTAAGGTGGGAGAATCTGAAGTGCCAGTGAAGGTGGATGGAAATCGAAGGATTATGCTTTATCTGGAAGATCCGCAACACGTGTTGGCGAAAGTGGAGGATATTCTTCACCCAGAACATCGTCACTCGATTAAGGTGGAAGCCAATCAACAAAAAGAATGATTATGAGGAGGATTGGATGGTTATTGTTGCTGCCGTTACTCGTCGATTGCTCGAACAACGAGTTCCAGCCGAGTACGGAGGAAAAGTGTCGACTTGGTTTATTTGTTTATGGGAGCAATGCAGGTCGCGACGTTCGTTTCAATATGAGCTACGATCTGTCGTTCAAAGTTGATGTGCTGAATGATGAAATCAACCAGGGTGGGACGTGGGCCGTGCAGAAGATTTATAAACACATCTATCGAAATGACTCGCTGTACATCAAAGACTTTACTGGGTTTAAGGAAGGCCAGACCTATGTCACCGCGCAACTCGGTGAAAAAATTCAGCAGGTCCGCCGTTTCTTCCCAGACTTGGGTAAGACATACCGGTATACCTTCGACTATTCGAAGTCGAGCCAAGTGACCATCACGCTCGATTTAATGGTGAGCGAGAATGTTGCGCAGTTCGATTCTCGCGGGATCTATTATTTCGACACCAATTCGGACGTCATTCGATTAGAGGTCTTCAAGAACGCTGATATCTACGGTGGGGTGCCGGGCGAGTTTACCTACCGGGATATTTCCTATACGTACGACTATATCCTGAACCCGTTTCAAAACTTAGTTTATGTGAATTTCTTGAAGCCGACGCTGCCCGATGTTCAATTCTTGTCGATGCACAATCGGCTTACTGCCAAATACGGAGACGTGACGCAGACCTATAACTTCACGTATGGTACCGACCCGATGCCGAACAAGATTGTGACGCCGGAAAATGCTACCTGGCTGCTGGAGTATCCCAACTGCACGAATTGATCATTCATGAAGTTATTTATCCCTGTTGTTTCGTTGAGAGTCTTCTTCATGCTAACCAGTTTGATGCTGGTATTGGCAGCTTGTCAAAAGATTGACGCGCCGACATCTGAGTCGACGCTCTTCACCAAGC
Organism: Cyclobacteriaceae bacterium; assembly: GCA_044226825.1. Classification (GTDB taxonomy): domain Bacteria; phylum Bacteroidota; class Bacteroidia; order Cytophagales; family Cyclobacteriaceae; genus ELB16-189. The sequence goes on from JBGAGH010000008.1 coordinate 198,989, forward strand.
TTTCCGCGGAGGCAACAGGCGTACGCTTTGAAAACAATGTGACCTTCGACGAGGCATTCAATATCTATACCTACCGGAATTTCTACAATGGAGGTGGAGTAGGAGCCGGCGACATCAACAACGATGGACTGATCGACTTGTACTTCACGGCCAACATGTCGAAGAATAGACTTTTTTTGAATAAAGGGAATTTTGTTTTTGAAGACATTACGGACAAAGCGGGCGTGGCAGGAACGCGTGCTTGGTCGACGGGTGTAAGTATGGCCGACGTCAACGGCGATGGCTGGCTCGATATCTATGTATGCAACTCGGGTGACATCAAAAATGACAATAAGCAAAATGAATTGTTCATCAATAACGGTGACTTAACTTTTTCCGAAAGGGCGGACGAATACCAAGTTGCGGACCGTGGGTTTACTACCCACGCGGCGTTCTTCGATTATGACAAGGATGGAGATCTAGACTTATATATTCTAAATAACTCTTACCAGGCAATCGGGAGTTTCAACCTCCGTAAGAATGAGCGCCCGAAGCGTGATCCACTCGGTGGGGATAAACTCCTACGAAATGACGACGGCAAGTTCACCGACGTAAGTGAAGAAGCAGGTATTTATGGAAGTGTGATTGGTTTCGGACTCGGCGTTACGGTAGGGGATGTCAACGGCGACGGCTGGCAGGATATCTATGTGTCGAACGACTTTTTCGAACGCGACTACCTCTATTTGAATAAAGGTGATGGCACCTTCCAAGAATCACTCACTTCGGAAATGAAGTCGATCAGTGGTGCGTCGATGGGGGCAGACATGGCCGACATTAACAACGATGCAAACCCAGACATCTTCGTTACTGAGATGCTGCCGTGGGAAAACAAGCGGTTGAAGACGGTGACGACGTTCGAGAGTTGGGACCGTTACAACTTTAGTGTCCAAAACGACTACTACCACCAATACACGCGCAACATGCTCCAGTTGAACAATGGAGACGGGTCTTTCAGTGAAATCGGACGGCTCGCGCGGGTGGAGGCAACCGATTGGAGTTGGGGAGCCCTGATCGTCGACTTGGACAACGACGGGTGGCGCGACATTTTCGTGTCGAACGGCATCTACCAAGACTTGACCAACCAAGACTACTTGCAGTATATCTCCAACGACGAAGTCGTCCGTTCGATCGTCGCGGGGGGAAAGGTCGACTATAAGAAACTCGTCGAGTTGATTCCCTCCAACGCGGTTCCCAACCAGGTGTTCCACAATGAGCAAGGCTTGAAGTTTACCGAAAAGGCAAAAGATTGGGGTTTGTCGGAGCCCGACTTTTCGAACGGTGCCGCCTATGCCGATCTCGATAATGACGGCGACATGGACTTGGTCGTTAACAATGTCAACGCCTTGGCGTCTGTGTATCGAAACAACACCGATACGACAACGTCGAGATTCTTGAAGTTTAAATTGACCGGCACCGGTAAGAATACTGCAGCATTTGGAACTCAAATCTTGATTAAGGATAAGGGAGAGAAGTTTTACGCGGAACAGATGCCCATCCGCGGGTTCGAATCATCGGTGGACCCACGTCCCAATGTTGGATTGGGCGCTCGGTCGAGTGTGGATAGCGTGATTATCCGGTGGCCAAATGGCACGTCCGACGTGTTGACGAACGTCAAAACCAATCAGACGATCTCAGTTGCTCGTAAACTCGATCTCGGCGACAACGTCGTCCTTCAGGGTTCGAGAAAAACCGGACATCTCTTTACTTCAATCCCAGGAATCGTCTATCAACATCGTGAGTCGGAGTTTGTCGACTTCGACCGAGATCGCTTAACCTTTCAAATGATCAGCAACGAGGGACCTCGCGTTGCTACCGGCGATGTGAACGGCGACGGGCGTGCCGACGTCTACATCGGTGGGGCGAAAGAACAACCGGGGACGTTGCTAGTGCAAAAGAGCGACGGGAGTTTCGTGACAACAAATGAGAAGCTATGGGAAGCCGATCGTTTGCCCGAAGATGCTGGGTCCGAATTCTTCGATGCTGACGGCGACGGAGATCTGGATCTGTATGTGTGCAGCGGCGGTAATGAATTCCCGACTTCATCTTCGGCGCTGGCCGATCGATTGTATATCAACGATGGCTCGGGTAAGTTCACGAAGTCGTCTCAAGCGCTGCCAACCGCTAAACTCGAAAGTACCTCAGTTGTCAAGTCAAGCGACGTTGATGGCGATGGGGACCTTGACCTTTTCGTCGGGGTTCGGGTCGTTCCATTTTCCTATGGGATGCCCGGGCAGGGGTACTTACTACGGAATGATGGGAAAGGGAATTTTACCGATGCCACAGCAGAGTGGGCGCCCAACCTAATCAACCTGGGAATGATCACCGACGCGGCTTGGGTGGATATCGATCGTGACAAAGACCAAGACCTGGTGGTTGTAGGGGAGTACATGGGCGTTCGCGTGTTCACAAACGAAGGTGGGAAGTTTACAGACGAGACGTTTGCGTTTGGACTTGCGAAGAAAAAGGGTTTCTGGAATCGACTGCTCGTGGCTGATCTGAATGGTGACGGCTTCGAGGACCTCGTTGCTGGGAACCTGGGACTCAATTCGCGACTCCATGCCACGGAAGAGAAACCCGTGTGCATGTACGTAAGCGACTTCGATCAAAACGGTACTATTGAGCAAGTACTTTGCACTTTCAACGGCGACCGGAATTATCCGCTAGCCCTTCGACACGACCTCGTGATGCAGATGCCGTCGCTGAAGAAGAAATACCTAACCTACGAAGCATACCAAGACCAAGCGATCGAAGATGTGTTCTCTAAAGAGCAATTGGACAAAGCCGTGAAGCTCGAAGCATCGGAGTTTGCGACCAGCGTGTTCTTCAACCGGGGAGGGAAGTCGTTCGAGCAAAAAGCATTGCCGATAGAAGCCCAAATGTCGGTGGTGTATGCGGTGAATGTCGGAGACTATAACGGAGACGGACATCCAGACATCCTCTTGGGAGGAAACCAATACCGGGTCAAACCTGAACTTGGTCGTTATGATGCCAGTTACGGAACATTCTTAGCTGGTGACGGCGGCGGGAACTTCCAAGCCGTTCCGGCAGGTCAATCCGGATTCTTTATCGATGGTGAGGTTCGAGACCTAGTGACGCTAACGGTAGGGAAAGAGAAGTGGCTGCTCGTGGCACGCAACAACGCATCGTTCATCACGCTAAGGATCGGAAAGTGAGGGCACTGATACTTGCTGCGTTCGGTCTATGGATGGTGGGATGCGAATCGCCACCGCCACCCTCCACACATTTGTTTTCAACCATTCCATCCGATTCTTCAGGCGTTACCTTTCAAAACACCCTGACAAACTCAGACGACTTCAATATCATCGAATATCTCTATTTCTATAATGGAGGGGGAGTCGCGGCCGGAGATCTGAACAACGATGGTATGGTGGACCTTTACTTCTCCGGAAACCAAGTTGGCAACAAGCTCTATCAAAACAAAGGCAACTTCAAGTTTGATGATGTAACCGACCGTGCCGGCATGGCAGGCCTAGGCAATTGGAAAACCGGCGTGACCATGGCCGATGTCGATGGCGATGGCTGGCTCGATATCTACCTTTGCGGCGTTGGTAAGTACAAAAAGTTCGACGGGTTCAACCAATTGTACATCAATAACCATGATATGACCTTCACCGAAAGGTCGCGTGAATATGGCCTCGGCTTTCAAGGATTTTCGACGCAGGCAGCATTCTTCGATTACGACAACGATGGTGATCTCGACATGTACTTGCTCAACCATTCCGTTCATTCGGTTCGGTCTTATGGTGACGTGTCGTTGCGTCAACAACGGGACAGCCTCGCAGGCGACCGACTCTTTCGCCACGATCTTGGCTCGGATGGCAAACCTCACTTTACCGATGTCACAGAAGCAGCCGGTATTTTCAGTAGTTCCGTTGGGTACGGGTTAGCCGTAGGCGTATCCGACCTCGATCGCGATGGATTCGCGGATATCTACGTGTCGAATGATTTTCACGAGAACGACTACCTGTATCTCAACAACGGTGATGGAACGTTCCGCCAGATTTTGGAACGAGCGATGCCCCACTCAAGTCGATTTTCAATGGGTAACGACATCGCCGACATCAACGAAGATGGGTGGAACGACATCGTGACGCTGGATATGATGCCAAGCGACGAGTATGTGATCAAAACCACCGCCGGCGAGGATAACTACGAAATCTATCAGTACAAGCTGGAATTCGGATACCACAACCAGTTTTCACGTAACTGCCTCCAGATTAGCGCGGGTAAACCCGATGGTCGCCTTCGATTTTTTGATGTAGCCCCTTTCGCTGGCGTGGCCGCGACGGATTGGAGTTGGGCTGCGTTGCTCGCCGATTTCGATAACGATGGCGGCAAAGACCTGTTCGTCGCTAATGGTATTGTAGGTCGACCAAACGATTTAGACTATATCAGCTTTATTTCCACCGACTCCGCACAAAAACACCTGAGCGACGAGCAGTTGTATTCCAAAATGCCATCGGGAAAAACAAGCAACGCAATCTTCCGGAAAGGAGAAGGACTTCAATTTCAGGATAAGTCCCAAGAATGGCTTGGAGCGAAGCCGTCATTCTCGAATGGGGCCGCCTATGCCGACCTTGACAACGATGGCGATCTCGATTTGGTGGTGAACAACATCAACGAGAAGGCAGACCTACTCCGGAACGAAACACGACTTGACTCAGCGCACTTTCTCCGTGTCAAGTTGCGTGGGTTGCGCCGGAACCCGTTTGGGATTGGTGCAGACGTGACTGTCTACGCACGCGGAAAATCGATCCATCGCGAGCAAAACCCCACCCGTGGATGGCTTTCATCCGTTGACCCGACGCTCCACTTTGGGCTGGGGAATATTGAGGTGATCGATTCATTGGTGGTCCGTTGGCCCGGAAACAAGTATCAGCGGGTCATAGGCACAAAGGTGAATACCACCGTCGACCTGCAGGAACCAATCCAGAGCGAATGGAGTCCCTCGAATCGGGTAACGCCCGCACTGTTGGAGCGTTCAACGAATGCCCCGGCATTCAAGCACCAAGAAAATGACTTTAATGTGTTAGAGACACAACGGCTGATCCCTCATATGAACTCGACACGCGGGCCGAAGATCGCAGTGGGGGATGTCAATGGAGACCAGTTGGAGGATTTATATATAAGCGGCGGACAAGGCCAATCAGGAAAGCTATTCCTTCAATTGAAGAACGGACAGTTTTCTCCGTCGAAGCAAAATGGGTTCGATAGCAACAAGATGAATGAAGAGACAGCTGCCCTGTTCTTCGATGCCGATGGCGATGGTGACCTCGATTTAATGGTGGGCAACGGTGGCGACGAGTTTGTAGACGATCACCTGCAGCTGAAACTATTCAAGAATGACCGGGGCAAGTTCACCGAAAGTACCCAAGAGGTTTCACGCGCCCGTGTCAATGCGTCCGCGTTGGCTGCCGCCGATGTAGACCACGATGGCGACATGGATGTCTTCGTCGCCGGAGGCACCGTTACCGGTAGATATGGCATCGACAGCGATAGCTTTATACTCATCAATGATGGACAGGGAAATTTTCAGGAACGGGCGGCTGTCTTCGAGAATAGTCAACGACCCGGTGGAATGCTGCATGCTGCCCTTTGGGTCGAACTCACCGGCGATGACTATCCCGAACTCGTGACCGCAGGCGAGTGGTCCCCGGTGCAGGTGTGGAAAAATAACCAAGGTGTCCTGTCGCGCATGTCTCAAAACGGTACCGACCAGGCGGTCGGCTGGTGGAATACCCTAGCTGCCAGCGACTTCGACGGGGACGGAGACATAGACATAGTAGGCGGAAATTTTGGTTTAAATGGTCGTATCCAAGTATCTGATAATGAGCAAATTGAAATGATTGTAACTGACCTTGATAACAATGCCGCCCTCGATCAAGTGCTCGTGTATCACAACGGTGGCACGCGGCACACATTGGCGTCGAAGGACCAACTCATTCGGCAGGTTCCGGCGCTGAAGAAGAAGTATCTTCGGTACTCGGACTACGCGCAAGCGACCCCCGAGCAAGTGGTAGGGAGTGTGCCTCAGATGAAACGGACGGCGAACACATTGGCGTCAATGTATTTTGAAAACGTAGGTAATGCCACATTCGCTGCCCGACCGCTCCCTGAAGACGCGCAGTTTTTCCCGGTGATGGCAATCGCCGTCATGGATGTAAATGTAGATGGGAAATTGGACATCGTAGTCGGTGGCAACCTCTTGGCCGTGCAGCCCGACTTATGGCCGTACGATGCAGGCTTTGGTTTGGTGATGCTGGGCGATGGGCAAGGTGGGTTTCGAAGTATGTCGCCGAGCGAGTCTGGTTTTTTTGTGGAGGGAGAAACTCGGGACATTCGTCCAATCGTGGGCGCCAACGGGCCAGCGTTGCTAGTCAGCAGGAACAATGATTCATTGATGATTTTTACTAAACGGAAACCGAGATGAAAAAGGTAGTGATCTTTTTGACCGTAGCGATCTGCGTGTGGCGGGCGAACGCTCAAGGTACGGACCCTGCGTGGACGGTGGAAGCGAAGAACATCGATCCCAACAATTACTTCGGCGTGACTGTGGCAAACGGTATGGTTGGACTTGTCTCGTCGCCGGAACCCATGAAGGTGCGGGATGTTGTCTTGAACGGCGTGTATGACTATTACCAACGCGGGCGCGTGTCGAACATCCTTAAGACCTTCAACCATGTGAATATGAACTTAGAGGTGGATGGAAGGAGGATCGGTATCAAGGATATCTCGAATTATCGCCAATCGTTGGATATGAGGAAGGCGATCTTGGTGACCACCTTCGACGTGGGCGACAAGATATCGGTGAAGCATTCAATGTTATCCCTTCGTCACCTGCCGTATACCGCTATGTCGATCGTGGAAGTGACGGCCAAGCAAGATGTCGCCATTACCCCGATGAGTGTCATTGAGGCTCCTAACCATTTGGTAGATGTGCGCAATACATACAGCGAGATTGATCGCCCGCATGTGAAGATTCCGTTGATGACGTCGGTCGGTAAAAGCCCCTCGGGCAAGCACACGTTGGCGGCAAGCAATAGTATCGTGTTCAACGAAAAACATGGCGAGGAACCGACCCTGATACACGAAGACTGGGATTACAATATGCACTTGACGAAGTTCACCAAGAAGTTGAAAGCGGGAGCCAGCTATTCCTTCACGGTGGTGGCTTCGGCTGTGAGCACAGAACATTATCAAGACCCCCTGAACGAAGCTGAGCGTTTGACCATCTTTGCGGCATTGGAGGGAACCGACCGGTTGATGCGACGACATTTGGCCGAATGGGAGAAGCTCTGGAAGAGTGATATCGTGGTCACTGGCGACCCACAGATCCAGCGCGATGTTCGATTTGCGTTGTATCACTTATACTCTTTTGCACGCGAAGGCACCGCCTACAGCTTGAGCCCGATGGGTCTCTCCGGGTTGGGTTACAACGGTCACGTTTTTTGGGATACCGAGTTGTGGATGTATCCGCCGCTGCTGGCGTTGCAGCCATCCATCGCCAAGTCGTTGCTCGAGTATCGATTCGAGCGCCTGGGTGCGGCTAAGCAAAACGCTTTCTCCCATGGTTACCAAGGTGCGATGTTTCCGTGGGAATCCTCCGATGAAGGATCTGAAGACACGCCTGTCTGGGCGTTGACAGGTCCTTTTCAACATCACATCACCGGATGTGTGGGCTGGGCCTTCTGGAAGTATTATCAAGTGACGAAGGACAAGTTGTGGTTGCGCGACCGCGGGTATCCAGTTCTGAAAGAAGTAGCCGACTTCTGGGCGAGTAGGGTCGAACGCAAGGGTCCTGGTAAGTATGAAATCAACAACGTGATTGGAGCCAATGAATGGCAAGAGAACATCGATAACAATGCGTTCACGAATGGGATGGCCATCACTGCGCTCCGGTACGCTACCCAAGCTGCGAAAGAGCTCGGGCTTGTGCCCAACCCGGATTGGGAGCATGTAGCACAGAACATCCCCATCCTGAAGTTTGAAGACGGTACCACGAAAGAAAACGCAACCTACGACGGTGTGATGATCAAACAAGCAGACGTCAACTTGTTGGCGTTCCCGTTGGATATCGTCTCCGACAAGGCCCAAGTTCAAAAGGACCTTGCGTACTACGAACCGAGAATGTCGCCGGAAGGACCTGCCATGGGTAGCTCCGTGTTGGCACTTCTCTACGCACGGGTGGGAAACATGAACAAGGCGACGGAATGGTTTGCCAAGGCTTACAAACCCAACGAGGTTCCACCTTTCGGAGTCCTTGCCGAGACGGCAGGCGGTTCTAATCCATACTTCGCGACCGGTGCGGGAGGCTTCCTACAAGCTGTAATCTTCGGATTCGGGGGACTCCAAATCGGCGACATGGGCGTTACCCAGTTGAAGACGACTTTGCCGCCAGGTTGGAAGAGCCTCGAGATAAAAGGCGTAGGGGTGGAGCGAAAGACATTTCAAGTGGGTAAATAGGCCAACCTCTTACTGACTTTTGTCACTGCGACAGATACATGATCGAAAGCGATTATGCTTTTGAATCACGAATCTTACCAATAAATTTGAGAAAGACTTAGTTCGGATACATGTTCAGATATACAAACGCCATTCGCACCGTTTTAATCGTTTCGATCAGCTTGCTCGCCAGTTGCAAAGGAAGCGATCCCGAGTATCAGGCAAAGGCGCAGAACCCCGAGTTCTTCCATCGGTCCATTAAACAGGTGACGGATAGGATCGTACACGACATCTTTTCCCCGCCCGTTGCGAGCCGAATCTATACGTATGCGAGCGTAGCTGGCTATGAAGCAGGTCGCCATTTAAATCCGGAGTTCGAATCCTTCTCGGGACAACTAAAGGGGCTCGATAGTATTCCTCAACCAGACCCTACGTTAGAATACTGTTTTCCGCTTGCGTCGGTTGAAGCACTTTTGAAGATCGGAAAGACCCTTGTTTTCTCTGAACCCGAGATCGAAGAGTTTCACCAATCGATGCTGAAAGAGTTTAAAGATCTTGGCGTCCCCGACGATGTGTACGAACGCTCTATTGAATATGGGAACAAGGTTGCCGACCGCGTCATCAAATGGTCATCCAAGGACAACTATAAACAGACACGATCATTTCCCAAGTATACCATTCTTCAGGATCCGGCCACATGGAAACCCACACCGCCGGCGTACATGGATGCCGTAGAGCCCCACTGGAATAAGATACGGCCGTTCGTACTTGACTCGGCGTCGGAGTTTAAACCCGAACCGCCGATCCCATTCTCGCTCGATAGGAAAAGCGATTTCTATAAAGAGGCCATGGAAGTGCATAGTATTGGCAAAGGATTGACCGACGAGCAAAAAGCGATTGCCAGCTTCTGGGATTGCAACCCTTTCGTGATGAACGTGCGCGGCCACGTCATGTTTGCCACCAAGAAAATTTCCCCCGGCGGTCACTGGATGAACATCACTGGAGTGGCATGCCGGAAGGCGAATGCTGACTTTGTTCACTCGGCCGAAGCGTATGCCCGCGTGTCACTTTCGCTCGTCGATGGCTTCATTAGTTGCTGGGATGAAAAGTATAGGAGCAAAGTTGTGCGACCTGAAACTTACATCAACCAACACATTGACGAGAACTGGGTGCCGTTCCTACAAACACCTCCCTTTCCCGAGTATACCAGTGGTCACAGCGTTATCTCGGGTGCGTCCTCCGTTGCATTGACGAACCTGTTTGGCGATAACTTCACCTTTACAGATTCTACCGAAGTTGAATATGGGATGACACCTCGGAGCTTCACGTCGTTTTACCAGGCTGCCGATGAAGCTGCTGAAAGCAGAATTTATGGTGGCATCCATTACCGCAAAGCTTGTGATATTGGTAAAGTACAAGGCCGGAAAGTGGGACAATTCATCGTGGACCACGTCCGTACACGAAAGGAGGCAACCGCTGCCAAATAGCATTTCGACAGCACCAATCCTAGAGGGTAAGGTGGTTGGGGAGTGGCATCTTCACCTGAAGTAGCTACATCAAAAATCCCTATATTAGAAACCATCAAAAATCCCTCATTCATGAATCCTTTCCTTGCTGAGTTTTTCGGTACGATGCTCCTGATCATTATGGGCAATGGCGTCGTGGCGGGTGCGCTTCTTCGACGTTCCAAGTCAGAAGGAGCTGGTTGGCTTACCATCGTGCTGGCATGGGGCCTCGCGGTCACGCTTGGCATCTACGCCGTTGGTGAGATCAGCGGTGCACACCTCAACCCGGCAGTCACACTCGCGATGTTTTTGCATGGTTCCCTGGCGGGTGACCAGGTTCTCGGTTACATCGCCGCGCAAATGCTGGGCGCCTTTCTGGGTGCGACGATCGTCTGGATTCATTTCTTGCCTCACTGGCGTGAGACGGCAGACCCTTCGTTAAAACTCGCTGCCTTTGCCACCGGGCCCGCCATCCGAAACCCGATCTCGAATTTGATCAGTGAAGTAATCGGAACCGCTGTGCTGATCCTCGGACTTTTGTTCATGGGTGCCAATGAGTTTACGCAAGGTCTCAAACCAATTGTCGTAGGATTGCTCATCGTGGCGATTGGCTTGAGCCTCGGTGGCACCACCGGGTTTGCTATCAACCCAGCGCGTGACTTGGGTCCACGCATCGCACATTTCCTTCTGCCGATTCACGGAAAGGGAGATTCGGATTGGGGCTATGCCTGGATCCCCGTCGTGGGCCCACTATTGGGCGCCATCGTTGGAGTCGCAGTGTACCATTGGGCTTTTGGTTCATAATATGAAAGAACAATACATCATAGCGCTCGACCAGGGTACCACCAGCTCGCGTGCCGTTTTATTCGATCAAGCCGGTCAAATCAAAGGGATAGCACAACAAGAGTTCCCGCAAATTTTTCCGAAACCGGGTTGGGTGGAACACGATCCCGAAGAGATTTGGAAAACGCAACAATGGGTGTTGGAAAAACTCATCAAGGATAACGGCGTTCAGCCGTCGTCGATTCAGGCGATCGGGATTACCAACCAACGGGAAACTACCGTGGTGTGGGATCGCAAGACAGGTGCTCCGGTGCATCATGCGATCGTGTGGCAAGACAAGCGCACGGCACCCGAATGCGAGCGCCTCAAAAAGGAAGGCTGGTCCGATTACGTTCGGGAAAACACTGGTCTCGTGATCGATTCTTACTTTTCAGGCACTAAGATCAAGTGGATTCTTGACCATGTCGAAGGTGCACGTCAAAGGGCCGACCGTGGTGAATTGGCGTTCGGAACCATCGATAGCTGGTTGATCTGGAAATTGACCGGCGGCAAGTCTCATGTAACGGATTATTCGAACGCCTCTCGGACGATGGTTTATAACATACGCACATTGCGTTGGGACGACCAATTGCTCAAAGCCTTGCAGATACCTGCTTCGTTGCTTCCCACTGTGCAACCTTCGGCGTCCCTTTTTGGCCATTGGAACTTCGGAGGCGTGGCTATCCCAGTGTGCGGCGTCGCGGGCGACCAACAGGCTGCTCTGTTTGGCCAGGGATGTTTTGAACCGGGCCTCGCCAAGAATACCTACGGCACCGGCTGTTTCATGCTCATGAACACGGGTGCCGAAATCAGAAAATCCAAGAATGGGTTGGTGACCACCATCGCCTGGGGACTCGATGGGAAGGTGGAGTATGCCCTCGAAGGGAGCGTGTTCATCGCTGGCGCCGCAGTCCAATGGTTACGCGATGGCCTTCACCTCATCGATCAGTCAAAGGACTCGGAGTACTTTGCAGCCAAAGCATTAGGTTCAAATGAAGTATATATGGTTCCAGCCTTTGCGGGACTCGGTGCTCCGTACTGGGACATGTACGCGAGGGGTGCCATCTTCGGACTCACTCGCGACACTGGCAAAGACCACATCATCAAGGCCACGCTCGAGTCGATGGCGTATCAAACCAAGGACATCCTCAATGCCATGCAAGAAGACTCGGGTTTACAACTCGCAAGTTTGAAAGTCGACGGCGGTGCCAGTGCCAACAACATCCTCATGCAATTTCAAGCCGACATCTTGGGTACCGAAGTAGAGCGACCGGAAGTGATCGAATCCACCGCATTGGGTGCCGCTTACCTGGCAGGAATTCAAAGTGGATTGTGGAAGAAAGAGGAAATACTGAGCAACCGAAAGGTTCAACGACGCTTTACACCCGCCATGGGCGACGACCAGAGAACCAAACTGTACAAAGGATGGCGCAAAGCTGTGGAACGGACGAAGGGCTGGATTGACTGATACCTATGTTTTCTATTGAGACCCGAGCATCGATTTTGCGGCGACTCCAGAACGAGTCGTTCGACGTGTTGGTCATCGGCGGCGGGATCACCGGCGTCGGCATAGCGCTCGATGCCACCACGCGAGGGCTGAAGACCGCACTGGTCGAGCAACACGATTTTGCGTTTGGTACTAGTAGCCGCTCCACCAAACTGATTCACGGGGGACTGCGCTATCTGAAGCAGCTTGAGTTCGGCCTCGTGCGAGAGGTGGGAAGCGAACGCGCGGTCGTCCATCAACTGGCACCGCACCTTGTGTTGCCTGAGAAGATGCTGTTGCCTCTCTACGAAAAACGTGGGTTCGGCAGCATGCTTACGTCTTTCGGATTAAAGTTATACGACTGGTTGGCGGGCGTCAAGCCGGAAGACCAACGGAAGATGTTGACGCGCAAACTGACCCTGAAACAGGAACCGCTCTTGCAGCCTAGCGACATCAAAGGAGGGGCCATCTACGCCGAATACCGCACCGACGATGCGCGCCTGACGATCGAAATCGCCAAGACCGCCTTCCGAAATGGAGCCCAGCTCGTGAACTATGCACGCGTAACCAACTTCGACTACCAGCAAGGTTCCATTGCCGGCGTCACCGTTGAAGATATGTTAACGGGCAAGAGCTTTCTGCTTAAGGCCAAGGTGGTGGTGAACGCCGCAGGTCCATGGGTAGATGAACTCCGCGAACTCGACCGCTCAAGACAAGGGAAACGACTTCATTTAACGAAAGGTGTTCACATCGTGGTGGCCCGCGAGAAACTCAATGTACACCAGGCAATTTATTTCGATGTGGGTGACGGACGAATGATTTTTGCCATTCCGCGTGGACGCACAACTTACATCGGCACGACCGATACAAACTACACTGGGAGTAAAGAGGAGGTTCATGCCACGCGTGAGGATGTTGACTATCTGCTGAACGCAGTGAACAAGACGTTCGCCGGAGCGCCATTGCAATTGTCCGACATAGAATCGTCGTGGGCGGGACTCCGTCCATTGATTCACGAAGAAGGGAAGTCGGCTTCCGAACTGTCGCGCAAGGATGAAATCTTCGAGTCTCAGTCGAAGCTGATTTCGATTGCCGGCGGGAAGCTAACCGGATATCGAAAGATGGCGGAGCGTGTCGTTGATTTGGTGATCGATAAGTATTTCGAAGGACGGACTTTGAAAAGGTGTTACACCGCATCTATCCCGCTCACAAATCCTGGCTTCTCAAGTTACGAGGAGGTAGAACTCTTCAAACGCAAGTTGTATTCAATTTTACCCCCAACATTGGCAAAACAAGTATACTATCTTGTTCACACCTATGGTAGGGCTGCAGAACCCATCGCGCTTCGCGCATATGGACAGTTCGGTGGCGATAGCGAAGAAGCCTTGGTGCAGGCAGAGTTAGAGCACGCAATCGAACATGAAATGGTAGTATCGGCTTCCGATTTTTTCGTGCGGAGAACGGGAGGCCTCTTCTTCGATATCAGCCGTGTTCGGACCTACCTCGATCTGGTGCTGAATACCATGTCGGCTCGATTCAACTGGTCGCAAGATAAGTTGCGCGTAGAACGCCAACGAATGAAAGATTCCATTAACTTGTCCGGAGAATTCCTATAACCTGATGTTGAGACTGCTGCTCTTTACTGTGGGAATTATTGTCCTGATTGCCGCAGAGCTATTGCGGGTTTACTACATCATGCCTTTCCCAGGCAGTCAAGTCGAGAACACGATCGACACAGCCTACTTCTTTCATAATAACATTTGGTGGATTCGAATCGTAGGGTTGGCGATTGTTGCCTGGCCGACTTACCGGTACCTCGTCACTGGTCGAATTTGGATCCAGTGGCCGCCCGTCGTCGCGATCGGTGTGTGGCTCATGGTCTGGTATATGATCAGTTCCGTGATGATGGCCGACAGGATGTTCATCCAACCGAAACATAAGATTATCTCGAGTGTGGCCGACAATAAGATTCCATTGAGAGATCTGGTCGTTGGCGTTGAACTCAATGGCGAGAGTCGCGCATATCCCATCGAAGTGATAGGCTACCACCACCAAGTTCGCGACACGGTCGGAGGACAACCTGTGATGGTCACCTATTGCAGCGTGTGCCGAACCGGTCGTGTTTTTTCACCTACCGTCGATGGACAACCAGAAACATTCCGGTTGGTAGGAATGGACCACTACAATGCCATGTTCGAAGACGCAACGACACGAAGCTGGTGGCGGCAAGTAAACGGCGAAGCCATCACGGGGGAAAAGAAAGGCACGTTCTTGCCTGAACTTCCGTCGCAGCAAATGCGACTGTCGGCTTGGATCGATGCCCATCCCAACACCAAGGTGATGCAACGCGATCCAGATTTCATTGCTCCCTATGACAGTGCAGCTCTATACGACGAAGGTAAGATGACGAATCGACTCGAACGGACCGATTCAATTCCCTGGCTCGACAAATCGTGGGTGATTGGGGTGGAAGTGAACGGTCACGCGAGAGCTTATGATTGGTTGAGTACCCGGGCGACGCATGTGTTGAATGATACACTCGGAGGCGTCTCCGTGGTGATAGCCATCGAGCCTGATTCGGCGAGCTTCCATGCTTGGCGCCGACCCGATTCGCTCACGTTCACGTTCGACTCCGCCGCCCAAGTCTTACGCGACCAGACAACCGGCTCTCGCTGGAACTGGAAGGGAGAGTGCATCGAAGGTCCTTTGAAAGGCGCCGCGCTGAATTGGCAACAGAGTTATCAAGAATACTGGCATTCCTGGAAGACCTTCCACCCCAACACGACGCGCTCGGGTGGGGCAGGGCAAGCCTTTAACGCGCTCCCACCATCCGACCTCAACAAGGTTGGTCTACTCGCGCATCGACATTATATTGGACAGACAGTTTCATCTACACATGTCAACTAGAGATCATTTATGGGGTATCGACTTAGGCGGTACCAAAGCGGAAGGTGTCGTTCTTGGCCCGGGTCGCTTGAACGATATTTTGTTCAGAGACCGTGTTCCAACTGGCGCGGAGAACGGGTATGAGTTCATCCTCGGACAGATCACTAAGTTGGTAGCCATGATGGAGGCGAAACTCGGCTATCGACCAGAAAGAATTGGAATCGGTTCCCCCGGAACGTTAGACCCAGGATTGGGTACAATGAAGGGGTGCAACTCCGAATGCATGAACGGTCAGCGCATGAAGGAGGACCTGGAGCGGTTGCTCAAGATGCAAGTCGAGATAGCCAACGATGCCAATTGCTTCGCGCTCGCCGAAACGCGTATGGGTGTTGTCAAACAGAAGTACCCGAATGCGAAAGTTGTTTTTGGGATCATCATGGGTACCGGTGTGGGTGGCGGCCTTGTGATCGACGGGCACGTGATCAATGGCTTGCAGGGAATCGCCGGGGAGTGGGGGCATAACTTCCTCGATGAATCGGCAGGGCCATGTTATTGCGGAAAAAGCGGTTGCGTAGAAAAGGTGATCTCCGGTCCGGACCTTGAGCGTTATTACTTCAGCGTGACAGGCAACAAGCTTCGCATGAAAGAGATCTACGCTCGCTACAAAGCCGGCACCGATGAGGCGGCCACACAAACCATGAAGCGGCTCACCCATTTCTTTGGGCTGGCTACCAGTGTATTAATTAATATCATCGACCCAGATGTAATCGTGATTGGCGGCGGGGTTGGCAACATCGACGAAATCTATACCGATGGTGTGGAGTCGTTGAAGAAGTTTGTCTTCAACCATCGACTCGATACGCCTATTGTGAAACCCATGCTCGGTGACAGCGCTGGTGTATTCGGCGCCGCCTACTTGGTTGCTTAAATGAACTGATGAACCCTCAACGTATACCGATATGAATCGCATCGCCATTGTAGGACCTATTCCCCGTGACCACATCGTAACCCACCAAGGAGACTTGATACAAAAATGGGGATGTGTGACGCACCCCGTCATCGCGTTGTCCGCCATGGCTGGTAACGACATTGAAATCGTGCCCGTGTCCCACCTCCGAACCGTAGACGTCGACAACGTGAACGAAGTGTTCGAAGGCTATGCCGGCGTCAACACGAAGCATCTCACGAGCAAGTTGGATCAAGGCGACATCATCAGCCTTCGATTTGTCGATGTCAACAATCGCCTCGAACGTCAAACTGGGTTCATGGACCCGATCGTTCCCGACGACATGAAAAACCTGCTCGACTGTAAGGTCTTCGTGTTCATCCCCATTAGCGACTACGAAATATCGCTAGATACCCTCAAGTTTCTGAAGAAGAAGAGTAAAGGCCTCGTGGTATTCGACGCCCACGGCCCAACCACGGCGTGCTTGGTGAATGGAGAACGCCAGCGCAAATTCTGGATCGACCGAGACCAGTGGTTGCCCTACATCGACGTGTTAAAAATGAACCTAGAGGAAGCCCAGGCTTCATGGTTCAAGAAGGAGTATGAGTCGACAGATTTTACGATTAATGAGGAACCGAACCGCGATGAGCTGCGCGCTTTTGCCGTCCATTGCCTCGATCTCGGTGTGAAATGTGTCTACATCACCGTGGATTCACGCGGGTGCTTGGCGTACTTCAAGGTTCGCGGTAAACTCCGCGAAGAACTCGTGCCCGCGATCAAGGTGAATCACGTCGTCGATACGACTGGCTGCGGAGATTCATTTGCAGGCGGGATTGGCTTTGGTTTATTGGAAAATCCAAAAGACTATATTGCCGCCGCTCGATACGGAAACGCGCTCGGCGCTATGCGGACACAAGGCAAAACGTTCTCCGTGTTCAAATCACTTGCAGAAACAAAACAAGTCATTCACCAAGGATTCGTTCCTTCCGAATAAAACTATCCACATTGATCAAAGCTTGCATTTTTGATTTAGACGGCGTGATCGTCGATACAGCCAAGTATCACTTCTTGGCCTGGAAACGACTTGCCAACGAGTTGGGGGTCAACCTCACCGAACACGACAACGAGAAGCTGAAAGGTGTCAGTCGGATGCAGTCGCTTCAAATCATCCTGGATATGGCCAAGACGCAACTCAGCGACCACAAGAAGAATGCGTTGGCGGATCGGAAGAATGAATGGTTCGTCGAATTCATCGAGGCGATGAAACCAGACGAGGTCTTTCCGGGCGTCGTGAAACTCATTTCCGACATGCGGAAGAAAGGGTTGAAAGTCGCACTCGCAAGCAGTAGCAAAAATGCGCCGCGCGTGATTGAACTGCTGGGAATAGGTAAGTTGTTCGATGTCATCGTCGACGGCAGCATGATTCTAGATACAAAGCCGGATCCGGAAATCTTTCTTTTATCGGCGCAGAAACTAAACGTGAAACCCGCCGACTGCGTGGTCTTCGAGGATGCCGAGGCCGGCGTGGAAGCAGCGATACGGGCAGGGATGAAATGCGTGGGCATTGGGTCACCCAAGAACCTAGGCAACGCCAACAAGGTGCTCGCCACCACCGGCGAATTCAAGTTGGAAGATTTAAACTCATGGTAAGAACATACTCACATTACGCTACTCATTCATAAGCACATGAAGAACTACATCAAGCACCACGAATGGGAAATCATTGAAGAAGGTTTCGACCCGCACCTCAACCGGATATCAGAAAGTATTTTCAGTTTGGGCAATGGGCGCATGGGACAACGTGCCAACTTCGAAGAGAAATTTTCAGGCGACACACACCAAGGCAGCTACGTAGCCGGCGTGTACTACCCCGACAAGACGCGGGTAGGGTGGTGGAAGAACGGATATCCAGAGTACTTCGCTAAAGTACTCAATGCCCCTAGTTGGATCGGTATCGAGATAGACATCGCGGGCGAGTCCTTGGACCTCGCCACGTGGAAAGTGTCTAGCTTCCGACGCGTGCTCGACATGAAGCGCGGTGTGCTCCATCGTTACTTTACAGCCCATGCGCCTTCCGGAAAGGAAGTGAAAGTACACGCCCAAAGATTTTGTTCGATGGCCGATGGCGAACTTGGCGCTATTCGCTACGCGCTCACGCCGGTGAATTTTTCCGGTCCTGCGCGCGTCACGTTGACAGTCGATGCCGACGTGGTCAACAAGGACTCTAACTACGATGAGAAGTTTTGGGATGCAGTCGCCGAAGAAGCCCAACTGGGTTACTCGATCGTGATCGCCGAAACACGTAAAACGCTTTTCCACGTGTGTACCGGGATGGAGTATAGCCTCGAAATGGAAGGCAAGTGGGTGCAAGGCAAAGTGTTTACCTCGACACGCGAAAAGTATGCAGAAAATACCGTCGAAGTAGATTTACGCCAAGGCGTGGAACTCGTGATCCATAAGTGTGGAGCGGTGCTGTCGTCCGAAAACCATCCGAAAGAACTCTTGGCGGCTCACTGTCTGGAAAAACTTGAGTCCGCGCGCGAAAAGGGATTCGATCAACTCCTAAAGGAACACGCCGAGAGTTGGGCTGCTAAATGGGATATGTGCGACATCGTGATCGAAGGAGATGTGGCCGCCCAACAAGGTATTCGGTTCAACATTTTCCAAATGTTACAAACCTACACAGGCGAAGATGAGAGACTGAACATCGGCCCCAAGGGTTTCACCGGGGAGAAGTATGGTGGAAGTACCTATTGGGACACCGAAGCTTACTGCCTACCGTTTTACCTCGGCACGTCCGACCCAAAGGTAGCACGCAACCTATTGGTGTACCGATATAAGCATCTTCCTAAAGCCATCGAGAACGCAAAGAAACTGGGATTCACCGACGGCGCTGCCTTTTATCCATTCGTCACCATGAATGGCGAGGAGTGTCACAACGAGTGGGAGATCACCTTCGAAGAGATTCACCGCACCAGCGCGATGGCTTACGCTATTCGAGATTACGTCGCTTACACGGGCGACGAAGGTTACCTGGCCGACCATGGGCTCGAAGTCTTGATAGGCATCTCTCGCTTTTGGCGACAACGGGTCAATTGGTCGAACGATAAAGGAAAGTACGTGATCCTGGGTGTCACGGGCCCCAACGAATACGAAAACAACGTCAACAACAACTGGTATACCAACACGCTTGGGGCGTGGACACTTGAATTCACGCTCTCCGCTGTCGCCACTGTGAAGAAAATGGCGCCCGCACGTTATGCGGAAATCGTGAAGAAGACGTCGTTTCAAGAGTCGGAAGAAACCACCAAGTGGAAACACATCATCGACAACATGTACTACGCGTTCGATGAAAAACGCGGTGTCATCTTGCAACAAGACGGCTTCCTAGACAAAGAACTCATGCCGGCGAAAGACCTGCGACCGGAAGACAGACCGTTGAATCAAAAGTGGTCTTGGGACCGCATCCTTCGCTCTTGCTTCATCAAACAAGCAGACGTTCTTCAAGGGATCTATCTCTTCGAAGACCGGTTTGACGTAGCCACTATCAAGAAGAATTTCGATTTCTATGAACCGATGACCGTTCACGAATCGTCGCTGTCACCCTGTGTGCACGCGATCTTGGCTTCTGTCATCGGCTACAAGGAAAAGGCATACGAAATGTACTTGCGCACGGCACGATTGGACCTCGACGATTACAACAACGACACGGAAGATGGATGCCACATCACGAGTATGGCAGGTACGTGGATGAGCGTCGTGAAGGGTTTCGGCGGGATGCGCGTCAAGAACGGCGCACTGCACTTCAACCCGTTTATCCCAGACCAATGGAAGTCCTATTCCTTCCGCCTCGAGTTCCGGGGCCGCGTTTTGAATGTGCGGGTCGACAAAGCTGGGGTGACCACCAAACTCGAGGAAGGTGAACCGATTGATGTATTTATCGGTACGTCTAAGAAAACGGTGACGAAGGCTTGAACGGTTTAAAAAGCTGGCGGATGGGAGTGGGCTTCCTAAGCTCACTCCCTCGTCATTATCCTTTTTACCCGATTGCCCTTGGCGGCGAAACTTTCTGCACAGAACACAAGACTTGAGGGCGGTCGAGCGGAAATCGTGAGCATCATCCCGACAGGGGAAGTACGCCAGCCGAGGCGCGAAGTCCGCGAGCAAAGGGCGTGAAAGTGATTTTCACACGCGAAAATCTAAACGACCGGTTCTTCAGTTTTTCATTTTTATTACTACTTTCGAATAGACTGCGCAACAGAGAGCGAGGCGTTTGATCGCGCACGTTGAGAGAGCAACCAACTTAAACCTTTTTATAGACCATGAGTGAAAACAACTCCATCAGGCTCTTTTACGGAAGCTGCCTGGCCCTCATCACCACGGCGTTCTCGTTCAGTATACGAGCGGGCGTATTGCCGCAGTTGGGCGAAACCTTTCAACTTTCGGCAACTCAGCTGGGCTACATCAACCAAATGTGGTTCCTCGGGTTTCCGATTTCCATGGTGCTCGGTGGTATCTTCTATAGCGCTATCGGACCCAAGCGAATCATGATCTTCGCATTCGTCGCCCACACCTTGGGCATCCTCCTAACAATTTATTCGGGTGGTTATGTTGGACTCATGATCTCCACGCTCTTCATCGGTCTCGGAAATGGTTGCACCGAAGCGGCCTGTAATCCGATGATCGCAACCAGCTATACCGGCAAGCGCATGAATACGCTGCTGAACCGCTTCCACATGTGGTTCCCCGGCGGGATTGTACTAGGTAGTTTGATCTCTTACGCGATGACAGAAATGGGTATGAGTTGGGAAGCACAAATTTGGGTGATCATGCTCCCTACCATTGCCTACGCCGTGGTATTCTGGGGCCAAGCGTTCCCCGAGCCCACAGGAGAAGTGGCCAAGCTTTCTGGCAACCTCAAGGCGATGTTGACGCCGATGTTCATTTTCCTCTGCGCTTGTATGACCCTAACCGCGATTTCCGAATTTGGACCCTCACAATGGGCACAGCTGGTATTGAAGGAAAGTGGCGCGCAGCCAATGGTGATCCTAGCATTGATCACCGGCATCATGGCCGTGGGCCGCTACTTCGGTGGTGAGTTCGTTCACAAGTTCGACCAAACCGGCGTCTTGTTGGGATCGGCAGTCTTGGCTACCATCGGAATCTTCCTCTTGAGTTCTATGACAGGTGCTATGACCTATGTGGCCGCAGCCGTGTTCGCCACCGGGGTTTGTTATTTCTGGCCCAATATGATTGGATTTGCCGCAGACAAAATTCCGCTCAGTGGCGCGATCGGCATGTCCGTGGTCGGAGCTTTTGGAATGTTCTCCACTTCCATGTGGCAACCGGTCATTGGCGGGTGGATCGATTCTGCACGTGAAGCAGCGACTTCCACCGGCGTCACCGGAAGTGCCCTCGAACTGGCGGCCGGTCAAGCAACCCTTTCAAAGATGATCACTTTCCCAGCCATCCTTGTGGTGGCATTTACCATTCTATTGCTTTGGGTTCGTAAAGCGAAACCTGGCGCTGCCCACTAGGAACCAAACCTTCCATCCGAGCTTTGACATAACATCCTCGTTGTGTCAAAGCTCGAATGTGAAGCCCTTCTCTTTCAATTTGCTATAAGTCTTTTTGTCGAACCGGTACAGCGATGCGGCCCGGTGTGAGACATCTTTTTGCTTCTCCTTCGCCGAGGTGAGTAGGTTCATCTTCAACAGCTTGCGTCGAAAGTTGGGCTTATCCAACTTCGTTTCCAGCAAGGCCTCGTACAGTTCTTGTAACTGATGCAAGGTGAACTTTCGAGGAAGGAGATTGAAGCCAATCGGCTCGTGACGCACTTTATGCCGCAGGTGTTTTACGCCCGACTTCACGATTTGGTGGTGGTCGTAAGGTAAGGTGGGGATCTCACTCAACTTGAACCATCTCGCATCGGACGCAGTGAAGCCGGGATGGAGTTGGTAGTTTTCGGGTTTCACCAACGCGAAATAACCGATCGTGATCACCCGTTTTTGCGGGTAGCGGTTCACATCGCCGAACACGCCGAGTTGCTCCATGTAAATATTCGCCACACCGGTCAAGTCGTGTAGGAGCCGGACCGCCGCATCGTTCACACTCTCGTTGTAGCGAATCCAACCGCCCGGGAGCGCCCATTTTCCTTTACTAATCCCGTCGGCATGTTGCACCAGCAAAATGTCGAGTTCCCCTTTCTTGAAGCCGAAGATGAGACAGTCGATGGAGAGCGCATCGATAATGGTGTCGGGAAGGGTCATGGCGACGAATTTATCAATTTCGATTTTACATGAAATTCATTTTTTGAATTTGTTTGAAAAAGACTAAAATTGATGGTCAATTTGACTATAAGGTTTAGTCCCTCACTAAATTCCAATGAAATATCTCCTCGGCATCGACTTGGGTAGCTCTTCTGTCAAAGCGTCCATTGTCAACGCGAGTACCGGTGCAACCGCCGGCGCCGCGCAGTCACCAAGCGAAGAAATGGCGATGAAGGCCGTGCAGCCAGGCTGGGCGGAGCAGGAACCGAGTTTATGGTGGGAGCATGCCCGCATCGCTATCGCCCAAGCGCTAAAGGCAGCGAAAGTTTCTGGCGGTGCCATCGAAGCGATCGGAATTTCGTATCAGATGCACGGTCTCGTCTGCGTCGATAAGAATCAACAAGTACTGCGACCTTCCATTATCTGGTGCGACAGCCGTGCTGTGCCCTATGGTCAGAAGGCGTTTACGCAGCTAGGCGAGGAGTACTGCCTGGGTAGCTTGCTTAACTCTCCCGGCAATTTCACCGCGTCGAAACTCAAGTGGGTGAAGGAGAATGAACCTGAACTCTTCGAACGCATCGATAAAGTGATGTTGCCCGGCGACTATCTAGCCATGAAACTCACCGGCGACGTGGTGACCACAGCTTCTGGACTCTCCGAAGGAACCTTGTGGGACTTTAAGCAAGCATCGGTCGCGGACCGGCTCATGACCCATTACGGATTCCCGTCGACGCTCATTCCGGCCATTGTGCCCACGTTCTCGGTACAGGGGAAGCTCTTGCCTGCCGTTGCGGCGGAGCTCGGTTTGAACGCTGGAACACCCATTAGTTACCGGGCAGGAGACCAGCCCAATAATGCTTTCTCACTTAACGTCCTACACCCCGGTGAAACCGCGGCGACGGCTGGGACCTCGGGCGTGATCTATAGTGTCACGGATCAGAATGCCCACGATAAAAAATCGCGCGTGAACACTTTCATGCACGTGAACAATGAAACGGATCGTGCGGGAAAGCGTAATGGCGTGCTTTTGTGTATCAATGGAACAGGTATCCTCAACAGTTGGTTGAGAAAGACGGCGCAGTCAGGCGGCGCGCTGTACGACTACAAATCGATGAACGCGATTGCGGCGCAAGCACCGATTGGTTCGGCTGGACTTGTGGTGTTGCCCTTTGGAAACGGCGCCGAACGCATCCTAGAAAACCGGGAAATAGGTGCATCGGTAGAAGGTCTGAACTTCAACATACATCAACAAGCCCATCTTTTTCGAGCAGGGCAAGAAGGCATCGTATTCTCGTTGGCGTACGGCTTCGATATTCTCAAGGCCATGGGTTTACAGACAAGTGTGATACGGGCAGGACATGCCAATATGTTCTTGAGCCCGCTTTTCCGCGAAGCATTTGTGAACACGATCGGTGCCGGTCTTGAATTGTATGACACGGATGGCGCTAAGGGTGCCGCGCTCGGGGCGGGAAAGGGTGCGGGCCTCTTCGATTCGTTCCCTACAGCATTCAAAGGCCTTCATAAGATCCTCACGGAAGAACCGAATCCCGCGAAAGCGGAACAATACAAAAACGCTTATTCACATTGGTTAAAACAACTAAACGATAAACTATGAAAGTCACAACCGGCGACAAAGAATACTTCAAAGGTATCGGCCAGATCAAGTTCGAAGGCAAAGACTCCGACAATCCGCTGGCATTCAAATTCTATGATGCGAAACGGAAGGTAGGGAAGAAGACCATGGAAGAACACTTCCGCTTCGCGACAGCCTACTGGCATACGTTCTGCGGCACGGGTGGTGATCCGTTTGGTCCCGGAACAAAAGACTTTCCGTGGAACCGGGCATCCGACGCCATGCAGCGTGGATACGACAAGATGGATGCTGCCTTCGAATTCATGACGAAGATTGGAACACCGTTTTATTGTTTCCACGACTACGACTTGGTGGACGAAGGACCAACCTTGAAAGAGTCGGAGAATCGGTTGTCGAAGATTGTCGACTACGCCAAGTCGAAACAAAAGGCTTCGGGTGTAAAACTACTTTGGGGAACTGCCAACGTGTTTTCGAATCCACGCTACATGAATGGCGCTTCTACGAACCCGAATTTCGACGTGGTATGCTGGGCAGCGACACAAGTGAAGAATGCGCTCGACGCGACCATCGCACTCGGTGGATCCAATTACGTATTCTGGGGCGGTCGTGAAGGCTACATGACGTTGTTGAATACGAATATGAAACGCGAGCAAGAACACCTCGCCCGTTTCTTGCACATGGCAAAGGATTACGCCCGTAAGAATGGATTCAAAGGACCATTCTTGATCGAGCCCAAGCCCATGGAACCGACCAAGCATCAATACGACTTCGACTCGGCGACCGTGATTTCATTCCTGCGCGCCTTCGATTTGATGGATGACTTTAAGTTGAACATCGAGGTGAACCACGCCACGCTGGCACAACACACCTTCCAGCACGAACTTCAAGTGGCCGCCGATGCTGGAGTGTTGGGCAGTATCGACGCGAACCGGGGCGATTACCAAAACGGCTGGGACACGGACCAGTTCCCAACCGACTTGCATGAATTGACTGAATCTATGCTCGTGATCTTGGAAGCCGGCGGATTTAAGACCGGTGGTGTCAACTTCGACGCGAAGACAAGGCGCAATTCTACAGACCTCGTGGATATCTTCTACGCGCACATTGGTGGCATGGATGCTTTTGCACGCGCGCTACTCACGGCACAAGCGATCCTCGATAACGGCGAGTACACGAAACTTCGCAAAGCACGCTATGCCTCGTTCGATTCGGGCAAGGGCAAGCAGTTCGAACAAGGCAAACTGACCCTGGAGGACCTGAGAAAGTTGGCCCATGCCAACGGTGAACCCGAACAGATCAGCGGCCGCCAAGAGTATTACGAAAACTTGTTGAGCCGATTTATCTAGTTGAAGGTATTCGAAATGCCCCAGGCGGAAACGGAAAATGCGTTCTTAAGCTGTCTGGGGCATTTTCCTACTAACCTCAAATTCTCCGTTCCAAATTTCCGGAATCGATTCCGGTTGAGAAATTTTATTATTTTCCGGCGTTTTAAGTAACTAACCCTAAAATCTCTGATCCTTTATGAATAGAAAACTTCGCATGGGTATGGTCGGTGGTGGGCTCGACGCCTTCATCGGCGCAATACACCGACTGGCGGCAAACATGGACGGGCTGATCGAAGTAGCCTGCGGGTGTCTTAGTGTCAACCCGGAGGTCGCCAAGGCCAGTGGCAAAGCACTCTTCTTGCCGGAAAACCGGACCTATCTCTCCTTCGAAGAAATGATCGAAAAAGAGGCCAAGCTGCCGGCGGATCAGAGAATGGACTTTGTCACAATCGTGACACCGAACTTCGCGCACTTTGCGCCTGCGATGTTGGCGCTCGAGAAAGGCTTCCACGTGGTCATCGAAAAACCGATCACCTTCACACTAGATGAAGCGAAGCAATTGAAGAAGAAAGTGGAAGAAACGGGTCTTCTGTTGTTGCTTACCCATACGTATTCAGGTTACCCGATGGTGAAGCAAGCCCGCCAAATGATCAAAGAGGGCACCTTCGGTAAAATTCGTAAGGTATTGGTCGAGTATCCCCAAGGCTGGCTCAGCAAGATGTCCGAACGCGAAGGTAATGCACAAGCCGCCTGGAGAACCGATCCGAAACGTTCTGGTAAGGCTGGGTGCATGGGCGATATTGGAACGCATGCCGCCCACTTGGCTGAATATGTGTCTGGTCAGCGCATCACGCACATGTGTGCCGACCTAAACATTATGGTGGAAGGCCGTGCCCTCGACGACGACGGCAACGTGTTATTGAGGTTCGACAACGGTGCAGCCGGATGTTTGATGGCATCTCAAGTTGCAGCGGGCGAAGAGAACGCCATCAAATTGCGCATTTACGGAGAGAAGGGTGGCATCGAGTGGAACCAACAGGAGCCCAACACGCTCTTGGTGAAATGGTTGGATAAGCCCACGCAGATCTTCCGTGCAGGCACAAACGGATTCCTTAACTCATATGGTTTGCACAATACCCGCACACCAGGTGGTCACCCAGAAGGATACTTGGAAGCATTCGCGAACTTGTATCGCAACTTCGCCCTCACGCTATCGGCCCGCATCGACGGCACGAAACCAAAGGATGAAGCGCTCGATTTCCCTGGCGTGGATGATGGTATCCGCGGCATGGCATTCATCGACAACGTCGTGAAGAGTGGACAAAGCAAAGAAAAGTGGACACCGTTCGAAGTTTAGACCCAACCATTCATGAAAACGATTAAGGGACCAGCGATTTTCTTAGCCCAGTTTATGGGCGACGAAGCGCCTTTCAATAACCTCAAGTCCATTTGCAAATGGGCGGCGTCGCTCGGCTACGAAGGCGTTCAAATTCCAACTTGGGACTCGCGTTGCATCGATCTGAAACTGGCTGCCGAAAGCAAAGACTACGCAGCCGAATTTCAAGAGACGGTAGAGTCTGCAGGACTCAAGATCACCGAGTTATCGACACACTTGCAAGGGCAATTGGTGGCAGTACATCCAGCCTATGACACGATGTTCGATGGCTTTGCCCCAAAAAGTGTGCGTGGCGACAACAAGGCGCGCACAGCGTGGGCCGTGGACCAATTAAAGTTGGCAGCGAAAGCCAGCCGCAACTTCGGACTCAATGCGCATGCCACCTTCTCTGGCGCGCTGATGTGGCATACGGTTTATCCCTGGCCGCAGCGTCCCGCTGGATTGGTGGAAGATGGCTTCAAAGAATTGGCCCGTCGATGGCTGCCCATCCTAAATGCTTTTGACAAAGCGGGCGTCGACGTGTGCTACGAAATTCACCCCGGGGAAGACCTGCACGATGGTATCACCTTCGAGCGATTCTGGGAAGCAACCGGTAAACATACGCGGGCGAATATCCTGTACGACCCCAGCCACTTCGTTCTTCAACAACTCGACTACCTGCAATACATCGACTTCTATCATTCTTTCATCAAAATGTTCCATGTGAAGGATGCGGAGTTCAACCCCACTGGCAAGAGCGGGGTGTACGGTGGATTCCAAGATTGGGTCAACCGTCCCGGTCGTTTCCGCTCGCTTGGCGATGGACAAGTGGATTTCAAATCGATCTTCTCCAAGTTGACACAATACGGATACGATGGTTGGGCAGTACTGGAGTGGGAGTGTTGCATCAAGCACCCAGAACAAGGAGCGGCGGAAGGTGCACCCTTCATCCGCGATCATATTATCCGAGTGACTGAGAAAGCATTCGACGATTTCGCCGCGACTGGCAAAGACGCGAAGTTGAACAGGAAGATTTTAGGGATTTAAATACAAACCAATACATGAAGAAGGCACTTTCAATTATATCCATGGCGCTGATCATTGGCGCATGTGGTTCGAAGAACACTGAGACGGCGGCCAAAGAGGACTTCGGTACTCCCGAAGCGGCTAGTTCCACGCAACCTGCAAGCACGGGCGGAGATGCCATTGCGCAAGGTGAGGCATTGGTGAAGGCCAGCGACTGTAAGACTTGTCACCATCCAACCGACAAGATTATTGGACCTTCGCACACTGACGTGGCCAAGAAGTATGAATTCACCGAAGCGAATGTGAAGTTATTGGCTTCCAAGATTATCGCGGGTGGCGCAGGTGTGTGGGGCCAAGTACCCATGACGGCCCATGCGGACCTGTCGCAAGCTGACGCAGAGAAAATGGCACGTTACGTTCTTTCGCTCGACGGAGAGAAAGAACATTGATGGATTGAAATAGATGATCGTTTGGCGGGAGTTCGGTCACAATACTGAACTCCCGTCTTTTTGAAAGTTAGTGTCCAAAAAACCAGCATGAGAAAATTAGTATACCTGATCCTGTTTTGTGGCTTCCTGCAATCTTGCACGGAGCAAAAGCCGCGCATCCTTGTCTTTTCTAAAACGAAAGGGTTCCGCCATACGTCGATTACGCCAGGGAAACCTGCCATCCAGAAGCTTGGACTCGAGAACGGCTTCGACGTCGATACGACGGAAAATGCTGCATACTTCGTAGAAGACTCATTGAAAAAATATAGCGCCGTCGTTTTCCTCAGCACGACCGGTGATGTGCTCGATCTTCAACAACAAAACGCTTTCAAGCGATTCATCCAAGCCGGTGGTGGCTACGTGGGGGTACATGCCGCCGCCGATACCGAATACGAATGGTGGTGGTACAACAAGCTCGTAGGTGCTTGGTTCAAGAGCCATCCCAAAACGCAAAAAGCAAAAATCATCCAGGTCGGCGACACCGATCCTCGGTTTAAAATTCAAGTTCCTGAAAATTGGGAACGCACCGATGAACTATACAACTACCGTCAAATTGGAGACGACTTACACGTGCTCTACAAATTAGATGAGTCATCGTATGAAGGCGGCGAAAATGGTGAAGACCACCCCTGGGCTTGGTACCACGACTTCGACGGAGGGCGTTCATTTTATACTGGCATGGGCCACACCGACGAATCATGGGTTGAACCCGAGTTCCTAGCCCACCTTACGACTGGTATCAAGTATGCCATCGGCAACAACCGCCTCGACTATTCAAAATGCAAGGAAAAACTCCGCCCGGAAGACAATCGCTACAGTAAGAAAGTATTCGCCTACAACCTGGATGAACCAACCGAGATGACCGTTCTACCCGACGGTCGGATCTTATTCATTCAGCGCAAAGGAGAAGTGAGACTGTACGACCCCAAGAAGGACACGCTGGTCACAACCAACAAGTTCAACGTGGGTACAAAGTTTGAAGACGGTATGATTGGCTTGACCAAAGATCCTGACTTTGCGAACAACCATTTCATCTACATTTTCTATTCCCACCCGGAGAAGTCCGCAAACGTGTTGTCACGATTCGAATTCAAGGACGACAAAGTTGATATGGGTTCGGAGAAAGTAATGTTGGAAGTGGCCACGCAACGCGAAACGTGCTGCCACACCGGCGGCTCGCTCACGTTCGGTCCAGGAGGAAACCTGTTCATTTCGACAGGCGATAATACCAGCCCTTTCGAATCCGATGGATTTAGTCCTTCCGACGAACGCGCGGGTCGCTCGCCATTCGACGCACAGAAGTCCTCGGCGAATACCAACGACTTACGTGGTAAGATCCTCCGAATTCATCCCGAGCCAGACGGCACATACACCATCCCAGAGGGAAATTTGTTCCCGAAAGGAGAGGAGAAAACCCGGCCCGAAATCTATGTGATGGGCAATAGGAATCCATATCGAATTTCCGTTGACTCGAAGACCGGATTCCTCTACTGGGGCGAAGTGGGACCCGATGCCGGCAACGATAAAGAAGACCGCGGTCCTCGCGGGTACGATGAACTCAACCAGGCACAGAAAGCCGGATTCTTCGGCTGGCCGTTGTTTGTTGGTGGGAACTATCCATATCACGACTATAACTTCGAGACAAAAGTCTCCGGACCCAAGCACGATCCAGCGCATCCAATCAACGATTCTCCCAACAACACAGGAAAGACTGACCTTCCTGCCGTGAGCCCTCCGTTTATTTGGTATCCCTATGCTGCTTCCCCGGATTTTCCGCTCGTGAAGACCGGCGGCCGCAACGCAATGGCAGGACCCGTGTATTATGTTGACCAATTTAAAGGACAACCCGATGCCTTCCCCGAATACTTGGATGGAAAACTCATTATCTATGATTGGATCAGAAACTGGATTCGCGTCGTCACGATGGATGAGAATGGTAAGATTTTGGACATCGAACCCTTCTTAGACCATATCCAATTCAACAACACCATGGACATGGAGTTTGGCTCCGATGGAAAGCTCTACTTGATGGAGTACGGCACAAAATGGTTCGCCCAAAACATGGATGCACGCTTGGCCGTCATCGAGTTTAACAAGGGTAACCGTGTTCCGACCGTCGTGCTTAGCGCCGACAAGACCAAAGGTGGTACGCCGCTCTCTGTTTCCTTCAATGGTAGTCAGTCGAACGATCCCGACGGAGACGCGATTACGTTTGAACTCGAAGTCGGCGGTGAGAAACTCACATCACCAGACGGTAATTTCAAATACACGTTCGAGAAACCAGGTATCTACCGACCCAAACTGACGGTGACGGATAAGAGCGGGTCGAAGTCAACTTCAGAGTTGACGGTGCTGGCGGGTAATGTCGAACCGGTCGTCGATATCGCCTGGAAAGGCAATAGCGAGTTCTTCCTAGTCGGCGGTTCGGGACAATATGAAGTGGCCGTGACCGATGCTGAAGATGGATCGCTGGGCAAAGAGATCAAACCCGAAAGAGTTCGTGTGACATTCGACTACATGCCTGGTGGTTACGACATGACGTTGATTGCACAAGGCCACCAGAAGGCCGAATTGCCTGGAAAGATCCTGATCGCGGAAAGCGACTGTAAAGCTTGTCACCAAATGGATGAAAAGTCCGCAGGTCCGAGCTACAAGATGATCGCGCAAAAGTACGAGAAGGACACGCGCGCCATCGAAGTGCTATCTGACAAGATTTTACAAGGTGGCGCGGGAGTGTGGGGTGAAACGCCGATGGCGGCCCATCCCCAATTGACCAAGGAGCAAACGGCGCAAATGGTGGAGTACATTCTCTCGTTGGCGAAAGTGGAAACCAAGAAGAGCCTACCGGTAAAGGGCAGTGTTCAGTTCAAAGAAGGACAAACGCCAGCCGGGCCGAAAGGGGCTTACCTGCTCACAGCGATGTATGAAGATAACGGCGCCGGCAGCATTCCTTCACTGGCGACACAAAAGACTTTCGTGTTCCAAGCTCCCGTGTTGGACGGATCCTACTTCGAGAGTTTGGAAGGCCCCACGCGTTTCAAAATCCCAACTGGGGGCGAGGCGCTTCAAGGTGTGAAGAATGGTAGCTCCGCGGGCACACGCGAGATCGATCTCACCGGTGTTGGTAAACTCAATGCATCGGTAATCCTCGTTCAAAATGTGAGCAAGAGCGGCACGGTCGACGTGTTCCTAGACAGCAAGGATGGAAAGAAACTGGGAACGATCGACTTCACCTCGACGCCTCGTATGAAAGTGGCCGATGGTTACGACCTAACCATGTCGGGAATTAGAATTACCCCGCAGACGGGTAAGCATAAGCTGGTGCTGGTGTTCAACAACGCGTCGGCAGGCGATGCGGACTTGTTCATGTTTGGTGCCATCACGATGGAGAGACTACCTTAAACCATACCATGATGAAAAGGAGAACATTTATTAGGAATAGCGCCCTCGCGTTGGCCGCATCGGCCATGAGTGCCGACTTATTGGCGAAGAAAAAGAAGGCGGTGGGCATTCAGCTTTACACGCTCCGCTCTGTCATCTTCAAAGACGTCAAGGGCACCTTGAAACAGCTTTCCAATTGGGGCTATACCGAGTTGGAGACCTTTGGGTACAACAAGGGTCAATTGTTTGGTATGTCGGCGAAAGACTTCAACGACTACGTGAAGAGCCTCGGCATGAAGGTGACGAGCGGCCACTACGGCATCGACGTTGTTCGTGGCGACTGGCAAAAGGCGGTAGACGACGCAAAGGCTGCCGATCAGCCGTTCATGGTGCTTCCCTGGGTGGCACCCGCCGATCGAAATGCCGATAGCTACAAACGCATTATCGAAGACGTCAATAAGGCCGCTGAAGTCACGAAAAAGGCGGGCATTCAGATGCAATACCATAATCACGACTTCGAGTTTCAACCGATGGGAGATACCACGCCATTTGAACTCCTGATGGCCGGACTCGATCCCAAGTTGGTAACCTGGGAGCTAGACATCTATTGGGCGATCCGCGCTGGTCAAGATCTGGAACAACTCTTCACTAAGTATCCGGGTCGTTTTCAACAGTGGCATGTGAAGGACATGGATAAGGTCGCGCCTGAAAAGAACGCCGATGTCGGCACTGGGTCAATTGACTTCAAGAAGCTGTTTACCATGGCCAAAAAGTCGGGTTTGAAGCACTGGTACGTCGAACACGACACCTTTATGACGAACGATCCAATGAAGAGTGCCGAGAACGATATCATGTACATGAAATCGATCTAGCGATGTGAGGAATGGCCGGTTTTTTTGCCGGCGATGCTTACCTTTGCGCCGTGAGAAGAAATACGGCGATCATGAAAGTAGAATCACTCCTTTGGCTCCCGGTATTCCTACTGGGAGCCTTTTTTTCATACGGGCAGAATACATCTTCGGTGGGAGGAACGGTGCACGACCATGTCACAGGAAAAGGTGTGGAGGGTGCTGTGGTGTTACTAACGCAAAAAGCCGATACGCTCAAGACCGTCTCTGGGTCTAACGGTGAATTTAGGTTTAACCAAGTGGCAACGGGCCGCTACTTGGCCATCGTTCAGTCTCTCGTGTACGAATCGGATGTGCAGGAGGCGTTGGTGATCAGCGGCAAGGAGACACGTATCGAGTTTGAAGTCAATGAAAAGATCACGCAGTTGGAAGGCCTCACCGTAGAAGCCCGCCCAATTGCTAACTCCGACGCCGGCGCGATTTCGCTTCCCATTGAAAAAGTGATGCGCATGCCTGCTAATTTCTTCGACCCAGTGCGGATGTTATCGTCGTACCCAGGCGTCGTAACGGCCAACGACCAAGCGAATAACATCGCTGTGAAAGGTAATTCGCCAACGGGACTCTTATGGCGATTGAACGGAATGGATATCGTCAATCCCAACCACCTGGCGAACGCAGGGACGTTCAACGATAAACCCACGGCCAACGGTGGTGGCGTCAATATCTTGAGTGCCCAGATGCTGGACCGCACCGACTTCTATTCGGGCAACATGCCCACTCGATTTGGCAATGTGACGAGTGCCGCTCTTGACATGACGCTGAGAAATGGCAACCATGAAAAGAGAGAGTTCACGGCGCAGGCAAGTTTAATCGGCCTTGATTTCGCCGCAGAAACACCCGTCGGAAAGAGGTCATCCCTGTTGGTCAATGCGCGTTATTCGACCGTTGGCCTGCTGTCGCAGCTTGGCGTGAACTTCAGTGATGAAAAAATCGACTTTCAAGACGTGTCGTTCAACTATAATCTGCAGGTGGGAAAGCAGGGTGGAAGTTGGTCAATCTTTGGGTTCGGAGGCACAAGCAAGAATATCTTTAACGCAAAGCCCGACTCAGTCGATTGGCTGGTCGATAAGGACCGATTCACGATCACGTACCACAACAAGACTGGCGCCATCGGAACTCGTTTGGACCTCCCGTTAAATAGCTCCTTCACGTTATCCGCCGGATCAACATTTTCTTCGAACACGCAAGATCGAAACTCCCAGTCGATCGCCACAAAGAGACTTCCGTATCAACGATCTGTGTACGAAAGCGATAAGTCCATACTTTCATCATTTGCCTCGATTACTGGAAAGTTCTCGTCCCGTCTCTCGACGGAGTTTGGCGTGATGGTGAATGCGTATCACGACAAGATTTATAATTATGAGCTGCTGCCCGCAATTTCAGGCGAGGCCTACGGTAATGTAAACTCGGTGATGACACAGCCGTATGGACAAGTTTCCTTCCGTTCGGGTCGATTCTCGGCGACGGCTGGGGGCCGATACATGTATTCAACAATGGCAGGTTCTGCCTTCGATCCAAGACTCAACCTGCAGTACCAAGTAACACCGTCGTTCAATCTTTATGTGACGGGAGGTCAAGCGAGCCAGATGCTTGCACCTGGACTCTACTTGGGCGCGCAAAATTCGGTTTCCTTGCGTCGTCGCTTCTTGCAAAAGCAGTTCGTAGAAGTAGGACAGAACTTGCAAATGGAGAATTGGAAGTTGAACACGGCCTTGTACTATCATTATTATGACCATGTTCCGGTTTCCACCGTTGGAAGCTTCTCGGCGCTGAACTATGTGGAAGGGGTTGTGACGCAGGCGCTCGGTACCGTCGGCACTGGCACTAACGTCGGATTGACCGCACAGGCGGAGCGTTCCTTTGTATCAGGCTATTATCTGTTGGCCGGCGGTAGTGTGTATAAATCAACCTATACAGACACCGACGGTGTGGAACGACCCACCAAGTTCGCAGGTAAGTATTCAGTGATGGTGACGGGTGGGCGCGAGTGGACCAAAGTCGTGCGTGAGAACAATCGTTCTTTCGGCGTTCATGCGCGGATGCTCTACATGGGCGGGCTCCGAGAAACTCCCATCGACGGTGGCGCGTCGCAGACGCTAGGGATGACCGTGTTCCAAGGCGATGCGGTGAACTCTGTTACCTTGCGCGATTATGTGAGGTTCGATTTGCGCCTCAGTTGGCGTCGCGACAAAAAGAACTATACACGGACCGTGGCACTCGACATCCAAAATGTGGCTGGTATCAAGAACCAGGCATTCCATTACTACGATGCCTTCCAACAAAAGGTGGTGATGCAGTACCAAGTGGGCTTCATCCCCGTGTTGGTTTACCGAATCGATTTTTGAGCGGGCCTCCGCGCCGCTTCCATGCTTGCCACACCCGGCGACAATGACTGGCATCCGCCTTTGCGGGGCGGGGTTCGATCCGTTGTCCAGACTACTATAGTCGCTTTTACGGTTGCCGGTCGCGACGAAATACTCTTCCGTTGAATGCCCTAAAAACCATACAAAACATCGTTTTCATTACTTTTCAAACGTTTGCATAGAATTTTATGTACCTTGGCCCCGTATTTCACTCAAACGCTTATGACCGACGATGTATCTGTAATCCAAACCTATGATGTGAACCATTCCGGACTCCGTGACTGGGTACGGCAGGTGGCAGACTTATGCAAACCCGACAGTGTGCGCTGGTGCGACGGCTCCCAGAATGAGTACGATGAGCTGTGTCAGATGCTCGTCGAGAAAGGCACGTTCATCAAGTTGAATGAAAAGAAGAGACCTAACAGTTATGCATGCTTTTCCGACCCCAGCGATGTGGCGCGCGTCGAAGACCGCACCTTCATCTGTAGCCGACGCCGGGAAGATGCTGGCCCTACCAACAACTGGGTGGACCCACGCGAGATGAAGCAAACACTCCGCAAGCTCCTTGAAGGTTCGATGCAAGGCCGTACCATGTATGTCATACCTTTTTGCATGGGACCTGTCGGAAGCTCTTTCTCCCACATCGGCGTGGAAATTACCGACTCGGAATATGTGGTGGTGAATATGCACATCATGACACGTGTTGGCAAGAAGGTGCTGGACGTGCTCGGCCCATATAAAGACTTCGTGAAGTGTTTACATACGGTGGGTGCACCATTGCCAGCAGGGCAAGACGATGTGAAGTGGCCATGCAATGCGTCGACCAAGTACATCGTGCACTATCCTGAGGAGCGATCAATTGTGTCTTATGGCTCTGGCTACGGTGGAAATGCGTTGTTGGGCAAGAAGTGTTTTGCACTTCGCATCGCCAGTGCCATGGCCCGCGACGAAGGGTGGCTCGCCGAGCATATGCTCATCTTAGGCGTGGAAAGTCCCGACAAGGAAAAGACCTACGTCGCCGCGGCCTTCCCTAGCGCTTGTGGAAAGACCAACTTCGCCATGTTGATTCCTCCGAAGGAATTCAATGGATGGAAGGTGACTACCGTGGGCGATGACATCGCTTGGATTAAACCTGGAAAGGACGGGAAGCTGTATGCGATCAATCCCGAGGCCGGCTACTTCGGCGTAGCACCGGGCACCAACGAGAAGAGCAATCCCAACGCGATGGCCACCATTTCGAAGAACACCATCTTCACAAACGTGGCGATCACACCCGATGGCGACGTATGGTGGGAGGGGATGACCAAGACACCGCCAACGGGCCTCACCGACTGGCGTGGACTACCCTGGGATCCCCAATCGGGTAAGCCGGCAGCTCATCCCAACGCGCGGTTTACGGCACCTGCATCGCAATGCCCTTCCATCGATCCAAACTGGGAGAACCCGCATGGCGTTCAAGTAGGCGCATTCATCTTCGGGGGCAGACGCAGCACGACCATCCCGCTGGTGTACCAGGCGCACAACTGGAACTCGGGAGTGTACCTCGCCGCCACCATGGGTTCTGAAACAACTGCAGCCGCCTTCGGCGAAATCGGTAAAGTACGCCGCGACCCGTTTGCGATGCTTCCGTTCTGTGGATATCACATGGGTAACTATTTCAACCATTGGTTGCAGTTCGGCCGCGACATCCCTAACCCTCCGCGCATATTCGGTGTAAACTGGTTCCGCAAAGACGAAAAAGGCAATTTCCTATGGCCAGGCTTTAGCGAAAACATGCGCGTGCTCAAGTGGGTCGTCGAAAAGATTCGCGGAAAGTCGAACGCGACAGAAAGCCCGATCGGGTGGATGCCGCACTACGAAGACATCGACTGGACCGGACTGAACTTCACCCGCAAACAGTTCGACGAAATCATGGTGATAGACCGGGAGCAATGGAAACAAGAACTCCTGTCGCATGCCGAGTTGTTCGAACGGATGTACGATAAGCTTCCAAAGGAATTCATCTTCATGCGCGAACTACTCCTCTCCAGCCTGTGGAGATCACCCGAGAAGTGGAGCCTCGAACCTGAATTAGCGGAAGATTAAATTTCCTAACTACCACTGCCGACGATGGGTGTTCATGCCCATTGTCGGTACTAGTGGTATTGACTAAGTGGCCGAGATGGCCTACTTTTCAGGTATTACCTAAAGCCTTTTCATGGGGTCACTCGATCGCTTCACCAGTTCATTCAAAGGATATTCATCACTTTTTTGGGTCGCTAATACGCTAGAACTATTCGAGCGCTTCGCCTTTTATGGCACGAAGGCGGTTCTAGCCTACTTCCTAGCGGAGAAGGTCGGCCTGTCCGGAGAAGCAGGAACACTCGCGGGTACCTTCACCATGCTGGTATACGGCCTTCCCATCTTCGCCGGTGTGGTGGTCGATCGTTATGGCTTTCGGCGCGCCCTTATGGCTTGCTTCGCTATTTTCTGTATCGGCTACTTCTTGATCGCCCTCGCAGGCATGCCGTGGGGTGAATCGATCATGGCATCGGTCGGAAAAAGAACGTATGTGCTCTTCGCGTTGACGGTAACTGCCATCGGTGGGTCCCTCATCAAGCCATGCATCGTTGGTACCGTCGCTCGGACCACCAACGACGAAACCAAGACACAAGGGTTCGCCATTTACTATGCGTTGGTCAACTTCGGAGGCGCCCTCGGCCCCGTGCTCGCGCTCTTCATTCGAACGAGCTTTGGATTCGAGTGGGTCTTGATGGTTTCCTCCCTTACCTCGGCGCTCTTGTTTCTCGGAACCTACATCTTCTTTAAGGAACCAGATGGTGGTGCCGTGGCGGAAAAAAAGACGTTCGCCGATGTTACGTCGGGTTTCTTCACGGTCATCAAGAATGGCCCGTTCATGTTATTTCTTTTGATCTTCTCGGCATTCTGGGTCATGTTCTGGCAGATATTCTACTTGATCCCATTTTATGCGACCAAGGTGCTTCATTTCCAGGAGTTCGAATTGCTTGAATCGGTCGACGCCTGGTTCATCATCTTCTTTGCGTTGGCCATGGCCACAGCCTTCAAGGAATGGAAACCATTTACTGCGATGACTTTTGGATTCGTGGTCTCAAGCCTCTCTTGGTTCATTCTCGTGGCGTCGGGAAGTACCATCGCCGTCGTGATTGGTGTGATCATATTCGCGCTGGGCGAGGGAACGCAATCGCCCCGGTTTTATGAATATGTCGGAAGCCTAGCACCGCCCGCACAAACCGGCACCTACATGGGTTTCGCATTCTTGCCAGTCGCCGTCGGTGCTTTCCTGGCCGGCGTCGTGTCGGACTGGCTACGACTTTCATACATGGATAGCAATCCCAGTATGATGTGGACAATCTTAGGATCTATCGGCGTTGTCTCGACCATACTCCTCATAGCCTACGACCGCATCTTTGTTAAGAAATCTTCATAGTAATTCTGAGCTACATGGCAGACAGGACTTTTCAACCGTACATCCGCCCGGAGCAAAACATCCCGGAGTTCACGTTCAAAGCAGTCTTGCTGGGATCCCTATTCGGGGTGGCGTTCGGGTGCTCTACGGTTTATCTCGCCCTGAAGGCGGGCCTCACCGTAACAGCGTCGATCCCGATCGCCGTAATCGCCATCACGCTGGGAAGAGCGCTGCTAAAAACGACGATCCTCGAAAACAACATCATTCAAACAACTGGTTCTGCCGGTGAGTCGATCGCGGGCGGCGTCGTCTTTGCCGTGCCTGGTTTCTTGTTCCTGTCGCCCAACGCCGAGGGGATCAGTATCGGAGAAGCTTACTTCGATTACATCACGATTTTTACACTGGCCGCGTTTGGTGGTATGATGGGAACGCTGATGATGGTCCCGCTCCGCCGATCATTGATTGTGAAGGAACACGGCGTGCTGCCGTACCCCGAGGGCACCGCGTGCGCATCCGTACTTCAAGCAGGGGAGAAGGGAGGGGTCTTTGCGAAGACGGCGTTCGTGGGGATGGCCGTGGCGTTTGGGTATGCCGTACTACAGAAGTTATTGCACGTGTTCGCCGAAGTACCGGCGTTTGTGACAAGCCAAGTGAATAAGTACTGGCCTTCAGCAGCCACGCGGGGAGAAATCACACCTGAATACCTGGGTGTGGGATACATCATCGGTCCCAGGATATCCGGGGTGCTGGTGGCAGGCTCTGTGCTGGCCTGGTGGGCGATGATCCCTTTGCTGGCAACGCTAGTACCGGCCGATACCATCGCCGCGCAATTGGCCAAACTGGGCTATCTCGCAAGCGTGGGCACCGCCGGAGGACCCGGTGCCTGGAATCCGGAAAGCCATACATTCGGCAACTTCGCCGACGCCATTTACCGTGCCTACATTCGACAGATCGGCGCCGGTGCCGTCGCAGCCGGAGGATTCATCACACTGATCAAAACGCTTCCAACCATCGTGAGTTCGTTCCGCGACAGTTTGGGCTCACTTAAGAAAGGTGGTGAGAGCGGAGTATCGCGTACGGAACGTGACTTGTCCATGAAAGTGGTGGTGATCGGATGCATCGTTTTGATGCTGCTGGTTGCCGTGTTACCCGGGACCATCATACCGGGTGATGGATTTTTTCAAAAGCTGTTCATTGGTTTCTTGATAGTATTATTCGGGTTCTTTTTTGTGACCGTTGCAAGTAGAATCGTTGGTTTAGTTGGTACAAGTAATAGCCCCATTTCTGGTATGACCATCGCTACGTTGATGGGAACGTGCCTGATCTTCACAAGCATCGGGTGGTCCGGGAAAGTATACGAACCAATGGCGTTGGTGGTCGGCGCGATGATTTGTATCGCAGCTGCAAACGGTGGTGGGACATCGCAAGACCTGAAAACTGGCTATATCGTGGGAGCAACGCCAAAGTATCAACAGCTCGCGTTGTTTATCGGCGCGATTGTCTCATCGGTAGCAATCGGTTGGGTCGTTCAATTGCTGGACACACCCACACCGGAAATGGTGAAGATGGGATTGAAACACGCCATTGGCAGCGATACGTATCCAGCTCCTCAGGCCACACTCATGGCAACTCTCGCACGCGGTATCTTGTCTTTCAACCTAGACTGGCAATTCGTGATGGTAGGCGTTTTCA
This sequence comes from Cyclobacteriaceae bacterium, assembly GCA_044226825.1. Lineage (GTDB taxonomy): Bacteria > Bacteroidota > Bacteroidia > Cytophagales > Cyclobacteriaceae > ELB16-189. Next base: position 238,984 of record JBGAGH010000008.1, read on the forward strand.
TCGCCGTGATGATTGAACTCTGCGGAATCAAAGCCTTGGCTTTCGCGATCGGCCTGTACCTCCCGCTGTCGACCACGCTGCCGATCTTTATCGGTGGTGCCATCAAGGGGGTCGTGGATTGGCGGGCCGCCAAGAAGGGTGAGCCAGTCGATGATAGTGAATTGTCGATGGGCGGCCTCTTCGCGACGGGCCTCATTGCGGGCGGGGCGCTGACGGGCGTGTTGGTCGCGATTATGTCGGTTCAGTTGCCCGATTTCACGGGCGCCCTTAACCTTGAGCACTCCGTCGTAGGCGCTTTGGGAGCCGATCTTTATTCGTTGCTGGGCGTCGCCTTCTTCGTAGCCATGTGCGTGATCTTGTACCGCATCGCCACCGCCAAGAAGCCGGGCTAATCGACGAATGAGGCTTTAGGAATCGCGAATTTTTGCAATATTTGAAGTATGGTGATCCACGATACATTTGCTGACTTCGTACTGTTCTTGTATATCCACATGGCCCATGCCGATGGCGAATACCATCCCGCCGAGAAAGAGGTGATCGTCGGACGGATCCCCAAACTATTCCCGACCGACAACGACGTCGCAGGCCGTCTTGCCCGCGCCGAAAAGCAGTACACCACCGTCGATAAGTCCAAACTCGACGACATCATCAAGGACACTTTCAAGCACTTCAGCACCGTTAAGTTTGCCCAGAAGTACAAGGTCTACACTGACATGTACGAAATCATCCACGCCGATGGAAAGGTCGAAGAATCCGAAAGCCGTGCACTCAACCAACTAAAAAGCATCATCGAGATGGGCGTGGTGATGAAAAGGAACTAAACCGGCGGCAAATCCTAAATCCTAAATCTTAAGTCTTAAATCCTAAATCTTAAATAAAAAAGGGCCCTCTTTCGAGCAGCCCTTTTTTCTTTTCGTCAAGACGTTCCCTTACATCATGCCGTCCATTCCACCTGGAGGCATCGCAGGAGCTTCTTTCTTTTCAGGGATCTCAGAAACTACGGCTTCGGTCGTCAGGAGCAGACCTGCAATCGAAGCAGCATTTTCGAGTGCCAAACGAGCCACTTTCGTGGGATCGATGATACCTGCTGCGAAGAAGTTCTCATACTTGTTTTCGCGGGCATTGTAACCGAAGTCTTTCTTGCCTTCACGAACGCGGTTCACGACGACTGAAGACTCTTGACCCGAGTTCTCAGAGATCACGCGGAGCGGAGCTTCCAAGGCTTGGCGGATGATGTTCACGCCGGTAGATTGATCTTCGTTGGCGGTTTCAACCGTCTTCAAGGCTTCGATGGCGCGGATATAAGCTACACCACCACCAGGCACGATACCTTCCTGAACGGCTGCACGGGTTGCGTGCAACGCGTCGTCTACACGGTCTTTCTTTTCTTTCATTTCAACTTCAGTGGCAGCGCCCACGTAGAGGATCGCCACACCACCCGACAACTTCGCCAAGCGCTCTTGGAGTTTTTCTTTGTCGTAGTCAGAAGTAGTCGTCTCAATTTGAGCTTTGATCTGAGCTACACGACCTTGAATGTCGTTCTTCTTGCCGGCGCCATTCACGATCGTGGTGTTGTCTTTGTCGACGTTCACCTTCTCTGCACGACCGAGCATGTCCAAAGTAGCATTCTCGAGTTTGAAGCCGAGTTCTTCGGTGATCACTTTGCCACCGGTCAAAATCGCGATGTCTTCGAGCATAGCCTTGCGACGGTCGCCGAAGCCAGGAGCTTTTACAGCTGCCACGCGCAATGCACGGTGAATCTTGTTGACCACGAGGGTCGCCAAGGCCTCACCATCTACTTCTTCCGCAATGATCAAAAGGGGCTTACCAGTTTGAACAACTTGCTCGAGGATAGGGAGGAGCTCCTTCATCGTGCTGATCTTCTTATCGTAGATCAAAATGAACGGTGCTTCCAATTCCGCTTCCATTTTCTCCGTGTTGGTAACGAAGTAGGCAGAAAGATAACCACGATCGAATTGCATACCTTCTACGGTCTTCACTTCGGTCTCAGTTCCTTTCGCTTCTTCTACTGTGATCACGCCATCCTTTCCGACTTTCTCCATCGCCGTAGAGATCATCTTACCAATTTCGATATCGCTGTTGGCAGAGATGGTTGCTACTTGTTCGATCTCGCTAGAATCTTTGATCTTCTTGCTTTGAGAGTTGAGGTGCTCGACAACGGCGATAACGGCCTTGTCGATACCACGCTTGAGGTCCATCGGGTTTGCACCTGCAGCCACGTTCTTGATACCGTGGTTGAAGATCGCTTGTGCCAACACAGTAGCAGTGGTAGTACCGTCACCAGCCGCGTCGGCGGTCTTAGAGGCAACTTCCTTCACCAACTGTGCACCCATGTTTTCGATCGGGTCCTTCAACTCGATTTCCTTTGCAACAGACACACCGTCTTTTGTGACGGTGGGAGCACCGAATTTCTTATCGAGGATCACGTTGCGGCCTTTCGGTCCGAGGGTCACTTTTACTGCATTTGCCAATTTGTCGACGCCAGCTTTAATGCGGTTGCGGGCGGTCGTATCGAATGTAATTTCCTTAGCCATGTCTTTTATCAGATTACGATTTGATTGATTCGATTAAAGGGTTCCGAAGATGTCGGAATTGCGCATGATGAGGTACTCCTTGCCGTCGATGGTCAATTCGGTGCCAGAGTATTTTCCGTAGAGGATGACGTCCCCAACTTTCACGGTCACAGGCTTGTCTTTCAGTCCATCACCTACTGCAACTACCTTTCCTTTCTGAGGCTTCTCTTTGCTGGTGTCCGGGATGTAGAGGCCAGATGCGGTCTTGGTTTCAGCTTCTGCAGGTTCCACCAGGATCCTGTCCTCATTAGGTTTGAAAGTAATTTTCGCCATATGGGTTTCGAGAGTTATGTGTTTAAAAAGTTTTTGAACTGCCCCGCCATTATCGATTTCTGTGCCAGCAGAGCCATTCTCACTGGCGACTGACACATTTTCCGCATTTGGGCGTTACCTCGATTGCCGGGGCGGCAAAGATGAAAAAAATGTCAGATTCAACCCCTTCAGGTGACATCTTTCGGCAACAATAATTTGAACCATCGTTACCCCAAAAGACTTCTCGCGCCGGGGTACGGTGACGTAACTAAACAGGAATAAAAAGGGGAGATTACTTAGTGGTGTCTTTGGGCGCCTCGGACGCGGGCGTCGCGTTCTGGAGCTGCGGAAGCGCATTTTGCTGTCCACCCAGACGTTCAGACTTGGCCTTGTTCAGGATTTCGTCCTCTGAAGGCGCTGGGCCAACCAAATTGGTTGAGAGCGAAACCACCATCAACGCGATGGCAAACCCCCAGGTAGCGCGTTCCAACACGTCGCCAGTTTTCTTTACACCCAGCACGTTGCTTGCCGAAGAGCCACCAAATTGTGACGACAAGCCGCCGCCCTTCGCGTTCTGGAAAAGAACAACCATCACAAGCAAAACCGAGATTACGAGGGCAAGAGAAATCAGGAGCGTCATGTCAACTACTTTTTCAGTTCATCAATTTGAGCCGCAAAGATCGCTTTTTTCTGGGGAAATTTCCAAATCAGCTTCCGGAGCACCTCGATCGCCTTGTCTTTTTTCCCTTGTTTCAGCAGGATTTCGACCAAAGTCTCGGAAACGAGGTTGTCTGCCATCGCGAGGCTTTTTTCGGCCAGGTCAGACCCGTCAACGTTTGACTGGGGTTTGGGGATCGAGGGCTGCTTCTTGATAAACTGGTCAATCAAGTCGATCTGTTCTTTCTGTTTGGGCGTTTCCGGCACCAGTTTCTTTTTGCTCTTGATCTCCTCTAACAGGCCTTCACCCGGCTCTTCGCCGTCGGTTTCTTTCTCCTTGACCTTCTTGGCACGCGGCTCCGTCGATGTCTTGTGCGGTTTTGGACTCGGCGCTTTCGAGTGCTCAAATGCCTCCACACTGAGCTCGAAATTGTGCTTCAGTTCCTGCAAGCGTTGAATGTCGGTCATGATCGTGTCCGCCCACGTCTCCCCATCCAGTTGGGGGGCGGCAACCGACACCGGCGTCGAAGTTGCCAGTGTCCACATATCCGGTTCCTCTTGCGCGGTAGGGGCAACGACCTGGGGCGTCGACTCAATGAGGGTGGGCGTCGGTTCCTCCTGAACCTGAGTTCTCGTCCCGCGCGGGGCCGTGATGATGTGTTTCAATACCGCGCGGTCGGTCGAATACACCGCGCTGATATTCAGCAATGCTTTGGAGGACTCGAAGTGGTTGTCTTGTGCTCCACGGCTCACAAGATTGTGGATGACTTGCGAGTATGGAAACGCTTTTTGGAGTACATCCAATTCTTTGGTCTCCGCCTCCGTTAGTGCGGTGAAGTTTCTAGCCAATTCGAGGAAGCGCTGTTTTTCCAAAACGGGTGGATGCCTAGTGTTTATCCAAATCTAAATAAAAGTTTGGTCCCGAGGAAGTTCGGGTACAACACCTAAAGTGGACACCCTCACCAGTTGGCGATGGTGGCGTTGAAGATGTCGAGCATGATTTGATCAAAGATCCGGCGCTCGAGTTGGTCTTGGACCTGGACTAGATCTTGTGTATTGGGGAAATCCGCGTAGAAGGAAAACACCTTGTCTTTGAAGTTGTTGGTCGGGCTCACATTGTCGATGTAGTTCGCCTTGACGGAAATCGTAAGCCTCGTGAAGGCTGCCGCATCGGGTAGATTGGAGTTGCCCGACGACACGGGGGCCACGGGCGAAAGGCGGTAGTCTGTAATCACGCCTTCTATTTGAAGTTCACCACCGTCGGCAACGACGCGCAAACTGCTGTTCTGTTGATAGTAATCCTTCAGTTTGTTTGTGAAGTTCGGTCCGAGGTTGGCGGGGCCAAGGTCGGTGTTGTTGAAAAATGGTTCAACCTGTATCGTGGTCGCAGTGGTGCTAACCCCGGTGAAGCTGTAGCAAGAACCCAACGTCAACACCACCGCCAACGCGGCGGCACTCCAAAGACTACTCTTCCAACTCATATTGCTTGATCTTGCGGTATAAGGTGCGCTCCGAGATTCCCAAATCCCGTGCCGCATACTTGCGCTTATTGTTGTTCTTCCGCAACGCACGGAGGATCAATTCTTTTTCCTTTTTCTCGATGGACAACGAGTCGTCTTCTGCCTCATGGGTTACGTCTTGCACTTCTTCCGTCTGATCCTGAATGGGAGAGGTCTGATGTAAGTTCAAGACCACCGGTTCTTTCACTGTTTCTGCGGGCGGTTCGAAACCATCGTTGTCGCTGAGGTTCCCAGGATACTGCGCCGGGTTGAGGTTGCCCTCAACGGCCATCTTCTTCAATTCGTTGACATCCTTTCGAAGTTCGAGCAAGACTTTGTAAAATATCTCACGCTCGGAAAGGTTGTCCTTCGGGCCACTTCCATCAGCATAAAGGGCCGGCAGAATGCTTTCCTTCGGCAAATACCCCTTCAACATGTTCGCGTTGATCTCCTTGTCGTCGGTGTGCATGACGGAGATTTGGTCGACCAAGTTTTTGAGTTGACGGATGTTGCCAGGGAAGCGATACTTTAAGAGTACGTCCTTCGCCTCATCGGTCAAGTAGATGGGTTTCGCCTTGTACTTTTCTGCAAAGTCGGATGCAAACTTCCGGAACAAAAGCTCGATGTCGTCGCCGCGTTCACGGAGTGGGGGCACGAAAATCGGAACCGTAGCCAGTCGATAGAAGAGGTCTTCGCGGAATTTCTTTGCCTCTACCTTGCTGGTGAGGTTGACGTTGGTGGCAGCCACCACCCGCACGTCGGTCTTCAACACCTTCGACGAACCGACCTTGATGAACTCGCCGTACTCCAGCACACGCAACAAACGCGCCTGCGTACTCAACGGCATCTCACCGATTTCGTCGAGGAAAATCGTACCGCCGTTGGTCGACTCAAAGTAACCCTTGCGTGCCTCGTGCGCACCGGTGAAAGATCCTTTCTCGTGACCAAATAATTCGGAGTCGATTGTCCCTTCTGGAATAGACCCGCAGTTGATGGCCGTAAACTGACCATGCTTTCTAGGGCTCAGCGAGTGGATGATTTTTGAGAACGATTCCTTACCACTGCCGCTCTCACCGGTAATGAGTACCGACATATCGGTTGGCGCCACTTGGATGGCAACACGAACGGCATTGTTGAGCATAGGCGAATTGCCAATGATCCCAAAACGCTGCTTCGTGCTTTGTATTTCTTGTTCTGTGATGGCCATGTTGTTATTCCTCCTCGATCAAATTTCCCAACAGGGTTGCCCCTGTACTTCCATAAACTTTCACGTTCACATATTGTCCCTTGGCCGCTTTCCCCTTCGGGAAAACAACCACTTTATTGGAGCTCGTCCGTCCTTGCAAATCGTCTTCTGATCGGCGTGAAAAGCCTTCGATCAATACCTTGAATGTTTTGCCGTGCTCGCGCTTGTTGCTCGCTTGTGAGTGCTGGTTCTGCTTCTCGATCACTTCCTGTAGGCGACGTTGTTTCACCTCCGCCGGGATGTCGTCGGGAAACTTCTTTGCCGCGAGCGTGCCCGGTCGTTCCGAATAGAAAAACATGTAAGAGAAATCGAACTTCACCAAGTCCATAAGTGAAAGCGTATCGGCATGTTCTTCCTCCGTCTCCGAACAAAACCCTACGATCATGTCGGAAGAGATCCCGCAATCTTCGCCCAAGATTTCGCGTATCCTCGCCACCTTGCCTAGGTACCACTCGCGTGAGTACCCACGGTTCATCATCTCAAGAATACGAGAGTTGCCGCTTTGGACGGGAAGGTGAATGTACTTGCAGATGTTGTCGTACCGGGCCATGGTGTGCAACACGTCGTCGGTGATGTCCTTCGGGTGCGAGGTCGAGAACCGAACGCGTAGATCCGGGTGCACTTGCGCCACCATCTCCAACAAATTGGAAAACCGGATTACGCCCGATAACTCTTTCTTCTCTAGCCGTGCCTTATTGTTTTCTTCCGGACTCCACTTGTAGGAATCTACGTTTTGGCCCAGCAAGGTGACTTCTCGGTACCCCCGCGCAAAAAGGTCGCGCGCTTCTTCGACAATGGAGTGCGGATCGCGGCTGCGCTCTCGCCCTCGCGTAAATGGCACCACGCAAAACGTGCACATGTTGTCGCACCCGCGCATGATCGAGATAAAGGCGGTCACACCATTCGTGTTCAGGCGAACGGGCGTAATGTCGGCGTAGGTCTCCTCGCGCGACAGGAACGTGTTTACCGCTTTGTCGCCCTCATCAACTTGATGAACAAGGTTGGGTAAGTCGCGGTAAGCGTCCGGTCCCGCCACCAAGTCAACGATCTTTTCTTCCTCGAGCAGCCGCGTCTTCAAGCGTTCCGCCATGCATCCAAGTATCCCCACCATCATCTCTGGTCTCGACTTCTTGAGGGCGTTAATCTGACCAAGACGATTCCGAACCGTTTGTTCCGCCTTCTCCCGGATCGAACATGTATTCAGGAATACGAGGTCCGCCTGGTCGATGTTCGACGTGGTATCAAACCCTTCCTTTCGTAGGATGGAGGCCACGATCTCGCTATCAGAGAAATTCATCTGGCAGCCGTAGCTCTCTATGTACAACTTGCGCTTTTTTCCAGTCGACTCGTCGGGTAACAACCGCACTTCTTGCCCAGGCTCCACCTGTTCCGACATGAGACCAATATCTCCAATCAATTTCTCCATAACTCGAATAGGGACGCAAAATTAGTATTTTTAGTTCGATTGGAGTGACATCTTGTCAGGTCATTTCCATTAGATTTACCCTAAAAATTGTTCAGAAATGGCTACTGTGAGGTCTGTGCGAGGGTTTACCCCTCAGTTTGGCAAGAACTGTTTTTTAGCTGACGGCGCCATCGTGGTCGGGGAAGTGGTGATGGGCGACAACTGCACGGTATGGTTCAACGCCGTGGTGCGAGGGGACGTACATGCCATTACTATCGGAAACGATACGAACATCCAGGACGGAGCCATCATCCACTGCACCTACCAGAAGTCCCCAACCGTGATCGGAAGCCGGGTATCGATCGCCCATAACGCCGTGGTCCACGGGTGTACGGTCGAAGACGATGTGTTGATAGGAATCGGTGCGGTAATCCTCGACAACGCCGTGATTGGCTCCGGTTCAGTAATCGCGGCCGGGGCCATCGTGCTGCCCGGTACCAAAGTGGAGCCCGGCAGCGTCTACGCGGGAATCCCGGCCAAGAAGGTGAAAGACACAGGACCGGAGATGCGCGAGGTGATCGCGCGAACGGCTCGAAACTATCCCATGTACGCTGGTTGGTTCAAAGAGGGCAGCTAGTCCAAAGTGGCTTGCAATTCTCTTCACTAATTCGTATTTTCTTTGCTGTTTGCGTCTCTACCGCATGTCCATGAGTCAACCGATCAACGAAGGCTTCAACCCACAAGTCATTGCCCAGTACCAAGCAAAGATGAAACCCGGGTGCGATTACGTCATGGTCGAGGAGGAGGAAGAAGCGTCCGACGAGCACGCACATTTCTTTTTCGTGGGGAAGTTCGATGGCCAGGAAGTGCTGTATGACGCTGTCATGTACACCCTGCGCTTGCAGCACGAAAGCGAGATGTTTGAAATTGCAGAGCATCGCGCGGCGCAACACTTTCCCGAATACAAAAAGATCACATACGAAGAAGACGAGAATGGAAATTTGAAGGCCCTCGACAGCTTGGAAGAGGAGATAGGCTTATTCATGGCCGAGGTGATCGTCGACCTCGAGCAAGAAGGAGAGGTGCAAGTGAGCGAACACGTAGACATCGACACCCACCTCGATTTCGGGATAGGTTTGGACATTGGGCTCCACGTTCCTACGATCACGCCCTCGGTGATCAATCGCTTCATCCGCGAGTTCAACGACGACACGCTCGTGCTGGACCCCGAAAGCTATTCCTTCCAGACAGCCTCCGACGAGGCAGAGTAGATCGCGCGGTTTTGCGCTTCGGCCCGCCTCCCATATATTTGCGGCCCAACACATTAGCTAACCTTACACATGAAGAACGCGCCCCTCGCATTGAACGTCATCCTGGCCATCGCCGTAGCCGTGCTGTATGTCCTCCATTTTTCGTCTGGCAGCAGCTCCTCGAGCGGCTCAGCCGATAGCTCGGCGCCATCCGACTTAAAGGTGGTCTACATCAACGAGGACACGGTATTGAAGTACTACGATTTCTTCAAATTGAAACGTGACGCGCTCGAGGCAAAAGCAAAGGGCTTCGACGACCAACTCAACGCACGGCAGGCAAGCCTTCAACGTGAAGTTCAAGCGTATCGCGCAACGGCCGCGAACCTGACCATCGGACAAGCACAGACCATCGAGCAAAACCTGCAAGAGAAAGGTCAAAACCTGCAGATGTACCAGCAATCGCTCGGTCAGCAAATGGCAGAAGAACAAGCGAAAGTCGCCGACGAACTCTACGAAAAAGTGAACAAGTTCTTGACCGACTATGGCCGCCAAAAAGGCTACCAAATGATCTTCAAATACAACCGCGGCAGCGATATCCTATTCGGCGGTGATAGCCTGGACGTGACCAAGGACGTCATCAAAGGTCTCAATGAATCGTGGAAGGCGGAGTCTTCGAAAACGCCGACCGCAAAAGACACTACGAAGAAGGGCAACTAAGCCCCCAGACCTCGTTGAAAGTGAATCGTGGTTGCACGATTCACTTTTAACTTGTTACCTTAGTACATGCTACGCTCACTTTTAGCGGCCCTCAATGTTAGGCCTGAAGAGCAAAGACAGGTGGCCCTCATGCTGGCCGTCGGTTTCTTCATGGGAACGTTCATTGCGACGTTCTCCGTAACCGCAGAATCATTGTTCTTAAGTCAGTTGAGTGATCAACTCAACAACGCATTCCTGGTCGCCGGGATGCTCGGGATATTCTCCACCGTACTATTCAGTTTCTTCCAGAACAAAATCCGGTTTTCAAGCCTCGTGATCGCTTGTATGGTCCTCGTGATCGCAGCTGTGTCCGTCGTGTACGGGCTGTACCGCTTCGGCCCCGAAAACGTCCACCGGCCGGTGCTGTTCGCGATGTACTGCCTCACGGGCCCCGTCACCGCCATCCTGCTACTCTGTTATTGGGGCATTTTCGGCCGCTTGTTCAACTTTAAACAATCCAAGCGGATCATTGGCTGGATTGATACCGGACAGCTTATCGCCGCAATCCTCGCGTTCTTCTTTATCCCGGTCACCGCCAGCTTCTTCCCAGATACATCTGATTACCTGATCGTTTGTAACGCGTCCGCGTTGGGCGCATCTACGTGCTTGGTCATCATTTCGATCAAGTTTCCATTAACCAAGAACGACCCGCGCGAGTTCGACGAGTCAGTCACCCGCGAGACCACCTTCCGGAAGATCCTCGGCGACCGGTATTCGTTCCTGCTCGCAAGCTTTCTCATCCTCTCGATGGTCACTTACGTGTTCAGCCAATACACGTTTCAAACCCTCGTCAACACCCAGTATCCGAACCAAAAAGAACTCGCCAACTTCTTGGCATACTTCAACATCGCCATCTACCTATTGAGCTTGATCATGCAGACGTTTGTCAACGACAAGATCATGGGAAACTATGGCATCAAGGTCTCCTTGTTCGTGCTTCCCGCGCTCGTCGCAGTCTTCGCGGTCGCATCTATCGTCATGGGTGGTTTGCTGGGCGGCGGTGCCGATTCGTCGAGCAGCACGTTCGTCTTCCTCTTCCTCACCGTGGCCTTGATGCGACTCTTCAATGTCATGATCCGCGACTCGCTGGAAAACCCGGTTTTCAAACTGCTGTTCATCCCGCTCGACAGCCGCTACCGCTTCAACATCCAAGCGAAACTCGAAGGTATCGTCAATGAATCTGGACGGTTTCTCGCCGGCCTCTTAATCTTCGGGTTCACACTCATGCCCTTCTTCCAAACCTATTGGATTGCTATACTAATACTTTTGCTGTGTGGTCTTTATGTGTTGGTAATCAGAAACTTACACAATGGATATCGAAACAAAATTCGCTCTAAACTGGAAAGCTCGGAATTCCACCAAGAGAAGCTGGAGGTGGGGTACAAACAGATCGTGGAGCGACTCGAACAACGTCTCAGTTCCGACGATCCAAACCGCGCCGTGTTCTCATTCAAGCTCCTCGAAAAGATCAGTCCATCACAAATCGTTGGATGGGTCAACCTCTTGCTCCGGAACAAAGAAGAAAGCGTGCAGGATTATGCCAACCGAAGACTCAACGAATTGAAGGGTCTTTCTGTGTCCGAGCGCTACGTGGTTCGCATCGACCAGAACAGGCATTCTGATAGCAATAAGAACGTCTTGACCAAGAGCGACCTAGAGTTGATTATCAACAGCGGCGGGGATGTGACCAAAGCGCGGGTTCAAAAGTTGTCGAGATCGCCGGTGGTGGAAGACCGTCAGTATTCGGCGGAACTTCTGCTACACTCGTCAAACGAGGACAACACTTCGTTCTTGATCGAACTCTTGAACGACCCAGAGCCGAAAGTTCGCAACACGGCGATCAAAACGGCGATCAAAAAGCATAACAACGAGGTGATCCTCTCCCTGATTGACAACCTCGGGAACCCGCTATACAGCAACCAGGCCATGCATGCGCTTACGCTGATAGGGCCAAAGGCTTTGAATATCCTGGAAAACGGCTTCTATCGATCGGGTCAAAATACCCAGACGTTATTGAAGATTGTCCAGATCATGGGACGGATAGGCGGTCAAAAAGCCAAGGACCTCCTTTGGGGAAAGATCGATTATCCCGACAAGGTGGTGACGAGCGTGGTTCTGCTCGCGTTGGGAGAATGCGGTTTCAAAGCCGGCATTTCGCAGATCACCCGCATCAAGTACGCAATCGAATTGGATATCGCGGACATCGCTTGGAATCTTGCCGCGATCCAGGAAATAGGTGATGAGGGCTACGCTTCAGAAGTGGAACGGGCCCTTCGGCGTGAGATCCAAAACGACATCGAGCACATATACATGCTGTTGGCGATGTTGTACGATACGCGCTCCATCCAGTTGGTAAAAGAGAACATCGAAAGCGGTACCACCGAAGGAACAACATACGCGGTGGAATTGCTCGACGTGTTCCTCTCCGAACAATTGAAACAACGGGTGATACCGGTGCTGGACGAGCTGTCGGATGCCGACCGAATTGGTCGCTTGGAGGCTTTTTATCCACGCGTTCGACTCGACTCCAAACTGATCCTTAAGTTCCTGATAAACAGAGACTTCACCCAGACTAATAGATGGACAAAAGCAACAGTCCTATATCAGATTGGAGTGCTTAAAATCGAAGACTTCCAACTGGATTTGATCGCGCAGATGTTTAATCCCGACCGGCTTATTCGCGAGGTGTCCGGCTGGGCGTTGTTTCAGATCAATCCGGGTGAATATGAAGCCAACTCTGAGCGACTCGGAGAAGACGCGCGTCGGGCGCTCGACGCGGTCATCTTACCAGGCAAACAGTCGCGGTTGATGGAGTTTGACAAGGTCCTATTTTTCAAGTCCATTAAGTTGTTTGAAGGGATATCGGGAATCGGATTGTCCTACCTGGCCGACTTCTCGGAAGAGGAACGACTCGCGGAGGGCAAGTCGCTATCGCTCGACGAAAAACTGAATAACAACTTTTACATCGTCTACTCGGGACAGGTAGAGTCATATTACCAGGGACGCCGGCAAGGCCTCTACACCACTGGACAGTTCGTAGGTGAAATGTTGTCGCCCGAGGGTTTCGCCAACGCCAACATGCTGGTGGCCCGGGAGGAATCGCTCTTGCTCAAGTTTAGCAAGGATCTGTTTTACGAGTTGCTCGCCGGTAACGTCAAATTGACCGACAAGCTTTTGGAATCTATTTAATTTCGTTAAATTTCCACACTTTTTAGTATGAGGGAGTGGGATTGCCGATCGAGACGGGCAGTCATTTTTTAGTAATTTTTTAAACTCGAATCAAAACTGAACCTGAAAGCACCAGAATCAACAGAATGGTTAAATTTCAGGGTTAGGTAGTGACCAAAACATGTTGAATCACCCGGTTAAAGCTGGCGATCAGAATGTAGATTCTGACACCCTTGTCTACGCACAAGAGGTGGGTGCCAATCCTTTTCCTGGGTTGCGACCCTTCACCCTCGACGAGTCGCACTTGTTCTTTGGACGTGAAGGTCAGGTCGACGAGATTCTTCTCAAGCTTTCCAAGTTCCGATGCGTAACCGTAATGGGTTACTCTGGAAGTGGTAAGTCAAGCTTGATGAACTGCGGAGTGGTACCTGTGTTGGTGGGTGGATTCATGACGAATACCAGCCCCAACTGGGCAGTAGTTCCCACGCGGCCCGGAGTGACCCCAATTGCGAATCTCACCAACTCGATCACCAACTTCTTGCTGGATAGCGGACGCATCGAACAAAGAGATGCGCAAATCCACCAAGCGATTATCAGCTCTGTACTGCGCAGCGGCCCCGATGGTCTCGTCGAGGTATGCCGTTACTTGCAAAACAAAGAAGGTGAGAATGTTTTCTTACTGATCGATCAATTCGAAGAGATATTCCGATTCAAAGACTCCGGTGACGTCGAGTTCGCCAATGACGCGACTGCATACGTGAACCTGATCATGACCGCAGTGCACCAGAAGGAAGTTCCGATCTACGTGTCGATCAACATGAGATCTGATTTCATCGGTGACTGCGCCGTCTTTACGGGACTCACGCAGATGATCAACGAGAGCAATTATCTCGTCCCCCAGATGACGCGCGACCAAAAGCGGATGGCCATTGAAGGTCCAATCGCCGTAGGGGGGGCTCAGATTTCAACTCGTTTGTTAAAGCGTTTGCTGAGTGATTTGGGCGACAACCAAGATCAGTTGCCCATCCTGCAACACGCGATGATGCGTACGTGGGATTATTGGATCTCTAACCGCGAACCCGGTGAACCGATCGACCTGCGCCACTACAATGCGGTCGGTAAGATCAGCCAAGCCCTCTCGCTCCACGCGAACGAAGCATTCGACGAGTTGACATCTCGCGAAAAAGAAATTGCCGAGGTGCTCTTTAAGAGCTTAACCGAACGAAACACGGAGAATCAAGGTCTGCGCCGGCCTTGCAAAGTAAAGGTCATATGCGAGTTGGCGGATGCCAGCGAAGCAGAAGTGATTGGCGTCATCGAAGAGTTTAGAAAGCCAGGGCGTTCCTTCCTGCTGCCGGGTATTCATGTGCCCCTGCATTCAGAGTCGGTAGTGGAAGTGTCGCACGAAAGTTTGATGCGTATTTGGACCCGCCTCACTTCGTGGGTTGACGAGGAGTTTGAGTCGGCGCAAATGTATAAGCGCATTTCTGAAGCGGCTGCCATGTACCAAATCGGAAAGACCGGTTTGTGGCGCCCACCTGATTTGCAATTGGCGCTCAACTGGCAAAAGAAGCAACGCCCTACGCGCGCATGGGCGCAACGATACGACGAAACCTTCGAGCGGGCGATCGTATTCTTGGATACCAGCCGGATCACCTACGAGGCGGAACTCAAGAATCAGGAAATGCTGCAGCAACGAATGCTGCGTCGGGCCCGCGTCACCAACTTGGTGTTGGTGGTATTCTTGGTGATCGCCATCGCAGCGTTCTTCTACGGGTTGATCCGTTCGATTGAAGCCGAGACCCAGTCGCAATTAGCGACCGAGGCGCGGGTCGAAGCCGAGCGCCAAGCCAGCCTGGCACGAACTGAAAAGGATCGTGCAGAAGAGCAAACGAAGGTGGCGGAGAGCCGTGCAAAGGAATTGGAGCAAGCTAACCGAAGAATTGCCATCGCGCTGGAAGATGCGCGTGCCGCCCGCAAACAAGCTGAAGATGCGTTGAAAGTCGCCGAGGTACAGAGGCTCATCGCGGAGCGTGAAACGGACAACGCCAAGAAAGCGAATGCCGAAACTCGGATTCAATACGAGCGCGCCCAGCAAGCCGTTACCGAGACTAACCGTCTGTTGTACTTGTCCATCGCCCAGTCAATGGAAGCGAAATCGGAAACGATGGACGACAAGGAATTGGCCGGCCTACTGGCTATGCAAGGGTACTTGTTCCACACCCGGTACGAAGGAGCTAAGTACGACCCTTACGTGTATCGAGGCCTTTATCACGCCGTCGCCAAGCAGAACGGGTATAACTACAACGAGATTCAGGTACCAGGAAAAATTCGAAACCGGATGTTTTCCATTGCCATGTCGAAGAAGAGCAATACGTTCTTCACCACCGGAAATGATGGGCGGATTGTCCAAGGCGACATCGATCGAAACATGACCGTGGGCGTGGTGGCGTCGAATCCCTTCCCGAACCGTGTAATCGCACTTAGCAACGACGAGCAGTACATCGCCAATGGTAGCGATTCGTCATTCTTGCAAGTGATTAACTTGGCAGACGGCAAGGTGAGCCGAGTACCCGGGCACCGTGGCTTCGTTAACGACATCAAGTTCCTGCCCGACGACCGAGGTTTTATCTCCGTGTCATCCGACAAAACCATCCGGCTTACGAACCACCTCACCGGTAAAAGCGAACAACTCTTATCCTTGCCGTTTGACTTAAAGGCAATCGACATCAGTGCCGATGGCAAGTGGATGGTTGGCGCCTCGCCCAAAGGACAGGTCATCCGCGTCGATCTCGTTGCCAAGAAGTATGAAATAATCGCCGACGAAGCCCCCAGCCGCGTCCTCTCGATCGCAATCAACCCAGCCAACACCTTGATCGCCTACGGGGTCGAAGTGCTCAACGGAACCACCGTGGTACGTGGAACGGTCAAGATCTACGATGTCGCCGCTCAAAAGGTCACGAAACAACTCTCGGGTCATAAGTCCGGAATTTCGGAAATCAAATTCAGCCCCGATGGCATGCTCGTCGCGAGCGCAGGCCTTGACAAGAAATTGCAAATGTGGGTGGTCGAACACCCCGAGGATCTCCCGATAGAAATGACCAACAACAATGGTAACATCTGGGACATCGCTTTCAGCAGAGATAACAAGTTCTTAATCGCTTCGTGCAATGCAGGAGAGATTCGCGTTTGGCCAACAGAACCTAAGGCATTGGCAGAACTAGTGTGCCCCAAGCTCACGCGCAACATGACACCGGAAGAATGGTCGCTCTATGTGGAAAAGGACAAAGCTCCTGAAATCACCTGTAAGAGCGTCATCCTGGAAAAGTATTGATATGCGGAGCCTTTGGACCTATGCGTTGGTTTTGTCACTAGCGATGTTGTTCGCTGGTCGCGCGCGCGCCCAAGGTGATGCCGAATGTCTCGCTACCCTAAGTCATGCGGAAGCCGAATTCGCGGCCGGGAGATTCATCAGTATTCCGTCGATTCTGCAAGATTGCCTCGACAAGAACAAGTACTCGAACGAAGAGAAGGTCCGCGTATACATGCTGTTGGCGCAAGTGTACCTTCTGACCGACAGTCCGGCTGAAGCCGACGAAGCCTACCTTCAGTTGCTACGGTCCAATCCGGAGTTCATCCCGTCCGATTCTGATCCCGTTGATATTATTTACCTGAGTAAGAAATTTACGACTAGGCCTGTATTTACACCACATTTGAAGTTGGGCGGCAACCTATCGTCGCAGTCGGTCATCTATCCGCAGAACACCATTTCGACACCCGATTCGACCCAAACCCGGTACACACCACTCGCGGGTTGGACCCTCGGCGGCGGCATCGAGTGGAACATCACCGACAACCTGGGCGTGGGGGGTGAGGTCCTGCTGTCGCGTAAGTCGTTCAGGCGCCAAGTCGATAACATCTTCCGAAACGACCAACAGGTGATGACGGAACGACAAATCTGGTTCGATGTTCCGTTGTATCTGCGGTATGGTGTTAGTACTGGACGCGTAAGACCCTACGTGTATGCCGGCGGGTCAATCAACTTGCTCGTGGGCGCAAAGATCGAAGAGGTCCAAGACGACGTCACGCCTCCCTTTGGCGCTGAACCCGGCAAGGTGGTGTCGAACTCCGACGTTCCGAGGAGTATCATGTATAAGCGCAAGTACTTAAATCGTTCGTTGGTTTTCGGTGGTGGAGCAAAAGTAAAACTGGGCAAGAACTTCTTGTTGATCGACGTTCGCTACATGCCCGGGTTGTCGAATGTGGTGAACATGAAAACAAACAATTACGCTTCTAAGGAGCGCGATGTATTAGACCAGTCGGCTGCGCAGTTTGGCTCGGTGTCCGACATTTTCAGGGTGAACAATTATTCCCTATCGGTGGGTTACGTTGTTCCTTTGTACAATGCAAGGGCGGTTTCGAAGGTGAAGACAAAATCGGTGTCGAAGCGATTAAACAAGGAAGCGGATGAAAGGTAAGAGCTGGATCGTCTTCCTAGTGGGTTTGAGTTGCGTGCTGACCGCATGTGATTCAAAAATCAATATTGACCCTCCATATGAAAAGTACTTCTTAAAGTACATTGGAACGGATGGGAGTCAGACTGGCGTCGACTTAGTCAGTGATGCCGACAATAACCTGTATGTATTGGGTAACTCCACGTCGACCACGAACGATCAGCAGCTTTACATCGTAAAGACGAATCCAAAAGGCGAGGTGGTGTGGGAGACGACCTTGGGAGATCCGGGGTTTGAAGGTGGCGTGGACATCGAGTTGCTCAACGATGGCAACGTGGTCGTGTTGGCGAACAGGACTGACCTAGCTACCGGGGATAACAGCTACGTGATTTACCGCTTGGGTTCGGCAGATGGAGCGTCGCTCGGCGCGCCCATCATAGGCGGCACGCCGACGACGTCTGACTTTGCAGCCTCGATTACCCCTTTGGCCGATAACGGACTAGTAGTGGCATCGTATTCTGTAATTGGTGGGTTCAAAGAAACTTATGTGTATCGGTATGATGCGAGTCTTGCGTTGATTCCGTCGTTTTTTTGGCAGGTCAAGTTTAGTTTTGCCAGCGCCGACCTTGTGCCCGTGAAAGTGATACAGGTGGAAGCCAACCTGTTTTATACCTTCTGCTATACCAACGCGAACACCGACGGGAACACGGTAAAAGACACCAATTTCCACGTTATCGCGACAGACAACCTCAATACCCTTATCACACAATTTTCGATGCCCGGACCTGATCCAGCCTCTAACGAACGGCTGACCTCGGTGCGCGCTGTTCCCCCCCAATCCGGATCTGGGTTTGTGTTAGCGGGGTACACGTCCAATTCTGGCGCAAGCACGCAAGACCTGTATGTGGTGCGGATGGTGCAGGACATTCGTGCGGTAAGCCCCACGTCGCCGAACGGTTATCTGCAGTCGCCGCCCAAGACGGTGACCTCCGGCTTGTCGCAAGTGAATGGCGTCGCGGCTTCGGTGTACTCATCTGCCACCGCCGGCTTTTTGCTGCTTGGCGTTCAGGACGCGCAGGGTAACGACGATATTTTCCTGACGAAGGTGGACAACGGCTTGTCTCCGGCGTGGGATCACCCGTATTCATTCGGCGGTATTGGTGCCGACTTACCAGGCGCGGTGTTGGAAACCAGAGATGGCCGCATCGTCTTTTGCGGAACGATCGTGCTTGGCGCGATAAACGGACAAAGCAAGATCGCTTTGGTAAAGCTTAGCCCTGAAGGTTTGTTCGGGGAGTAGTATTTTTCATCCAAAATCGGTTACTTTCAGGGTTTTTAAGCTATTTAGAGCGTATTAGTTGGCGCTACTTTTATGTCTAAACCTTGTATGCGGGAGTCTTTTTCCACTCGTTCTTTTGCAGGACTGTGGCTTGCGGCTTCTCTGGAATCGCCTTCATTTAGCAGGTTTCGCATTCTTTGTTGGTACCAAGGCTTAGGCACTGAAACATTAACAGGGACCATTTGAAGCAGTTGTACCCCCTCCGCATTTCGCTGTTCCTGTTCGCCCTGATGGCGTTCACAAATGTTGCATTCTCGCAAGTGCAATCTATTGCCAGTGGAAACTGGAACTCTGGAGCTACTTGGAATACAGGGACTCCTCCGACGGCAGGGCAAACGGTAAACATCCTACACGCAGTAATTGTGGGTCCCGGTAACGGTACCGGTTCGCCAGCCTTGGCATCGCAGGTAACAGTGTCGACCGGTGGTACAATTAGTTTTGGTAATAACCTGATCGTTCGTCAACTCGACGTAGGCGGTGACTTTATCATGGCGGGAGGAACGGTGACCGTTTCTAACAACGCGACGACGCACATTCTGAACATCGGTGGAAACTTCACAAACAACGGCGGCACCTTCCTCGCGTCCTCGGGCGTGGGTCGCTTAACGGTGAATTTCAACGGCGGTGGTGCGTCCAGCATCAACGGATCACAGTCGACCTCGTTCTTTAACCTCGCAACGCTCAACGCCGGGACCACAGTTACCCATACGTTCCCACTATCTATCGGGGGAACATTTTCCGTTGGCGATGGAACGACGTTCACCATCCCAGGCCTTGCCTTTTCTGTTGCAGGAACCACCACGATTGGGGGTGGTGTCTCGGGTACGCTAAACATTACTGGTGCGGCAGGCGGCAAGTCATTTGCTGGAGTCACCATCAACGCAGGCGCAGTTTGGAACAACAGTGGCAACAGCCCGGTGGTGATTACGACAAACGGGATCACTCTCGCCGCCACCGGAACCTTTACGGCTGGAACAGGTACGCACCAGTTCGCCACCAACACGCCGCAAGCTTTGGTTGGTACTTTCTCCATCCCGACGGTAACGATCATATCGCCGACTGTTTTGACCAACAACACGACACTTACGGTTGGCACCGCGCTAAGTGGTACAGGTTCTCTTGTTCAGGCGTCGGGCGCGACACTCAACTTGGGCGGGGTAGCTTCAGTGACTACATTAAATGCAACAGCTTCGAACAACACGGTCACTTACACCGGCAACGCCCAAACCGTAAATGGAACCGACTATTTCAACTTGACCCTGGCAGGAAGCGGTGCAAAGACACTTCAGGCTGGTACGACAACGGTCGGAGGCAACCTTTCTTTGACAGGGACTGCCAGTACCACGACTGTCGCCAACTTGGCTATCGTTGGAACTGCATCGTTGGCCAATGGTACTTCATTGACGGTCGGTGGATTCGATTTTTCGGTCGGTGGAACCACGACGGTGGGCGCGGGGGGTGCTGCGTCGCTAACACTCAACAACGCGACGGGTACCAAAATTTTCACTGGCCAAGTCAGTATCAATACCGGGGCTACCTGGAACAACAGCGGGAACTCTCCCGTCACGATAAGAGGAAGCATCAACAACAATGGAACATTCACAGCTGGTTCAGGCCTATACACCTTCGACACCAACCCGCAATCACTTAGTGGTACGCTCGCGATTCCTAACCTGTCTGTCAATGGGATCGCACTGACAAACAATAACAACCTCACGGTTTCAACTTCTTTGGCTGGAGCTGGAACGTTTTCCCAGGCCCCGAACTCAGTACTCACCCTCGGTGGCACGGCGACAGTCGCGTCTCTGAACGCGGCTACCTTTCAAAACACGGTAAACTACAACGGCGCCGCCCAAACCATCAACGGAAGTAACTATTGGAACCTAACGTTGTCTGGAAGCGGTGCC
Organism: Cyclobacteriaceae bacterium; assembly: GCA_044226825.1. Taxonomy (GTDB): domain Bacteria; phylum Bacteroidota; class Bacteroidia; order Cytophagales; family Cyclobacteriaceae; genus ELB16-189. The sequence goes on from JBGAGH010000008.1 coordinate 259,511, forward strand.
AAGACGATGATCGCCAGCACGTCGCTGATCAACGGTGACCTGACCCTAAGTGGAACAGCATCGACGTCGACGGTTGCGTCTCTCGCCGTGGCCGGTGACCTGAGTGTTGGTAATGGAACGTCGTTCACGGCAACGGCCAACACCCTCAGCATCGGGGGTACAACCACCGTTGGCGGAGGATCTAGCGGTATACTGACCATTTCAGGCGCTGGCGCCAAGACATTCACGGGCCTCGTCACAATAGCCACCGGTGGAACCTGGAATAACTCGGGTAACGTAGCAGCCACATTCCGGGGAGGCATCACGAACAACGGGACGTTTACGGCCGGTACCGGCATACAAACCTTCGACACGAATAACCAGGTATTGAACGGCGTCTTTTCGATTCCCAACGCGACTGTCACAGGCGTTGCCTTGACGAACTCGAATGCGTTAACCGTATCGACCGCACTTGCCGGAACCGGCACGCTGACGCAGGCGACAAATTCAAACTTGACGATTGGTGGGACCTCGCCGATCACGACAATTGATGCATCAGCTTCGGACAACACAGTTACTTATAACGGCGCTGCCCAGACGGTTCACGCTAACAACTATTACAACCTTGCACTCGCGGGAAGTGGCGCAAAGACGCTGCAAGTCGGTACGACTAGTATTGCAAATGATTTGACCTTGACCGGAACAGCTTCCACCACGACTGTTGGAACACTCACCGTTACCCGGAACCTGGTGATTGGCAACGGTACCACATTTACCGCTGCCGGCAACCCCCTTACGGTGACGGGAACGACAACTGTGGGCGGAGGAACCAGCGGCTCGCTCATTGTTAGCAGCGCAACTGGAACGAAGACATTCACCGGGCTCGTGACCGTGGCGTCAGGTGCGACTTGGAATAACTCGGGGAATTCGCCGCTAACTTTCCAAGGCGGCATTACGAACTCAGGAACATTCACTGCGGGGTCGGGTGTTTACACTTTCGATACAAATCCGCAAGCGCTCACGGGAACCCTCTCGATCCCAAGTGTCACGGTTACCGGTGTTACGTTGACCAACAACAACTCGCTAACGGTGCCAACGGCTTTAGCCGGAACGGGCACGTTGAGTCAGGCTTCGAACGCCCTTTTGGATCTCGGCGGTACATCAACCATTACCACGATCAATGCATCAGCTGCCGGCAACACGGTAAACTTTACTGGCGCTGCGCAGACCATCAACGGCAACAATTACTTCAATCTCGGTCTATCCGGAAGTGGTGCAAAGACACTGCTCGCCGCTACGACTTCAGTGGGCGGCAACTTAACGCTAGGAGGGACGGCGTCGGCTACGGCAGCGGTTGGGCTTACGATTTCTGGCAATGTGGTACTCAATGCTGGCACTTTCAACGCTGGTTCATTCACGCATGGCGTGGCAGGGCAGTGGACTAACAATGGTGCAACATTCACGGGTGGAACGAGTACCGTGGATTTCAATGGAACGACTCAATCGATCGGTGGTACCGCGAGTACGACCTTTAATAATCTAACGGTCTCTTCTGGTTCGAGCACCACTACGAATGTAGCCACCTCTGTGGCGGGTGCGCTGAACATCGGTGCGAGTTCGTCACTTTCACTAGGTGGATTCGCCTTTACTGCAAGTGGAACCACCACGGTTGGGCCGGGTGGCGCGTCGCTGGTTTTACCGTCGGGCGTTGGATCGAAAACATTCGTAGGGCTTGTCACCATTGGAGCTACATCTAACTGGAACAACAGCGGAAATGCCGCAGTCACCTTCAATGGCGGCATTACCAATGCGGGCACTTTCACAGCCGGAACAGGTCTTCATACTTTCAGTGGCGGCAACCAGGCACTCAACGGCTCCTTTACGATTCCTAGTGTCACCGTCACAGGCGTGACACTCACGAACAACAATTCCCTCAGTGTGTCTACACAACTAAACGGGACGGGAACACTGGCACAAGGAGCATCTTCATCACTTTTGCTGGGCGGATCAAATGGAATCAATATCCTTGACGCTTCAGCCGCGGGCAACTCAGTAAGGTATGTTGGTACCAGTCAAACAGTGCGGCCAAATGCCTACCAAGATTTGAACATCGCTCAAACTTCTGGGGACGCTTCACTCGGCGGCGATACGCAGGTTGACGGTACTTTGACATTAACAAGTGGGAATCTAAACGTCGGATCTTCGAATCTACTATTGGGATCTGCGGCAGTGTCTGTTGTGGCGCCTTCCGCATCTAAGATGATCATTGCGTCAGGCTCGGGCGAAGTACGTCGCACATTTACATCGACTGGATCCTATACATTCCCGATTGGCGACAACACTGGAACGGTCGAGTATTCGCCCATCATCGTGAACTATACCGCCGGAACATTTAGCTCGGCCTACGTCGGCGTCTCTGTGGTCGATGCCAAGCACCCGTTCAATTCGAGTTCCTCAAACTACTTGACCCGGTATTGGAACGTAACACAAACTGGAATCACCGGCGGTAGTGCGACATTATCCGCAACCTATCCTGCCGCAGATATAGTTGGAGTGGAAGCATCTATGAGCGGAGCGACTTTATCCGGGGCCTTCAATGCAAGCTCCAATCCTTGGGTTCGCCACAATGCCGGCGCTGGGTCCACGATCACGTCAAATGCGCTCGCCATCCCCGCAGGTCCAGTTACATATTTCACAGGATTGGGAGGCAGCGCGCCAACGGTAACCATACCCGGAGCACCGTTTACGATCTGCTTAGGTGGATCCGTGGTATTGAATACAAACGTCACGGGCGATGGACCCTTTACCTACTCATGGGCACCCGCTGCGGGTTTAACTGCAACCTCCGTGTCGAATCCAACAGCGTCGCCGACCGCGACAACGTTGTATACGGTCACCGTGACAGATGCAAACGGCATTACCGCAACGGCAAATGCGACCGTCAATGTCAATCCAATCCCTAGTTTAAGCAGCTCCTTAACACCATCGCCGATTTGCTCGGGCGCAACATTCACATACACGCCCACAAGCGCAACCCCAAGCCCGTCATTTGCTTGGACGCGCGCGTCGGTCTCTGGCATCGCTGAGGCAGGCACATCGAATGTTGGGCCGATCAGTGAAATATTGACCAATACCACGAATGTTCCCATTGCGGTCACTTACAACATCGTCACCACCGCGGCCGGATGCAGTAATCCAGGTGAGAACGTGATCGTATATGTGATCCCGACACCTGTGGCGAGTGCGGTTTCCAACGTGTCTTATTGCAACGGTGCCACCACGTCGACTGTTGCGTTGAACGGAACAGCCACGGCCTTTAATTGGACGAACGATACACCATCGATTGGACTGGCTGCGTCTGGAAGCGGAAACATTCCTGTGTTTGTCGCGACAAATCCGGGAGCAGTGCCTGTGACTGCCAACATCACAATTACACCTACTTATACTTACAATGCTGTTACGTGCACCGGGTCTACGCAGACCTTTACGATTACTGTAAACCCGACTCCTTCGGTAAATGCCATTGGAGACCAAAATATTTGCAACGGAGCCAATACCACCGCGATCAACTTTACAGGTGTGGCTGGTACCTATCAATGGACGAATGATAACACCGCGATTGGACTCGCGGCGTCAGGCGTCGGCAACATCGCAGCCTTTACCACCACCAATACCGGAAGTACACCGCTGGTTGCCAACATTGTTGTAACGCCTTCGTTTGGATCTTGCGCCGGAGCCACGACGTCATTCCAAATTACCGTCAATCCGACTCCAACCGTAACACCGCCGGCCAATCAGGTAATTTGCAATGGCACGTTGTCCAGTGCGATCACGTTTGCCGGAACCGCTGGAGCCACGTTTGACTGGGTGAACAATCAAGCTGGAATTGGGCTCGCAGCATCTGGTAGCGGTGACATCGCGGCGTTTTCAGCCGTCAACGCCGGAACAACACCCATCACCGCTACGATTCAAGTGACGCCATCCTACAATGGTTGCGCTGGAGTTTCGAAGACATTCACGATCACCGTTAATCCAACACCATCGCTGGTTGATCCCGTCGATCAGGTTGTCTGCAATGGATCCAACACGACCACGGTAAGCTTTGCCGGCACCGCGACCAACTACGCGTGGACCAATGATACCCCCTCTATCGGGCTGGCAGCGAGTGGTACCGGTAACATAGGAGCGTTCATCGCGTCAAATGGAAGCGCCGCACCTATTGTGGCGACAATCACCGTCACACCTCAATACACTTTTGGGGCAGTCACATGCAATGGGCCGGTGCAATCATTTACAATCACAGTCCAACCGACACCATCTGTTGTAGCACCAACCAATCAACAGGTTTGTAGTGGTGACAATACGGCAAGTGTCACCTTTGTGGGTGGGGGTGGAGCAAGTTTCAATTGGACGAACGACAATACAGCGACGGGCTTATCTGCCAGTGGTACAGGTAACATCGCCTCGTTTGTTGCGACCAACACTGGATCGGTAGTAGCTCTATCAACCATCACGGTGACACCCGTTGTGGGCGGTTGTGCGGGAACACCGCAGGTATTCACCATTTCTGTGAACCCGGCGCCGAGCGTCGCGGACCCTGCAAACCAGGTTGTGTGCGCTGGCAACTCGACCACCGCGGTAAACTTCTCGGGGGTGGCCACGGCGTTCAACTGGACCAACGACACGCCATCCATAGGTTTGGCGGCCTCGGGTACGGGTAACATAGGATCTTTCACGGCTACCAACGCTGGCAGCACGCCGGTGGTAGCCACCATCACGGTGACGCCTGAATACACGTCGGGCACTAGTTGTTTCGGCCCCGTGCAGACATTCACGATTTCAGTTGAACCGACACCGGTGGTGAACGCTATTTCGAACCAGGAGGTATGCGCGGGCACGCCGACGTCGGCGGTAGCGTTCAGCGGCACGGCGACATCATTCACGTGGACCAACGACACACCTTCTATCGGCTTGCCGTCGGGCGGG